>NZ_JBEPSX010000008.1:0-305401 GCF_040548995.1 Rhodococcus sp. PvR044
GCGCAGGCCCGCTCCTACGTCAACGTCACCGTCGACACCGAGAACGTCAAGGGCACCGTCACCCTCTGGGGACAGCCCTTCAGCATCGGCTGACCACCGACTCCGAGGCGGGCGAGGCCGCGGCGGCACCGGACTCCTGGCGGCCGCCGCCGAGCCCGCCGCTGTCGTCGGCATGGACCTGGGCGTTGAAGTGCGCGCCGATCATTCCCCGCTCCGCGTGCTGGGCCGCGCGCAGGGACGGCGAACGGCGGGCATAGCGGTCCAGCACCGCTCGCAGCTCGGGCTGCTCGGCGGTCAGCTCGTTCCATGCGGTGTTCGGCGGGGCGCCGTCCTCGATCGCCTGATCGAGTTTCGCCGCGAGGTGGGTGGTCCATCGATGCTCGAGCGCGAGCAGGACACCGTCGGGTCCGCCGAACAGCTTCTGTATGTCGGGCAGGTCGACGAACAGCCCGGGATCGCCCGGGTCGACCCGAGCCCGCTCCAAGACCAGCTGAAGCACGGCACCGCGTGCGTGAAAGTCATTCCAGGACACTGAACTCACCTCCGTATCTGTCGGTACCGCTGACGCTACGGAGTCCTCGAACCCGGATCGACATGCCAGGGTCGCGACTTCGTCTCCTACCGTGGGTGGAGACCGTGACCGCTCGTGGCACGATGCCGACGGCCGGATCAGCCCTTAGGCTGGCGGGGTGAAGGTGGTATCGGAGTACGTACACCGCCGCATAGCGGTGCTGCCCTATGACTACCCGCCCGCGATCCCGATCGCGAGCGATATCTGCCTGATCGCCGCCGCCACCGTCGCGGTCGCGCAGCGCGGAGCCCTCATCCCTCCCGGATGGGCGCTGCTCGGCGGGCTGATCGCGATGAGTGCCTGCCTGTGGCTCACGCTCGGCCTGCCGCTGCCCCACCCCCGGCTGGTGCCCGTCACCCTCATGGCCACCACCTTTGTCGGAACTGCACTGCTGCTGCTGGATCCGGTGCCCAACGACATCGCGCCGTTCATTCTCATCGTCGGAGTCGCCCAGGTCGCGGCGACCACCGGACCGAGGGTCAGCGTCACGTTTGCCGTCGCGGCGGTCGCGATGATCGCGGCCGCGGCCACCCTCGGCGATCTCGAAGGGATCCCGCCCTACGTCACCGGCGTGGTGCTCGGGTGGATGGTGGGTTTCGTACTCCAGACCCAGTTGCGCCTGCTGCAACGGGAGCGCGAAGCCGTGGCCCGCCGCGCCGAGCAGGCCGCGAGCGACGAACGGCGGCGCATCGCCCGCGAGGTTCACGACGTCATCGCGCATTCGTTGAGCATCACGCTGCTGCACCTGACCGGTGCCCGCCGAGCGCTCCAGGAGGATCGCGATGTCGACGAGGCGATCGAGGCCCTCACCGACGCTGAGCGCCTGGGGCGGCAGGCGATGGCCGACATCCGGCAAACCGTCGGCCTGCTCGACGCCGGACCGTCCAGGGTCGCACCAGAGCCGGACATCGCCGACATCCCGGAACTCGTTGCAGACTTCGTCCGCGCGGGCGTGCACGTCAAGTACGACCTGACCGGCAGTCCGGAGGCCGTGTCCGCGGCGACCGGTCTCGGCCTGTATCGGATCACCCAGGAATCGCTGGCCAACGTCGTCAAGCATGCGCCGGGCGAGACCGCGAAGGTCCGGCTCCGCGTGGCGGACGATGCGGTCGTCGTGTCGATCGTCAACGGCACCCACCGCGCGCCACGATCCGAGCCCGGCGCAGGCTCCGGCCTGAGGGGGATGCGACAGCGCGCCGAACTCCTGGGCGGCTCGTTGGTCGCGGGCCCGGACGCGAACGGGTGGTCGGTGCGCGCCGAGTTCCCGCTCGGGACCGAGATCCGCAACTGCATGCTCTCGCGCGGCATCCCCGGGCTCTCGTGACCGCGACGGACGTCAAGGTGCTCCTGGTCGACGACCAGGAATTGGTTCGCTCGGGACTGCGACGGATCCTGCGGCGCAAAGACGGCTTCATCATCGCGGGCGAGTGCGCCGATGGCGCCGAGGTACCCGCCGCGGTGGCGCTCCACTCTCCCGACGTCGTGGTGATGGATCTGCGGATGAAGCGGGTCGACGGCATCGAGGCGACGAGGCAGCTGCAATCGAACGATCGACCGCCGCCCGTGCTGGTGCTGACCACCTTCGACGACGATCATCTGCTCTCCGGCGCATTGCGCGCGGGTGCCGCCGGCTTCATCCTCAAGGATTCGCCCGCCGAGGAACTCATTCGCGCCATTCGGACCATCGCCGAGGGCGGTGCCTGCCTCGACCCGGCGGTCACCGAGCGGGTCCTCGCCACCTACCGCACGTCCGCGCCGGTTCCCGGCAACAGCACCTCGACCCTCGACGATCTGACCGCACGCGAACTCGACGTGCTGACGTTGATCGGGCGCGGACACACCAACACGGAGATCGGTCGGGAGCTAGGGATTTCCGGGGTCACCGTGAAGAGTCACGTCGGTCACATCTTCCTCAAGCTCGGGCTTCGGGACCGGGCCGCGGCGATCGTGTACGCCTTCGACAACGGGATCGTCAGCCCGGGCAGCCGGTGACCCTGCGAACCAACGAAAAAACTCCGACCTCGAGTTGAACTCGAAGCCGGAGTTTCAGTAACCACTCATGGTGGCCAGGGCCGGGATCGAACCGGCGACCTTCCGCTTTTCAGGCGGACGCTCGTACCAACTGAGCTACCTGGCCGGGCGGCACCCGAACCGAATGCCTATCGCGCTGTGCCTAACCAACGGCACTTTGCGACCCTGACGGGACTCGAACCCGCGACCTCCGCCGTGACAGGGCGGCGCGCTAACCAACTGCGCCACAGGGCCTTGCAGAGTGTTGGTGTCAACAACACTCGATCTTACCGGTCGAACTGTACCCCCTACGGGATTCGAACCCGCGCTACCGCCTTGAAAGGGCGGCGTCCTAGGCCGCTAAACGAAGGGGGCCCCGCCGGATCTCTCCGGCAATTCCCTCAACGGCTTTCCGTTGGGAGCTGGGATAGCTTAAGACACTGATTCGGGAAAACTCAAATCGAATGGTCAGAGCCGGTTTCTGGCCCATTTTCGGGGGTTTCGGCACCGGTGTCGGCGCGCAGGTCCAGCCAACCGGTGCGATGCCAGCCCTCGAGCCACTCCTGCGACGCCATCGCCTCGAGCACGACCGCGAGCGCCTCCTCGAACCGTTCGGGCAGCGGCGTGCTGTCGGCGGTGAGGTCGAGCATGTAGCGCTGGCCGGCCAGCGCCGCGCCGAGGACGCGGGTGAACGTGCCGGGGTCGGCCCCCGGCCGGAGATGACCCTCGGTCTGTGCGCGCAGCACGAGTTCGTGCGCCGTCTGCCCCCACACCTGCGAACCACCGGACCGCACCTCGGCGTAGAACTCGGGCTCGACGATCAGCCGGAACTCCGCCTGGACGATGACGTCGTTGGCGAACCGCTCCGCCAGCTCCACGATGATCGAGTGCAGCACCTGGAACGGGTCGGCGTCGACGGCCTTCCAACGATCGTTGGTCTGCGTGTAGTGATCGAGCGCCGAGGCGAGGACGGCCCGGGCCAGCTCTTCCTTCGACTCGAAGTGGAAGTACATCGCGCCCTTGGTGGCGTGCGACCCCTCCAGGATCGTGTTCACCGACGCGGCGGCGTAGCCGCGGCGGGCGAACTCCACCGCAGCGGCTTCGACGATCGCCGCGCGCGTCCTACGTGCGCGTTCCTGTTGACGTGCCATGTGAGCCAGTCGCCTCCGAAAACCGTGCAGCTCTATCCCGTGCCCCGACAGGCCACCAGACGACCTCGTTGTCACCTTAGCCCTAATTTGGACCATTTCGGGGGAACCTCATGCGGATTCCACCTACCTGCGGGTAAGGTATCCAGACCGCAGAACACACCGAGTGGTACGATTCAGCCGGCTCGGGTGCGGCGCAGGGGGTGCGCACCCGAGCCGTTTGCGTTCGCGACACCGTGCGGCGGCGCCCCCGTTCACAGCCAGTCTCGGCGCTTGAAACTCAGCCACAACCCGAAGGCGAGCCCGACCAACAACACCGTGCTCAGCCAGAACCCCTCCGTCTGACCGAAACCTGGAAACGGGATGTTCTGCCCGAAATAGCCCGTCACCCCGGTGGGAATGGCGATGATCGCGGCCCATGCGGTGAGCTTCTTCATGATCTCGTTCAACGAATTACCTTGCATCGCAAGGTGGGTCGCGAGAATCGACTCGATGGTGTCGCGCAGCCCGTCGATTCGTTCGGTGGCGCGCAGGGCATGGTCGTAGATGTCCTGGTAGTAGGGCGTCATCTCCGCGTCGAGCACGTGCGCGCCCTGCCGGAGCAGCGCACTGAAGGCCTCGTTCATCGGGAGCACCGACCGGGACAACTGCACCACCGCCTTGCGGAGCGTGAAGCTCTGCAACTGGACCGCGTTCCTCGACCGTCCCGCGCTCTGCGCGCCGTCCGAGATCAGCAACTCGTCCTCGAGCCCCTGGATCTCCTCGTCCAGGGCATCGAGTGCGACGAAATACCCGTCCACGATCTCGTCGAGAACCGTGTGCAGCAGGAAGCCGACACCGAAGCCCGCGAGGTCAGAGTTGTCGTCCCAGTCCTCGAGGATCGGATCGATCGCGAAACGGTCATCGGACCGGATGGTGATCAGCGCACGGTCGAGGATGAAGATCGAGATGTCGGTGGAACTGAGCCGACCGCCCTTCGCCTCGAAACGCACAGCGCGCGTATGCAACAGACTGTGATCGCGGAACCTGACGAGCCGGGGACGCTGATGTCCGGTGATCGCCCCCTCGACGGCCAACGGATGCAAGGCCACCTCGCCGCCGATCAGCGGGGACAGCGCGACGATATCGCCGACCGACGGGGCGAGCAGGTCGACCCAGATCAGCGCGTCCTCGTCCGACCGGTACGAGGCGATCTCGTCGAGTGGAAGATCCGAACCGACCAGCACCGCCTTCCGGTAGAGCCGGTTACGGACTTCGCACGACACCTGAACCGTGCCGATTCGCGGCTTCTCCATCAGCCCTCCCATGGCCTCCCCGCCATCATCGCGCACCCGGCCGGGAACGCGTGCCGACGCGGCCCTGATCGGCGCGGTCACCGTTGCCGGGGTCCTGTCCTCGCCGACGCGGCGAAGCCACTAGACTCCTGCACCGCGCCCCTATAGCTCAGTTGGTAGAGCTACGGACTTTTAATCCGCAGGTCGTAGGTTCGAGCCCTACTGGGGGCACCATCGGTCCCGCCAGGCGATCGCCTGGCGGGACCGTTTCGTCTCCGGCCCCGGCCGCGTTGCGGCCACCTCCGTCGACACGCCCAGGCCGCGTCAATGGCCTTCCGCGCCGGATTGGAGCATGCTCTCCCAATGGAACACATGGTCGACCCCCCGGTCCCGCTCTTCAGCCACCCCGACAACACCAGCCTCACCGCCTCGGTCTCGACGCCGAGTTCTGCGCCCGCACCGCAGCCCCTGTTCAGCAGCCCGTCGAGCGGAAATGCCGGCCTGGACTGAGTTCCTCCCGAATCCGATTCGTGGCTCGACACCCACCCACCGCGGGTCCAGAATGGGGACACCGGAAGCGAGTGACGTCACGCTCCGATCCCCGAAGTCCGGTGAGCGTGGCGGCGCACCATCAGGGAGGCTGCCATGAGCGATTCCGAACACGTCCGCGAGGTACGCCGCGACATGGTCGTCGTCGCGACCGGAATCGCCCTCGTGCTGCTGAGCATGTGGGTGCCGGATCGGGGTTACCGGCAGATCACCGGCGCCATCCTCATCCTCGGCCTGCTCGCCTACTCCGTCGGCCTGTGGGCCATGTCCACCGAATCGCGGTCGAGCCATTGGGGTCTCATCGCACTCGGGCTCTTCCTGCTCGCCACACCGCTTGCGATGGACTTCCCCAACGGCACGACCGCGGCGGCGATCGTGTCCGTTGCCGCTGGGGCGATCGTCACGGCCGCGGGCGCGCTCGGCCTGGCGGCGAAACAGCAGACCAGCCCGCCCCTCACGCGGGCGCGTCAGCGCGTCTGACCTCGGGCGCCCGCAGCATCAACAGCGAGAGCCAGATGGCGGCCAGCAGCAGCGCACCGACATAGGCCACGGTCGCCGTCCATCCGCCCCACCCGAAGGCGAGGCCGGCACCTGCGGCGGCCAGGCTCGAGCCGAGGTAGTAGGCGCACAGGTACAGCGATGACGCCTCCGCACGGTGCTCGGTGGCGAGTGCACCCACCCAGCCACTCGCCACCGAGTGCGCCGCGAAGAACCCTCCGGTGAACAGCAGCATGCCGACCAACACCAGCGCGAGAACGTCCGGCAGCGTCACCACCAGGCCGACCGCGCTCACACATACCGCTGCCAGGAGCACCCATCGCCTGCCGACCAGGTCGCCCAGCCGACCGGCCACCGCGGCCGTGACCGTCCCCGAGAGGTAGAGCAGGAAGACCGCGCCGACCGCGGCCTCCGTCAGATCGAACGGCGGGGCCAGCAGCCGAAAACCGAGGAAATTGTAGGCGGAGACGAAACCGCCCATCAGGATGAAACCGAGCGCGAACAGCACCCTGAGATCCCGGTTACGAAGGTGCAGAAAGAGATTGGCCGTGACGGTCCCCCAGCTCACCCGCTTCGGCCGAAAGAAACGCGACCCCGGCAATGTCTTGGCCATCACCACCGCCAGCAGCACCGCCGCCACCGCGGATGCCTCCATCGCCCATCGCCACGTGCTCATGTCGAGCACCGTGGACGGGATCAGCCTGCCCAGGAGTCCGCCGATCGTGGTTCCGGCGACGTACCGGCCCATCGCGGCACCCAGATCCCTGCCGTGCACCTCTTCCGCGAGATACGCCATCGCAACGGCCGGGATCCCAGCCAGGGCCAGCCCCTGGACCACGCGCCCGACGAGTAGCCATTCGATCGTCGGGCTGAGGGGCAGCACCAATCCCACCGCGCAGGACAGCACGGCCGACCACACCATCACCCTGGTGCGTCCGAACCGCTCGGAGAGCACGCTCGCCGGGATGACGGCCAGCGCGAGCATGCCGGTGGTCACCGAGACCGCGAGCGCGGCCGTGCCGGGCGGCACCCCGAAATCCTGTGCCAGCGCGGGCAGCAGCGCCTGCGTCGAGTACATCGAGACGAAGGTGGTCAGTCCGGCCGCGAACAGGGCGAGCGTGATCCGGGTATAGCCGGGCGTTCCGCGCCGGTGCGGTGCGTCCTGCCGCGTGAGTGTCGTCGTCATAGTCATCGAATGGCCTCCGAAGTCCATCCTGACCGACCTGCACTTATCGACATAATGAGAGTTTTCGGTGTTCTATATGCAGAGAAGACATATGTAGTCGCCAACGGATCGGGACCGACATGCTCTCCACCGACCTGAAATGGTTCGTGGTCCTCGCCGAGGAGGGCCAGGTGACCTCCGCGGCCGACCTATTGCGACTGTCCCAACCGACATTGTCGCGACGGTTGGCCCGGCTCGAGCGACAGCTCGGCGTCGAGCTGTTCGACCGCCACGGACGCCGCCTCCGCCTCAACCAGCACGGCCGGTTGATGTTCGAGCACGCCTCGCGCGCGCTGACCGAACTCACGAACGCCGAGGAGCGGATCACCACGATGATCAGTCCCACGGCAGGCACCGTGCGACTCGACTTCCTGCATTCGTTCGGCACCTGGCTGGTCCCCGACCTGATCCGGGGCTTCCGCGCCGAGGCGCCGCAGATCCGGTTCGCGCTGCACCAGGACGCCGCCGGGCTCCTCGGCGAACGGGTCCGGTCCGGTCACGCCGACCTGGCCGTGGTCTCGCCCCGACCGGACGCGACCGACCTGCAGTGGCTGCTGCTGAGCCGTCAGCCCCTCGCGCTCGCGGTTCCCGCCGGGCATCGCCTGGCCGGCCGGGCGGCCATCGACCTCGGCGACGCCGCGGACGAGCCCTTCATCGCCATGCATCCCGATTTCGGCATGCGACGGCTGCTCGACGAGGCCGCGGAGGGGGCCGGGTTCACGCCCGAGATCGTCTTCGAGAGCAGTGAACTCGCCACGGCGACGGGACTGGTGTCCGCCGGGCTCGGGGTGGCGCTGGTCCCGGTCGCGCGGGCGGCCCGCTGGCCCGACGGGATCGTGATCATCCCCATCCGCGGCGCGCGTGCGGCGCGCGAGATCGGGATGATCTGGGCACCGGACCGCCACATGACCCCACCGGTCCGGCGCTTCCGCGACTTCGTGGCCCGCCGGACCTGAGTCGGGGGGTCAGCCCTGCTCGTCCGGGCCCGGCACGGCTTCCGCGTCCGCCGCGACCGCCTCTCGGCGCACCCTTTCCTCCTCGCGCATCCTGGCGAGCTCGGCGCCTCGGCGTCGATAGGACACGCTGCGCGCGACGAACACCGCGAAAGCCAGTACCCCGATGATCGCGCCGACCAGCGACGCGCCCCGGAATCCGGGCGCATCCACGTCGAGGATCCGCTCCCCCGCATGCGCGGCGGTGTTCCCCCCGAACACCACTGTCAGCGTCAGCAAATTCGGTAGCGCCGCAACGATTCCCAGGGTCACCGCCACCACCTGCACCACGCGACTGTGCTTTCGGCCGCGGACCCGCCAGGCCAGGAAGAACAGCAACAGCGGCACCACCGTGCACAGCACGCCGTACATCAGCCCCCAGGCGATGCCCCTCGTGAAGCTGCCCGACGACAACGCCCCGGCCTGCTGCGCCCACCATCTCGGCAGGAAGGCGGCCAGGATGAAGTACGTGACCACCAGGACGACAGCGAGAACCAGCCCGGCGATCACCTTCCTGGCCCAGCCGGGCAGACCTTGTTTCCCTGCGGGCACCGCACCGGTGGTCGCGTTCTCCTCGCTCATCTCGCACCGTCCTCCTCGAGCACCCGGCGCGCGAGCGTCTTCGGCGCCACCAAGATGAAGCTGGTCCGGACCCACTCGCGCAGTTGCGCCCAGCGCTCCCCGTCCGCATCGGTTTCGACGTCGAGCGCCACCCACCCGTGCCTGCCCAGGCCGTAACCGGACGGACTCGCCCCGGGTTCGGTGGCGACCACCGCGGCGGCCTCGTCCTTCGTCAGCTTGAACGAGAGATGCTCGGCCGTGTTGTCACTGAACACGAAGTTCTTGCCCCGCACCCGGAAGGTGGGGTGGTCGCCCCACGCGGCCACATCGACCCGCTCGGCTTCCGGGAGATCGGCGATGATCTCCTCGAGACGTCGCATGTTGTCGCCCATGGCGTGAATCCTGCTCGCATCGCTCGGGTTCCGCCAGCGGCGGACCGCACGTGTTGTTACCGTGGGTGTAGCACGCGTGACACCCGATCCGATGCGAGGGAGAGCGCCATGCGAACCTGGGTCCACTTCGTCCTGCTGCTGTGCGGGATCGCGGTCGGCATCGGCGCCTTCCTGCCGATCATGCAGGACGTCACGCCCACCGATGTCGGGATCGACGATCTCCGAAACGGTTTCCCTGCCGGCTGGGCACTCGAGCAACTCGGCGATCAGTCGGTGGCGTTCTACAAGTCGATGGCGATGCTGCTGGTGATCTCGGCGGCACTCATCCTGCTCAGCGCGCTCGTCGGCTCGAGGGCGCTCGGCTGGGTCGGCATCGTCGTCGGCGTGATCACCTTGGCCGCGTTCTTCTTTCGGGTCAATGAACGCTTCGGCGACGAATTCCGCGACCATGCATCGAACCTGCTGAGCAATCAGATGGGGCTCAATCTCGTTGCCGGCGGGCTCGTCGTGGCGCTGTTCGCATGCCTCGTGCCGCGCGAAAAGGCCTCCGCGACCGGCTGAATCGACGCGCCGGTCCGCGCGGCGATCCTCCCAACCTGCCGAAACGGTCACTAGTGTCGGACGCACCCGGACGCTCGAGAAAAGAGCGTCCACGAAAAGGCGGGCACCCATGGCATCACTTGACGACCTTCTGTCCCAGATCCCGATCAGCCAGATCGCTGCCAAGCTCGGGGTCGACGAGGAGACCGCGACCGCGGCCGTGAAGACGGCCATTCCGACCCTGGTCGGCGGCCTCGAGGCGAACGCCCAGGACCCGGCGGGTGCCGCATCGCTGGAAACCGCCCTCGCTCAGCACTCCGATCCGGCCCTGCTCACCGGCGGCGTCGACATCGACCAGGTCGACGAGGCCGACGGCGAGAAGATCGTCAACAACGTGTTCGGTGACAACAAGAACCAGGTGATCAGCGCGCTCGGCAACACGGGCGGCGCCGGTGACAGCAACCTCGTCGGCAAGCTGCTCCCGATCCTGGCCCCCATCGTGCTGGCGTTCATCGCCAAGCAGTTCTCCGGCGGCGGCGCGGCGGCGCCCACACAGGCCCAGTCCGGCGGCGGCATCGGTGACCTGCTCGGCGGCCTGCTCGGCGGCGGCGGACAGTCGGCGGGCGGCCTCGGAAACGTCCTCGGCAGCCTCCTCGGCGGCGCGGCGGGTGGCGGCGCGGCCGGCGGCCTCGGCGACCTGCTCGGCGGCCTGCTCGGCGGCGGGCGCAAGTAGTCCGCACGCACGAATCCCTCCAGAACTGGCGGCGTCCCGAATCGGGGACGCCGCCAGTTCCGTGCGCGGAGAAAGTACGCGCGACATCCCTTCCGAGCAGGGCTGTAACGGAAAGCTGGAGGGGGCCGATGACCCGGACGGGGTGTCCCATACCCGGTGGTAATTCCCAGGCTGTGAGCATTTCAAACGATTCACAACGTGGTTACGGTCCCGTAGGCTACGTTGAGCCGATTTCAGACAACACTTGGAGGGCATGCGTATGGCCAGGGATCTGACCCAACTCGAACTGCTTCAGGAGCTGGCGCAGGTTGCTGAGGAGAACGTGAATCGCCACATCTCCATGGCCAAGGAATGGCACCCCCACGATTACGTCCCGTGGGACGAGGGCCGCAACTTCGCCGCCATGGGTGGCGACGACTGGGACATCGAGCAGTCTCAGCTCGACGAGGTCGCGCGCGCGGCCATGATCACCAACCTGCTCACCGAGGACAACCTGCCGTCCTACCACCGTGAGATCGCCGAGAACTTCTCGATGGACCACGCCTGGGGCACCTGGGTCGGTCGCTGGACCGCCGAGGAGAACCGGCACGGCATCGTGATGCGCGATTACCTCGTCGTGACCCGCGCCGTCGACCCTGTCGAGCTCGAGCGCTTCCGCATGGAGCACATGACCAACGGCTACTCCTCGCTGCCCGACGGCGGCGCCGCCGGGCTGCTGCACTCCGTCGCTTACGTGACCTTCCAGGAACTCGCGACCCGCGTCTCGCACCGCAACACCGGCAAGGCCTGCAACGAGCCCGTCGCCGACAAGATGCTGCAGCGCATCGCCGCGGACGAGAACCTGCACATGATCTTCTACCGCAACATCTGCAGCGCGGCCCTTGACCTGGCGCCCGATCAGGCGCTGCGATCGATCAACACGATCGTCCAGAACTTCCAGATGCCAGGGGCGGGCATGCCCAACTTCCGCCGCAACGGCGTCCTGATGGCCAAGCACGGGATCTACGACCTCCGCCAGCACCTCGAGGAGGTGGTGATGCCGGTGCTCCGCAAGTGGAACATCTTCGACCGCACCGACTTCACCGCCGAGGGCGAGCAGACCCGCGAGGACCTCGCCAAGTTCCTCGAGAACCTCGACGCACAGGCCACCAAGTTCGAGGAGCAGCGCGACCGCATGCTGGCCCGCGAGGCCGCCAAGCGCGAGCAGCAGGCTTCCTGAGCGGAGCCCGCGCAGCGAACACCGGCGCTGACAGCGCCAGCTATTCTGTGCCCGGTACCGAAACAGGTACCGGGCACAGCCCTTTCTATCGAGGTATCGAATGTCATCACCCGCCGGCCAGCACCTCCGAATCGGCTCATTGGAGCTGCGCAGCCCCGTCGTGCTCGCCCCGATGGCCGGCATCACGAACGTGGCGTTCCGCACCCTGTGCCGTGAGCTGGAGCTCGCCCGCTCGGGCAGCACCTCCGGGCTGTACGTCTGCGAGATGGTGACCGCGCGGGCGCTGGTCGAGCGCCAGCCCGCGACCCTGCACATGACCACCTTCGGGCCCACCGAGACGCCACGGTCGCTGCAGCTGTACACCGTGGACCCGGCGACCACCTACGCCGCCGCGAAGATGATCGTCGACGAGAACATGGCCGACCACATCGACATGAACTTCGGCTGCCCGGTTCCCAAGGTGACCAGCAAGGGCGGCGGCGCGGCGCTGCCGTACAAGCGCACCCTGTTCGGTCAGATCGTCGCGGCCGCGGTCCGCGCGACCGAGGGCACCGACATCCCGGTCACCGTGAAGTTCCGGGTCGGCATCGACGACGAGCACCACACCCACCTGGATGCCGGGCGCATCGCCGCCGGCGAGGGCGCGGCCGCGGTGGCCCTGCACGCGCGCACCGCCGCCCAGCGGTATTCGGGCACCGCGGACTGGAACGAGATCGCCCGGCTCAAGGAGCACGTCACAGACGTCCCGGTCCTCGGCAACGGCGACATCTTCGCCGCAGAGGACGCGGTCCGGATGATGGCGGAGACCGGCTGCGACGGCGTCGTCGTCGGCCGCGGCTGCCTCGGCAGGCCGTGGCTGTTCGCCGAGCTGAGCGCCGCACTCGCGGGCACCCCCGAGCCGACCCCGCCCAACCTCGGCGAGGTCGCGTCCATCATCCGACGGCATGCCGAACTCCTGGCGGACCACCACGGCGAGGACAAGGGCCTGCGCGAGCTGCGCAAGCACGTCGCCTGGTATCTCCGCGGCTTCCCCGCCGGATCGGAGATGCGGGTGGCGATGGCCATGGTGTCCACCCTCACCGAGCTCGACGACCTCCTCGCCCAGCTCGACCCGACGGTGCCCTTCCCCAAGGACGCCGAGGGTCCGCGCGGCCGCCAGGGGTCGCCCGGCAAGGTCTCCCTGCCCGAGGGTTGGCTCGACGATCCGGAGGACTGCCTGGTCCCGGCGGGCGCCGACCTGATGCACTCGGGCGGCTGACCAGTGACCTCTGGTCGCTCTCGAGCCTGAGTGGAACCAGCGGTCCCGATAAGTATCATGTTGTGACCGTCCGGTGCGGCGGTGGATGCAAACGTGAGAGGCAGGGTTCAAGTAGGTGAGCGACGATCAGACTCCGGGCCAAGTGCCTGAAGGTCGCGCTCCCTGGGAACGACCGCTCTCGCACGTGAGCAGGCCCCAGTACCGTCCCGAATCACAGCAGCCTCCCGGACCTCCCGGCCCTCCCGACCAGCAGCGGACCGACAGCGGCCGGATCGGTCGCAGGCACGCCGAACCCGGCGAGCACACCGAGCGGATCTCCGTCTCCGACCTGGTGAACCGCGACAGCCCGCCGCCGGCTGACAGCGGCCGGATGAAGACTCCCGCGGTGTCGCCGCTGCCACCCGCCCGTCCGCGGCAGGATCCGGTGCCCGACCCGCCGCCCGCGCCGACCACCGGCTGGCTGCGCCGGGCGGAGCCCGAACACGTCGGTCCCGCCGCGGGTGACCCTGTCCGCGTCGGCGCGCCCGGCGAAACCCGGCTCGCCGCGAGCAAGAGCCGCAAGCAGAAGCGGTGGCGGGTGCTCGGCCGCAGCGCGGTCGCGGTGGCCGCGGCGGCCTCCGTGGGGATCACCGGTGTCGCGTGGGGCTACCTGCGCAACACCGACAACGGTTTCAGCCAGGTGGCCGCGCTCGACCTCGACAGCACCGACGTCGTCGACCCGGGTGGGCAGACCGGCGACGAGACCTACCTGATCGTCGGCACCGACACCAGGGCGGGCGCGAACGGCGGCGTGGGCGCCGGTTCGGTCGAAGACGCCGAGGGTGCCCGCGCGGACACCGTGATCCTGGTCAACATCCCGGCGGACCGCAGCCGGGTCGTCGCGGTGTCGTTCCCCCGCGACCTGGACATCGCTCGGCCCAGTTGCGCGGACTGGAACAGCGACACGGGCCAGTATTCGACCGAGATGAATCCCGCGGCGGACAACGACAAGCTCAACTCGGCCTACGCGTTCGGCGGGCCGAAGTGCCTGGTCAAGGTGATCCAGAAGATGTCAGGCCTCAAGATCGGCCACTTCGTGGCCATGGACTTCTCCGGATTCGAGTCGATGGTCAACCAGGTCGGCGGGGTGGAGGTCTGCACGACCACACCCCTGGTCGACGGGGAACTCGGAACGGTTCTGCCGAATGCGGGCAAGCAGACGATCGACGGCGCCACCGCGCTGAATTACGTGCGGGCGCGCAAGGTCGAGGCCGAGGGCAACGGGGACTACGGCCGGATCAAGCGCCAGCAGATGTTCCTCTCCTCACTGCTGCGCGGGGCGCTGTCGAACAAGGTGCTGTTCGACCCGGGCAAGCTCAACGGCTTCATCAACGCCTTCACCCGCGACACCTTCGTCCAGAACATCGACACCAAGTCGCTCGTGATGCTGGGCAGGTCGCTGCAAAACGTGGATGCGGGCGCTGTCACGTTCCTCACTGTCCCCACCGCGGGCACCAACGAGCTGGGCAACGAGATCCCCCGCCAGGACGACATCGACGCGATCTTCCAGGCGATCATCGACGACGAGCCCCTACCGGGCGAGGAGCGCAAGGACCCGGCTCCCTCCTCCGCGCACGCGGCCCCGAAGCCCGCCGCACCCGCGCCGCCCGCGCTCGAGGCGGTCAGCCCGATGGACGTTTCGCTGCAGGTGTCCAACGGGTCCGGTGTCACCGGGCTCGCCGCCACCGCCTCCGACGATCTCGGCGCGTACGGATTCCAGATCTACAGCGTCGGGAACTACAGCGGCACCAGCACGAACACGCTGGTCCGCTACTCGCCCGGGCTCGAGGCGGAGGCCGCTACGGTGGCGTCCTCGCTGCCCGGCGCGGTGCTACAAGAGTCCTCCGATCTCGGCGGCATCGTCGAGGTGGTGCTCGGGTCGAGCTTCTCCGGGAAGGTGGCCCCGCCGAAGTCCGTCGGCGCCGCCCTGACCCCGACCATGGCCCCGAAGAACTCCTCCGCGAGCGGCGCCGCGGCCGACGCCCTGCCCGCTGATCTGGCGTTCACCAATGCGGCAGACGATTCCTGCGCCTGACCGGCTTTTACCGCCCTGACGTGCACCGTCATTCATGCCGCGTTAACCCAATGACCGTGACTTGGTATCCCACACACCGTAGGCTTTGATTCCATGCGCGTGGCTTACAACGAACAGATGACCGAGCTCGCCGACATGCTCGGCGAGATGGCGGGCCTGGCGGGCGCGGCCATGGAGCGGGCGACCCAGTCGCTGCTCCAGGCCGACCTCTCGCTGGCCGAACAGGTCATCAGCGATCACGACCAGATCACCGAACTCAGCGTCGCATGCGAGGAGCGGGCGTTCGCCCTGCTCGCGCTGCAGGCGCCGGTCGCAGGGGATCTCCGGTCCGTGGTCAGCGGAATCCAGATCGTCGCGGACATCGACCGGATGGGGGCGCTGGCGCTGCACGTCGCCAAGATCGCTCGCCGCCGACATCCGAACCATGTGCTGCCCGAGGAGGTCAACGGCTACTTCGCCGAGATGGGCCGGATCGCGGTCGCCCTCGGCGCAGGCGCGCGTGAGGTCCTCGAGACCCGCGACCCCGAGCGGGCCGCGAAGCTCCGCGAGGAGGACGACGCGATGGACGATCTGCACCGCCACCTCTTCAGCGTGCTGATGGACCGGGAGTGGAAGCACGGCGTGGCCGCGGCCGTCGACGTGACCCTGCTTGGCCGGTTCTACGAGCGCTTCGCCGATCACGCGGTCGAGGTCGCCCGCCGCGTCATCTTCCTGGTCACCGGCAAGATGCCCGTCGACCCCGAAGAGACCACCTCGCTGGAATCCTGACCACACGACCACGACGCCCCGACCGGATCACCGGTCGGGGCGTTCTCGTATCGGCAGGCACCGAAAAGCGAACGGGCCGTTTCCGGGGCATCGCCCGAGAGCGATACCCGAAAACGGCCCGTTCGACGAGGGCTGTCTAGCCGAAGCGACCGGAGATGTAATCCTCGGTGGCCTTCTGCGTCGGGTTCGAGAAGATCTTCTCGGTGTCGTCGATCTCGACGAGCCGGCCGGGCTTGCCGGTGGCCTCGAGATTGAAGAACGCGGTCTGATCGCTGACCCGGGCGGCCTGCTGCATGTTGTGCGTGACGATCACGATGGTGAAGTCCTTCTTCAGCTCCGTGATCAGGTCCTCGATGGCCAGCGTCGAGATCGGGTCGAGCGCCGAACACGGCTCGTCCATGAGCAGCACGTCGGGCGAGACCGCGATCGCGCGGGCGATGCACAGACGCTGCTGCTGGCCGCCGGAGAGCCCGCCACCGGGCTTGTCGAGGCGGTCCTTGACCTCGTTCCACAAGTTGGCGCCGCGCAGTGACTGCTCGGCGACCTCGTCGAGCTGCTTCTTGTTGCGCACGCCCTGTAGCTTCAGCCCGGCCACCACGTTGTCGCGAATCGACATGGTGGGGAACGGGTTCGGACGCTGGAACACCATGCCGATGGTGCGGCGGACGCCGACCGGGTCGACCTGCGAGCCGTAGATGTCCTCGCCGTCGAGCAGGATGGCGCCCTCGACGCGGGCACCGGGGGTGACCTCGTGCATGCGGTTGAGCGAGCGCAGCACCGTGGACTTTCCGCAGCCGGAGGGGCCGATGAACGCGGTCACATTGCGCGGGGGCACGGACAGACCCACATCCGCGACGGCGTGGAACTTGCCGTAGTAGATGTTGACGTCCTTGAGATCAAGACGCTTGGCCATGGTGGCTCCCTCGGGGTTGTGTGAGCGTGGTGGTCGTCATGGGGTCACTTGCTCCGGACCCGGGAGAGGTGACCGATCGCCTTTGCCGCGATGTTCAGCACCGCGATCAGCATGATCAGCGTGAGCGCCGCGCCCCAGATACGGCTGGCACCCGCGTCGGTCGGGTTGTTCATCTCGGCGACCATGACGCCGGGCAGCGACCCCATCTCGCCGTTGAACATGTCGAAGTTGATGAAGGGCGCGTAGCCGACCAGGATCAGCAGCGGCGCGGTCTCACCGAGCACACGGGCCAGGGCCAGCATGACGCCGGTGATGATGCCCGGCAGCGCGGTGGGGACGACGATCCGCATGATCGTCTTCCACTTCGGCACGCCGAGCGCGTAGGAGGCCTCGCGCAGGTCCTGCGGCACGATGCGGAGCATCTCCTCGGTGCTGCGGACGACGACGGGGACCATCAGCAGGACCAGGGCCAGGGACACCGCGAACGCCGACTTGGGGAAGCCGAAGGTCGCGATCCACAGCGCGTAGATGAACAGCGCGGCCACGATGGACGGGACACCGCTGAGGATGTCGACCATGAACGTGGTCAGCCGGCCGAGCTTGGACGGGCCCGCGTACTCCACCAGGTAGATGGCGACGAACAGTCCGAGTGGGATCGACAGCACCGCGCACACCAGTCCCTGGATCAGGGTTCCGATCAGGGCGTGGTAGATGCCGCCGCCGGTGGCGGACGCGGACAGGCCGCTGAACGAGTTGGTGAACCAGGTCGCGCTGGCCATGGCGGGAAAGCCGCGGACGATCACCGTATAGAGCACCCACACCAGCGGCACCAGCGCGACCAGCACCGCGAGGGTCACGAGCACCGCCGCCGTCAGATCGGCGAAGCGTCGCCGCTTGCTGACCCCCTGGAAGGTCGGCTTCTTGACGGGTCGATCGAGGGTCACCGTCATGTCAGGCCCTCTTTCCGGCGATCGCGGCGCGGGCCGCTGCGTTGACCACGAAGGTCAGGATGAACAGCACCAGTCCGACCGCGATGTAGGCGCCGGCCTGGATCTCGTTGTTGAACTCGGCGTAACCGAGCGCGATCTTCGAGGCGATCGTGGAGCCGCTGTCGAACAGCGACCATCCGAACGCCTTCGAGGTGGTGCGCAGGATCATGTAGAGCGCCATCGTCTCGCCGAGCGCCCGGCCGAGGCCGAGCATGGAACCGCTGATGTAGCCGGACTTTCCGAACGGGATGACGGTGGTCTTGACGACCTCCCACTTGGTGGCGCCGAGCGCCAGCGCCGCCTCGATCTGGGAGGTCGGGGTCTGCACGAAGACCTCGCGGGTGACCGCGGTGATAATCGGCAGGATCATCACCGCGAGCACGATGCCCGCGGTGAAGATCGTGCCGCCGCCCGCGATCGAGCCGGAGCCGGTGGCGAACAACGGGATCCAGGACAGGTTCTCGTTGAGCCAGACGGCCAGCGGCTTGATGGCGGGGGCGAAGATCAGCAGGCCCCACAGGCCGTACACGATGGACGGCACGGCGGCCAGCAGGTCGATCACGTACGCCAGCGGCCGCGCGAGCCGCTTCGGCGAGTACTCGGTGAGGAAGATCGCGATGCCGAGCGCCACCGGCATGGCCAGCACCAGGGCGAACAACGACACCAGCACGGTGACCTGGAACAGGTCAAGGACACCGAACGCCATGTTGTTGATGTCCTGCGTGACCCACTCGGAACTGGTGAGGAAGTTGACCTCGTTGCGGGCGAGTGCGGGCACCGCCCGCCACACCAGGAACGCACCGATCGCGCCGATCAGCACCGAGATGAACACGGCCGAGCCGGTCGCCATCGAGGTGAAGACCCGGTCACCCGGGCGCGTCACCGTCTTGGACGGGGCTGCGGTTGTTGGAGTGATCGGTGCCTCCGGTGTTCCGAGCGGACCCCCCACCCCCGCCCCGGCGTCACCGGGGTCGGGGGTGCGAGGTGCCGATTGGGTGGGCGCGTCGCTCATCTGCGCTCGCAATCTTCTTCGTCGAATATAGAGCCTGGACCGGTCGGAAGACTCAGCCGATGGCCGAGATGGACGCGTTCAGCTTGTCCTTGACCGTGGCGGGCAGCGGCACGTAGCCCTGCGCGGACAGCTCGGCCTGGCCCTCGTTGGCCGCGCTGGTCAGGAACGACTTGACGGCCGCGGAGGTGTCGGCGTCGTAGCCCTTGGAGCACACGATCTCGTAGGTCGCCAGGACCAGCGGGTACGCGCCGGCCTCGGTGGTGCCGTAGATCGACTTCAGGTCCAGCGTGAGGTCGCCGACGCCCTCGGTCTTGAAGGCGGCGCCGCTGATGGCCTTGGCGGCCGAGTCCTCGGTCAGCGCAACCGCGCCCGCGCCGCTGTCGATCTGGGCTGCCTTGAGCTTGTTCTGGTCCGCGAAGGACTTCTCGACGTAGGTGATCGAGCCGGGCGCGCCTGCGACGGCCTGCGCGACGCCTGCCGAACCCTTCGCACCCTCACCGATGCCGCCGACGAAGTCGGAGCCTGCGCCCTGGGTCCACGCGCCCTTCGAGGCGGTGGTCAGGTACTGCTGGAAGTTGTCGGTGGTGCCCGAGGAGTCGGAGCGGACGATCACGGTGATGTCCTGGTCCGGGAGGGTGGCACCGCTGTTGAGCGCGGCGATGGCCGGGTCGTTCCACTTCTTGATGCCACCGTTGAAGATCTTCGCGATGACCTCGCCGTTGAGCGTCAGGTTGTCGACGCCGTCGATGTTGTAGGCGAGGGCGACCGGACCGAAGACCAGCGGCAGGTTCCAGGCGTCGTTGCCCGCGCAACGCTCCTTGGCCGCGGCGGCCTGCTCGGCCTTGATGGCGGAGTCGGAGCCGGCGAAGTCGATCTGCTTGGCGATGAACTGGGTGCGCCCGTCACCCGAACCGCTGGGGTTGTAGGCGACGTTGACGGTCTTGCCCTTGTCCTTGCACACCGCGATGTACGTGGAGGTGAAGGCGTCCATCGCGTTCTTCTGCGCGGAGGAACCGGCCGCGGACAGCGTGTCCTTGCCCTCGCAGGCGGCGTTCGAGGCGGAGGTGTCCACCGTCGTGCCCGAGGCGGAGTTGTCGTCGCTGCCGCACGCGGTCAGGGCCATGGCACCTGCGGCCAGCACACCGAACATCGCAGCACTGCGCTTGAGGTTCACGCTATTTCCTCCGGGAGGCTCAACTTCACGCCCGTGTCGGGCGGTGTTCCGTGGCGCAGTCCGCATCAGCGCTGCACCAGGCAGCACGGCGCCGCCCAACGAGAAAGGTAGGGGCAGGTGGTGGACAGAGCGTCCCAGAACGGTGAACGGAGGGTGAACTCATGACCGGGTGAGGCGGATCTCACCCTTGGCCACGGCGAACAGGCCCTCAGGCGTAGGCGACATCCACGTGGAACCGCTCGAATCCGAGCCGTTCGTAGGTGTGCAGGGCGGCGACGTTGTCCGCCTCGGTGTACAGCAGCACGGTCCCCAGCCCACGATCGCGCAGATACCGGAGACCCGCGACGGTGAGCAGCCGGCCGAGGCCCCTGCCCTGCGCCGCCGGGTCGACCGCCACCACGTACACCTCGCCGAGCTCGCCCGATTCGGACGTCGCCGGGTGCACCTTGGTCCAGTGGAATCCCAGGACGGCGCCGGTCCCCGCATCGGCCGCGATGAACAGACCCTCGGGGTCGAACCAGGATTCGGCGCGGCGCTCGGCGATCTCCCGTTCGGTCCAGGACCCCTGCTCGGGATGCCAGTCGAAGGCCGCGGCGTTGACGCGCAGCAACTCGGCGTCGTCCTCCGCCCCCGCATAGGTCCGCAGGATCACGCCGTCGGGCACCGCGACGTCCGGCAACTCCGGCCGGTCCAACGGCCTGCGCAGCTGCAGCAGCTCGCGGACGGGACTCAGACCGAGGTGCGCGGCGACGGCACGGGCGGCGGGCAGGTCTCCGTGGGCCCAGAACCGGGTGCCCTCGCCGCCCTGTGCCAGGGCCTCCCTGACCAGGCCACGACCGATCCCGATACCCCGATGCGCCGGGTCGACGGCGACCTCCACCATCGCCGGATGCTCTCCGTGCGGCGGCTCGAGGCTCGCGTAACCGACGATCGAATCGTCGAGCGTCCACAGCAGATGCCGCGACGACTCCGATTTACCCACGACGTGGTGCACGGCCTGCTCGGAGAGCGGCGCGGTCCCGTCGGCCGCGAGCGCCCGGTCCAGCACACCGTGCACCTGCGCGACCTGGTCCTCGTCGAGCAGATAGAACCAGCTCCTGGCCGCCTCTGGCATCTACAGGACCGTCCCGTTCGCCGGGGTCAGCTCCGAATCGTCGACCGCGCCGCCGTCGTCATCGCCACCGTCGTCGACGGGCTGCGGCGCGGCGCCGGACTTGCGGCTGGGCCGGACGGCCTTGTAGCCGACGTTGCGCACCGTACCGATGAGGGCCTCGTATTCGGGGCCGAGCTTGGCGCGGAGCCGTCGGACGTGCACGTCCACCGTGCGGGTGCCGCCGAAGAAGTCGTAACCCCAGACCTCCTGCAGCAGCTGTGCGCGGGTGAACACCCGGCCCGCGTGCTGCGCGAGGTACTTGAGGAGCTCGAACTCCTTGTAGGTGAGGTCGAGCGGGCGACCGCGGAGCCGGGCCGTGTAGGTGCCCTCGTCGATGACCAACTCGCCGAGTGTGATCTTGCCGGAGCTCTCCGCGCTGGCGACGCCGCCGCTGCGCCCCACCAGGAGCCGCAGCCGGGCGTCGAGCTCGGCGGGCCCGGTGCCGGGCAGCAGGATGTCGTCGAGACCCCAGTCGGCGTTCACCGCGACCAGGCCGCCCTCGGTGAGGACCGCGACGACGGGAACCGCGGATCCGGTGCTGCCGAGCAGCCGGCACAGGCCGCGCGCGGCGGCCAGATCGGTCCGGGCATCGACCAGCGCGATGTCGGCGGATCCGGCCTCGAGCAGCGAGGCGACCTCCGTCGGGGCCGGTCGCACGGTATGTGCCAGGAGCGCAAGTGAAGGCAGCACCGACTCAGGGTGTGGGTCCGAGGTCAGCAGGAGCAGCTCCACGCGGCCTCCCCTTCTCGCCGTTTCATGTGCCCGGGCACGGCCGACAGTGACGCGATACTCGAACAGACTAACGTGCCGCGCCCGGTGGGCACCCCACACAGCCCCGTTCGGGTCAGCAACAATGGTGCGGTGCGGAAACTGATTCTCAGCCTCGTGTTGTTGTTGGCGCTCGCGGTGGTCGTCGACTTCGGCGCGGCCGCCTACTCCGAGTATCGGGTCTCACGGAGCCTGCGCGAGGGCGGTGAGCTCAATTCGGACCCCGACGTGACCATCGGCGGCTTCCCCTTCCTCACCCAGGCAGTGGACGGCAAATACGAGAACGTCGAGATCCGTGCGCGGGGCGTCGACAGCCAGGTCCTCGGCGAGGTCACCGTCGAGGCGAACCTGCGCGGGGTCAACATCCCCGCATCCGACCTGGTGAACGGCACCGTCAAGACGGTCCCCGTCGACCAGCTCGACGGCCGGATCCTGATCGACGCCACCGCTCTTGGCCAGTTCCTCGGGATCCCCGACCTCCAGGTGTCCGCGCCGCCCGCGGACAAGTCCGACGGCACCGGCGGATCCGGAGGTTCCGGGATGACCACCTCCGGCGGCGTGGTGCTGACCGGCACGGTTCCGATCGGTCCGCTGTCGGCGGCCGTCAGCGTGCAGGCCGACCTCCTCCTCGACGGCGAGGACGTCAAGATCGTCGCCACCGACCTCTACTTCGGCCCCGAGGGCAATGCGGACTTCACCGTCCCCGGACCGTTCAAACCCGCCGTGCTCGGGCTGTTCACCCGCACCGTCGAGGCCCAGCAGCTGCCCTTCGGCGTGCTGCCGACCAAGGTCTACGCGGAGGGCTCGCAGGTCGTGATCGAGGGCTCCGGCGAGAACGTGGTGATCAACCTCGACGATCTGCAGACACCATGACCGGTCTGCTCGTCCTCGCGCTCGTCCTCGTCGCTGCCGCGGCGGCGGGGCTGGTGCTGCGGGCCCGGTCGGGCGCCGTGCGGGCCACCGCACCGTCCGATTCCGGCTCCGACACCCGCCGCGCCCTGCTCGCGGAGGCCGGGGTGGCGGGCGCGGGCCCGGCCGTCCTGCATTTCTCCGCCGACTGGTGCGGGCCCTGTGCGGCCGTCCGCCGGGTGATCGGCCAGGTGCTCGAGACGCTCGACGGGGAACTCGACCCGGCGTCGACGCGGGCCGTGGAGATCGAGGTCGACATCGACGAGAACCCCGCGCTCGCAGCCGAACTCGGCGTCCTGTCGCTGCCGACCACGTTCATCTTCGACGCCGCGGGCGTGCAGCGGTACCGGGTGTCCGGGGTTCCGACCGCCGCCGACCTGCGGGCCGCGCTGCTCCCCCTGTGCGGGCCCGGGGATTCACACCCGCCCGAAAACGGGTAAGCTGCCTCTCGTGCAAACCAGCCAGGAGCTCATGCTCACCCGACGCCGCACAGTTGATCTGTGCCGCCTCGGCGGTTGTTGCTGTACCTGCTGCTGATTCCACGGCTGACGTTCTCCGCTCATCCGGCATCTCCTGCCTGAGCACCGCGCCGTGATCGCAATCCGGAATACCCGCGGTTCATCTCCGCACGTCAAGGCATCCGTTTCAAGCGCAGGAGTTCTCTCCCATGTCCACCTCCACCACCTCCCGGTCCCGCACCGGTAGTGCCGACCAGGTCGACGTCCGCGGTCCGCGGTTCGCGGCCTGGATCACCACCGGTGTCCTCGTGGCCGTGCTCGTGCTGTCGACGTTCTCCCTGGTCGCGGCCGGTCTGCTGCTCGCGGCGCAGGCCGTGGTCTTCGGACTCGGCGCGGCCCGTGGCCCCCGCAACAGCCCGTACGGCCAGGTGTTCGCCCGGTTCGTCGCGCCGCGGCTGTCCCCGACCACCGAACGCGAGCCGGTCGCCCCGCTGCGGTTCGCCCAGCTCGTCGGCCTCGTCTTCGCCGTCGTCGGCGTGGCGGGCTTCCTCACCGGCCTCACGGTCGTCGGCACCGTGGCCACCGGGTTCGCCCTCTTCGCCGCACTGCTGAACGCGGCCTTCGCGTTCTGCCTCGGCTGCCAGATCTACCCGCTCGTGGCCCGCTTCCGCAGGTCGACATCGATCACCGCGGCGTAGCCGCGCAATCCAACCGGCCTCGACCGCACCACCCCCACATACCCCGCAAGAAGTATCGAAAGGAAAACCATGGCTCGCTCCGACGTCCTGGTCTCTGCCGACTGGGCCGAGCAGAACCTCAACGCACCGAAGACGGTCTTCGTCGAGGTCGACGAAGACACCTCGGCCTACGACGGCGGCCACATCGAGGGTGCTGTCCGGCTCGACTGGCGCAAGGACCTGCAGGACGGCGTCCGTCGTGACTTCCTCAACCGCGAGCAGTTCTCCGCACTGCTGTCCGCCAAGGGCATCGCCAACGACGACACCGTCGTGCTCTACGGCGGCAACAACAACTGGTTCGCCGCGTACGCGTACTGGTACTTCAAGCTGTACGGCCACCAGGACATCAAGCTGATCGACGGTGGCCGCAAGAAGTGGGAGCTCGACGGTCGCCCGCTGTCGAAGGACGAGGTCGTCCGCCCGGCCACCACCTACCAGGCCGGCGAGCCGGACACCTCCATCCGCGCCTTCCGCGACGAGGTCATCAACGCCATCGGCAGCAAGAACCTGGTCGACGTGCGGTCCCCCGACGAGTTCTCCGGCAAGATCCTCGCGCCGGCGCACCTCCCGCAGGAGCAGGCGCAGCAGCGTGGCCACGTCCCCGGCGCCATCAACATCCCGTGGAGCACCACCGCCAACGAGGACGGCACCTTCAAGTCCGACGAGGACCTGACGAAGCTCTACGCCGAGAAGGGCTTCGACGAGAGCAAGGAAACGATCGCCTACTGCCGCATCGGCGAGCGCTCGAGCCACACCTGGTTCGTGCTGCAGGAGATCCTCGGCAAGAACAATGTCAAGAACTACGACGGCAGCTGGGTTGAGTACGGCTCCCTCGTGGGTGCACCGATCGAGTTGGGAGCCTAGTTATGTGTGGAGCACCTGTTCAGGGTCAGACCCTGCCCGCGGGCGTGGACGTCGAGAAGGAAACCGTCATCACCGGCCGCGTGCTGGCTGCTGACGGCCAGCCGGTCGGCGGCGCGTTCGTCCGTCTGCTGGACAGCACCGGCGAGTTCACCGCCGAGGTCGTGGCCTCGGGCACCGGCGACTTCCGGTTCTTCGCCGCCCCCGGCACCTGGACCGTGCGTGCGCTGTCCAGCACCGGCAACGGCGACACGACCGTCACCCCCGAGGGCAACGGCGTCCACAACGTGGACATCACCGTCTCGAAGTAGCGCCTCCGGCGCCCGTGCGCGAGTCTCACCCCAACCAGGGTGAAAAGCGCGCACAGTTCGACCCCGCGGCCCCGCTCCCCCACCAGGGAGCGGGGCCGCTTCGGCGTTTCCGGTGCAGTCGGCACCCACGGCATGCGGCTGCGACGCAGCGGTTTACACTGATGCCGTGGTCATCTTCTTCGAGGTTCTACTCGCCTTCGCCTCCGTGCTGATTGCTTGGTTCTCGCTGTATGTCGTGTACCGCCTGGTGACCGACGAGTCGTGAGCCAGACGTCCGGTCCGGACGACGATGCGCAGGCCCAATCGGGCGAGGGCGCACCGTCTGATGCAGTGTCCGTGCAGCGCGGCAGCGGCGATCGTGCCGTGGCCGCCGCCGAGGAGCGCGCAAAGGAAACCAGCGCACGCAACATCCCGGTGTTGCCCGATCTCCCCATCCCCGAGGACACCGCCAACCTGCGGCTCGGCCCCGACCTGAACCCGGGCATGCTCGCGCTGCTCCCCCTGGTCGGCGTCTGGCGCGGCGAGGGCGAGGCCAATAACCCTGCCGACGGCGAGTACCGCTTCGGCCAGCAGATCGTGGTCTCGCACAACGGCGGCAACTACCTGCACTGGGAATCACAGACCTGGGTCCTCGACTCCGACGGCGAGTATGTCCGGCCGGACCTGCGTGAGAGCGGGTACTGGCGCGTCGCGGGAGACGGCATCCCGGGGAGCATCGACGAGGAGACCGTCGAGCTGCTGCTCACGCACAGCTCCGGGGTCGTCGAGCTGTACTACGGCCGGGCGCTGACCCAGTCCAGCTGGGAGCTCGCCACCGACGTGGTCATCCGCAGCAAGCAGGGTGCCGTGGTCGGCGGCGCCAAGCGCCTGTACGGGATCGTCGAGGGCGGCGACCTCGCCTACGTCGAGGAGCGCATCCTCGCCGACGGTCCGCTGAAGCCACACCTCTCGGCCCGCCTCGCCCGCTACATCGGTTAGCAGCGGCTGCGCCGCCCGTGCGCGTGTTGCACCCCAGTCGGGGTAAGAACCACGCACGGTTCTCGCGTTACCAACAGGCCCGGAATCATCCACAGGCAGTGACGGTGCTGCGGCTGTCGTGACGTTGACGGTCGGTGCCGGCCGACAACGTCCGGCCTATGTCCAACGCCACAGATCTCGAATCACTGGAGCAGCTGCTCGGGTCGCAGGACGGCCTCCTATCGGCCGCACAAGCACACCGGTCGGGCTACACGCGTAAGCATGTCCAGTACCTTCTCGAATCCGGCCAGTGGCAGCGTCCGCTGCACGGCGTCTACGCCGTCACGACGGGACCCTTGAGCCGCCCCATGCTCCTACGCGCGGCGCTGCTCTATGGCGGCGTCGCGATGCTCAGCCACGACACCGCGGCGGAGGAGTGGGGACTGCTACCACTGGCGCGCGGCGGACCGGTACATATCACGGTGCCGTACGGCTCGTCCGCCGTGAACCAGTATGCGACGGCAATCCGCAGGCCACCGCGCGCCCACGAACCCGTCCCGTCGATCGGCGAGTTGCTGCATCCCGGGGTGATCGTGCATCGCTCCCGCGCCTTCTCCCGCATCGGTGTCGAAACGGAACCGCCACGGACCTCGCCGCCGGACACCGCGATCGACCTCGCCGTCGATCAGCCGACTGCCCGACTCGCCTACGGATCGGTGGTCGCGAGCGTCACCAACGGCGGAATCCGACTGTCCCGGCTCCAATCACGGATCGTCGACCGCAAACCGCGACGGTACAACCGGGCCATCGCCGACGCATGCTCGATGCTTGCGAACGGGATCCAGTCGGTACTCGAATTCCACTACGCAGTCGATGTCGAACGAGCGCACGGACTCCCGGACGCAGTGCGGCAGGGCCCGGTGACGGTCGACGGCGTGACGCTCTACGAGGACGTCACGTACACCGGGTCGGCGGCGGTTCTCGTCGTGCGTCTGGACGGACACAGGTGGCATTCGTCGCGGAAGGTGCGCCGACGCGATCGTCGCCGTTCGAACGCGGCCTCCCTGGCCGGCCGGGACCAACTGGTCTTCGGATGGGAGGAGGTGAACGAGGAGCCGTGTCTGGTGGCGGCCGAGGTACGCGCTCTCCTCGAGCGCGGCGGGTGGCGGGGTGCAAATCCCTGCCCGAACTGTGCGCGCTTTATACCCCAATCGGGGTGAGACGCGCGCACGGGCGCGGAGCGCAGAACGACCCCCGAGCCGTACCCGTGCGCGGACGTTTGTCGCACGGATCCCGGTCGGGACTCGACCGGGGACTCGGGGGCCGGGTAGCTGCCTGGGATTCGCCAGCCGCAGTGCGCGGTTGATGGAACCCCACCGTCAGCGGTAGCGGCTAGCTGACAGCCACCTCACGCGTCCTGTAGTTCTTCAACTTCAGACCACCTCCTTCCTCGTGTACGGACGAAGGTACGCCCGGCCCCGGGGGTGCGCAACGGATTATTCTCCGTCCGTGCGCAGGTCAGCACGTGGACGGGGCAGGCACACCGCGGAACCGGCCGTCGATCCAATCGAGTGCCTGCGGCAGACCCAGGGCCGCGGCGGAGAGGTGGTCCGGGGTGGGGGTCAGGAGCGTCTCCACCGGCGTGCCTGCCGCGCAGTAGCGCCGCAGGGTGTTGTCGATGGAGTCGACCGGAATCAAAGCATCAGTGGGGCTGTGCCATTCGAAGATCGGGAAGTCCGGGACCCCTGGGTAGAGCTCGAGACTGTTCTCGTCCATCACCACCCAGGCGGAGGGATTGTTCATGAAGTCCTTGTTGTCCGTCACCTGCATCGCGCTGCGCCCGATGCCCCAGAACATGATCTCGTTGGTGCAGCCGTTCTGGATCATCTGCTGCAGCCACCGGCCCTGGTCGTTGAGCTGGCCCGAGACATCGACCCGGTCTGGGTACTCGCGTTCGAGCCCCAGCGCGGCCGCCATCGCGAGGCCGAACGCCGGGTGCGGGTTCGCACCGAGCGCCTGGGCCATCTTTCCTATGTTCATCGGGACGCCGCCCTGGGCCGCGCCGACGATGTTCAGCTCGGGCGCGTATGTGGGTGCCAGGGCGGCAGCCCAGCCGGTGGCCATCCCGCCCCCGGAGTAGCCGGCGAGACCGATCGGGCTGTTCGCCGCCTGGAACTCGGGGATCTTCCGCACTGCCTTCAGACCGTCGAGGGTGATCTGGCCGCCGAGCTTCGCGGCACCGTAGGCCATCCTCGGCCCGAGGTGATCGGGAAGGGCGACCGCCCAGCCACGCGCGAGCGCGATGTTCAGGCCGGGTGCCTCCCGGATCTGGGTGAAGGGGTCGGTCGTGTAGAGCTCGGTCGCGATCTTGCACTTGTTCCCGAGCGCGTTGATGATGTGCTGGTACGACACCAGCGGACCGTCCGGGACGTGGTTCGGTGGCAGCAGGTAGGTGGTGTTCGCCGCCATCGGAAGCCCCTCAGAGTCCTTCGTGCGGAAGAGCACCTCCCAGACCTGGCTCCCGGGAAAGTACAGGTTGGGCGGCATCTGCCGGACCTTGAGCACGTCACCGGGGGCGCGCTCCGCGAGGTCCGGGGGTGCGCTGAAGAAGGGATCCGGATCGGCCACAGGGTAGACCGGGATCGCCCCTGCCGTCCCGCCCCCCACCAACGCCGCAACCAGTCCGGATGCGAGCGCTAAGACCACACCACCGACAAGTCCGCGAGCAGACAATCCCATAGATCCCCCCTGATCATCGACACGGTCGCGTGGCCACTATGCCAGGGAACGTCGGCCCGACACGTGCGTTTCGTTGCGCCGCACCGCCAGCACCTGGTCGGTAGCGGTACCCGTGGGCAGTTGATGGGTCACCAACACGACCGTCCGGCCCGGCGCCACCAGCGTGCCGTCGCGATCGAGCAGGCCCCGCAGCAGCGCCGCGCCCGCCTCCGCGTCGAGGTGCTCGGTCGGCTCGTCCAGCAGCAGCACCCGCGCGGGCGAGGCGATGGCCCGGGCCAGCAGCAGACGTCGACGCTGGCCACCGGACACCGACCGGCCGCCCGATGCCAGCGAGGTGTGCACGCCGTCCGGGAGCCCCGACACCCAGTCCCCCAGCCCGACCTTCTGGAGCAGCGCCCGCGCGCCCTCCTCGTCCAGCTCCCCGTCCGCAACGCGCAGGTTCTCCAGCAACGAGGTGTCGAACAGGTGGGCGTCCTCGGCGAAGAACCCCACCGTGCGACGCAGCGAGTCTGCGTCCACCGATCCGGCCGGCGTCCCGTTCACCGTCAGCGCCCCGGCAACGGGGGCGAGCAGCCCCGCCAGCGTCATCAGCAGGGTGGTCTTGCCCGCGCCGCTTGGTCCGACGATCACGACCCGGGCGCCCGGTGCCAGGTGCAGGTCCAGCGGCTCGGTCACAGCGCCGCCCGGCCACCCGCAGCGCAGGTTCTCGGTGCGCAGGTGCACCGGCCCCTCCACCGGCACACCCCCGGTCGGCACCGGATCCCCCGACCGGTCGAGCAGGTCCACGATGCGCACCGACGCAAGCCTCGCCCTGGTCAGCGCGACCGCCGCCGCGGGCAACGCGGCCGTGCCCTCGAACGCGGCGAGCGGCACCAACACCAGGATCGCCAACGCCATCGGGGTCATCTCGCCGGGGGCCCCGCCGTCGGGGCCGTACAGCGAGATACCGATCAGCAGCGACCCCAGCACGCTCGCCCCGATCGCGAGCGGAGTCGCGGCCGCGGCGAAGGCGGACGGGACCGCGGACCGGTCGGTGGCGCGGATCGCGCGGGCCTCCCAGTCGTTGGCCGCCCGGACCGTCTCGCCGAGCCTGCCCGCGACGCGGAGTTCGGCGGCGTGATCGAGGGCCAGCACCGCGGTCTCACTGAAGCGCGCCGACGCGACGGCGCCGTCCGCCTCCGCCATCCGCGCGGCCCGTGCGGACAGCACCGGCGCGAGCACCCCCGAGACCACGAGCGCGGCGGCCAGCACCAGCGCCGCGGCGGGCGAGATCAGCGCGAGCCCGACGGTCGCCGCGACGGCCAGAATCGCGGCGACGGCCATCGGGATAAGCGCCCGGACCACCACGTCGCCGAGCGCGTCGACGTCCGCCCCGGTGCGCGCGAGCAGGTCCCCACGGCGCAGTCCGGCAGGGGCGGCGGGGTCTCCGGTGGAGAGCCGGCGGTAGATCCGTTCGCGGGCCGCGGTGGTGCCGCGCAGCGCGGCGTCGTGGGTGGCGAGCCGTTCCAGGTAGCGGAACACACCCCGCGAGATGCCAAGGGCGCGAACCGAGACCACCGCGACCGAGAGATCCAGCACCGGCGGCATCTGCCAGGCCCTGGTGATCAGCCAGGCTGACAACGCGGCAAGGGCGAGCGCGCTGCCGAGGGTGGCGACCCCGGCCGCGACCGCGGACAGGACCCGGCCCGGCCGCAGTTCCAGCAGTCGGAGGGCACGCAGGAGCGGATCGCGGCTCATGCCGGCACCTCCGAGTCCAGGTCCGCACCGTCGGCGGCCTCGACGAGCACCACCTCGTCGCCGGCCCGGAGCACCGTGTCCCGGTGCCCGACCATCACCACGGTGCGGCCGCGGGCGGCGAGACCGCACACCGACCGGAGCACCGTCGCCTCGGTGGCGGGATCGAGGTGCGCGGTCGGCTCGTCGAGAAGCACCACCGTGGCATCGGAGAGCAGCACGCGGGTCAGCGCCAGCCGCTGCCGCTGCCCTAGCGAGAGGCCGAGGCCACCAACCCCCACCCGCGTCCGCCAGCCGTCCGGGAGATCGGCCAGCACCGAATCGAATCCCGTTGCCGCGCAGGCCCTGTCCACGGCGTCGGCATCGCTCGCCACCGGACCGGTGAGTTCCAGGTTCTCGCGCAGGGTGCCGGGGATCAGCACCGGGTGTTGGGGCAGCCACGCCACCTCGCGCCACCACTGCTCGGCGTCGAGTGCGCGCACGGGCACCCCACCGACCGACACCTCCCCCTCGTCGGGGTCGGCGAGACCGAGGATCAGGTGCAACACGGTGGACTTGCCGGATCCGTTGGCGCCGGTGAGCACGGTGACCCGGCCCGGTTCCAGGACCGCGTCCAGGCCGCGCGGGGCCCACTGTCCGCGGGCCCGCACCCCCACCGCGCGCAGCACGATCGGGCCGAGGGGCACGGCGCGGTCGCCGTCCCCCGCGACGACCGGTTCCCTGTCGTCCAGCACCCCGAAGGCCTTCTCGGCGGCCGCCATCCCGTCCTCGGCGGCGTGGAACTGCGCGCCGACCATCCGCAACGGCAGGTACACCTCGGCGGCGAGGATCAGCGCGATCACGCCTCCGCGTAGTTCCATGCCGCCGAACACGAGTCGCAGGCCGATGCTCACCGCGACGAGCGCGACGCAGAGCGTGGCCAACAGCTCGAGCACCATCGCGGACAGGAACGCGATCCGCAGCGCCGACATGGTGGTGTGCCGGTGCGCGTCCCCGAGGGCCCGGACCCGTGCCGCCGGGCCCCGTTCGCGACCGAGCGCCCGCAGCGTGGGCAGGCCCGCCAACAGGTCGAGCAGCTGCGCGGACAACGCGGTCATCGTGGTCAGCGAGGCGGCCGCCTTGCCCTTGGTCAGCAGCCCGATCAGGATCATGAAGACCGGCACCAGCGGCAACGTGAGCGCGATGATCACCGCGGAGGTCCGATCGGCGAACAGGATCACCAGCAGGGTGAGCGGCGTGACGGTGACCGCCAGCATCAGGGCGGGCAGGTAGCCGGTGAGATACGCGCGCAGGCCCTCGATCCCGCGGGTGAGGACGGTGGCGAGCTCACCGCGCCGCGGGTCCAGCTTCCGCGGGGGCAGTTCGGCGGCGGCCTCGAGCACCTCGCCGCGGAGCTCCCCGATCACCCTCGACGCCGAACGGTGCGCGTATCGGGAGTGCGCCCAGGTGGACGCCGTCCGCACCGCGACCGCGGCGGCCAGCACCGCCAGCTCGGTCCCCCACGCGGCGGGCGTCCGCGCGGCCGGGTCGGTGATCACCCCGGCCAGCACGGTGCCGATCATCAGCGCCGACACGATGACCGTGCCCGCGGTGACCAGGGACAGCGCCACCGTGAGCAGCAGGTAGCCGCGGGCCGATCTCGAGTAGTGCCAGAGCCGGGGGTCCACCGGACCGCGCCTGCGGGCGTGCTCCGCGGGCGCGGCCGGTGCGTCGAGCGACATCTAACGCGTCTTCAGGGGCAGACCGATCGACGGCGGGATCTGCTTGGTCGAAATCCGCTGGCGGAACACCCAGTACGTCCAGGCCTGGTAACCGATGACCACCGGCGTCATGAACACCGCAGCCCAGGTCATCACCTTGAGTGTGTACGGGCTCGACGACGCGTTGTAGATCGTCAGGTTGTATGCCTCGTCGATGGTGGACGGCATCAGGTTCGGGTAGAGCGAGCCGAAGAGCAGCGCCACCGTGGCGACGACCGCGACCGTGGTGAGCACGAAGGCCCAGCCCTCCCGTGCCGCGGCGGTCAGCGCGACCACCCCGACCAGGGCGGCGGCCGCCACCGCGACGAGGATCCATGTCCAGCCCTTGCCGAAGGACAGCTGCGTCCACAGCACGAACGCCCCGGCCACCACGACCGTCGGGATCGACAGTCGCGCAGCGAGTTTCACCGCGTCCTCGCGAACCTCACCGGAGGTCTTGAGTGCGAGGAACACCGCGCCGTGCAGCGCGAACACGATGGCCGTCGTCGCGCCGCCGAGCAGCGCGTACGGGTTGAGCAGGTCGAAGAAGCCGGAGACGACCTTCTTGTTCTCGTCGATGGCCACGCCGCGCACGATGTTCGCGAACGCGACGCCCCAGAGGACGGCGGGCACCCACGAGCCGATCATGATGCCGATGTCGCAGCGAACTCGCCAGGTCGGATCGTCGATCTTGCCGCGCCACTCGATCGCGCAGATGCGCAGGATCAGCGCGACCAGAATCAACAGCAGCGGTAGGTAGAACCCCGAGAACAGGGTCGCGTACCAGTCCGGGAAGGCCGCGAACAACGCACCGCCCGCGGTGATCAGCCAGACCTCGTTGCCGTCCCAGACCGGGCCGATGGTGTTGAGCATGACCCGTCGGCGGGTGTCTGTGCGGCCGAGCACCGGGAACAGCATGCCGACACCGAAGTCGAAGCCCTCGAGGACGAAGTAGCCGACGAAGAGCACCGCGATGAGGATGAACCAGAATTCCTGAAGTCCCATGGTCTTCTCCCGCCTCAGTACGCGAACGACAGTTGTTTGGGCTCGCCCGGTTCCTCGGGCTCTTCTTCGTCACCTGGCGGATGCTTGTCGTGGTCGGACGGGCCTGCGATCGCATAGCGGCGGATCAGCATGAACCACACCACGCCGAGCGCGGCATAGAGGAGGGTGAAGACGATCAGCGAGAAGACCACGAGACCGGTCGGATGGTCCGACACGCCCTGATCCACGGTCAGCCGGATCTGGTCCACCCCGGTCGGATTCGGGTGCACCACCCAGGGCTGGCGGCCCATCTCGGTGAACACCCATCCGGCGCTGTTGCCGAGGAACGGCGTGGGGATGGCCAGGAGGGACAGCCACCCGAACCACTTTTTGTCCGGGACCCGGCCGCCGCGGGTCATCCACAGCCCGACCACCGCGAGGATGGCCGAGCCGGCCGCCCAGCCGATCATCGCGCGGAAGGTCCAGTAGGTGACGAACAGGTTGGGCTTGTAGTTGCCCGGTCCGAACTGCTCCTCGTACTGGGCCTGGAGTTCGGTGACGCCCTGGAGGGTGGAGTTGGGGTCGCCGTTCGCCAGGAACGAGGTGAGCCCGGGGATGCTGATGAGCTGGGTGATGTTCTCGCAGTTGTTCTGCGTTCCGACCGTCAGGATGGAGAAATCGGCGCCGGTCTCGGTGTGGCACAACGATTCCGCGGATGCCATCTTCATCGGCTGCTGTTCGAACATCAGCTTGGCCTGGATGTCGCCGGTGATCGCGAGGCCGACACCCGAGGCCACCATCACCCACAGGGCGAGGATGGTGACCGGGCGGAACATCGTCCGGGCGGTGTTCTCGTGTTCACCCGAGACCGCCGGATCGGTGGCCTCCTTTGCCCTGCGCATGCTGCGCACCATCGACCAGCCGCCGATACCGGCGACGAACGTGCCCGCGGTGAGGAGCGCGCCCGCCACCACGTGGGGGAACGCCGCCAAGGCCGTGTTGTTGGTGAGCAGTTCCCAGATGCTCGTCAGCTCGGCGCGACCGCGCTCCGCGTTGTACCGAGCACCCACCGGGTGCTGCATGAACGAGTTCGCGGCGATGATGAAGAACGCGGAGGCGTTGACACCGATCGCGACCAACCAGATCGTCGCCAGGTGAACGAGTTTCGGCAGCCGTCCCCAGCCGAAGATCCACAGGCCGAGGAAGGTGGATTCGAGGAAGAAGGCGACCAGGCCCTCCAGCGCCAGCGGCGCCCCGAACACGTCACCGACGAAGCGTGAGTACTCGCTCCAGTTCATGCCGAACTGGAACTCCTGCACGATGCCGGTGGCGACGCCGAGTGCGAAGTTGATGAGGAAGAACTTGCCGAAGAACTTGGTGAGCCGATACCAGTGATCCTTTTTGGTGATCACCCACATCGTCTGCATGATCGCGATGAGCGGGGCGAGCCCGATCGTGAGCGGGACGAGAATGAAGTGGTAGACGGTCGTGATTCCGAATTGCCACCGAGATACGTCCAGTGCGTCCATGGCTTCTCCCATGCAGTGCCCGTTGAACAGGCGTGACCGGGGCCGAGTCGTGGGCTGACGCCTCAGTCCCGCTTCAAAAGGTACGTCCTGCGACCTTTTGCCGCAGGCCTTTATCTACTACCGACAGTAGTAGCGGAGTCAAGTCGCCCGTGCTCGTCCCGGACCGCACTCAGACGGCGTCCGGCATCGCCCCAACCGTCTCCGCCGACAGGTCGACCAGCGCCGACAGCTCCTCGGCGATCTCCGGCACCGTCGTCACCCGACCGTTCAAGGCCCGCACCCGTGCGGCGAGAGTCACACTCGAGAGCAGCCAGACACCGTCCGCCAGAATGAGATCCGCGGGCCGCAGCGGCGCCACCTCGGTGCGGAACTCGTGCTCGCCCGCGATCTCGAAAAGCGCCCGCTGAGTGGTTCCCGGCAGGATCCCCTGCTCGATCGGCGGGGTGATCAGCGTGCGGCCGCGAGCGATGACGACCGTGGAGCGGGGGCCCTCGAGCACGAGACCCTCGCTGCTGGTGAAGATCACGTCGTCGGCGCCAAGCGAGTTCGCATGCCTCAGCGCCGCCATGTTGGTCGCGTAGGACAGCGTCTTCGCGCCCAGCAACTGCCACGGCGCGAGCGCCGCCAGGTCCACCGAGAACCCGCGGGGCAGGGTGACCACCGCGATCCCGTCGCGCCGGACGGCCGCGACGCGATCGTCGATGGGGCCGAGTGTGAGATAACCGGTCGGCCCCCCGCCGATCTCGCGGCCACGGCTGAGCACCAGCCGCATCAACCCCTCGCCGTCGCCGTCCCACTCCGCGAGGGCGGTCTTCACGGCCGCGCGCCAGCGGTCCAGGTCTTGTTCCGGCAGGTCTATCGCCGCCGCGGAGTTGTTCAGCCGTTCGAGATGCAGCTCGATGGTGCACGGGGAACCGCCCCGGACCAGCACGGTCTCGAACACTCCGTCACCACGCACGGCCGCCAGGTCGTCCGCGTAGAGCAGCGGGACGTCGGGGTCGTGCACCTTGCCGTCGAGGGTCACCAGTACGCGAGGAGCCATGCCAACAGCCTAGGACGACCGTCCGGCCGCGGCCGGACGCTCCTACTATGGAGCTGTGTCCGAGTCGCCGAGCGTCGCCCCCAGTCCGCTGCTGTCCTATCCCGGTGCCGTCGCCGGTCCCGACGATTCCCTCGACGCCGGGGTCGCCTGGCACTACGGCGACCCGCTGCGCGAGCAGCGCAGCGCCGAGAACGCCGCCGCCATCGTGGACCGCTCGAACCGTTTCGTGCTCTCCATCGGCGGCGACGAGCGCCTCACCTGGCTGCACACCATCTCCAGCCAGCACATCGCGCAGCTGCCCGACGGCGGTTCCGCGGAGAACCTGAGCCTCGACCTGCAGGGCCGGGTCGAGGAGCACTTCGTGCTGACCGATCTGGACGGAACCACCTGGATCGACACCGAGCGCACCCACGGCCCCGGCCTGCTGGCATTCCTCCAGAAGATGGTGTTCTGGGCGAAGGCCGAGCCCGCCGCCGCGCCCGAGATGGCCGTCCTGAGCCTGCTCGGGCCCGACGTACGCCGGCCGAAAATCCTTGCCGCTCTCGGCATCGCCTCGCTTCCGCCGGTCTACGGCGCGGTCGCGCTGCCCGGGGGCGGCTTCCTGCGCTCGATGCCGTGGCCCGGCGAACACGCCTTCGATCTGATCGTGCCCCGCGACCAGCTCGCCCGCTGGTGGGAGACGCTGACCGCCGCGGGCGCCGCGCCCGCGGGCAGTTGGGCGTTCGAGGCGCTGCGGGTGGCCGCTGTGCGCCCCCGGATCGGCGTGGACACCGACGAGCGCACCATCCCGCACGAGGCCCGCTGGATCGGCGGCATCGCCGAGCACGGGGCCGTGCACCTGGACAAGGGGTGCTACCGCGGCCAGGAGACCGTGGCCCGGGTGCACAACCTCGGCAAGCCCCCGCGCCACCTGGTGCTGCTGCATCTCGACGGGTCCGCGGACACCCGCCCGGAGCCAGGCGACGCGGTCACCGCGGACGGCAGGACCGTCGGGCACCTGGGCACCGTCGTCGACCACCACGAGCTCGGCCCCATCGCACTGGCCCTGGTCAAGCGGACCGTTCCGGTGGACACCGCGCTGCTCGCCGGCTCGGTGGCCGCCTCGATCGATGCCGACTCCGTGCCCAGCTACGACGCTGTGCAGGCGGGCCGGGCCGCCGTCGACCGGCTGCGCGGCCGGTGAGCGGCGCGGGGCGCGTCGACGCCGTCTGCGTGGTGCACGCCGAGCGCGACAGCGGCACCAAGCGGGTGCCGCGCACCGCGATCGACAAGCGGCCCGTCGACGGGCCGGTACGGATCGGCCCCGCGGGCATGGACGGGGACCACATCTGCGACACCGAGTTCCACGGCGGCACGTTCAAGGCGGTGTACGCGTACCAGCAGGACGAGGCGCAGCGGTGGGAGTCGGAGCTGGGACGGCAGCTGCCCGCCGGCTGGTTCGGCGAGAACCTCCGGATCAGCGGGATCGCCGCGAGCGACGCGGTGATCGGCGAACGCTGGCGCCTGGGTGACGGCGATCTCGCCGCCGAGTTGGAAGTGACCGGCCCGCGGACCCCGTGCGGCACCTTCGGTGTGTGGGCCGGGGAACCTCGCTGGGTCAAGCGTTTCGCCGACCGCGCCGACACCGGCGCCTACCTGCGGGTGGTGCGCGGCGGCCTGGTGACCGCCGGCGATGCGATCCACCGCGTGCACGTGCCGGCCCACGGGGTGACCGTGCGCGACCTGTTCACCGGGCGGGACCCGGAAAATCTGGTCGCGTTGCTCGAGCAGCAGCCAGACCTGTCGCCTACTGTCGCAGACAAGGCACGCCGACGGATCGCCGGACGGAAGGTGCAGGTGGAGTATTGAGCGTCGAACTGGTCGAAGTGGATCGCTCCGGTTTCCGCGAGTGCGTGCACCGCGGTTCGGTGGTCGTGCTCGACCCGGACGGCGAGGTCATCCTGGCCCTCGGCGAGGTACACACCCCGATCTATCCCCGTTCGTCGAACAAGCTCATGCAGGCCGTGGCCCTGTTGCGCAGTGGATTCGCCCCCTCCGACAACCGCGAACTGGCGATCGCCGCCGGCTCGCACGAGGGTGAACCCGAGCACGTCGCTGTGGTGCACCGGCTGCTCACCCGCAGCGGGCTCGCCGAGCACCAACTGCGGTGCCCTCCCGAATTGCCGTCGAACGAGACCGCCCGCGCCCGCGTCCTCGCCTCCGGGGCGCTGCCGCGCCGGATCTTCATGAACTGCTCCGGCAAGCACGCGGCCATGCTCTCGGCCTGCGTGGCGCGCGACTGGCCGCTGGAGAGCTACCTGGAGCCCACACACCCCATCCAGCTGGCGGTGATGGACACCATCGCCGAACTGGCCGGTGAGACGGATTACGAGCTGGGCATCGACAGCTGTGGCCTGCCGATCGTGCCGCTCTCGCTCTCCGCCCTCGCGCGCGGATTCGCCACGCTCGCCACCGCGGCCGCCGACAGCGAGGAACGAGCGGTGGCCGATGCCGTCCGCGAGCAACCGTGGCTGGTGTCCGGCACCGGTCACGACGACTTCCTGCTGATGAGCGCCGTACCGGGCCTGCTCTGCAAGGTGGGCGCCGACGGCGTGCACGCGGGTGCGCTGCCCGACGGCACCTCCTTCGCGCTCAAGATCGACGACGGCGGCGAACGCGCCCGCCTGCCGCTCACGGCCGCGCTGCTGCACCGACTCGGGGTCGCCTGGACCGAGGATCTGGCGGAACTCGCCTCGCCACCGGTACTGGGTGGGGGTGTTCGGGTGGGCACAATTCGGGCGATTCCCGGCGTTCTGAGATAAATCAGACACCCAACGCGGCCTGGGGTGGGAGCGCACGCCGAGTTCTCAGGCTAGAGTGTGTCTCAGGAAGAAATACACACTCAAACGGGGCCGCCAAAAATTCCCAGGCCGCCCCGCGGAAGCGCGAGGGGGTTGGCCATGGGCCGCGGCCGGGCTAAGGCAAAGCAGACCAAGGTTGCACGCGAGCTCAAGTACAGCTCGCCGTCCACGAACTTCGACAGCCTGCAAAAGGAACTGTCCGGAGGTTCGTCCAGCTCCCACCGGAACGGGGTCCTCGCCGACCAGCGTTCCGACGACACTGCGTCGCGCTGGGACGACGACGAAAGCGACGACTGGCGCCGCTGACACGGCGAAGTACAGGAATGCGGGGAAGCCCACCGGCTCCCCCGCATTTCGGCATGTACGGTCGGCGCGCAATCTCGATCTGCTGAACACATAAACGAACGGACCGTTGACCTCCCACGAAGGGGGTCGACGGTCCGTTCGTCTCTGTGCTGTGGGATCAGAAGCGCGGGTGGTCTCCGACCATGCGAACGAGGTCGGATCCTTCCTGCTTGTCCGATGCCTTGGCGACGGTGCCGAGCGTCCAGCAGTCGATGTGGCGGGCGGTCAGCACCGCCAGCGCACGGTCGACGTCCTCGGGCGCCACGATGGCGACCATGCCGACGCCCATGTTGAAGGTCTGCTCCATCTCGGCCCGCTCCACCCGGCCGCGCTGCGCGATCATCGCGAACACCGGCGCCGGACTCCAGGTGCCACGGTCGAGCTCGGCGACGAGCCCCTTCGGCATCACCCGGGCGAGGTTGTTCGCCAGGCCGCCGCCGGTGACGTGGCAGAACGTTCGCACGTCGGTCTCGGCGATCAGGGCCAGGCAGTCCTTGGCGTAGATCTTGGTCGGCTCGAGCAGCTCCTCACCGAGGGTCCGGCCGAACTCCTCGACGTGGCCCCCGAGCGACATGCGGTCGATCTCGAGCAGCACCTTGCGGGCCAGCGAGTAGCCGTTGGAGTGCAGGCCCGACGAGCCCATGCCGATCACCACGTCGCCAGGGCGCACCCGCTGCGGGCCGAGCACGGCATCCGCCTCGACGACGCCGACGCCGGTGGCGGAGAGGTCGTAGTCGCCGTCCGCCATCAGTCCGGGGTGCTCCGCGGTCTCGCCGCCGAGCAGCGCGCAGCCGGCGATGATGCAGCCGTCGGCGATGCCCTTGACCAGCTCGGCGACCCGCTCCGGCACGACCCGGCCGACGGCGATGTAGTCCTGCAGGAACAGCGGCTCGGCGCCGCACACCACGAGGTCGTCGACGACCATCGCGACCAGGTCGAGGCCGAGGGTGTCGTGCTTGTCCATGGCCTGCGCGACGGCGATCTTGGTGCCGACGCCGTCGGTGGAGGCCGCGAGCAGCGGCTCCTTGTACCCGCCCTTGAGCGCGAACAGCCCGGCGAATCCGCCGAGGCCGCCGATCACCTCGGGGCGGCTCGCCTTCTTGGCCAGCGGGGCGAACAGCTCGACGGCCCGGTCTCCGGCCTCGATGTCCACCCCCGCCGCCGCATAGGAGGCGCCGGTGGGGCGGTCGTTGTCGTCGGTCATCGGATTCGCTGCTCCAGCCATCTTCTCGGCGGCGCCTTGGGGCACCGCATGGTGATCTACGTGTGGGCGCTGAGCGCCTACGGTCGACTCAACGCGCTCGCGTTGTCGTTGTCCTGCTTCGCCGCGACGCCCGCGGTGCTCTCCAGCATTCCCTCGAGCACGTTCTTACCCATCGAGGTCTCGGTCGGCAGCGCAATCGGGTAATTACCGTCGAAGCACGCCGAGCAGAGTCGGGACGCGGGCTGCTCGGTGGCGGCGATCATGCCCTCGATCGAGACGTAGCCGAGGGTGTCGGCGCCGATCGAGCGGCGGACGCCCTCGAGCATCTCGTCCATGCTGTGGCTGGTCACGCCGCCGGCCTCGCTGGCCCCCGCGCCGTTGGCGATCAGCTCCGCGGGTGAGGCGAAGTCGATGCCGTAGAAGCAGGGCCACTTGACCGGCGGGGAGGCGATCCGCACGTGGATCTCCAACGCGCCCGCCTCGCGGAGCATCCGGATCAGCGCGCGCTGGGTGTTGCCACGGACGATGGAGTCGTCCACCACGATCAGGCGCTTGCCGCGGATGACCTCTTTGAGCGGGTTGAGCTTGAGCCGGATGCCGAGCTGCCGGATGGTCTGCGACGGCTGGATGAAGGTGCGGCCGACGTAGGCGTTCTTCATCAGGCCCTGGCCGTACGGAATCCCGGAACCCTGCGCGTAACCGACCGCGGCCGGGGTGCCGGACTCGGGAACGGGGATGACCAGGTCGCCCTCGATCGGGTGTTCCTTGGCGAGCCTGCGACCGATCTCGACGCGGGTGGCATGCACCGAACGGCCGGAGATGACGCTGTCCGGGCGGGCCAGGTAGACGTACTCGAACACACAGCCCTTGGGCGTCGGGTTCGCGAAACGCGAGGAACGGACGCCGTCGGCGTCGATCGCCAGCATCTCGCCCGGCTCGATGTCGCGGACGAACGACGCGCCGACGATGTCGAGCGCGGCGGTCTCGCTGGCGACGACCCAGCCGCGGTCGAGACGGCCGAGGCAAAGGGGGCGGACGCCGTGCGGATCGCGTGCCGCATACAGGGTGTGCTCGTCCATGAAGGTCAGGCAGAACGCGCCACGCAGAGTGGGTAGCAGCTCCATCGCGGCCTGCTCGATGGTGCGGTCGGCCGCCGCGTGCGCGAGCAGCGCGCCGACGAGGTCGGAGTCGGAGGTGCCTCGGCCCGGCTGCTTGGGGTTGATGAGCCCGGCCTCGCGCGCCCTGGTCGCCAGCTCCGCCGTGTTCACCAGGTTGCCGTTGTGGCCGAGCGCGATGCCCGTGCCTGCCGCGGTGGTCCGGAAGATCGGCTGGGCGTTCTCCCAGGTGGTGGACCCGGTGGTCGAGTACCGACAGTGCCCGACGGCGACGTGCCCCGGCATCGCGCCGAGGGTCTGCTCGTCGAACACCTGGCTGACCAGGCCGAGGTCCTTGAAGACCAGCACCTGTGAGCCGTCGGCGACGGCGATACCCGCCGCCTCCTGACCACGGTGCTGCAGCGCGTAGAGGCCGTAATAGGTGAGCTTCGCCACATCCTCACCGGGAGCCCAGACGCCGAAGACGCCACACTCCTCGCGGGGCGGCTGCTCGTCCTGATCCGACAGGTCTGCGGGTGCGAGAAGATTCGGGCTGTTGACCGACAATTCGGCTGGAGTCACCGGGGTTGCTCCCTAGGGGGTGGGATGGGGGGCAAGGTCATTCTACGGGTTAACGGCGGGTGTACTGACCACAGGCCTCCCGGTCTCAGAAGCGGAGCAGCGGCAGCCAGTGCTCGATCTCGCGGGCCCTGGTGCCCGACGCCGTGAGCGCGCCCGTCGCCGAGGCGTCGTCGAACGTCAGTCCCCCGGTCACCAGCAGCAGCCAGCTCCGCGCATCGGTCTCCACCACGTTCGGCGGGGTGCCCCTGGTGTGCCGCGGTCCCGCGACGCACTGCACCGCGACGAACGGCGGCACCCGCACCTCCACCGAGGACCCCGGTGCGGTGTTCTCGAGGGTCCTGGCGCTGAGCCGGACGGCGGCCGCGAGCTGGGCCCGGCTGGGCGCAGGAGCGTCGGTGTCGGCCAGCCAGTCGCGGACCTCGAGCAGCGCCGCCCTCAGGTCGGCGGGGTCGATCTTCTTGCGTGCGGTCACCGCGCCAACCCGTCGGCGTCGGGCCGGTTCGCTGATCGGCGCGAGATGCGGGCGAGCAGACCGTCCCGCACCCGAGTCCATTCTTCGTCCGTCACCGAGTAGACGATCGTGGTCCGTACCGTGCCATCGCGCCTGCGGGCATGCCGACGGAGCGCACCCTCCTCCGTTGCGCCGATCGCGGTGACGGCGGCGCGCGAGCGCACGTTCTGGTCGTCGACGTTCAGTTCCACCCGGCGCGCCCCGAGAGTGCCGAAAACATGTTCCAGCACAAGTAGTTTCGACTCCGCATTGATCGCCGTGCCCCGCACACGGGAGGCGAGCCATGTGTAGCCCACCGTCACCCGACCGTGCAGCTCGCTCATGTTGTAGATCGAGGTGGTACCGACTATCTCACCGGTCGCGGCGTCCACCTGCGTGAGTGTCTGCCGCCCGGACCGTAGCGCGTGGTCGACCGATGCCACGGACGGCGGCTCCGACTCGATCCCATACGGAAAGAAGCGCAACGTCTCGGGATCGTCGTGCGCCCTCGCCAACCCGTCGACGTCGGCAGGCGTCGTCGGGCGCAGCAGCACGAACTCACCGCGCAATGTCGGCGGCTTGCTCCAGTGGTCCGTCACGTTCCCCCCGCTGTCCACGTCACTTCTCCGGTCCCTGCGTGCCTGCCCTCGCGTCGATCGCCGCGCGGACGCGTTCGGTGTCGTCGGCGGTCCAGCCGTCGGGCGCGGCCACCGCGACCCAGCCGTCGAGCACGGTGGTGCCGTAGTTGTGGCCGTGGCCGTCGGGCACCCCCGCCGCGTTGGCGAGGTCGGCCGCGACCTGCCAGAACGTGACGAACGGGAACCAGCGCATGTCCGGCAGGCGGTCGTCGCCCGGCGCCTCCGACAGCCAGTCCGGGCGGTTGAAGATCAGGTCGGGGCTCCACCACACCACCGGGTCCGACGGATGCTGGATGTAGAGCACCCGGGGCTTCATCCACGGGGACGCCGGACTCCCGATCGAGGCCGCGTCATTGGCGAAACGCACCACCAGCCCGTCGGAGTACATCGGTTCGACCTGCCGAGTGCCCGGGTCCCGCCGTGCTTCGAGCTGGCTCCACAGGGTGTTCGAGTTCGGCGGACCCACCCACAGCACCCCGTCGACGGTCTCCCGGATGTCGGCGAGCCCGTCGAACGCCGCCTCGCCTGCCTGCGTTCCGAGGCTCTCCCCGTAGATCAGCAGTTTGGGCCTGGTCTCCGCGGGCTCGCGCAGCCAGCGCTCGTGCACGCGGCCGATCAGCGCCCGCCCCGCCTCGGCGGCCTTGTTCCGGTCCGCAAGAAACGAGATCCAGCTGGGCAGGTACGAGTACTGGTTGGCAACGAGGGCGCTGTCGCCGTTGTGCACCAGCTCGATCGCCTCGGCCGCGGTCGGGTTGACCCAGCCGGTGCCGGTGGTCGGGATGACCACCAGGACACTGCGGTGGAAGGCTCCGGTGCGCTCGAGCTCGGCGATCACGACGTCCAGTCGGGCGTCGGTGTCCGCCGCCGTCTCCAGCCCCGCGTACACACGGATCGGTTCGAGCGCCTGCTTCCCGTTCACCGCTGTGAGTTCGTCGGCGTGCATGCCCCGCGAGACGAAGTTCCGGCCCTCGAAGCCGAGCGACTCCCAGCTCGCGTACGAGTCGGGACTGCCGGACCGCTCGAGGGCGGTCGGCTGCTCGACGCCCTCGCGGGTGGTGTTGTTCTGCAGGCTGAACGCGGAGTTGATCGCCGCGTAGGCGGCGTCGAACAGCACGTCCGTCACCATGGTGTAGCTGAGGAACGCGACCAGCACCACGCCGATCGGTGCGGCGGCGGAACGCGGCACCTTCAGCCACCGATTCAGGTAGCGGGCGACCAACCTGACCAGGTCCCGGAGCACCCGCCACAACGAGATCAGCAGCGCCGCCACCAGCATGCTGAGCAGCAGCGTCCGCAGGTAACCGGTGGTGGTGGTGCCCTCGGCGTCGGTCAGCGCGGCCAGCTCACGCTGCCAGGCCGCCGAGGCGATGAGCATGCCGATCGACACCAGCAGCGACAGGGTCGGCACCGCGATCTTGAGCGCCAGCTGGACCTTCGCGGGCGGCGGCCACCAGGGCAGCCGCGCCAGCAGGAGCCGGTTGACCGCCCACCCGACCGCGGTCCCGACGCCGTAGCCGATGGCCGCGGTGATGCCACCGATCAGGCCCTGGTAGAGCCAGTCCCGGGGCAGCAGTGACGGCGTCAGCGACCAGCAGAAGAACAGCGCCGCGAACGCGATGCCCGTGTAGTCCAGCCGCAGCAGGCCCCACGCCCAGCCCACGAAGGGGTGCCGTTCCCGAAGCTCCTCGGGAGAGGCGAGGACCTCGACCCAGTTGGACGGCTCGTGCTTCGCACCGGCCGCTCCCCCGGCCTGCTTGGTCCCGACCTCTCCCCCGGTCAAGGACTCAGCCGAAGAGTTCGGGGAGCGTCGCCTCCGACAGTTCGCGCAGCTCGGCCATGCTCACCGAGAACTGGCCCTGGACCTCGATCGAGTCCGAGCCCTCGTCGACGACACCGATGCGCACCCACGGCAGGCCGCGAGCGGTGCACATGCCGGTGAACCGGGTCTCCTCGGTGCGCGGCACCGCGACAAGGACTCGGCCTGCCGACTCGGAGAACAGCGTGACGAACGGGTCCGCGCCCTCGGGGAGCAGGATCCGGCAGCCGGTCTCGCCTGCCAGCGCGGCCTCGACGACCGCCTGGGCCAGGCCGCCCTCGGACAGGTCGTGCGCAGCGCTGACCAGCCCGTCCCGCGAGCCGGCCAGCAGGATGTCGGCGAGCAGCTGCTCGCGCGCCAGGTCGACCTTCGGCGGCACGCCACCGAGGTGATCGTGCTCGACCTGGGCCCAGATCGAGCCATCAAGCTCATCGCGAGTCTCCCCCAGCAGGATCAGGGTCTCGCCCGGCTCCAGGCCGAGTCCGGTGGGGATGCGGCGGTGCACGTCGTCGATCACACCGAGGACGGCGACCACCGGGGTCGGCAGGATGGCCGTCGAGCCGGTCTGGTTGTAGAAGCTGACGTTGCCGCCGGTGACCGGGATGCCGAGGGTGGCGCAGCCGTCGGCGAGGCCGCGCACGGCCTGCTGGAACTGCCACATCACGCCCGGGTCCTCCGGCGATCCGAAGTTGAGGCAGTTGCTGACGGCCTTCGGGGTCGCACCGGTGACCGCGACGTTCCGGAACGCCTCGGCCAGCGCGAGCTGGGCACCGGCGTACGGGTCCAATGCGGTGTAGCGGCCGGAGGCGTCGGTGGCCAGCGCGATACCGCGGCCGGTCTTCTCGTCGATCCGGATGACGCCCGCGTCGGCCTGCTCGGCGAGCACGGTGTTGCCGCGCACGTAGCGGTCGTACTGCTCGGTGATCCACTTGCGGCTGCACAGCTGAGGCGAGGCCACCATGTTCAGCAGCGTCGTCTTCAGCTCCTCCGGCGTGGTCGGACGCGCGAGGGAGGCGGTGGTGTCCGCGACGAGCGCGTCCTGGGTGGCGGGACGCTGCACGGGACGCTCGTAGACCGGGCCCTCGTGCGCGACGGTGCGCGGCGGCACGTCCACCACGTTCTCGCCGTGCCAGTCGATGGTGAGCCGGTCTCCGTCGGTGACCTCACCGATGACGGTGGCGAGCACGTCCCACTTGCGGCAGACCTCCATGAACGCGTCCACGTTCTCGGGGGTGACCACGGCGCACATCCGCTCCTGCGACTCGCTGGAGAGGATCTCCGCCGCGGTCATGCCGGTCGCGCGGGTCGGCACCTTGTCCAGGTCGATGTGCATGCCGCCGTCGCCCGCGGCCGCGAGCTCGGAGGTGGCACAGGACAGCCCGGCGCCGCCGAGGTCCTGGATGCCGACGACCAGCTTCGCCTTGTACAGGTCGAGACAGCACTCGATGAGCACCTTCTCGGTGAACGGGTCGCCGACCTGCACGGCGGGCAGCTTCTTGGGGCGACCGCCGGACGACTCGTCGAAGGTCTCCGAGGCGAGCACGGACACGCCGCCGATGCCGTCGAGGCCGGTGCGCGCGCCGAACAGGATGATCTTGTTGCCCGCGCCGGAGGCGAACGCCAGGTGCAGGTCCTCGACCCGCATCGCGCCCGCGCACAGCGCGTTCACCAGGGGGTTGCCCGCGTAGGAGGCGTCGAAGACGGTCTCGCCGCCGACGTTCGGCAGGCCGAGGGAGTTGCCGTAGCCGCCGACGCCGCGCACGACGCCGTCGACGACCCGGCGGGTGTCGGGCGCGTCCGCCGCGCCGAAGCGGAGCTGATCCATGACCGCGATCGGGCGGGCGCCCATCGCCATGATGTCGCGGACGATGCCGCCGACGCCGGTCGCCGCGCCCTGGTAGGGCTCGATGTAGGAGGGGTGGTTGTGCGACTCCACCTTGAAGGTGACCGCCCAGCCGTCGCCGATGTCGACGACGCCCGCGTTCTCACCGATGCCCGCGAGCATCGAGGAGCGCATCTCGTCGGTGGTGGTCTCGCCGAAGTACTTCAGGTGCACCTTGGAGGACTTGTAGGAGCAGTGCTCGCTCCACATCACCGAGTACATCGCGAGCTCGGCATCGGTCGGGCGCCGACCGAGGATCTCCTTGATCCGGGTGTACTCGTCTTCCTTGAGTCCCAGTTCCTTGAAGGGCTGGGCGACATCCGGGGTCGCTGCGGCCTTGGTGACGGTGTCGACCTGCACGGTGCTCGTCTCTGAAGACACGGGGAGTCGGGTCCCTTCCCTGGAGGAGTCAAATCGGCCGCGGCTGGCGCCACGCTGCCTGGGCAAAGTCTAACCGCCAGGACAGCGTGCCCCCGCACTGGTAGCGGCCACCCGCGCCGTCACTGCTCGTCGGGGTACTCCACCCGCAGCAGCCGCGCGTCTCCTGTGGTCGCCGGGTCGGGACGGTCGGCCTGATCCGTGGCCCTCATCTGCAGACCGTTCAGGTCGGTGCGCATGTAGATGACGTTGTAGCGGTCCCAGGTGGTGGCCACGAACTCCAGGTGCTGGCCCGTGGCCCACGGGTGCATGAACCCGCCGTAGAGCGCGGGCACCAGCACCCCGCTGAGAATGGTCTGCTTGCCGCTCCACGGGCCCTCGAGCCGGTCCGCCTGCCGGATCACGAGCGAGTTGGTCTCGTCGGTGTACATCGCCACCCACTTGTTCAGGTAGTCGTTCCATTGCACCGCGAGCTCGCTGACCGGCGAGCCGATCACCGGTGTGGCCTGCGCGAGGTCGGCGACCCAGGCGCTGCCGTTCCAGTACGTGTAGGCGTTCAGGTCGCGGATCTGAGCGGCAGGGACGCGGGCGAGCAGCGCGGTGCCCTGCCGGCCGGACTCGGTGCCGTACTCGTAGACGAAGCCGTCCTTACCGTCGACGAAGGCGCTCTGCTGGAACTTCGAATTGGCCGGGTTCACCGCGGGGATGCCCGGGATACCGATGCCCTCGGTGTTGGCGCGAACGGTCGCCGGGTCCGCGGTCCAGTTCTCCCCGTTGTCGGTCGAGTACGCGATGGCCGAGTAGTTGGTGGTCCAGTTGCCGGGGGTGTCCCAGGACCGCACCGACATGAACCGGACGTACTGCACCCCGTTCACCGCGATGCCCGCGGTGGGAATGGTCGTGTACTCGCCGGGGATGGCGAAGCCGGGGATGATCTCCTTGGAATTGTTCGGGCCGGCCAGCGGCGAGCTGTCGATCCGCATGCCGTCGGACAGCACAGTGTCGGAACTGCGGAACAGGACGTTGCTCCGCCAGTCGTCGCCGTCGGCCTCGCAGTCGCCGACGGTGTCACCGAACGCCATCATCACGTCGTGGCGGCCGAGCGCGTTTCCGTTGTCCCACATGATGCCCAGGTCGGTGCCCGAGACGTTGAAGCGCGAGATGGTGTTGTTCGGGCTGCCCGGACCCGTGACCATCTCGATCGCCTTGGTCTTGCCGGTCAACTGCGGGACGCCGCCGTCCGGCGGGCCGGTGAGCCACGGCAGCGCCCCGGCAAGCGATCCGGTACTGCTACCGCTGCTCCCGCCGCTCGAACTGCCCGATCCGCCCTGACCGCAGGGGCCGCCCTCGGCCGCCTCGGCCGGCGAAACCGCCGACGCCGCAAGGGCAACCGCGACCACCGTCGCAGACAGGGCGGACGACCACGACCGACTCAGTGCGTGCACGAAGATGTTCCTCTCGGAGCTGGGCAGGGCGCGCGAAAATGTGCGCGGCCCAGCCAACCACGAGAAAATTGTTACTGAGGTGCCTGCTGGGGCAATTGTTACTAAACGTCAACAAACACCTTCGTCGACCGGTCCTACTCCGCGGGCGTCAGGAAGGCCGCCAGCGCCTCGGCGTACGCGGTCACGTCGGCCGCGCCCATCAGCTCCCGCGCCGAGTGCATCGCGAGCTGTGCAGCTCCCACGTCGACGGTGGACAGCCCGGTCCGCGACGCGGTGATCGGTCCGATGGTGGAACCACACGGCAGGTCCGCGCGGTGCACATAGCGCTGCAGCGGCACGCCCGCCTGATCGCAGGCGAGGGCGAAGGCGCCCGCCCCTGCCGCATCGGTGGCGTAGCGCAGGTTCTGGTTGACCTTGAGCACCGGACCGCCGTTGATCTCGATCCGGTGCGCGGGCTCGTGCCGGTCCGGGTAGTTCGGGTGGGTGGCGTGCGCCATGTCCCCGGACGCGCACACCGAGCCGGCCATCGCGCGCAGGAAGTCCTCCCGGCCGCCGCCGCGCGCCAGCACGATCCGCTCGAGCACCGAGTTCAGCAGGTCGGAGAAGGCACCACGGTCGGACATGCTGCCGACCTCCTCGTGGTCGAACAGTGCCAGCACCGGAATCGCCTCGGCCGGGTTCTCCACCGCGGCGAGCAGCGCCCGGCTGCCCGCGTAGCAGGTGCCCTGGTTGTCCAGGCGCGGCGCGCTGACCAGCTCGCCGTGCAGCCCGACCACCGCGCTCGGCGCGAGGTCGTGGGTCATCAGTTCCCAGCCGAGCACCGCGCCCGGATCGACGCCGGCCTCCTCGGCCAGGAAGCCGAGGAACCGCCGCGGCGAGGAGCCGACACCCCAGATCGCATTCACGTGCCGCTGCGGGTCGAGCTGCACCCCCTTGCGGTCCTCAGACAGGTGGATGGCCAGCTGCGGCACCCGCAGGATCGGCCGGTCCACTCGGATCAACTTCTCCTGCAGCGTGTTTCCGTCGCGAATGCTCAGCCTGCCGGAGATGCCCAGATCTCGGTCCAGCCAGGAGTTCAGCCACGCGCCGCCGTACGGCTCGAGGCCGACCAGCTGCCAGCCGGCGGAATCGAGGTCGGGGTGCTGCTTGACCCGCAGGTTCGGGCTGTCGGTGTGGCCGCCGACGATCCGGAACGGCGCCGCCTCCCGCCCGCTGGCCTCGGTGCTCCATGCGACCAGCGAGCCGCCGCGCACCAGGAAGTATCGACCGGGAGCCGACGGCCAGCCCTGGGTCTCCCGCAGCCGCACGAAGCCCGCGACGGTCAGCTCGCCCGCGACCGTTTCACAGACGTGGAACGGTGACGGCGACGCGTCGACGAAGGAGCAGAGCCCGGTTGCGGTGGCGTCGGTGAGCTGCGGCATGAGTCGATCCTAGTGACCGGGTCGACCCCGTCAGTGGCTGCCCGACACGCAGAACCTGTTCCCGTCCGGGTCGGTGAGGGTGACCCACCGGAAGCCGTCCATGTCGTGCCGCTCGTACTCCTGCGCACCGGCAGCGGTCAGCTCGGCCACCTCCGCGTCGAGGTCCTCCGCGATCATGTCGAGGTGCACCCGGTTCTTGCCCGGCGTGGGGTCCGGCACCTTCTGGAAGGCCAGCTTGTGCGCGGCGCCCGGCACCTCGACCATGTAGAACCAGCCGTCGTTCTCCTGCTCGATCCGGCCACCGACCCGCTCGGCCCACCACGCGGCGAGCGGACCCGGTTCGGCACTGTCGAAGGTGATCATGCCCAGTGTCAGTGTCATGCCCGAACGCTACCGCCGGGCACCGACATTCGGCGCGAACTCGTTCGCGGGGACCGCCGCCGAGGTCGACTACCGTTGGCGCACAGGATGAGCCACACCCGACGCAGACCGGAGCCCACGATGACCGAATCGCCTCGCCCGCCACGGGCTCCCGAGTCCCAGACGGTGACCAGCCCCCTCTCCCCTGCGGCCATCTTCCTCGTCGCGACCGTAGACGCCGGGGGCGAGGCGCTCACTCGCTCGCTGCTCGCGGACGCCGCTGGCCTCCGCCGGGCGGTCGGGCTGCGGGTGCCGGGCTCGGGTCTGGAACTGATCGTCAGCATCGGCTCGGACGCCTGGGACCGACTGTTCGCCGGGCCGCGACCCGCGCAGTTGCACCCGTTCCCGGCGTTGCGCGGCGGGAAGCACCAGGCCCCGTCCACTCCGGGCGACCTGCTCTTCCACATCCGGGCGATGAGCCTCGACGCCTGTTTCGAGCTCGCACACCAGATCGCCAAGCGGCTCGCGGGCGCGGCCACCGTGGTCGACGAGGTGCACGGCTTCCAGTACTTCGAGAACCGCGACCTGATCGGCTTCGTGGACGGCACCGAGAACCCGTCTGGGCGAGGCGCCGTCGCGGCGGTCACCGTTGGCGACGAGGACCCGGCCTTCGCGGGCGGCTCCTACGTGCACGTGCAGAAGTACCTGCACGACATGTCGACGTGGGAGGCGCTGCCGGTTCCCGAGCAGGAGAAGGTGATCGGGCGCACCAAGCTCGAGGACATCGAGATGAGCGCCGACGTCAAGCCGGCGAACTCACACGTCGCACTGAACGCCATCAAGGACGAGCAGGGCGAGTCGCTGGAGATCCTGCGCGCGAACATGCCGTTCGGCCGCGTCGGCGACGGCGAGATGGGCACGTACTTCATCGGCTACTGCCGCACGCCCGCGATCACCGAACGGATGCTCGCGAACATGTTCCTCGGCGATCCGCCCGGCAATTACGACCGGCTGCTCGACTTCTCGGTCCCGGTCACCGGATCCGCGTTCTTCACCCCGAGCGCCGACTTCTTCGACGCCCTGCCCGGGGCGCCGACCGACTGATCGGCCGCGCCCCGGCGGGTCCTCAGTGGCCCGGCAGCACGCAGACGCTGTCGAGTCCGAGAACGTGATTGAGCCTGCCGAACGCCAGCCAGGAGCCGATGCTCATCGAGAGCTCGACGACCTCGGCCTGGGTGTAGTGCTCGAACATCCGGGTCCAGAACTCGTCGTCCAGCCCGTGGTGGTCGAGCGCGTACCGCTCCGCGTACTCCGCCGCCAGCCGGGTGCGATCGTCGAAAACGTCGGTGGTGCGCCAGTTCTCGACCGCATCGTCGAAACCGGCCTCCACCTTCTTGCCGTCCCGTTCGGTGCGCCAGTCCTGGCAGAAGATGCAGCCGTTGATCTGCGCGATCCGCAGCCGGGCGGCCTCGAACGCACGCAGGTCGATGGTCGAGTGTTCGTACACGGACAGCGAGAACTTCGAGGCCGCGATCCCGATGCCGGGGACCATCTCGCCCCACACGTACCCGATCGGGTCCTTGTCTTCGGGAATGTCGATGAGCATGGCTCGTCCTTTCGTGACTACCGTTTTCCGAGTTTGCCGACTGCGGGGCGCAGCGGGACGTCGAGCGCGTCGTAGATTCCGGGTTCCGCCGCCACCAGCCAGTCGATGGCGCTCACCAACCGCCCGACCGCGGTGGCGTTTCCGCCCGCGGACCGGCTGCCGTCCTCGTCGGTGCACTCGACCGACACCTCGATGCGCGGGCGGCCCTCGATGATCACCCGGTGGGCGCCGTCGCCGTCCGGCGGCATCGGCCAGTCGGTGGCGCACGTCGGGTGGATCCGGGTGACGTGTTCGATGACGATCCGGGGCTCACCGTCGACGATGCCCTGCACCTCGAACCGCACCGCGCCCTGGGTGCCCGCCTCGAACTCGCCCATCGTCTTGGTGGTGACGGTCGCGTCGAGCGCGCGCCGGTCGAGGGTCTCGCGGATCTCGTCGAGCTCGACGCCAAGCGCCCGCGCCATCATCCGGATCTGCCCGCCCCACACCATGGTCGGGATCGTCGGCGCGATCATCGGCGGCAGGTAGTCCATCGGCTGACCCATGCCCACCAGGTAGCGCACCGAATCGGGCTGGTCGTAGGTGGAGTAGTCGAAGATCTCCTGGCAACGGATCACGTCGACGGTGCTGCCCAGTCCGCTGAGCAGCAGCGGCAGCACATCGTTGCCCCAGCCGGGGTCGACGCCCGAGGCGAACAGCGAGCCGCCGCCCTCCGCGATGGCGGCCAGCACCGGGTCCCGCAGTTCGGGCGGTGCGTTGGTCGGGTCGTAGAGCGGGTACAGCGCCGGACTGACGACGACCGCGCCCGCGCGGATCGCCCGGCAGATGTCCGCGAGCGCGTCGTCGGGCCGGATGTCGCCGGAGGCCGCGTACACCACCGCGCCCGGGCTGGCGGCCAGCACCGCCTCGATGTCGTCGGTCGCCGCGACCCCCAGCTCGGAGCCGAGCCCGGACAGATCCCCCGCGTCGCGGCCGACCTTGTCCGGGTTGTTCACGATCACGTTCGCGAGCTTGAGCGCCGGGTGCGCATCGACGGCCCTGATGGCCGCCCGGCCGACATTTCCGGTACCCCACACCACCGTTGAGATCATGGCCGGGACGCTACCCAACTGGAACACGTTCTCGTGGGCGTTCGGCCGACTCAGGCTGGGGCGTCCGCCAACACCGGTGCGCGCGCCGGGCACAGCGGGACGTCGAGCGCGTCGTAGAGGCCAGGGGCCTGGCCGGCGAGCCAGTCGATGGCGCCGACCAGCCGACCCACCGACATCGCCTCGTCGCCGCCTGCGGGGGCGGCGCTCACCGCGATCATCGCGATCTGCGCGTCGCCCTCGACGATCACCCGATGCGCGGCGGACTGCCCGTTCGGCGGGCTCGGCCAGTCCGGCGCGCAGGTCGGGTCGATACGGTTGACGTGCTCGATCACGATGCGCGGCTCCCCGCCGACGATGCCCTGCACCTGCAAGCGCAGCGCGCCCTGCCCACCGGCGTCGAACTTGCCCATCGCGTCGGTCTCGATCGAGGCCTCGAGCGGCCGCCGTTCGAGGGTCTCGCGGATCTCGTCGAGTTCGACACCGAGCGCCCGGGCCATCAACCTCACCTGACCGCCCCACACCATCGTCGGCATCCTGGGCGCGATCATCGGCGCCAGGTAGTCCAGCGGCTCGCCCATGCCCGTGAGGAAGCGCACCGAGTCGGGTTGGTCGAACCCGGAATAGTCCACGATCTCCTGGCAGTGGATCCGGTCGACACCCGCGCCGAGCCCGCCGAGCAGCAGCGGCACCATCTCGTTCGTCCAGTCGGCGTCCACACAGGTCACAAAGAGCGAGCCGGTGCCCTCCGCGATCGCGGCGCGGATCTCCTCGCGCAGCTCGTGCCGATCGTCGCGATGGTCGTACAGCGGGTAGATCGACGGGGTCACCACGATCGCGCCGACCCGGAGCGCCGCGCAGATGTCGGCGACCACCTCGGCCGAGCGGATGTCACCGGAGGCCGCGTACACCACCGCACGCGGGCCGGTCGCCAGGACGGCCGCGACGTCGTCGGTCGATTGCAGCCCGAGCACCCGGCCGAGGCCGCCCAGGTCGCCCGCGTCCCGCCCGGACCTGCCGGGGTCGTGCACGAGCACGGCCGCCAGTTCCAGACCAGGGTGCGCGTCGACCGCGCGAATCGCCGCGCGCCCGAAGTTCCCTGTCCCCCACACGATCGTCGAGATCATGGCCGGACGGTAGCAAAAAGGCGGACCGGATGACCGGTCCGCCCTTTGTGCGGGATTCGCCTCGAGCTCTGCTCAGGCGGTGAGGACCGCGTCCAGCGCCGAGTAGAACATGCCGAGGCCGTCGTCGCTGGGTCCGGTCAGCGACTCGGTCGCGTGCTCGGGATGCGGCATCAGGCCGACGACCCGGCCGTTCGCCGAGGCGATACCCGCGATCGCGCGCTGCGAGCCGTTCGGGTTGTCGCCCGAGTAGCGGAACACCACGCGGCCCTCGCCCTCGAGCTCGTCGAGGACCTTCTCCGAGGCCTGGTACCGGCCCTCTCCCGACTTGAGCGGGATGAGGATCTCGGCGCCCGACTCGTACCTCGAGGACCACGCGGTCGAGGTGGACTCCACCTTCAGCCACTGGTCCCGGCAGATGAAGTGCAGGCCCTCGTTGCGGGTCAGGGCGCCAGGGAGCAGCCCCGCCTCGCACAGCACCTGGAAGCCGTTGCAGATGCCGAGCACCGGCATGCCGCCTGCCGCGGCCTTGATGACCTCTTCCATCACCGGCGCGAACCGGGCGATGGCGCCACAGCGCAGGTAGTCGCCGTAGGAGAAGCCGCCGGGCACGATGACCCCGTCGACGCCCTTGAGATCGGCATCGCCGTGCCAGAGGCTGACTGCCTCGCCGCCTGCCAGGTTCACCGCGCGGGCAGCGTCGACGTCGTCGAGGGTGCCGGGGAAAGTGATGACTCCGATGCGGGCGCCCGAGCCACTCCGCGTCGCTTCGCTCATGTTCACTGGACTCGGGTGACCTTCCAGTCCTCGATCACCGTGTTGCACAGCAGCGACTCGGCGATCTTCTCCAGCTCGGCGTCGTCGACACTGTCGTCGACCTCGAGCTCGAAACGCTTGCCCTGGCGAACATCCGAAACTCCGGTGAACCCGAGTCGGGGCAGGGCGCCGACAACTGCCTGCCCTTGGGGATCGAGAATCTCGGCCTTGGGCATGACATCGACAACGACACGGGCCACGTGCTGCTCCTCGCTAGGTGCTCCGGTGCGCCCGGGAATGATCCGCCGGGCAACAGGCAGTTTACCGGCGCATACTCGAACCCATGCGACTGACCCACTTCGGCCACTCCTGCGTGCTCGCCGAGATCGACGGGGCAACCGTCCTGTTCGATCCCGGCAACTTCTCGCACGGCTTCGAGGGCATCACCGGCCTGGACGCCATCCTCATCACCCACCAGCATCCCGACCACGCCGACCCGGCGCGGCTGCCCGCCCTGGTCGAGGCGAACCCGGGCGCGGCGCTGTACGCGGATCCGCAGACGGCTGCGCAGCTCGGCGGCCGGTGGACGGCTGTGCACGCGGGCGACACGTTCGCCATCCGCGACGTCCAGGTCACCGGGGTCGGCGGGCGGCACGCGGTGATCCACCCGGAGATCCCGGTGATCGACAACACCGGCTACCTCCTCGGCGATCCGGCCGCGCCCGCGCGGCTGCTGCACCCGGGCGATTCCCTGTTCGTGCCCGAGCAGCCGATCGATGTGCTGGCCATCCCGGCCGTCGCGCCGTGGATGAAGATCTCGGAGACCGTCGACTACCTGCGGGCCGTCGCGCCGCGGGTCGCGGTGCCGATCCACCAGGGCATCATCAACGACCCCGCGACCGGCATCTACTACGGCCGGCTCCGCGAGATGGGGCCGGCCGGAACCGAGTTCCTGGTGCTCCCGGCCGAGTCCGTCACCGAGGTGAGCTGACCGCTGCGGCGGCAATGGGGTGGACGAGCGCCCGCGCGGCGAGGTGACTACGGTCACAGTCATCAGTCGCCGTCACACAGGAGCCACCCATGCTGAGCACGATGCAAGACGCCCCGCTGTCGATCGCCCAACTGCTACGGCACGGGAGCACGGTGCACGGTGCGGCGGAGGTGGTGACGTGGACCGAGTCGGGGCCCCGCCGGACCTCCTACGCCGAGGTGGGCAGGCGGTGCGCGGCGCTGGCGCACGCCCTGCGCGGCCTCGGTGTCACCGGGGACCAGCGGGTGGCGACGTTCATGTGGAACAACTCCGAGCACCTCGAGGCGTACCTGGCGGTGCCGTCGATGGGCGCGGTCCTGCACACGCTGAACATCCGACTGTTCCCGGAGCAGCTGGTGCACGTGGCCAACCACGCCGAAGACCACGTGATCATCGTCGACCCGTCCCTCATCCCGCTGCTGGCGCCGCAGCTGCCACAGCTGACCACCGTCAAGCACGTGATCGTCACCGGCTCCTCCACCGCCGGGCTCGAGGCCCCCGAGGGGGTGCAGGTCCACACCTATGAGGGCCTGATCGAGGGCCAGCCGGGCGAGTTCGACTGGCCTGAGGTCGACGAGCGCAGCGCCGCGGCGATGTGTTACACCTCCGGCACCACCGGTGACCCGAAAGGTGTTGTCTACTCGCACCGTTCGATCTACCTGCATTCGATGCAGGTGTGCATGTCCGACGGCCCGAACCTCGCCCAGGGCGACCGCGCGCTGGCGGTGGTACCGCAGTTCCACGCCATGTCCTGGGGCCTGCCGTACGCCGCGTTCATGATCGGCGCCTCGCTGATCATGCCGGACCGGTTCCTGCAGCCCGCCCCGCTCGCCGAGCTGATCGCGGCCGAGAAGCCCACCCTCGCCGCCGCGGTGCCCACCATCTGGCAGGGCCTGCACCTGCACCTCGAGCACCACCCGCAGGACATCTCCTCGATGCGGGAGGTGCTGATCGGCGGATCCGCGGTCCCGCCCGCCCTGATGCACACCTTCGAGGACGAGCACAGCGTCTCGGTGCTGCACGCCTGGGGCATGACCGAGACCTCCCCGCTGGGATCGGTTGCCCGTCCGCCCGCGGGCACCACCGGCGACGAGATGTGGAAGTACCGCTACACCCAGGGCCGGTTCCCCGCCTCCGTGCAGGCCCGACTCATCGGCGACGACGGCACCGTCCTCCCCTGCGACGGCACCTCCGTCGGCGAGCTCGAGGTCCGCGGGCCCTGGATCACCGCGTCCTACTACGGGGTCGACGCGGCGGACAAGTTCGACGACGGCTGGCTCAAGACCGGCGACGTCGGATCGATCACGCCCGACGGCTACCTCAGCCTCTCGGACCGCTCGAAGGACATCATCAAGTCCGGCGGCGAGTGGATCTCCTCGGTCGACCTGGAGAACGCCGTGATGGGACACCCGTCCGTCGCCGAGGCCGCCGTCATCGGCGTGCCCGACGAGAAGTGGGACGAACGCCCCCTGGTTGCGGTGGTGCTGCGCGAGGGCACCACGACGACCGTCGAGGAGCTGCAGCAGTTCCTCGACGGCAAGGTCGCCAAGTGGCAGGTGCCGGAGAACTGGACGCTGATCGACGCGGTCCCGAAGACCAGCGTCGGCAAGTTCGACAAGAAGCGCCTGCGCGCCGACTATCACGAGGGTGGGCTGAAGGTCACCCGACTCTGATCGTGCGAACGGGGCGCGACCCATCGGGTCGCGCCCCGTTCGCCGATTCAGACTGCTTGGCTGACGCCGGCCCGGCCGTTCTCGATGTGTCCGACGAGCGTGCGCCTGAAGTCCGGGTCCTCGTCGACGGTCACGGTCGCCTGATACCAGCCGTCCACCGACTGCACCCTCATCGATTCCCTGCCGCCTGCCGCGAGTCGACGGCGCTGGCCGTCGATCACGACGGTCAGCCCACGCTCCCCAGGGTTCTTCACCGTCAGGTCGAGCGCTCCCGCCGCCGCGTCGACCCTGGTTGACAGTTCGAGCGCGGCCGCCGCGCCATCGGTCGAGCCGGCGAACTCCCTCCTGAAACCGTTGGGGCCCAACAGGGTCAGGCTGTAGCGCGGACCGGGGAGGGCGACGGTGTCCTCGATCTCGCCGCGGACGTCGTAGTGCCGCGGCGCGCCGAACTCGCCCGCATAGGGGTACAGGGCCAGGTGCGCCGAGGCGGCACCGGAGTTCACCAGGTGCACCGTCACCGAACGAGCCCCGGGGTCCGCGGTCGCGTAGGCGTCGGGCTGGTACGGCAGCGCCCGGGCGGGCCGGGTACCGCCCTCCTGCACCGGCATTCGCTGCAGGGCCGGCGGCGTCGGCGTCCACCGCGGCTCCAGCGGCGGGGTGGGCCGCGGCTGCGCGACGTTCGGCCGACTGCGCGGATTGGTGAAGTCGAAGGCCGAGGTCAGGTCGCCGCTCACCGTGCGCCGCCACGGGTCGATCTCCGGTTGGGTGATCCCGAACCGCTTCTCCAGGAACTGGTTCACCGACGTGTGGTCGAACACCTGCGAACACACGAACCCGCCCACGGTCCAGGGCGAGATGATCGTCATCGGCACCCGCGGTCCGAGACCGAGCGGCTGACCGGCCACCCACTCCGAGTCGACCGAGAGCGGCGGACGCGGCGGCGGCACGTGGTCGAAGTAACCGTCGTTCTCGTCGAAGTTGACGATCACGGCCGTCTTCGCCCACAGATCCGGGTCGGAGGCGATGGCGTCGAGCACCTGGTACAGCAGCGTCGCGCTCGCCGCAGGCGACGATCCGGACGGGTGCTCCGAATCCACCTCGGGCGGAACCAGGTAGCTGACCTGCGGCAGCTTGCCCGACTCGACGTCCTTGCGGAACTCGGCGGCGAGCGTGCCCGGCCGCGACCGGTACAGCCCGCGGTCGTAGAGCTGACGGTCGGCGGGGGAAAGCCCGTTCACCGCAACCTCGAGCGCCCCCAGCGCCACGTCCTGGGCGGCGGGTGGCAACTCGGGCAGCGCGAGATAGAAGCCGGCCAGCGTCTGCAGCTCGTACGGGACCAGGCCGGGGTTCCCCAGCAGGTGGGACCCCACCTTCTTGAAGGTGGCGAAGTACTCGAGGTTGTTGTCGCCGAAGTTGTCCCACTCCTGGTACGTCTTCCAGGAGATGCCTGCGGCCTGAAGCCGCTCCGGGACGGTGGTCCACCCGTACCCGGCATGCCAGGGGTCGTAGGCGGCGTTGGTGACGGCGCGCCCCTCGGGACCCGGCTCCGACGACCCGGCCGGCCCCGCCGACCCGGTCAACCCGGCCGCCCCGGCCGGGAGCAGGCCTGCGGGTTCGAATCCGGTGTACCCGGACACCCAGTAGTTGCGGTTGGGGCTGGTCGACGTCGGCACCGAGCAGTGGTAGGCGTCGCAGATCGTGAACGCGTCCGCGAGCTCGTAGTGGAACGGGATGTCCTGGCGGTCGTAGTAGGCCATCGTCGTGCCCGTCTTCGCCGCGATCCAGCCGTCGTGCCAGCCGTCGGCGAGGGCCTGGTGTCCGCCCTCCCAGCTGTGGTCGAGCCCGGTGACGTTCTGGGTGTCCATCCGCTGGGCGGCGGCGGAGTCCCTGATCGGGAACGGCAGCACCGGACCGTTCGGGCCCGGCTGCTCGAATACGGAGGCCCCGGTCCGCAACCGCAACGAGTTGGGGTCACCGAATCCGCGTACCCCGCGCAGCATTCCGTAGTAGTGATCGAACGACCGGTTCTCCTGCATGATCAGGACGACGTGCTCGACCGACTCGAGTCCTCCCGGGCGGACCGGCGTAGCCAGCGCACGCTGCAGCGACGGCGGCAGCATCGAGGTGGCGGCGACAGCTGCGGCCGCGCCGGCACCGGCAGTGAGAAACCTCCGCCGGGAGAGAGAATTCCGGGTCACGCGACCTCCACTGTCCGATCGATCCGTACGTCAAACGAATCGGACTGTAGACCAAACGTCCAGTTGACGTGGCAGGTCTCGAGATAATGTCGACTCAGGCCACCCGCGATCCGGAACCCTTGGCCTGCCAGCGATATCCGGTCGGCTGCGCGCCGTGGTGCAGCGACAGGTCGACGGCGTCGAGGAGGGCCTGCCGCGGCCCGGACCGCCCGAGTTGCTTGGCGGAGATCGCGAGGCGCACCACCCCGCCGCGACGGGCGGTGCGGCCCGCGCCCAGCACCAGCGCCCGGCACCACCATGGCTCCGCCCGGAAACCCTCGCCGACACCGAGAACCCGGGCCCGCACCACCGTGCCGCGCTCGAGATCGTGGATGCCCGCGGCCCCGGCGAGCAGCCGGAACCCGGTGCGGGGCAGCGCGGCCACCGCGCCGGGCGAGGCCAGCCAGCGGGGCGCGGCGAACGCGCGCGTGCGCAGCCCGGTCTCCTCCATCACCCGGTCCGCGGCCAGCAGCCGCAGCGCGGCCTCGTGCTCGGGCAGGGCCGCGAACTCGGCGCGGCGCTTCTTGGTGGCGGCCTGGTCGTATCCGTGCAGCACGATGGCGTCGCCGCCCGCCTGCCGCCGCCGCAGCCAGTCCTGGGTGCCCTCGTCGCGGACCAGCCGGTACTTGTCCTTCAGGCGCGGGGCGACGAGCAGCGAGAGCTGAACCCCGCGCCCGTCCATCTCCCTGGCGAAGTCGGCGGCGAGGTCCCTGGTCTCGGCCCGGATCCCCGAGAGCGACACGATCAGCTGTCCGGCCATGCGCCCAGGGTCGCACCCGAAGATGTACGGCCGCTGACGCCGACGTGAGCATTCGGCGAGAAGCAGCGCCCTCGGCCGGACCTACGGGCGGGTGCGCGACCCGTTGCGGTCCCGCCACCACTGCGGCGCATCGACGAAGTGGTTGTCGTACTCCTCCTGGGCGGGCGCGAGCTCCTCCACCGACGCCTCCCCCGCCTGGATCCTCGCGAGCAGCCGGAAGTACTCGAACCGCTGCACCCCGGGGGTCAGCACGATCAGCACCCGGGCCGCGGAGTCCGGCGTCGCACCGAACGCATGTGGCATGAGCTTGGGCACCACGAGGGAGCCACCCGCCGCCACGGTCACGATCTCGTCGCCTGCCATGACGCGCAGCTCGCCGTCGAGGACATAGAACAGCTCCGACGACCTGGTGTGGAAATGTGGCGCGGCGCCGTCCGCCCCGACCCCGAGGTGGACCTCGAGCGAGCTGAGCGCACCCGCCGTGTCCGAGGCGTCGTACAGCAGATGCATCGAGGCCCTGTCGTTCCCCACCACCTCGGCCCGGTCCGCCCGTGCCGAGGCCGCCCACTCCTCGCCGGTCATGCGACCAGCAGCCCTGCAGCGGCGATCATCGCGACCGCGGTGGCCCCATGGATTCCGAACGCGGCCTTGCGCGGACCACCGTTGGTCAACACGATCCACATGTCGCCGAGGGGAACGAAGGCGAGCAGCAGCATCAGGAGCGCAAGCTGGTCGCGCGCGGCGAAGGTGAAGACGATCACCAGCAGGCCCGAGGCGATGTCGCGGATGCCCTTGACCTGCCACCAGCCGCGGGCATCCGGCGCCGGGCTGGTGGGCAGACCGAAGCCGGCCGCGTTCTTCGCGTTCTTCCCCATATAGGCCACACCGATGGCGATGATCCCGAGCGCACCGATCCAGCTGATGACGAGTCCGATCCAGTTCAACATGGCCAAGCCTTTCGTTTGTAGTATTTCTACCAACGTTAACTTACCGATGAACGCTTGTCTATCAGTGATAGAGTTTTGGCATGGGAGTTCGAGAACGCAAGGAGAGGGAGCGGCAGGATCGCGCGCACAGGATCGTCGAATGCGCTCGGACCATCGCCGAGAAGGAGGACTGGCCCGCCGTGACCACGCGGCGCCTGGCCGATGAGATCGAGTACAGCCCTCCGGTGCTGTACGGGCACTTCCCGGAGGGCAGGGACGGCATCGTCAGCGCGGTCGCGCTGGTCGGATTCGCGGATTTCACCACGGCCATGCGGCGGGCACTGGAGGGCGCCGACGAGGCGGGACGGCTGACGGCGTTCATCCGCGCCTACCTGGACTTCGCGGCGGACAATCCCGCGACCTACGAGGCCATGTTCTCGATGCGGCTGGGGGTGCGGTTCGCACACGAATCGACCCCGCCGGAACTACGGGCGGGGTTCGAGACGCTGGTGTCGGCGATCGGAGGCGGTTCGACCGGCGACGCCGGGACCAGGGCCGAGGTCTTCTGGAGCGCGCTGCACGGAATGTGCGTGCTCACGCGCGGGCAGCGGCTCGCGCCGGACAACGAGGCCGCGCGCGTCGAGCGGCTCGCCGCACTGTTCGGGTGAACGCGAGAAGGCGGTCACGCACCAGGTGCATGACCGCCTTCGTCGGCTGCGTCGCTACTTCGGCAGCACGGCCTCGATGGCCGCGACGACCTCGGGCGCATCCGGCACGGTCGTCGGGCGGAAGCGGTTCGCCACGGTGCCGTCGGGCGCGAGCAGGAACTTCTCGAAGTTCCACTGCACGTCGCCTGCCGCGCCCTCGGCGTCGGCGGCCTTGGTGACCTCGGCGTACAGCGGGTGCCTGCCCTCGCCGTTGACCTCGATCTTCTCCAGCAGCGGGAACGAGACGCCGTAGGTCGTCGAGCAGAAGGTCTCGATCTCCTCGGCGGTGCCGGGCTCCTGCCCCATGAACTGGTTGCAGGGCACGCCGACCACGGTGAGGCCGCGGTCCGCGTAGTCCTTGGCCAGCTGCTCGAGCGCCGTGTACTGCGGCGTGAGCCCGCACTTGGAGGCGACATTGACCAACAGGATCGCGTTTCCGTCGTAGGCACCGAGCGAGGTCGGGGACCCGCCGAGGGTGTTGATCTCGATGTTCAGGGGGTTCGTCATGAGGCCAACGGTACGGGAACTCGTGCGGCGCCGACCTTCTCGCTGCCATCGTGCGGGACGGCGATCGGACCGTCCTCGGGCAGGTGGTCGTCCACCATTGTCGTCTCGTCGAACGGCAGCTTCCCGTCCAGCACGGTCCGCACCCTCGACGCGTCGATGGTGCGCGTCCAGGTCCCGATCAGCAGGGTCGCCACCGCATTGCCGGAGAAGTTGGTGACCGCGCGGGCCTCGGACATGAACCGGTCGATGCCGACGATCAGCCCGACGCCGTCCAGCAGTTCCGGTCGATGGCTCTGCAGCCCACCGGCGAGGGTCGCCAGGCCTGCTCCGCTGACGCCCGCCGCGCCCTTCGAGGCGATGATCATGAACACCAGCAGGGAGAGCTGTTCGGGGAGCGCGAGCGGCTGCCCCATCGCGTCGGCGATGAAGATCGAGGCCATCGTCAGGTAGATGGCGGTGCCGTCGAGGTTGAAGGAGTACCCGGTCGGCACCACGATGCCGACGGTGGTGCGCTGCACCCCGACGTGCTCCATCTTGGCGATCAGCCGCGGCAGCGCCGACTCGGAGGAGGAGGTCGCGAAGATCAGCAGGTATTCCCGGGCCAGGTAGCGGACCAGCTTGAAGATCGAGAACCCGGACACCGCCCGCAGCATCAGGCCGAGCACACCGAAGACGAAGATCGCGCAGGTGATGTAGAAGCCGACCATCAGCGTGCCCAGCTGCACGACGGCGCCGAGACCGGTCTGGCCGACCACATTCGCGATGGCCCCGAAGGCGCCGATGGGCGCCAGCCACAGGATCATCGCCAGGATCCGGAACACCAGTTTCTGGACGTAGCCGATCCCGCGCAGGATCGGTTCGCCCTGCTTGCCCATGGACTGCAGCCCGAACCCGACGAGCAGCGCCACGAACAGCGTCTGCAGCACGCTGCCGACCGTGAGGGAGGACAGCAGCGACGTCGGGATGATCCCGGCGATGAAGTCCATGGTGCCGCCCGCGCCGTGCGCCTTCTCGGCGAGGTCCGCGCCGGCCGAGGAGGTCGCGGCGCTCAGGTGCAGCCCGCTGCCGGGGTCGAGCAGGTTGCCGACGAGCAGCCCGATACCGAGCGCGACCGTGGACATCCCGAGGAAGTAGGCCAGTGCCAGCCCACCGACCTTGCCGACGCTGGCCGCCGCCTTCACCGAGCCGATGCCCAGCACGATCGTGCAGAAGATGACCGGGCTGATCATCATCTTGATCAGGCTGATGAACAGGGTGCCGAGCACCCCGAGGGACTTGCCCAATTCCGGTGCGAGCCAGCCGACGAGCACACCGGCGACGACGGCGACGATCACTCCCAGGTACAGCCAATGGGTCCGGTCACGCTTGCCCGCGGTCGGCGGTGGTGGCGTATCGTCCCGCTTCGAATCGATGGTCATGACTGGTCCTCTTGACTGCCTCTCAAGGAAGTGAGCTGCATCACTTCGCCTCATGAAGAATGGTGTAGCGCGCCGCGACGGCAGTCACGGTTGCGTGCATTTCGTTCACGAGAGGACGGACGAATGATCAGGTCCCGACGGCGCGCGAGCCTCGCCGGCCAGGTATTGGTGCTGCAACTGCTGGTGCTGGCCGTGGTCGTGCTGACCGGCAGCGTGGTGACGATTCTCGACGAGCGGCGCGACGCCGACGCGGCCACCGAGCGCGAGGTGACGGCGGTCGCCGAATCGATCGCCTGGACCGATTCGACGGCGGCGGGCCTGCTCTCCCCCGACCCCAGCGCGGCGCTGCAGCCACAGACCGAGCGGATCCGACTGGCCACAGGCATCGACTTCATCGTCGTGATGGCGCCGGACCGAACCCGGTACACCCACACCAATCCCGCAATGATCGGGCAGGAGTACAGCGGCCACATCGACCGCGCGCTGGCAGGCGAGACCTTCACCGAGACCTACACCGGATCGCTCGGCCCGTCGATACGCGCGGTCACGCCGGTGTACGCCGACGGCCACATCGTCGGCCTCGTGGCGGCGGGTGTCACCAGGGAGAAGATCATCGACCAGTTCCTGCACGGACTGCCGCTGCTGCTCGGGGTGACGGCCGTCGCGCTCGTCGTGGCGGCCCTCGGCTCGGTCCTGCTCAGCAGGCGACTGCGCCGCCAGACGCTCGGCCTCGCCCCGGCCGAGCTGCGCACCCTCTACGAACACCACGACGCGGTGCTGCACTCGATCGGCGAGGGGCTGCTCGTCTTCGACGCGGGTTCGGACGTCGCCGAGGTGGTCAACGACGAGGCGCGACGCCTGCTGACGCTGCCCGACGGCCCGGTCACCCGCGCGCAGCTGCCGGAGTCGCTGCGAATCATGGGGCCGGGCCCGGTGAAGGACGAGGTCCACCTGACCGGGGACCGCGTGCTCGTGGTGAACCAGGATCCGGTGTCCTTCGAGGGCCGGGTGATCGGCACGGTGACCACCCTGCGCGACCACACCGAATTGCAGAGCATCACCGGGGAACTCGATTCCGTGCGACTGTTCACCGAGTCGCTCCGCTCCCAGGCGCACGAGTCGGCGAACCGGCTGCACACCGTCGTCACCATGGTCGAGCTCGGCCGCACCGAGGAGGCCGTCGCGTTCGCCACGGCCGAGCTCGCGCTGTCGCAGCAGCTCATCGACCGGTTGACCACGGCCATCGCGGAGCCGGCCCTTGCGGCCCTGCTGTTGGGCAAGGTGAACCAGGCCGCCGAGCGGGGTGTGGACCTCACGGTCACCGATGACACCGCGCTGCCTGCCACCGGTCCCCTCACCGCCCGCGAATTGGTCACGCTCGTGGGCAATCTCGTCGACAACGCCATCGACGCGGCGGGCGCGAGCGCCGAGGACGAACGGCCATGGGTTGAGGTCACGATGCGCTCCGACGGCCCCGAGCTCAGCATCCGGGTCGCGGACAGCGGACCAGGGATGTCACCCGAGGCACTGGAGCGGGCCACCGCGCGGGGATACTCGACCAAGTCCGATCAACGCGGGCTCGGCCTTGCGCTGGTGATGCAGGTGATCACCAGGCACGGCGGCACCATCAACGCCGAGATGACCTACGGTTCGGTGGTCCTCGTCCGCATCCCCCTCGGAGACACCGAATGATCCGCGTACTGGTCGTCGAGGACGAGCCCCTCATCGCGGAGGCGCACCGCACCTACGTCGGCCGGGTACCCGGGTTCACCGTGCACTCGGTGGTGCACACCGGCAGCGCGGCGATCCGGGCGGTCGCCGCGGCGAACGCCACCGACGAGCCGATCGACCTGATCCTGCTCGACCTCGGGCTGCCCGACGGCAGCGGCCTCGACGTCGCCGCCGCGCTCGGCGGGGTGCGGCCCACCCCCGACATCATCGCGATCACCTCGGCCCGCGACCTGTCGATGGTCCGCGCGGCCGTGGCGCAGGGCGTCGTGCTGTACCTGCTCAAACCGTTCACCTTCGCCGCCTTCCGGGACAAGCTCGAGCGGTACCTCGAGTTCCGCCGGGCGCTGCCGACCGGCGAGAAGGCGGTCAGCCAGCGAGACGTGGACCGCGCGATGGCCGTCCTGCGAAGCACCGACGAGCGCTCCTCCGCACCGAAAGGTGTTGCGCCGCAGACCCTGCAGGAGATCTCCTCGGCCGTACGAGCCTCGGAGTCCGGCCTGAACGCATCGCAGGCGGCGGAGGCCGCAGGGGTCTCCCGGGTCACCGCCTGGCGGTATCTCGAGCGGATGGCCGAGGACGGACTGGTGGACCGGCACACGGAGTACGGGCGCGCGGGCAGGCCGCAGGTGCGCTATGTCTGGCGGTGACGCCTCACCGCGGCGCGGCGGTCACCCGTGTGGCGCCAGCGTAGGGACTCATCCGCAGCATGGCCCGCCGCGCGAAAGGCCTGGCGAGCGGCATCAGGTGCCGCCGCCACCCGAGGGTGGCGGCGATGTCCGAGACGATGTCGTCGAAGACGCGACGCTGGTAGCCCAGCAGTCGCTGACTGGCCGCCGTGTCCACCCAGTCGGTGGCATAGACCTTGCCGCTGAACGCGTCGTCCGGCAGCATGTCCAGGCCCATCGCGCCCAGCATCTCGGTCAGGAACTGACGATAGGTGATCTGACAGCCCGCGCCGCCGCCGAGGAACAACACCCGGCCCCACACCGCCGGGGTCTCGAGGGCGTTCGCGACCGCGACCGCGGCGTCGGCGGGGTGCAGCACCTCGATCCGGTTCTCCAGGCCGATCTCGAACATGATCGGGTCCGGCTTGCGGAGCCCCAGGATCGGGACATCCGCGAAGCGCGGGATGAACCAGTCCAGGCCGGACCCCCGCACCATGTCCTCGCCCTCGATCTTGTGCGCCGTGTACGCATCGGTGGCGACCCTCGGGTCGTCCACCCGCCGCGGCGGGTCCCGGTCCAGCGTATGACCGTGCACGTCGAAGGTGGAGGCGAACAACAGCTTCGGCGGACGCGGCTGCGCCAAGCAGGCATCGATGACATTACGGGTGCCGTCCACGTTGATCTGCCTGGCCTGCTCCGGATCGAGCTCGCTCCCGGGTGGGATCATCGCCGCCAGGTGCAGCACCACCTCGACGCCCTCGACGGCCGCCGCGACGACCTCGGCGTCCCGGATGTCGCCCCACACCGTGTCCACCCCCGCGAACCCGCGCGCCCGGCGCCGGTCCTCGGGGGTGTCGAGGGCAAGACATCGCACCCGGTGACCGCGGCCCAGCAACTCGGCGAGCACGTGCGAGCCGATATTGCCGAACGCGCCGGTCAGCAGGAGGTTCATGATCGGATGGTGCCCCTGCCTGCGATCAGCGGCAAGTCGAGCGCCGAGAGCAGGCCGGGCTTGGCGTCACCAAGGAACGGGATCGCATTGATGGCGCGCATCCCGGTTGCCAGGCACCCACCGGTGATCGGGTTGTCATCCTGTTCGCCTCGGAACACGGTCTCCTGGGTGATGTTCGGGCTGCCCTTGATGATCACCCGGTACACGTCGTTGTCCACCGAGGTGGCCCGCGGCCAGTGCGTCGCCGCGTCGTTGGTGATCCGGTTGACGTGCTCGATGACGATCTTCGCCTCGTCGCCCACCCAGCCGCGGATCTCGAATCGCACCGCGGCGCACTGGCCGGGTTCGATGACGCCGAACTTGTACTCGATCGGCTCGGTGGCCGCCCACTTCTCGTAGACCGTGTCGATCCGGTCCAGCTTCACCCCCACCGCATCGGCGATCATCGGGATGGTGTGGCCCCACGCGAAGATCAGCACCTCCGGGATCTCGAGCACAGCGGCCTGCTCGATCGGCGCGCCGATGCCCATGGTGGGGCCGTAGTCGCCCTCGTAGGTGGCGTAATCCAGCAGTTCCTGCACCCGCACGCTGTCGACCCGGCCGCAGACACCCATCAGTGTCATCGGGAAGAGGTCGTTGGCGAACCCGGGGTCGATTCCCGTGGTGAAACAGGACTTTCCGCTCTCCTGGCAGGCCTGCTCGAGCGCGACCTTCATCTCCGGCGGGCACGGCTCGGGGTAGACCAGCGGCGTCATCGAGGTGGACACCACGTGCTTGCCGGAGCGCAGCGCGGCGGTCATGTTGTCGATGTTCTGCACCGCGTACTCCGCGGTCGGACCGTAGTAGGCCACCGCGTCGGCCTCCACTGCGAGGGCGGCCTCGAAATCTGTTGTGGCGGCGAGCCCCACCGGGTCGACACCGATCAGGGTGCCGACATCGACGCCGTCCTTGGCGGGGTCGTGCACGATGACGCCGACCAGCTCGAAGGCCGGGTGATCGATCAGCTCACGGATGACCAGCTTGCCGACGACGCCGGTGCCCCAGACGATGACCTTGTGCTTCATGCCTTGCTGCCTCTCAAATATCGATGTGCATCAACAGGTTTCGCCGATCAGCGGAAGTACTCGCCTGCGTTGACGAACAGGGTCTGACCGGTGAGCATCCGGGCCCGGTCGGAGGCGAAGAACACCACCGAGTTGGCCACGTCATCGTCGGCGGGCACCTCGCCGAGCGGCATGTTCTTGGTGATCTCGCCGATGATGGTCTCCTCGGGAACCTTGCGCTCTGCGGCCGCGAGACCGACATACAGCTCGACCGGCGGGCCCCACATCCAGGTGGGGACGACGGTGTTCACCCGGATCTTGTACGGACCGAGCTCCTTTGCCAGCGACCACATCGCCGCGTGGAGCGCACCCTTCGACGTGGCGTACGCGGACTGCGGGAGCTGCGGATGGAACATCGCCTGCGAACCGATCAACACCACCGAGCCGCCCCGCTTCTTCAGCTCCGGCAGCGCGGCCTGGGTCAGGGTGAGTGTGCCGATCACGTTGGCGTCGAGCATCGACTTCCATGCGTCCAGGTCGGCGCCCTCCAGCCCGCCGAAGACGTCCTCCTTCGCGGCCACGTTCACCAGGGCATCCACTCCCCCGAAGCGATCGGCGGCCGTGCGGATCAGCTCACCGCAGGCCTCCTTCTCGAGGATGTCGGTGACCGCGTACGCGACCCGCTCCCCGGTGGGGTCGACCTCCTCGGCGACCGCCTTGAGGTTCGCCTCGGTCCGCGCGCCGAGCACGACGTTCGCGCCGTCGCGGTACGCGGCCAGCGCGATCTCCCGCCCGAGGCCGTTGCCGACCCCCGAGACCACGACCGTCTTGCCCTCCAACAGCTCCGCCATGTCAGCTTCCTCCGGTGTGATACAAGTCATTACGTAACTTCGAGTTACGATTTTTGCAACGTAACACCGCGTTACGCTATTGACAATGACTTCTGGCGAAGAGACAGCGGAGAAGGACGGCGAGCGCAGGCGCGGGCGGCCGCGGAATCCGGCGATCGACGATGCCGCGCTGGCCGCCGCCAGGGAGCTGCTGGCCGAGACGGGGTGGGACCAGACCACGATGGTGGCGATCGCCGAGCGCGCGGGGGTGGGCAAGCCGGCCCTCTACCGCCGCTGGCCGTCCAAGACGCACCTGGTGTTCGAGGCGATCTTCGGCTGGGTGGACGACGCGACGCCGGTCGCCGACGCCGCCGACCCGGCGGCGTGGATCCGCCGGTCCTGCGCCTACACCCTCGAGCTCTTCGGCCGACCGGAGGTGAAGGCCGCGCTGCCCGGCCTGCTGGCGGCGTTCCGCGATCGCGAGGACCTGTTGACGGCGCTGTGGACCGACTTCGGCGGGCCAGGCGTCGGCATGCTGGCCGACACCCTGCGCAGGGGCGGCGCGGACGACCGGGGCGCGGGAGAACCCGACGCCGCGGCACTGGACGCCCAGGCCACCATGCTGTTCATCGTCGGCGGCAGCATGGTGATGCGACTGCTGATGGCCGACGAGGAGGCCGACGCGCTCGCCCGCCGGATGCCGGACATCCTCCTCGGCGGTGTGGCCGGTCCCCCACCTGCTCGGTAGGCGCGGCCCCGAGATCGATCAGCGAAGCCTGGCGACCTCGGATCGGGCGAACGCGGTGGCGGGGGTCTCGCGCCCGCCGTCCTCCGCGATCTGCTCGGCGAGCTCGCCCGCCGCGGTCAGCACGTGGCCGGCGCGCTGTCGCGCGGCGCGATCACCCGTGGCCTTGAGGAATGCCTTGCGTTCGCGGCCGGTGCCGCTCACCGCGGCCAGCTCGGGTCCGGTGAGGACCCCGCGATCGACCTCGGGGGTGAGGATCGCGCGAACCCAGGCGCGCTCGGGCTCGGCGGCCCTGCGCAGGCCCATCACCAGCAGGGTGAACATCACGATCGGCACCAGGATCCAGACCCCGATCACGCCGACGATCGTGCCGTGCGAGAGCGCGGCCGCACAGTCCCAGACGCCGTGCAGCGCCATGGCGCCCACCATGAGCGCCAAGCCACGGCCGATGCGCCGGGGCTCGTCCGGCCTGCCGATCAACCACACCAGGCCCATGCAGAAGATCGCGCTGAACACGGTGTGTGAGGCGATGCCGGTGGCGGCGCGCATGACGATCGTCTGCACGACGGCTGGCCCCTGCTCCGCGCCGAACGCCCCGGCCGCGGCGGAGACGGCGTAGAGCAGGTCCTCGAAGACCTGGAAGCCGAGTCCGATGAAGGCGCCGATGATCGCCCCGTCGAAGGCGGTCCGCACGACCCGCGGCGCGAGCAGCAGGATCAGCACGAATCCTGCGGCCTTCCCGATCTCCTCGGTGAACGGCGCGGTCAGCGCGGCGCTCCAGTCCAGCGCGAAGGCCTGACCGTAGAGCTTGGTGTAGATCGACCGGATCGGGTCGTTCGCGGCGATCGCCAGGCCGAAGGTCGCGCCTATGCCGCCCCACAGGAAGGCCAGGACGCGCACCTTGACGGGCACGCTCCTGAACCGGTCGACATGGCTGATGATCAGCCAGAACGGCACCGTGTAGAGGGCGAACACGATCACCCCGGCAACCAGCGCGGTGGTCAGCACGGGCGCTCCGGGGGCCAGGTTCTCCAGCAGCCGGACCACCCCCGCCGCCATGATCAGCCAGTACACCCAGAACGCGAGGTTGCGCGGCTGGTAGATCCGGTACGGACGGCCGTACCCGGACCGCGCGATCGCGGTCAGTTGGAGCTGCTTGTCCACATCACCGGTGGCGTCACCTGTAAGTGCGGTCATTCGCCGGCCTCCTGGCGCTCGAACCGGATGCTGCCGAGCGTCGCCTCGACGTCGGCATTGTCGGCGATGACGTCGCCAGGCAGTCCCGCCGCGGTGATCGTGACGGCGGTCCCGTCGTCGACGAAGGCCGCGAGGAACCCCTCCCGATTGGGCTCGGTGAACTTCTCGATCACCCCGCGTGTGCCCATGGTCGAGTAGATCTCGTGCCGCTCCCCGGTGAGCCGCATACCCGCCGCGCGATTCATGCCCTCGCTGCGTTCGGCGGCCTCGTCGAGCAGCGCGTCGACAGACCCACTGAAGTCGGTGGCGTGCATCGACAGGATCATCGTCCCGCTACCGAACACCGCGTCGGTGCCCTTGATACCACTCGTGGTGGCATCGGTCTCGCGCAGTCCGGATACGAGATTCCACCCGTCCGGCGGGTCGACGGTCACCCCGGCCTTGAGCACCAGCACCTCACCCGCCGCAACCGGGTCGTCATAATCGATCGACCGGTCGATCGCCGGGACGACGGTGGCGTACAGGAACGCCAGCACGAGAATTCCCAGAGCAGGCAACAGGGTTCGGCGATCGAGGCCGAGGATCCGGCGGTCGACCGGCACCCAGTCGTCCCGTTCCTCTCGCGGCACCGGGTCGCGGTGGTGGCGGGTCGCTGCGTCGGTCATGGGATGAAGGTAGTGGTTCGCGGCGCGAACTACCTCACCGCGCCCGCCGTGGCAAGCACCCAGGCGTACTCGAACGCGACCTCTTTCCACTTCTCGTAGCGGCCGCTGACCCCACCGTGACCGGCGCTCATCTCGGTCTTGAGCAGCAGCGGCGCGTCACCCGTCTTGGTCGCCCGCAGCGCGGCCACCCACTTGGCCGGCTCGACGTACAGCACCCGGGTGTCGTTGATGCTGGTGATCGCGAGGATCGCCGGGTAGTCCTTGGCCGCGACGTTCTCGTAAGGGCTGTACGACCTCATGTACTCGTAGACGTCCTTGTCCGCCAACGGGTTTCCCCACTCGTCCCATTCGATCACCGTCAGCGGCAGCGAGGGGTCGAGGATCGAGGTGAGCGGGTCAACGAACGGCACGTTCGCCAGGATGCCCGCGAACAGCTCCGGCGCCAGGTTCGCGACCGCGCCCATCAGCAGTCCGCCGGCGCTGCCGCCGTCCGCGACCAGCTGCGCGGGCGTGGTGCGACCGGCGTCGATGAGATGCCGCGCACAGTCGACGAAGTCGGTGAAGGTGTTCTTCTTCGTCAGCATCTTGCCGTTGTCGTACCAGTGCCTGCCCATCTCGCCGCCGCCGCGGACGTGCGCGACCACGAAGACAACGCCGCGGTCGAGCAGCGAGAGCCGGGCCACCGAGAAGCCCGGGTCCATGCTGGACTCGTAGGACCCGTAGCCGTAGAGCAGCATCGACGCGGGCCCGGTCACTCCCTTGCGCTGCACGATCGAGATCGGGATCTTGGTCCCGTCCGCCGCGGTGGCCCAATCCCGATGCTGCTCATAGTCGTCGGGGTCGTAGCCGCCGAGCACCGGCTGCGACTTGCGCAGCATCAGCTCGCCGGTCGCCACGTCGTAGTCGTAGACCCGGCTGGGCGTGATGAACGAGGTGAAGCCCATCCGCAGCAGCGGGCCCGTCCACTCCGGGTTGGACCCGGCGCCCACCGAGTACAGCTCCTCGTCGAACTCGAGCTCGCGCATCTCGCCGTAGCCGTCGGCGGTCAACGGCCACACCGCGAGCCGGGTCAGCGCCTCGCGCCGGTAGCTCAGCACCAGGTGACCGGCGAACGCCTCGGCGTCCTCGAGCCGGACATCCTGGCGCGGCGCGAGCAGCGTCCGCTGGTCGGTCGGGTCGGCCACCGGGGCGTCGACCAGGGTGAAGTTCTCCGCCTTCACGCCGTCGACGTCGCCGTTGTGCAGGATCAGGAACCGGTCCTCGCCCGCGACGACCGCGTGCTCGACGCTGTACTCGACGCCGTCGACGCGGGGCAGCACCACCCGGAACTCGCCCTCGGGGTCGTCCGATTCGAGGCAGCGGATCTCCGAGGTGATCTTGGAGCCGATCCAGATCATCAGGTACTTCTCGCTGCGGGTGGACCCGAAGCCGACCCAGAACCGCTCGTCCGGCTCGTGGAAGACCTGCGCGTCCTCGGACTGCGCGGTGCCCAGCTTGTGCCGCCAGACGGTGTCGGGCCGCCAGGCCTCGTCCACCGTCATGTAGAAGACGTGCTCGTTGTCCACCGACCAGGTGGCACCGGGTGCGGTGCCGGGGATCTCGTCGGCGAGCAGCTCGCCGGTGCGCAGGTCCTTGAAGCGCAGGGTGTACCGCTCGTCGCCTGCGGTGTCCACGGAGTACGCCAGCAGATGGCCGTCGAGGGTGATCGAGAACGCACCAAGGGAGAAGAAGTCGTGCCCCTCGGCGAGCAGGTTGCTGTCGAGCAGCACCTGCTCGTCCTCGATCTCCGTGTCGGTGGAGAGCACCGGCGGGGTCCAGTCGTCCGGGCCGGAGATCGGGCACCGGCACTGCACGCCGTACTGCTTGCCCTCGAAGCTGCGGGAGTAGTACCACCACTGACCCATCCGGGAGGGCACCGACAGGTCGGTCTCCTGGGTGCGGGCCTTGATCTCCTGGAAGATCGTTTCCCGCAACGGCGCGAGGTGCTCGGTCTGCTGCTCCGTGTAGGCGTTCTCCGCCTCGAGGTACGCGCGCACCTCGGGGTCGTCCTTCTCGCGCAGCCACTCGTAGTTGTCGACGAAGGTGTCGCCGTGGTGGGTGCGCTGGAGGGGGACCTTCTTGGCGACCGGGGCTGCGATGGGGCTGCTGACCGGGGTGACGGACGAAGTCATGCCGCCAGCCTAGGCGGTGCGTGCCGCGGCGTGACGGGCTACACCGGGGTCTGGACCCAGTCGTCGAAGGACAGCCCGGAGATACGCTCGTAGGCCTCGATGTAGCGGGACCGGGTGGCGTCGACGATCTCCTGGGGCAGCGGCGGCGGGGGCGTGTCACTCGCCCGGTCCCAGCCGGACTCCTGGCCGGTGAGCCAGTTGCGGACGAACTGCTTGTCGAAGCTCGGCTGCACCCGGCCCGGCTCGTAGCCCTCGGCGGGCCAGTAGCGGGACGAGTCCGGGGTGAGCACCTCGTCGGCGAGGACCAGGTTGCCATCGGCGTCGAGGCCGAACTCGAACTTGGTGTCAGCCAGGATGATGCCCCGGTCCGCCGCGAAGCTGGCCGCCCGGAAGTAGATGTCGAGGGTGTCCTCGCGCAGCTTGATCGCCAGCTCCTGGCCGAGCTGATCGATCACGGTCGCGAAGTCGACGTTCTCGTCGTGCTCGCCGAGCACCGCCTTGGTGGCCGGGGTGAAGATCGGCTCGGGCAGCTTGCTCGCCTCGACGAGACCCTCGGGCAGCTCCACGCCGCAGACGGCGCCGGTGCGCTGGTAGTCGGCGAGCCCGGACCCGGTGAGGTAACCACGGGCCACGCACTCGACCGGCACCATGTTCAGCTTGCGCACCACGAGTGCTCGGCCGAGCACCTCGGCCGGGATCCGCTCGTCGTCGGGTGCACCGGCCAGGTGGTTGATGCCGCCGAGCTGCTCGAAGAAGAACACGCTCATCGCGGTGAGCACACGCCCCTTGTCGGGGATCGGGGTGCTCAGCACGTGGTCGTAGGCGGAGATCCGGTCGCTCGCGACCAGCAGCAGGTGCTCGTCGTCGATCGTGTAGAGGTCGCGGACCTTGCCGCCGGCCAGGTGGGCGTAGTCGCTGAGTGAGGGGCGCACACCGGCACCCTATCCGGTCACTCCCCCACCGATTCGCGGGCGATCGCCCTGCGCGGGCATTGGTCTATCCTGCAACCGTTGTCGCGGTGTTCGGGAAGTCCGGTGCAAAGCCGGCGCGGTACTCGCCACTGTGAGCAGGTACGTCGGCTACTCGGGGTCCGCCCCAGCCACTGGATGCGCAAGCGTCCGGGAAGGCGTAGCCGGCGGCCATCCCTGCCGAGCCAGGAGACCGGCCGTGACGCATACCTGCATGTTTTCCACGAGTCATGGAAGGCGGGTCGCTTTGCGCACCCCTGTTTCACACCGAGTCATCGCGTCTGCCGCGGCATCGCTCGCTGCCGCGCTCACCCTGTCCGCGTGCGGCGGATCGTCGAACTCCGAAGCCGCGACCATCTCCCTCGAGAACTGCGGCCGCACCGTCACCATGAGCGGGCCTGCCGAACGGGGCGTCACCCTCAACCAGGGCGCCACCGAGACCGCGCTGTCGATCGGCGCCCAAGGCCAGATGGCGGGCACGGCCTACCTCGACGACACGATCGCCCCCCAGTGGCAGGCGGCGTACGCCGAGGTCCCGGCTCTCGACGAGAAGGACTTCCCGAGCCGCGAGGCCCTGCTCGAGACGAAGCCCGACCTGGTGACGGCGTCGTACTCGAGCGCGTTCGACGACAAGGCCGTCGGCTCGCACGAGTCGTTCGACGAGCTCGACGTCGCCACCTATGTCTCCCCGTTCGGCTGCAAGGACAGGTCGAAGCGGCCCGCGGTCGCCTGGGATTCGATCGCGACCGAGATCACCGACTACGGGATCATGTTCGGCCGCGAAAACGAGGCCGACGCGGTGGTCGCGCAGATGCGCGAGACGCTGACCGGCATCGAGGCGGCGGCGCCCGCGAAGGGCAAGAGCATCTTCTGGTACGACAGCAAGACCACGACGCCGTACGTGGGTGCCAATGCCGGCGGGCCGCAGCTGATCATCGACGCGGTCGGCGGCACCAACATCTTCGCCGGCCTGGACGGATCCTGGGCCGACGGCAGCTGGGAGACGGTGCTCGCCGCGAACCCGGACGTCATCGTGCTCGCCGACGCCTCATGGGACACGGCCGAGGAGAAGAAGAACTACCTGCGCGGCGACCCCGCGCTGCGGGATCTGAAGGCCGTGCGCGAGGACGCGTTCGTCGTCCTCCCGTTCTCGACGACCACGCCGGGTCCGCGCACGATCGAGGGCGCGACGCTGGTCGCCGGGCAGCTGGGCGGCGACGGGGCGTGACCGCGTCCACCCGGGCCCCCGCCCGGGCAGCCACCACGACCGGCACCGCATGGTCGGTGATCCTGGTCGCGCTGCTCGCGGTGAGCTGCGCGGCCGGGGTCGCGATCGGCGCGGCCGACCTGTCGATCGGCACGGTCGTCGAGTCGATCGCGGGACGGCTCGGCATCGGCCGCGGCACCGACCTGTTGACCACGCACATCGTCGTCGACCTGCGGTTGCCGCGGGTGCTGGCGGCCGCGGCGATCGGCGCGGGGCTCGCCCTGTGCGGCGCGGTGCTCCAGTCACTGACCGGCAACCAGTTGGCCGACCCCTACCTGCTCGGCATGTCGGGGGGCGCGTCGTTGGGCGCGGTCCTGGCGCTCACCACCGGCGCGAGTGCGGTGGGCGCACTCGGATTCGGTGCCGTCTCGACGGCCGCGTTCCTCGGTGCCCTGGGGAGTCTGTTGCTGGTGTTCCTCATCGCGACGTCCCGGTCCGGGGTGCTGCTGCCCGGCCGGCTCGTCCTCGCCGGGATAGCGGTGGGGCAGCTGGCGGCGGCGCTGACGTCGGCGCTGGTTCTGTTCGGCGACCGGGACGCCGCCCACCGGGTGCTGAGCTGGACCCTCGGCTCGGTGGCAGGCGTGCGCTGGTCCGGTCTGGTCGGCATCCTGGTCGTCGTCGCGGTGACGATGACGATCGTCCTCGCCTACAGCCGGGTGCTGGACTCGTTCGCCTTCGGTGAGCGTGCGGCCGCGAGCCTGGGCACCAACGTCGAGCGCTCCCGCTGGGTGCTGTACGCGGTGGCGTCGCTGTGCACGGCGGCGCTGGTCGCGCAGGCAGGCATCATCGGGTTCGTCGGGCTCGTGGTGCCGCACGCAGCCCGCATGCTCGTCGGGCCACTGCACGCACGCCTGCTCCCGGTGGTGGCGCTGATGGGCGCGCTGCTGCTGGTGTGGGCCGACATCGCCGCCCGCACCGTCATGCCCGGGCGAGAACTGCCCATCAGCATCGTCACCGCCATCGTCGGGGTGCCTGCATTCGTGTGGCTGCTCCGACGCCAGGGAGCTCGCGCATGAGCCACCACACCCCGAAGATCCGGGTCGAGGACGTCACCTGGTCGGCCGGGGGCAGCCGGATCCTCGACCGGGTGGCGTGCACTGCCCCGGCCGGACAGGTCACCGGGCTGATCGGGCCGAACGGCTCGGGCAAGACGTCATTGCTGTCGGCCATCGCTCGGCTCGAGCGTCCCGAGAGCGGACGGGTGCTGCTCGGTGACGAACCGGCGGCCGGGATGAACCGGCGCGAGTTCGCGCGGACCGTCGCACTGGTGGAACAGCATTCGGCCACCGAACTGGACCTGACGGTGGAACAGATCGTCGAACTCGGCACCATCCCGCAGCGCGGCGGCTGGGCCCGCCCCGCCGCACGCGGCACTGGCGAACTCGTCACCGAATGCCTCGCGACGGCCGGGATCACCGATCTGCGACACCGGTTGTGGCAGAGCCTGTCCGGCGGCGAGAAGCAGAAGACCCAGCTGGCCCGGGCGTTCGCGCAGCGACCCTGCGTGCTGCTGCTGGACGAGCCGACCAACCACCTCGACGTCTCGGCTTCGCTCGAACTCCTGGAACTGATCCGGGCCAGGGGGCTGACCACGGTGGCCGCGATGCACGACCTGAACCTGGCCGCGATGTACTGCGATCACCTGGTGGTGCTGCGCGATGGCCGGGTGGTCGCCGAGGGCCCGACGGAGTCGGTGCTCACCGCCGAGCTGCTCGCGGAGGTGTACGGCCTCGACGCCCTGGTGCAGCCCCATCCACGGACCGGCCACCCGCTGGTGGTGCTGTGTGGCACCACCGCCGACACCACCGAAAGGGTCACGCCGTGAACATGATTCAGCAGTCCCGGTGGGTGATCGTCACCGCGCCCACCGACCGCGGCGCCGATCCCCGCGACCAGGTGAACGGGGCGCTGCGGGTGCTGCGGGACCGGCACCCGGACACCGACTTCGTGACGGCGGTGCTCGGCGGCTCGGGGACATCCGTCACCACGGCGCTCGACGAGGCGGCCGCGGCGGGCGCCACCGAGGTCGTGGTGATCAGTGCCCAGACCGTGCTGGACCGCAAAATCGACGCGTGGTTCCGCCGCGTCATCGGGCACTGGTTGCGCGAGCGCGGACCGGATGTCCCCGACATCCGCCTCGCCGGGCCGCTGAGCGACACCGACACGTACGTCGACCTGCTCGACGCCGCGATCTCGGGCCCCACCTCCGCGGCCCGCACCACCACCGCTCCCCTGACCTCCCCCGCGTGGGACGAGGTGCCGGGCTTCACTCGGCACGTCCTGGTGTGCCGGGGTCCGCGCTGCTCGGCCCGCGGCGGCCCGGAGGCCGCGCAGGCACTGGACCGCGCGCTCGAGACCCGCGGCCTCGGCGACGAGGATGTCCTCGTCACCCAGACCGGCTGCCTGTTCCCGTGCTCGCAGGCCCCCGTCGTGGCGGTGTATCCCGACAACTCCTGGTACGCGGAACTGCGCGCCGACCGGGTCGAACGGTTCGTCGACGAGCACCTGGTCGAGGGCAGGCCCATCACCGAGTGGAGCGGCGCGCGGCGGTCGTCTGACACCCTGGAGGCATGACCACCGCCGCGCCCCGCGTCACCGTCACCTACTGCACGCAGTGCAACTGGCTGCTCCGGGCCGGCTGGATGGCGCAGGAACTGCTGAACACGTTCGGCACCGACCTCGGCGAGGTGGCCCTGATCCCGGGCACCGGCGGCGTATTCCGGATCGCGATCGGCGACGAACTGCTGTGGGACCGCAAGCGCGACGGCGGTTTTCCCGACATCGTCACGCTCAAGCAGCGCGTGCGCGACGTGGTGGCGCCGGAGCGGGACCTGGGTCACGCGGACCGAGCTCGCGGCGACTGATCGCTCAGTCCCCCCGCGGGCCGTAGGTGTCGACCACCAGGACCGGCCCGTCGCCGAGAGCGCCGTCCGCGTCCATCGCCAGCGCGCCCGCGAGTGCCTTTGCGGTGTAGACGGGATCGAGGGTCAGCCCGTGGTCCGCGCCGATCCGCTCCGCGGCCGACCCCTCGGGCGTGGCGAACCCGTATCCGGGCCCCAGCCAGTCGCGGGTCACGGTGATCGCTCCCGGCTCGAACTCGACCGGGCCGAGCGCGGCCCCGCGCCGGGTGAGCAGCCGCGCGGTCTTGCGCGCCAGCCCGACGAGGTCCCGCTCGGCCAGCGGCAGGGTGTCGTTGACGACCACCCCGACCACCCGGGTGCGCAGGCCTGCCAGGCGCAGTCCCAGCAGCAGCCCAGCGGCTGTGCCGCCCGAGCCCACCGGGGTCACCACGTGCGTCGGCTCCGGCATCGCGCCTGCCTCGACCTGCGCGCCCAGCTCCAGCGCGGCCTCGACATAGCCGAGGGTCCCGAGCGGCGAGGATCCGCCCGCGGGCAGGAAGTAGGGCAGGCGGCCGCCGCGCGCGTGCCGCAGCAACAGCCACGGCGCCGCCGCGATCGTGCGGGCCTTCGTCCGGGTGAAATGCAGTGCGGCACCGGAGTGCCGCAGCCGTTCGAGCTGCGCGTGCACGTGCTCGTCCATCGGCTGATCGATCAGGGCCAGGGCCGTGTCGATGCCGAACTCGTGGGCGTACAGGGCCGTCGCCAGCCCCCAGTTGGTGCCCTGGCCGCCGACGCTGAAGATCTGCCGGGAACCGCGGGCGAGGACGTCCGGGATGATCCACTCCAGCTTGCGCACCTTGTTGCCGCCCCAGCCGCCTGCCCCGTACACGCCCTCGTCCTTGCACCACAGCCGGTTCGCCGGGCCGAGCCCCTCGAGGTGGGTGATCGGGGTCGGGCCGGAGCCGAGCCTGCGGTACGGGAGGGTCGCCTCGAGTTCCGGGAAGAGCCGGTACAGCGCGGGGCCGGTCGTCTGGTCCATGTGATCGCCTAGACCGAATCGAGCCGGCGGCGGAGCGCACCGGCCAGGTAGTCGAGATCCGGCCTGCGCGCGGCGACGGGGCGACCGCGGAGACCGAACCCGTCGCCGGAGGTGCGCGGGATGACATGCAGGTGCACGTGGAAGACCTCCTGGCCCGCGACGGCGCCGTCCGCGAGGAAGAGGTTTACCCCATCGGCGCCCGGGCCGTCGGCGGGCAGGCCCGCCGCGTCGGTGCCGTTGTCCCGCAACGCCGCCGCCAATCGCTGACCGACGGCGAAGATCCGGCCGCCGTCCTGCGGGTCGAGCTGCGCGAGCCCCGACGCGTGCCGCTTCGGGACCACCAGCAGGTGGCCGGGGGTGAACGGGCGGATGTCCATGAACGCCACGGTGTGCTCGTCCTCGTACACGAGGCTCGCCTCCGCCTCGCGCGCGATGATGGCACAGAAAATGCAGTGGCTCATGGGGATTGATGATAGGCCCCACGGGCCATCCCGGCTGACGGGCAATCCCCTTCTCGCGCCGGCGCGGCGGTCCTAGGGTATGCCCACCGACAGTGGATGGGAGTTGTGACATGAGCGCACGCAATCCGGTGACGCCCCTCGATGCGGGCGACGTCGAACACTTCGATCACGAGACCGACGTGCTGATCGTCGGCTACGGCTGCGCAGGCGCGGCCGCGGCCCTGGAGGCGACGGCCGCGGGCGCCGAGGTCGTCATCCTGGAGAAGGCGAGCGGCGGCGGCGGATCGTCGGCGCTGTCGGGTGGCGAGATGTACCTCGGCGGCGGCACCGAGATCCAGCGGGCCTGCGGATTCGAGGACTCCGCGCAGGACATGGAGGCGTTCCTGCTGGCCGCCCTCGGACCCGACGCCGACAAGGAGAAGGTCGGCCTCTACAGCCGGGACAGCGTCGCGCACTACCAGTGGCTGGTCGACCACGGAGTGCCGTTCAAGCCGTCGCTGTGGAACTCGCCCACATGGGTGCCGCCGACCGACGACGGCCTGATGTGGATGGGCGAGAACTCCTATCCCTTCGCGGAGCTCGCCAGGCCCGCGCCCCGCGGACACCGGGTCACCTCGGACGGGTTCGGCGGCAAGGTCCTGATGCACAAGCTGTCCGAGGCCGTCACGGCCACCGACGCGGCGGTGCACACCGACACCTACGCGACCCGACTGATCGTGGAGGCCGGCCGGGTGGTGGGTGTGCTCGCCCGCCAGTACGGCAAGACCTACACCTACCGGGCGCGCCGCGGGGTGGTGCTCACCACCGGCGGATTCGCCGACAACGCGGAGATGGTCGCGCAGCACGCCCCGCAGCTGGTGGGGCTCGGCGTCAACAGCGATGGTGGCGACGACGGCCGCGGCATCGTGATGGCCCAGGCCGTCGGCGCCGCCGTCAAGCACATGTCGGCCGGCCAGGTCGGCATCTCGCTGATCCCCGGGATGATGGTGCGCGGCATGATCGTCAACAGCGTCGGCCAGCGCTTCGTCAACGAGGACGTCTACCCCGGTTTGGTCGGGCAGGCGGCGCTGTACAAGCACGGACTGAAGGTGTGGGTGATCCTCGACGAGCGAGCCTACGAGGAGGTGCCGGTCAACGAACGCTGGGGCGTACAACCGCATTTCGTGGCCGAGACACTCGAGGAACTAGAGCAGCAGATCGGCATGCCGCCCGGCGCGCTTGTCACCACCGTCTGCGAGTACAACCGGCACGCCGCCGAGGGCGAGGACCCCTACTTCCACAAGTCCGCGACGTGGCTGCGACCGCTGCAGTCGCCGTTCGCCGCGATCGACGTCCAGCGCGGCATCGCCCCGCCGGAGTACGGCGAGGCGGGCCGGGGCGGCGCGGAGGTGTTCACCATCGGCGGGCTGTGCACCACCGTCGACGGCCAGGTTCTCGACCTCGACGGAGACCCGATCCATGGGCTGTTCGCCGCAGGCCGCGCCACGTCGGGGCTGCACTCCTGGGGCTACATCAGCGGCACGTCGCTAGGCGACGGCACGTTCTTCGGCCGCCGCGCCGGCGTGGCCGCCGCCACGCGCCAGTAGCGCCGCGTACCTACCGCCGAGCTCGATCAGGTCATCGTGGGTACCGCGTTCGGCGACGCGTCCGCGATCGAGCACGACGATCTGGTCCGCGTCGCGGATCGTGGACAGCCGGTGCGCGATGGTGATCGTGGTGCGTCCCCGGCTGACAGTGTCGAGCGCGGCCTGCACGGCCCGCTCGGTCTCGTTGTCCAGCGCGCTGGTCGCCTCGTCGAGGATCAGCACCCGCGGGTCGCGCAGCAGGGTGCGCGCGATCGCGATGCGCTGCTTCTCGCCGCCCGAGAACCGGTGACCGCGCGCTCCGACGACGGTGTCGTAGCCGTCGGGCAGGGACGCGATCAGCTCGTGCACCTGGGCGTCGCGCGCCGCCGCCTCGATCTCGGCGTAGGTGGCGTCGGGCCTGGCGTGCCGCAGGTTCTCGCGGATGGTGGCGTGCAGCAGGTACGTCTCCTGGGAGACGACGCCGACCAGTTCGGACAGTTCCGCCAGCGGGATCGACCGCAGGTCGACCTCGTCGATGCGCACCGAACCCATGCTCGGGTCGTGGAGGCGCGCCACCAGGGAGGCGAGAGTGGTCTTGCCCGAACCGGTTTCGCCGACCAGTGCGAGCGAGGATCCGGCGGGCACATCGATGCTCACGGAGTCGAGGGCGTTCCGGTCCGACCCCTCGTAGCGGAAACAGATGTCGTCCAACCGAACCGCGCCCGCCACGTCCTCACGGCGCAGGTGCACGGGGTGCTCGGGGTCGTCGATCTCGACGGGGAGGTCGAGGTACTCGAAGATGCGGCTGAACAGAGCGAGCGAACTGGTCACCGAGACACCGACGTCGAGCAGGCTCATCAGCGGCCGGAAGAGCGCCGCCTGCAGCCCGGTGAAGGCGACCAGGGTGCCGATGGTCATGCCGCCGGACGTCGCTGGCAGGCCCGCCGCGAGGTAGAGCAGCGCCGGGATGGCGGCGAAGACGATGTTCATCGTGGCCATCCGCCAGCGGCCGGAGAGCTGCGACCTGACCTCGAGATCGGCGAGGAGGTGCGAGGTGTCTGCGAAGCGTTCCGACATCGCGGGACCCGCCCCCAGCGTCTTGCCGAGCTGGATTCCGCTGATCGACAGGGACTCCTCGATCTGAGTCTGCATGTCGGCAAGGGTGCGTTGGCGCTGCGCCGTGATCTCCCGCCTCATCCGGGCGACCTTGCGGGTCAACCAGATCGCGGGCGGCAGCACGATCAGCGAGAGCAGAGAGAGCCGCCAGCTCAGCACGGCCATCGCGATGGCCGTGCCGACGACGGTGGTGACGTTGGAGGCGATCGAGGTGGCGGTCGAGGTGACCACGGTCTGCATGCCGCCGATGTCGTTGGTGAGGCGGGACTGGATCTCCCCTCCCCTGGTGCGGGTGAAGAACCCGAGCGACTGCCGTTGCAGGTGCGCGAACACCCGGGTCCGGAGTCCGTGCATGATGCGCTGGCCGACCGTGGTCGAGATCCAGGTCTGCACGACACCGAGCACCGAGCCGACGACGGTCACGGCGAGCATGCCGATCACCGCCCACATCAGCAGCGTGACGTCCTGGTCGGGAATGGCCTTGTCGATGACGGCGCGGACCAGGAACGGATTGGCCAGCGTGACGGCGGAGGCCGCGACGATCAGCACGGTGACCACGGCGATCTGCGGGCGGTAGGGCGAGAACAGGGCGCCGATCCGGCGCAGGCTCACCGGCGACTCGGCCAGCTGGGCGCGGTCGGCGGGATCGATCTTGCGTGAGCGGGGACCCGGTCCGGGCTCGCCGCTTCGGGGGCTTGTCATACACCACCCCTCTCGGTATGTCGGGTAAGACATACTGAGGTTCCCTCACTATGAGGTGACTGTCAAGTGAGGTAGCCTAGGTCACCATGGACCAGCAGCGCCCCGACACCCTCCGGGATCTCCTGATGTCCAGCGCCCGCGCCCTGCGCCGACGCTGGTTCGTCGCGCTGGAGCCCTGGCAGCTGTCACCCCATGAGTACCGCGCGCTGCAGGTGATCGACCGCGACACCGACCGGCATCCTCGGCTCGGCGACGTCGCGAAGGCACTGCGCATCGCGCCGCGGTCCGCGACCGAGGTCGTCGACAGGCTCGAGGAACGCGGGCTCACCGAACGGGTCCCGGACGCCGCCGACCGGCGCGCCACGTGCGTCCGCCTGACCGACGCCGGTCGCCGCATCATCGGCGAGCTCGAGACGGCGCGCGCCGACGACGCCGAGGACTTCTTCGCGGCGCTCGACGGGCACGATCGCGCCGAGCTGCGCCGCATCCTCGACAAACTGCGCTGACGCGCCTGTGCGCGGTTGACGAGTCCAGACACTCGTCAACCGCGCACGGGCGGCGAAGCCGCCTACAGAATGGGCGCAGGCGAGTACTTCGCCGCCTCGGGGTTCTGCTCCACCAGCAAACCGACCCGGCGGACCACCGTGGCCACCTGGGACTCGGCCGCGCCGATGAAGGCGGACTTGTCGGCCAGCGCGGCGTCCAGCTGCGCGCGGTCCAGCGGGAACCGGTCGTCGGCGGCCAGGCGGTCGAGCAGGTCGGGCTCGCGGCCGTCCTCGCGCATCGCCAGCGCGACGGCGACCGCGTGCTCCTTGATGACCTCGTGCGCGGTCTCGCGGCCGGTGCCCGCGCGCACGGCGGCCATCAGCATCCGGGTGGTGGCCAGGAACGGCAGGTAGCGGGTGAGCTCCTTCTCGATGACCGCCGGGTACGCACCGAACTCGTCGAGCACGGTCAGGAAGGTCTCGATCTGTCCGTCGATCGCGAAGAACGCGTCGGGCAGCGCCACCCGGCGGACCACCGAGCAGAACACGTCGCCCTCGTTCCACTGCGCGCCTGCCAGCTCCGCCGCCATCGACGCGTAGCCGCGCAGCACGACCTGCAGGCCGTTGACGCGCTCGCAGGAGCGGGTGTTCATCTTGTGCGGCATCGCCGACGAGCCGACCTGGCCGGGCTGGAAGCCCTCGGTGACCAGCTCGTGGCCCGCCATCAGGCGGATGGTGTGCGCGAACGAGGACGGGCCTGCGCCCACCTGGACCAGCGCGGACAGCACGTCGTGGTCCAGCGAGCGCGGGTACACCTGGCCGACGCTGGTCAGCACGTGCGCGAAGCCGAGGTGCTCGGCGACCTTCGCCTCGAGGAAATCGAGCTTCTCGGTGTCGCCGCCGAGCAGGTCGAGCATGTCCTGGGCGGTGCCCATCGGGCCCTTGATGCCGCGCAGCGGGTACCGGTCGATCAGCTCGCGCAGGCGGGTCAGCGCGACGAGGAGCTCGTCCGCGGCGGAGGCGAACCGCTTGCCGAGGGTGGTGGCCTGCGCGGCGACGTTGTGGCTGCGGCCCGCCATCACCAGCGACGAGTACTCGGCGGCCCTCTCCCCGAGCCGCGCGGCGACCGCGACGCCGTGCGCATACACGTGCTCGAGCGAACGGAAGATCTGCAGCTGCTCGACGTTCTCGGTGAGGTCGCGGCTGGTCAGGCCCTTGTGCACGTGCTCGTGTCCGGCGAGGGCGTTGAACTCCTCGATCCGCGCCTTGACGTCGTGCCGGGTCACCCGCTCGCGGTCCGCGATGGAATCGAGGTCCACCTGCTCGAGGACCCGCTCGTAGTCGGCGAGCGCGTCCTCGGGCACGTCGATGCCGAGCGAGGCCTGCGCCCGCAGCACCGCCAGCCACAGCTGACGCTCCAGCACGATCTTGTGCTCGGGCGACCACAGCTCCCTCAGGTCGGGGCTGGCGTATCGGTTGGCAAGGACGTTGGGGATGCGGCTCACGAGCGCCCAGTTTACGGCCGCCGCCCGCGGGACCGGCAGCCGCGCCACCCGGGGCGTGCGGGGCTACAGCTCCGGCTCCTCAGGCGGGAGCGGCGGGAGCGGCGGCGCCGCGACCTCGATGACGTCCGACAGCATCTCCCTTGCCAACTTCTCGGGGTCGGGGTCGGACTCGCTCAGCGCCCCGACGATGGCCCCGTCCACCACGCAGATCAGCCTGCGCAGTCCCTCCTGCCGGACCTGCCGTCCGGACCGGCGCAACACCTCACCGAGCGCATCGTCGAACTGGACCCGCAGCCGTTTCTGTACCTCGTGCAGCTGGGGATGCCGCGCGGACGCGATGAAGCACTCGTACCTGGCGATGAGGTGTTCCCGCGTGACGCCCTCGATCGGGCCGACCAACAGCTCGATGATCAGCTCGACGACGGCCGCGGAGTCGCGGTCGGCCTGTGTGATCCGGTCGATCCGGGCGCGCATGGCGTCCATCTCCCGGCTGCCGCTCAGCTCGACCGCCCGCGCGATCAGGTCGTCGAGGGAATCGAAGTAGTAGGTGGTCGACGCGAGCGGCAGGCAGGCGCGCTGGGCCACCGCCCGATGGCGGACCGCCTCGAACCCGCCCTCGAGCATCAGGTCGGCCGCGGCCTCGACGAGCGCCATCCGGCGTCGTTCGCCCTTGGGAGTCGCCGCGGAAGACACCCGGCCCATCGTGCCAGCGGAAGCGCTCCGCCGAGTCGATTTCGTTTGAGCGGGCGCGGGCGAGGCCGCCGTCCCGTCAGTGTCCGAGTGCAGCACTTCGCCCCAATCGCTCCAGGGCCTCTTGCACGTCGGCCGTCGCGCCGGCGAACGAGATCCGCACGGTCCGGTCGCCGCGGACCGTGTCGAAGTCGACGCCCGGCGCCAGCGCCACCCCGGTCTCCCGGAGCAGTTCCGCGCACCAGGACGTCGAATCGTCGGTGAGATGGCCGATGTCGGCGTAGGCGTAGAAGGCGCCGTCCGCCGGGGCCAGGTCCGTGATTCCCAGTGTAGGCAGCGCGGCCAGCACCAGGTCACGGTTCGCCGCGTACCGCCGCACGTGCCCGTCCAGCTCGGCCATGGACTCGTCGGTGAAGGCCGCGACCGCCGCGTGCTGCGAGATCGCGGGCGGGCACACCGTCATGTTCGAGGCGAGTCGCTGCAGCGCGCGGCGCAGCGACGCAGGCACCAGCATCCAGCCCAGGCGCCAGCCGGTCATCGAGAAGTACTTGGAGACCGAGCCGACCACGACGGCCTCGCGCGATGTCTCCCAGGCCGACGCGGTCGCCGAGTGGCCGGAGCCGAATTCGATCCCGTGGTAGATCTCGTCGGAGATCAGCAGGGTGCCGTGCTCCTCGCACCAGCGCGCGAGGGCGGCGAGTTCGGTCGGGTCGATAACGGTGCCGGTCGGGTTGGCCGGGCTCGCGACGACCAGTCCTGCGGGCGGCTCGTCCAGCGCCTCGAGCATCGCGACCGTCGGCTGGAAGCGGGTCTCCGGCCCGCAGTCGAGTTCGAGCACCCGACAGCCGAGCGCGGTGAGCGTGTTGCGGTACGCCGGGTATCCGGGCCGCGCCACCACCACCGTGTCGCCCGCGTCGAATGCCGCGAGGAAGATCAGGGTGAAGGCGCCGGACGAGCCGGTGGTCACCACGACCTCGTCCGGATCGACCGCGATCGACGACTTCGCGCTGTGGTACCCGGCGATCGCCTCCCGCAGCGGCAGGATCCCGAACGTCTCGGTGTAGCCGAGTAATTGGGCGCCGAGGGCCTCGTGCGCCGCACGCAGCACGGGGCCAGGCGCCTGGGTGGACGGCTGCCCCGCGGCCAGCGTCAGGACATCGCCGTGGGTTCGGGCCCGCTCGGTGGCGGCCTTCCAGACGTCCATCACATGGAAGGTGGGGACCTGGGATCGCTGGGACTCTTCTCGCACCGGGACGAGGCTAGTGCCTTGCGCTCGAAGTCCATTGATGATTGCCGGGGATCCACGTGGATGCGTCGCAAGGCGGAGCAGGTCCAGGTAGCGGGGTTCTACCTGGACCTGCGACAACGCCGCGAGGCGCCGCGTGGATCCCCGGCAAGCGCAAGAAGACTTCGGGCGCGGGGCACTGAGCGCCCGGGCCGTTTGGCCGACCGCAACCGCGACGACAGCGGCCCCGAGGATCGAATCCTCGGGGCCGCTGTCGGCAGGGGGTGCTGCTATTCGGTACCGGTCGTGCTCATGTCAGTGCATGTCGTTCGCGACGATCGCGGCGATGTTCCGTTCCGCGAGAGCGGTGATGGTGACGAACGGATTGACGCCCAGGTTGCCCGGCACCAGCGCGCCGTCCATCACGTACAGGCCCGGGTGTCCGTGCAGCCGGCCGTAGTTGTCGGTGGCCTTGTTCAGGATCGCGCCGCCGAGGGGGTGGTAGGTCAGTCCGTCGCCCCAGACCTTGTAGCCACCGAACATGTCGGTGCGGTAGATCGTGCCCTCCTTGGAGTTGATCTTGTCGAAGATCCGCTTCGCCATGTTGATGCCGGGCTGGTTCTGCGAGGTCTGCCATGACAGCCCGACCTTGCCGGTCGACGAGTTGTACTGGAACTGGGCGCGTTCCGGGTTCTTGGTGATCGACAGGTACAGGCTGATGAACAGGTCGGCTCCGGCAGGGAAAGGCGCGATCTCCGCGAACGCCGGTCCCCCGGCGTCGTCCCAGTTGTCGATGCCCATCGTCGGGATCGACGACTGCTTGCCACCCGTCGGGTCCCACAGGTGGTTGGCGCGGGCGACCATGACGTTGCCGTTGTTGCCCCAGCCCTGACCCACCTCGCCGGACAGATTCGGCAGATGCCCCTGCGCCTTCATCGCCACCAGCAGCTTGCTGGTGCCCACGCTGCCTGCCGCGAAGAACACCTTGTCCGCGGTGACCGTCTTGGTCGCGACGACGTTGCCCTGCTCGTCGATCTGCTCCATCTCGACGGAGTAGCCGGCCCCGCTCGGCACGACCTTGGTGACCCGGTGCAGGCTGGTGATGGTGACCTTGCCGGTCGAGGCCGCCTGCGCGAGGTACGTCTTGGGCAGCGACTTCTTGCCCGCATGGTTGCCGAAGATGACCTCGCCCGCCAGCGCGGACTTGGGCACGGCGCCCGCCGCCTCCTGCTTCATGTAGTTCATGTCGTAGACGTTGGGCACGAAGGTGGTCTTGAAGCCCGACCGTTCCGCGGTCTTGCGCCCGGTGCGCGCGAACTTGTACCACTCGGTCGACTCGAACCAGGCCTGGTCGATGTTGTTGACGCCGAGCCCGGCGTTCGCCCTCGGGAAGAACGTCCCGTACATCTCGTTGGAGTCCACCGAGGGCAGGAGCTCCTCGAAGTAGCCGCGTCGGGGCGTGACAGCCATGCCGCCGTTGACCAGGGAGCCGCCGCCGACGCCGCGGCCCTGGTAGACGTTGATCCCGCCCATGTTCTCGCAGTCGAGGATGCCGACGTACTTCTCGATGTCCTTGTCGATCGAGACGCCCATGAAATGCGAGACCGGCTGCGCCGTACGGTTCCTCAGCCAGAACCCGCGCTTGTCCGGCGAGGTGGTGGAGGTGAAGACCCCGGAGGCGGCCGTACCCCAGTCCCGTCCCATCTCGACGATGTGGGCGTCGATACCCGCCTGCGCCAGCCGCAGCGCGGTCACCGAACCGCCGTAGCCACTGCCGATGATCAGGGCGGGCACCTGGTCACCGGTGTTGAGTGCGCGACGCGGGGATGCCGCGGCCGTGGTGGCAGCCAGCGACGGCGCGAGCGCAACGGCGCCTGCCGCCAGGCCCGTCGCCGCCATGAACCTACGGCGGGAGAACTGCGACTTGGTGGTCGCTGTATAGCTTCGTGACGCTTGGTATTCGGTCAACGGAACCTCTCTGATCACGGCCAATAAAGTAGAACTCGTTATACAGCCGTGACAGCGTCGAGATTCGCAATACCGACCGGTAATAAATCGAAACCCCGCAGCACATATCGAAATGCTCGAAATGCCTGTGCCGCAGCATTATCACCAGTACTGTTCAACGATTCTCATGCACCGGGGGCGCCCCATGTGGGCCCAGGCCCACACCGCGGCGCCCCCGGCAATTGCGGGAACACGATCACCAACGGGTGGAACTAATGCAGATCGTTCGCGACGATCGTGGCCATGTTCCGTTCGGCGAGGGCGGTGATGGTGACGAACGGATTGACACCGACATTGCCCGGCACCAGCGACCCGTCCATCACGTACAGGCCCGGGTACTCCGGGAGCCGCCCGAAGTTGTCGGTCGCCTGGTTCAGGATGCAACCACCGAGGGGGTGGTAGGTCAGTCCGTCGCCCCACGTCTTGTACACACCGAACAGGTCGGTGCGGTAGATCGTGCCCTCCTTGGAGTTGATCTTGTCGAACACCCGCTTGGCCATGTCGATGCCGGGCTGGTTCTGCGAGGCCTGCCAGGACAGCCCCACCTTGCCGGTCGACGAGTTGTACTGGAACTGGGCACGTTCCGGGTTCTTGGTGATCGCCAGGTAGAGGCTGACCCACAGCTCGGTGCCCGCTGGGAACGGCGCGATCTCCGCAAAGACCGGACCGGCCGGGTCGGCCCAGTTGTCGATGCCCATCGTCGGGATCGACGACTGCTTGGCGCCGGTCGGGTCCCAGCCCTGGTTGGCGCGGCCGACCATGACGTTGCCGTTGTTGCCCCAGCCCTGACCGACCGCACCGGGAAGGTTCGGCAGGTGACCCTGCGCCTTCATCGCGACGAGCAGCTTGCTGGTACCGACGCTGCCTGCGGCGAAGAAGACCTTGTCCGCGGTGACCGTCTTGGTCGCGACGGTGTTGCCCTGCTCGTCGATCTGCTTCATCTCGACCGAGTACCCGCCGCCGCTGGCGGCCGGCGCCACCTTGGTCACCTCGTGCAGCGTGGTGATGGTGAGCTTGCCGGTGGCCGATGCCTGCGCCAGATAGGTCTTGTCCAGCGACTTCTTCCCGGCGTTGTTGCCGTAGATGACCTCGCCTGCCAGCGCGGACTTGGCGACCTGACCGGCGTCCTCCTTCTTCATGTAGTCGAAGTCGTAGACGTTGGGCACGAAGGTCGTCTGGAATCCGGAGCGCTGCGCGGTCTTCCTGCCGACCCGGGCGAACTGGTAGTAGTCGGTGGACTCGAACCAGGCCTGGTCGATGTTGTTCACCCCGAGACCGGCATTCGCCCTCGGGAAGAAGGTCCCGTACATCTCGTTGGAGTCGACCGAGGGCAGGATCTCCTCGAAGTAGCCCCGCTTGGGCGTCACGGCCATGCCGCCGTTGGCCAGCGAACCGCCGCCGACCCCTCGACCCTGGTAGACGTTGATCCCGCCCATGTTCTCGCAGTCGAGCACGCCGACGTACTTCTCGATATCCTTGTCCACCGAGCCGCCCGAGAAGTGCGAAACCGGCTGCGCCGTACGCGTCCTCAACCAGTAGGCCCGCTTGTCCGGCGTGAGCATCGGGGAGAAGATCTTGCCGTCGGAGCCGGGCGTCGTCCACGCCCGGCCCATCTCGATGATGTGGGTGTCGATTCCCGCCTGTGTCAGCCTCAGCGCCGCCACCGCGCCGCCGTACCCGCTGCCGATGATCAGGGCGGGCACCCGGTCGCCGGTGTTGAGGGCGCGCCGCGGCGATGCCGCCGCCGAGGCCCACGAGGAGGAGAGCGCCGCGGCCCCCACCGCGAAACCCGTTGCCGCCATGAACTTCCTGCGGGAAAGCTTGGGATTGAAAGTGGTCGCTGCCGTGCCTCGCGACGCCTGGTACTCGCTCAACGGAACCTCTCTGTCAGGGCCAATAAAACTGGAACCTGTTATACGAGAGAAGTCGCACGTTACCGTTCGGTAATCCTGACGCCGCTCACAGTCCGGAATGGATCGCGGAAACGACAGTGCGAGAACACAATCGCCAGTACTGTTTTACGCATCGACGACCTGGACCAGCGACCAACTAGATGGTGATGCGGCCCTCGACGGCGGCGAGCCCGATGTCGCGGCGGAAGTGCCCGCCTGCCAGCCGGACCTCGGCGAGCTTGGCGTAGGCGTCCTCGCGCGCACTGGTCAGGTCGGCGCCGACCCCGACGACGCTGAGCACCCGGCCGCCGGAGGACACCACGGCGCCGTCCTCGCGCAGGCCGGTGCCCGCGTGCAGCACATCCTTCGCATCGGCACCGCTGATCACGTCGCCCGTGCGGGGGCGTCCGGGGTAGTTCTCGGCGGCCAGCACCACGGTCACCGCGGCACCGTCGCGCCAGCGCAGCGGGGCCACCTCGGCGAGGGTTCCGGTCGCGGTGGCGTTCAGCAGCTCACCGAGCGGGGACTCCAGCAGCGCCAGCACCGCCTGGGTCTCCGGGTCGCCGAAGCGGCAGTTGAACTCGACCACGGCGGGGCCGTCCTTGCCGATCGCCAGTCCGGCGTACAGCAGGCCCGAGAAGCCGCTGCCGCGCTTGACCAGCTCCGCGGCCACCGGGACGACGACCTCGTCGACGATCTGGGTCACCGTCTCCTCGGGCAGCCACGGCAACGGGGTGTAGGCGCCCATGCCGCCGGTGTTCGGCCCGGTGTCGCCGTCGCCGACCCGCTTGTGGTCCTGCGCGGGCAGCAGCGGCACCACGGTCTCGCCGTCGACCAGGCAGAACAGCGACACCTCCGGCCCGTCGAGGTAGGACTCCAACAGGACCGGGTGCCCGGTCTCGAGCAGCTCGGCGGCGTGATCGCGGGCGGCGCCGCGGTCGGTGGTGACGACGACGCCCTTGCCTGCGGCCAGCCCGTCGTCCTTGACCACCCAGTGCGGGCCGAAGCGATCAAGGGCCTCGTCCAGGTTGGCGGGGCTGTCGACGATCTCGCTGTGCGCGGTCCGCACGCCCGCCGCCGCCATCACGTCCTTCGCGAATGCCTTGGAACCCTCGATCCGCGCGGCATCGGCCGACGGCCCGAAGCACGCGATCCCGGCCGCGCGGACGGCGTCGGCGACGCCGACCACCAGCGGCACCTCGGGGCCGATCACGACCAAGTCCGCGGCGACCTTCTGCGCCAGTGCCACCACGGCCTCCCCGGACGCGACGTCCACGGGGTGCTGCTCGGCGATCTTGGCGATCCCGGCGTTGCCGGGTGCGGCGAACAGGGCCGTCACACCCGGGTCGCGCCCGAGGGCGAGAAGAAGGGCATGTTCACGGGCTCCGGAGCCGATAACGAGTACGCGCACGGACCTCAGACTACGGCCCGGCCTGTACCCGAGGCGCGGTCAGGTCGTAGATAGTTGCGCCATCGACCGTGGTGGCGGCGAAGGTCTGTGCGACCCATTCGGATATCTGTGCACCGCTGCCGCCGGAGTCGCCGGGGCCCATGCCGCCACCCCCGATGAAGTAGTGGATCCTCCCCTCGGCCACGTACCGCTGGAACTGCGCCAGGGTCGGCGACGGATCGCTGCCGTTGAACCCGCCGATCGGCATCACCGGATCCCCGGTGGCCAGCTGGTACCCGGAGGCGCTGTTGGAGCCGACGGTGGCGGCCACCCAGGTGTACCGGTCTGCGTCTTGTTCGAGCAGTTCTGTCATGTCAGCGCTGGGCTCGCTGCCGTTCAGCAACCCGCCGCCGGGGCCGCCCCCACTCATCTGTTCTGGCCCGCCCGGCCGCTTTCCCGCGCGTCCTCCCGGCGGGTTCCCGGCAGGTCCGCCCGGCGCAGGCCCGGTCCCCGGGGTCCCGGGGGCGGCGCCCGTCTGCGGCGGACCCACCATCACCTTGCCGTCCTGGACGATCATCCACCCCGCCCCGGCGTATTCGCCGAGGTCGAACGGCAGTCCCCGGGCGCTCGGCCCGGCGGTGGGCAGCGCGCCGCCGTGCGGGGTCCCGATGGTGTCGGCCGCGTACGCGGCCGGGCCCGCCAGCCCGGTGAGCATCCCCGCCACCGCGGCCGCCGCTGCCACCCGCCCGCTCAGGCGCGGCCACAGCAGGGCCACCGCCGCGAGGGCGCCGACCACCAGCACCGTCCAGCGCAGCCACGGCAGGAAGGACGAGCTTCGACCGAGCAACTCCCATGCCCACGCGGCGCTCGCGGCCAGGGTGCCCGCCAGCACGACGCGGACCCACCAGTCGGCCCGCCTGCGCCAGGCCAGCACCGCGCCCGCGCCGACCAGAGCGCCGACCTGCGGGGCCATCGCGACCGTGTAGTACGAGTGGAAGATCCCGGCCATGAAGCTGAACACCAGCCCCGTGACGACCAGCCAGGACCCGAACAACACGAAAGCCGCCCGCCGGGGATCAACGCGGGCACTCCTGCCACACAACACAATTCCGAGCACACCGAGGATGAGCGCGGCGGGTATCAGCCACGCGATCTGACCGCCCTGCTCCAGGTCGAACATCCGGGTGATGCCGGTACTCCCCCACATCCCGCCAGGACCACCACCGGGCAGTTCGACGAACGGCGGCATCCCGGCGGCCTCCGTGCCCGGCCCCGGCCCCTGTCCCGGCGTGACGCTGCCCCGCTCGTTGCCGCTGAGTCGGCCGAGCCCGTTGTACCCGAGGGTCAGCTCCAGGATCGAATTGTCCTGCGAGCCGCCGATCCACGGACGGGAGTCGGCCGGCCACAGCTCCACGGTCAGCAGCCACCAGCCGGCGGCGGCGACCATCGCGGCCAGCGCGGCGAACAGCTGCAGCACCCGCCTGCCCAGCTTCGGCGGCCCGAAAAGCAGGTAGGTCAGCGCGAGCGGCGGCACCACGAGCATCACCTGCAGCTGCTTGGTCAGGAAGCCCAGCCCGACGAACGCGCCGGTGAGCACCAGCCACCGGGTCTGGCCGTCCGACACGCCGCGCAGCAGCGCCCAGACGGAGGCGACCATGAGCAGCACCAGCAACGCGTCCGGGTTGTTGAACCGGAACATCAGCACCGCGACCGGCGTGAGCGCCAGCACGAGCCCGGCGAGCAGCCCGGCCGCGGCGCCGAAATACCGCCGCACCGTCGCCCACAGCAGGGCGACGGTGGCGACCCCCATCAGGGCCTGCGGCACGAGGATGCTCCACGAGCTGAGGCCGAACGCGCGCACCGACAGCGCCATCATCCACAACGAGGCGGGCGGCTTGTCGACGGTGATCGAGTTCGCGGCGTCCGACGAGCCGAAGAAGAAGGCCTTCCAGGACACCGAACCCGCCTGCACCGCGGCGGAGTAGAACGAGTTGGCCCAGCCGGAGGCGCCGAGTCCCCAGATGTAGGCGACGGCGGTCCCGATCAGCAGCGCCGCCAGCAGCCACGGTTCCCACCGAAAGCGCGGCGGTGCTGGATCGGGGTGCGCCGTCACGATCGGCGGTGCAGCGGTGGTGGTGGTCACGGAGTGACTCCTTCGTGGTGATTGCGGAACACCCAGCGCAGCGCGACGAACCGGGTGACGGTGGCGACGAGGTTCGCGGCGACGAGCACCGCGAGTTCGAGATGCTTGGAGGCGTCTGGCAGCCAGCGGTGCAGGGCGAACAGGGATCCGCTGGTGAGCAGCAGTCCGAACGCGAACACCGCGAGGCCCTGGGCCTGGTGTTTGGCGGCGTCCGACCGGCCGCGCACCCCGAAGGTGAACGCCCGGTTGGCGGCGGTGTTGAGCACCGCGGTGACGAGCAGCGCGACGAGATTCGCCGCCTGGGCGCCGATCACGGGATGCAGTGCCAGGTAGAGCAGCGCGTAGGCGAGGGTCGAGGCGACCCCGACGACCGCGAACCGGGCCAGTTGCCCGACCATCCCGCGCGGCACCCCCGGCACCAGCGGCTCGCGGCCGAGCCCCTCCCGCAGCGCGGCCACCGGCAGAGCGCCGGTGGCCAGCGCCCGTCCCACCCGCACCACCCCCCTGAGGTCGGCGAGCGCGGTCGCGACGAGGTCGACCGAACTGTCGGGGTCGTCGACCCAGTCCACCGGCACCTCGTGGATCCGCAGACCCACCCGCTCGGCCAGCACCAGCAGTTCGGTGTCGAAGAACCAGCCGGTGTCCTGCACCAGCGGCAGCAGCCGTCGCGCGACGTCCGTCCGGATCGCCTTGAAACCGCACTGGGCGTCGGTGAACCTCGCTCGCAAGGCTCCGCGCAGGATGAGGTTGTAGCAGCGGGAGATCACCTCGCGTTTGGGCCCGCGCACCACCCGCGACGAGCGCGAGAGCCTCGATCCGATCGCGAGGTCCGAGTGCCCGGACAGCAGCGGCGCCACCAGCGGCAGCAGCGCGTTGAGGTCGGTGGACAGGTCCACGTCCATGTACGCGACGACCTGTGCGTCCGATCCGCCCCACACCGCGCTCAGTGCCCGGCCGCGGCCCTTCTCGTCGAGGTGGACCACGCGGACCCCGTCGAACTCGGTGGCGAGCCGCGCCGCGACCGCGAGGGTCGAGTCGGTGCTCGCGTTGTCCGCGACGGTGATTCGGCTCGGGTACGGAACCGACGCGTCGAGATGCTGACGCAGCCGCCGCACGCAGCGCTCGAGGTCGCGTTCCTCGTTGTACACCGGGATGACCACGTCGAGCGCCACGGTCTGGGCGTCCGGTGGCGGTTCCGGTGCCGTCTCGCCCCGGACCAGTGATTTCGTCATGCGGCCCACCCTCGCGGCCGAACCTGTGGTGTCCCTGGACCGAGGCTGGCAACTTCCTGCGGACATGATGTGACTTATGTCACACATCGGTGGCGATGAGTACCGGAGCCGACCGCCGTCTCTATTGCTGAACCCACCGAACGGTGACAAGAGAGTTCGACGAAAGGACTCAGATCATGGAATCCATCACCACGCCAGCCGGAATCACGCTCGCCTTCGACCGCTACGTCGGTGGCGATGCCGGAACAGTCATTCTCGTCGGTGGTGCATTCAGCTACCGCGCATTCCCGAAAATGGTGGAGCTGGCCCAGAAGCTGGCCGATGAATACCGTCTCACCGTCATCAATTACGACCGTCGCGGCCGGGGCGACAGCAGCGATTCGCCGGGCGTGTACGACGTCGAGAACGAGATCGACGATATCGCCGCCCTGGTGGAGGCGACGGGTGGATCCGCCGCACTGTTCGGCTGGTCCTCCGGCGCGGGACTCGCGCTGCTGGCGGCCGCCTCGGGCCGGGTGCCCGGCATCACCAAGGTCATCGCCTTCGAACCGCCGTTCGTGGTGAACCACGAGGACTTCGTTCCCGCCGCGGATCTTGATGTGACGCTGCACAAGCTGATCGCCGAGGACCGCCGCGCCGACGTCGTGAAGTTCTACATGACCCACGCCATGGGCATGCCCCGCCCCTTCGTCGCCGTCATGCGGTTCACACCGTTCTGGAAGAGCCTGAAGGCGACCGCCCCTGCGACCGCACATGATTGGGCCGTCATGGGCGACTACATGCGCGGCGAACCGCTGCGCGCGGCGGATTGGTCCGACATCACCGTGCCGACCCTGGTCATCTCCGGCGGAAAGAGCGGCGATCTGCTGCGCACCGCCGCTCGCGCGATCACCGCGGCCCTGCCCAACGCCCAGCACGTGGAACTGGCCAAGCTGAGTCACAACCCGAACATCGCGCTCCTCACCCCGCCCGCAGGCGAATTCCTCACCGGTACAGCAAAATACGCCGTCTGATCCGCTCGCAGCCGCGCCCGACCACACCGCCAGGAGCACTCCCATGCGCAGAATCACCGCAGGCCTGTTCATTTCGCTCGACGGCGTCGTCGGCGAACCTCAGGACTGGCACTTCCCCTACTTCAACGACGAGATGGGCGCGGCCGTCGGCTCGCAGCTCGCGTCAGCCGACACCCTGCTCCTCGGCCGCGAGACCTACGACAGTTTCGCCGGAGCCTGGCCGGGGCGGGAAGCCACGGGCGGCGAGGACGCCGGCATGGCCAAGGCCCTCGGCGATGCCCGCAAGATCGTCGTCTCCCGCCGGGATCTCGAATTCACCTGGCGCAACTCCGAACAGCTGGCGGGCGAGCTGGTCGACGCCGTCACCGAGCTCAAGCAGCAGCCGGGCGCGACGGATATCGCCATGAGCGGTTCCCCGTCGATCGTCCAGCAGTTGCTGGCAGCGGGGCTGATCGACGAACTGCATCTGCTCGTGCACCCCATCGCCCTGCGCAGCGGCAAGCGGCTGTTCGAGGAGGGCGCGCCGATCCCACTGCGCCTGATCTCCGCCCAGACGTTCACCACCGGGGTGCTGCACCTGATCTACACCTCCGCCGAAGCCGCTGGCTCCGCCGGCTACGACGACGCCAAAGTGCATCTCGCCGACGTATCGGGTCACCCGGCATAATCGCGGCATGGCATCCGTCTTCAGCATGATCATCGCCGGCGACCTCCCGGGCCGGTTCGTCTGGGAGGACGACGAGGTCGTCGCCTTCCTCACCATCAACCCGATCACCCAGGGCCACACGCTGGTGGTCCCGCGCGCCGAGATCGACCAGTGGCAGGACCTCGACGGCGAGGTGCTCGCCAAGTGCACGAAGGTCGCGCAGATCGTCGGGCAGGCGGTGCGCAAGGGCTTCGACGCCCCGCGCGCCGGACTGCTGATCGCCGGGCTGGAGGTGCCGCACCTGCACCTGCACGTGTTCCCGGCATTCAGCCTCGGCGACTTCAACATCTCGGGCGCCGACCCGAACCCCTCGCCGGAGTCCCTGGACGAGGCGCAGGCCACCATCAAGGCGACGCTGCGCGAGCTCGGCCACGGGGCGAACGTCCCGGCCTGACACCGCCGCTGGTTCCGCCGAGTGTGCACCTGCTGTCGCAAACGTCGAGTGGGTGCGCACACAGGTGCACACTCGGCGGGGCACGCTGCCGCCGCCGGCCGGTGGGGCTAGTCGGGCCGCTCGATCCGCGGCAGCAGCACCCGGAACACCGCGCCGCCGCCCTCCGGCGACTCCACCGCGACCGTGCCGCCGTGCGCGGCGACCAGCGCCGACACGATGGACAGGCCCAGCCCGCTGCCGCCGGACTCCCTGGTGCGAGAGCTGTCCGCGCGGTAGAACCGCTCGAAGACCCGCTCCCGCGTCTCCGCGTCCAGTCCAGGCCCCGTGTCGGCGACCTCCAGCACGGCATCCGGCCCCTCGGTCCCGACCCGGACGGTGACCGCGGCGTCGGCCGGGGTGTGGCTGAGCGCGTTGCCCACCAGGTTGCCGAGCACCTGGCGAAGCCGCGCCTCGTCGCCGAGCACCTCGGCCTGCCCGGGGCCGCCGAGCACCTCGAGCCCGATCTCGCGTTGTGGGGCAACTGCTCTGGCATCGTGGACCGCGTCGGAGGCGACGGTGAGCAGATCCACCGGCGCGCGTTCGAGCGGGCGCTGCGCGTCGAGCCGGGCCAGCATCAGCAGGTCCTCGACCAGCAGGCCCATCCGGGCGGCCTCGCCCTCGATCCGCGCCATCAGCAGCCCGGTGTCGGTCATCGCGCCCTGCCGGTACAGCTCGGCGAACCCGCGGATGGTGGTCAGCGGGGTTCGCAACTCGTGGCTGGCGTCGGCGACGAAGCGTCGCATCTTCTGCTCGGACCGGCGGGCCGATTCCTCGGAGGCCTCGGTGGCCGCGAACGCGGTCTGGATCTGGGCGAGCATCCCGTTGAGCGCCGCCGACAACCTGCCGACCTCGGTCCTGCCGCCGTACTCGGGCACCCGGCTGTGCAGGTCCCCGGCCGCGATGGCCGCGGCCGTGTGCTCCACCTCGACCAGCGGGCGCAGGCTGCGCCAAACGACGAAGTACCCGAGCACGGCCAGGATCAGCAGAACCACGGCCCCGATCACGAGCTGGAGGATCACCAGCCGTTGCACGGTGGCGTCGACGTCGGACAGGCTCACCGCGACCGTCACCGTGCCCATCGGCGAGGTGTTGGCCAGCACCCGCCACCGCTCCCCTGGGTCACCGACCGAGCCCACCGTGACCGGCTCCGAACCGAGATCCTGCGGCAGATCCGGTTGGCTGGCGTCGTCGTTGATGACGAACTGGGGCTGTCCGCCGGGGGCCTGCACGAGGACGAAGAACTGGGTCGGCGGCCGGTCGGGCCCGGGCGCGGGCAGCGCGAACGGAGGCGGCGGCAACGGCAGCGCCTGGGGCTTCGCCCAGCCGTGCGCCGCGTCGCGCAGCACCTCGTCGGTGCGGGCGACCAACGAGTTCTCCAGCGACGAGGTGACCGCAACCCCTGACACGAGCAACCCCAGGCCCGCGAGCAGCACGAGCGCCGCCACCAGCGACAACCGCAGCGGGACCCGGCGCGCCATCACGGCTCCCTGGGCTCGCGCATCACGTAGCCGACCCCGCGCAGGGTGTGGATCAGCCGCCGGTCCCCGGTGTCGACCTTGCGCCGCAGGTACGACACGTACGACTCGACCACCCCGACCTCGCCGCCGAAGTCGTAGTGCCACACGTGATCGAGGATCCGCGGCTTGCTCAGCACCACGCCTGCGTTGACCATGAAGTACCGCAGCAGCGTGAACTCCGTCGGCGACAACGACACCGGCTCGCCTGCCTTCCACGCCTCATGGGTGTCGTCGTCGAGCTCGAGGTCCGCGAACCGGATACGTGCGGACTCGGCGGACTGCGCGCCGCCCGCCGCCCGTCGCAGGATCACCCGCAGCCGGGCCACCACCTCCTCGAGGCTGAACGGTTTGGTGACGTAGTCATCGGCGCCGAGGGTGAGCCCGGCGACCTTGTCCTCCACCGCGTCCCGCGCGGTGAGGAACAGCACCGGCGCGTCGACGCCGTCGGCCCGCAGCCTGCGCAGCAGGCCGAAGCCGTCCATGCCGGGCATCATCACGTCCAGGATCACCGCGTCCGGCCGGAAGCCGCGCGCCCGGTCGAGGGCCTCCGGCCCGGTGGCGGCGGTCTCGACCTCGAAGCCCTGGAACCGCAGGCTCACCGACAGCAGTTCGACGATGGTCGGCTCGTCGTCGACGACCAACACCCTGGCCTCGGTTCTGGTGGCGCTCACTCCCCCATCTTGTTCGTGATCGCTGCCAGGAGGCTGGACATCGGCTGTGAACTTCCTGTCAGTCGGCTCGAGGACCCGTGCGCTAGAGTTTCCCTTGCGCTCCCTCGGGAGTTCCCCGGTTCCTGTCGACGTCGGAACCGGATGCAGCACTCACGGTGTGGCTTGCCTGATTCTCTCAGGGCCACGCCGACCTCGACGGTCACAGCACCGGACGCGCGCCGTCCGGCGTCCCTTTCGTGCCGTCCTCCGACTCGATCCGGAAATCGGGTGCTCACGCATTCTCGAGGGGTCCGGATCGCGAGGCGCCCGCCGGGCGGTCCCACCTGGGATTCGCCCGGCGGACGACCCACCGACGAGCACCTGCCGACACCGCGGATCCCCGCACCCGGCGATGCGGCAGACTCTGGGTGTGACCGCCGACAAGTGCCCGCACACCATCGCCGGGCCGACCCCTGCGACCGATCCGGCGCCGGCCGCGCCGGTGGGGCCGGCAGCCGTCATCCCGAGGCCCCGCCACCGGCTACCTGTGCTGGGCGATCTGCTGAGCGTCGACCCGGCCAAGCCGGTGCAGAAGGAAATGCGGATGGCCGCCGAACTGGGCCCGATCTTCGAGCGCAAGATCGTCGGCCAGCGCCTCGTCGTCGTCTCTGGCGTCGACCTGGTGTCGGAGGTCAACGACGAATCGACCTGGGCGAAGTCCCTCGGCCAGCCGATCCGCAAACTCCGCAGCATTGCGGAGGACGGGTTGTTCACGGCGTTCAACAACGAGCCGAACTGGGCCAAGGCACACAACATCCTGGCCCCCGGCTTCAGCCAGGCCGCGCTGCGCGGCTATCACGGTTCGATGCTCCGGGCCCTCGACGGCCTCCGGTCGGCGTGGGATGGGGCCGCGGCCACCGGCGACCCGGTCGACGTCTCCCGGGACATGAACCGGCTCACCCTCGATGTGATCGGACTGGCCGGGTTCGGCTACGACTTCGGCTCGTTCACGAAGTCCGCAGGAGCGGAGCCCGCGGAGCGACCAGTGTCAGAGGACCCGTTCGTGACGGCCATGTCGCGGGCGCTGGCTCACATCAACCGCACCTCGAACGACCTTCCTTTCGTGCGAAAGCTGTTCGGCCGGAAGGCCGCCGAACAGCACAAGGCCGATATCGCTCTGATGCGCTCGGTCGTCGACGACGTGATCGCGGAGCGGAGCCGACACCAGGGTGGTCACGACGACCTCCTCGACCTGATGCTGGGCACCGTCGACCCGGCCAGCGGGGAATCCCTCGACCCGGTGAACATCCGCAACCAGGTACTCACGTTTCTGGTCGCTGGCAACGAGACCACAGCGGGGACACTCGGATTCGCCCTCTACTACCTGGCCAAGCACCCGGAGATCGCGGCCGCAGCCCGCGCGGAGATCGTCGCCGTGGCCCCCGGCGACGCCCCGCTCTCCTTCGACCAGATCGGGAAATTGCGGTACCTGCGCCGGGTGGTCGACGAGACCCTGCGCCTGTGGCCCGCCGCGCCTGGCTACTTCCGCAAGGTCCGGACGGACACGATGCTCGGCGGCCGGTACGCGATGCCAATGGGATCCTGGGTGTTCGTGCTGCTACCGCAGCTGCATCGAGACCCGGTGTGGGGAAACGACACCGAGACCTTCGACCCGGACCGTTTCCTGCCGGAACAGGCCCGCAAGCGGCCGCGCGACGCGTACCGGCCGTTCGGGACCGGCCCCCGGTCCTGCATCGGGCGCCAGTTCGCGCTCCACGAGGCCGTGCTGACGCTGGCGGAACTGCTGCGCCGGTACGAGTTCACCGGCGACCCGGCGTACACACTGGACATCCAGGAAGCGGTCACCCTCAAGCCACGCGGCTTCACGCTCCGGATCCGATCGCGATGACCGGGAGCGTCGAGACACCGTGAACGAATGGCACTTGATCGAAACGTTGGCCGAGGACTCGCCCACCGTGGTCAGCACCGGCGGAACGGTGCGCGCGTGGACCTCGGCCGGCCGGCTGTCGCCCGCCCCCGGCGTCCGGGTCGAACCACTGGTCGAGGCCGTGCGGTCCGGCCGCCGCCGCGAGGTCCTCGAGGCGCAGAGCCAGAGGGGCGAGCGCAAGCGGTACCGCCTCGAGGCCTTCCCCGTCCTCGGACCGTCCGGCGACACCCACGGCGTCCAGCTGTGGATCGGGGAGGCCGACGCCCCGCCCTCGCCGCCGCGGATGGCCTCCGGCATCTCCTGGTTGCTCGAGCGCCTCATGATCGCGCAGACGCTCGAGGCGTCGATGATGTCCGGGGTCAGCCCCGCCGACCACGTCACCGAACGGACGCCTGCCGAGTACTACGCCAAGGCGGTCAAGTTCGACGAGTCGGAATCGCTGTTCGCACTGGCCTTCAATCCTCAGCCTGGCGCCCGATGGGACGCCGACATGAGCGTGCTGCACGCCGACGGCCGGATCATGCGGTGGCACTGCTGGGCCAGGGCCAGGACCGAACCGGGGCAGGCGGGCCTGCGCCTGCTCTGGCACGACGTCACCGACACGGTCGAGCCCCGCAGGCCGACGCTCGCAGAGCTCGGCATGCAGGAGGTGATGCGGGGGGCCGGGATCTACACCGCGCTGTTCGAGACCGAGCTGGGGGTGCTGACCATGTGGCTGGCAGAGCCGGCCCCGTGGGTGCACTGGCGCGGCATCGAGGGCGGCAACCGGGTCATCCACCCGGAGGATCAGGGCGTGCTGGAGCTGGCCCGCGCCCGCTTCGATTCCGGATCCGTCGAGCCCGTCGAGGCGGTGGCACGGCTTCGGGCGGGCGAGGACGAGTGGGCGCTGTCCAGCCTGCGCATCTCGCCGTATCCGGGCGGGCTGGGCAATCGCCTTGCGATCGTTCAGATCTCGCGGGTGCCGCGGAGCTGACGTCCGCCTTTGCGGCGGTGGTGACCGAAGACACCCGCACCCGGGGCATTTCGTTTGCTACGGTAAAGACGTCAACATGACATCCGGACGAGCAGCACCGTACCCGGCCAGCGACAAGACGGTGCCTTGGGAGAATCACACCATGGCATGGATCGTGCTCGTCATTTCTGGAATCTTCGAGGCCATCTGGGCCACCGCTCTCGGTAAGTCCGAGGGTTTCTCGAAGCTCAACCCCTCGATCGTGTTCGGCGTCGCCCTCGTGATCAGCATGGGCGGGCTCGCCTACGCGATGCGCTCTCTCCCCATCGGTACCTCGTATGCGGTGTGGGTCGGCATCGGCGCGTCCCTCACGGTCGCCTACGCGATGATCACCGGCTCCGAATCGTCGTCGATCGTCAAGGTCCTGCTGATCCTCGGCATCGTCGGCTGCGTGATCGGACTCAAGGTCCTGCACTGACAACCCGCCGCACCCGGACCGGGCGTGTTGCCCGTCACCCCAGGGTTACAGTTACTTCATGAACCTGGTGGCGATGGTCACACTCCCGGTGCGGGCCAGCCTCGCGATCACCGACTCGGCTCTGGGGGTGGCCGAAACCGCCCTCGGCGCCGCCCGCGTCATGCTCGCCGCCTCGACCTCCCCCGGGGCGGCGGCGAGCCTCGGCGGGTTCGCCTCGGCCAACCCCTCCGGACCGCTGAAGCTGCTGCAACAGGTCGCCGAGCTCGCCTCGGACCAGCGTCCACTCGGCCAGGCGATGCGCCCCGGCGGGCCACTGGACCGACTCCTCGAACCGGGCGGCGTTGTCGACCGGCTCACCGCACCCGGCGGCACCCTGGAACGGATCATCGAACCGGGCGGGCCGCTCGAGCGTGTGCTCGCCACCGGCGGCCCTGTCGACCGACTGCTCGACGTGGACGGACCGGTGGAGCGGCTGCTCGCCCCCGGCGGGCTGCTCGACCGGCTCACCGCCGAGGACGGACCGCTCGAACGCCTCACCGCCACCGCCGGTCCGCTCGAAACCCTCACCCGCGAGGGCGGACTCATCGAGCGCGCGCTCGAGGAGGACGGCATCCTCGAGACGCTGCTGGCCAAGGACGGCGCGCTCGAACGGATCATCGCGGACGGCGGACCGCTCGACCAGATCGTCAGCCTCTCCGAGACGCTGGCGTCCCTGGCGCCCAACCTCGAGAAGATGGGCGACAGCATCGAACTGCTCCGCGAGACCGTTGGGGTCCTCAGCGCGGCGGTGGGCCCGCTCGGCGACCTCGCCGGCCGGCTGCCCGGCCGCTGGCTCAAGGGCGGCCGGGGCAACGGCACCGAATACAGCTAGACGCCGCGGCAACCGGTTCCGGTGGCGCTGCGCCGAATCCACCCCTACCGTGTGACGGTGCCCGAACTCGCCCGCACGCTCGGGGTCCGCGACAGCGTGCTGATCGGCCTCGGCTCGATGATCGGGGCCGGGATCTTCGCCGCCCTCGCCCCTGCCGCGCAGGCCGCCGGGACAGCGCTGCCCCTCGCGCTGGCGGTCGCCGGGATTGTCGCCTACTGCAACGCCACCTCGTCCGCCCGGCTCGCGGCCCGATACCCGAGCTCGGGCGGGACCTATGTGTACGGCCGCGAGCGGCTCGGCGAGTTCTGGGGATACCTGGCCGGCTGGGGCTTCGTGATCGGCAAGACCGCGTCCTGCGCCGCGATCGCCCTGACCGTCGGGGCCTACGCCTGGCCCGCGCACGCGCACGCCGTCGCTGTGGCCTCCGTGCTCGCGCTGACCGCGGTCAACTATGTGGGAGTGCAGAAGTCGGCGCTGCTGACCCGGGTCCTGGTCGCGGTGGTGCTCGCCGTGCTGGCGGTCGTGGTCGTCGTGGGCCTGGGCTCCGCGGCGCCGAGCCGCTGGGCGGACGGCGGCTCGGGCGGCGCCTTGGGTGTGCTGCAGGCCGCCGGACTGCTGTTCTTCGCGTTCGCAGGCTACGCCCGGATCGCCACCCTCGGCGAGGAGGTCCGCGACCCGCGCCGCACCATCGGCCTTGCCATCCCCATCGCGCTGGGCATCACGTTGGTGGTGTACGCCCTGGTCGCGGCGGCGGCCCTGAAAACCCTTGGCCCGCAGGGGCTGGCGGCGGCGACCGATCCGCTGGCGCAAGTGGTGCGGGCCGCGGGGGCGCCCGGTCTGGAGCCGGTGGTCCGGGTCGGTGCGGTGCTCGCCGCGCTCGGCTCGCTGCTCGCGCTGATCCTCGGGGTCTCGCGCACCACCCTGGCGATGGCGCGCGACGGCCACCTGCCGCGCGGGCTGGCCGCCGTGCACCCGCGCTTCGGCGTGCCGCACCGCGCGGAGCTGCTGGTGGGCGCGGTCGTCGCGGTGCTCGCCGCGGTCGCGGACCTGCGGCACGCGATCGGGTTCTCCTCGTTCGCCGTGCTGGCCTACTACCTGATCGCGAACTGCTCGGCGCTGACGCTGACGCGCGCGGAGGGCAGGGCGTGGCCGGGGGTCCCGATCCTCGGCGCCCTCGGCTGCGTGGTGCTGGGTTTCGCGCTGCCCCTCGCCTCCGTGCTCAGCGGGCTGGCGGTGCTCGGCGTGGGTGCGCTGGTGTACGCGGCCAGGCGGCACACGACCTCCCCGTGACCCAGGCAGAAGGGGGCGCCTCCCCGCCGGGAGGCGCCCCTTTGTCGCGCTGCGTGCGTCAGAGGTTGACGTGGATCGCGAAGCTGAAGAGGTCGCCGCCGAACAGGGCTAAGCGTGAACAGAAACACAGGGTAGCCTCACCTATCTCTCGCGCCACACTTCGGCGCCGCGTCCGCCCACGGCGAAACGCCGCAGTGGCGGGAACAGACCCCTAATCGACGAGGTTGAGCATCGCACGCTCAACTTCAGAAGGGCAGGGTCATGACAACAACCGAACGTCTCCCCGTGCTGTTCGTGGCGGAACCGGTGGTGCTGCCAGGAATGGTCGTCCCCATCGAGCTCGACGAACCGGCACAGGCCGCCATCGACGCGGCCCGCAGCAGCAGCGACGGCCGCGTGCTGCTCGCCCCACGCCTCGAGGACCGATACGCGGCGTTCGGCGTGGTCGCCTCCATCGAACAGATCGGCAGGCTAAGCGGCGGGGCCCCGGCCGCCGTGCTCAAGGCCGGCAGGCGCGCCCGCATCGGCACCGGCGTCACCGGACCGGGCGCCGCGCTGTGGGTCGAGGCCGAACTCGTCGAGGACCACGCGCCCGACGGCCGGACCACCGAACTCGCCCACGAGTACAAGAACCTGGTGGTCGCGGTCCTGCAGCGCCGCGAGGCCTGGCAGGTCATCGACTCGGTCAACCGGCTCACCGACCCCTCGGCCATCGCCGACACCGCCGGATACGCCCCTTACCTGACCGACCTGCAGAAGCGACAGCTCCTCGAAACGCCTTCGGCGACAGAGCGTCTGACCGTGTTGATCGACTGGACGAAGGAGCACCTCGCCGAGGTCGAGGTGGCCGACAAGATCGGCGACGACGTCCGCGAGGGCATGGAGAAGAGCCAGCGCGAGTTCCTGCTGCGGCAGCAGCTCGCCGCGATCCGCAAGGAACTCGGCGAGGGCGAGGCGGACGGGGCGGACGACTACCGTTCCCGCGTCGAGGGCGCGGACCTGCCGGATTCGGTGCGCGAGGCCGCATTACGCGAGGTCGGCCGGCTGGAACGGGCGGGCGATCAGAGCCCCGAGTCCGGCTGGATCCGCACGTGGCTCGACACGGTGCTCGAACTGCCGTGGACGGTCCGCACCACGGACAGCACCGACGTCGCGGCCGCCCGCGCGGTCCTCGACGCCGACCACCACGGCCTGGAGGAGGTCAAGGACCGGATCGTGGAGTACCTGGCGGTCCGCGCGCGCCGCGCGGAGCGGGGCATGGAGGTCGTCGGCGGTCGCGGCTCGGGCGCGGTCATGGTGCTCGCCGGCCCGCCCGGCGTCGGCAAGACCTCGCTGGGCGAGAGCGTCGCACGAGCGTTGGGACGCAAGTTCGTTCGCGTCGCGCTCGGTGGCGTCCGCGACGAGGCGGAGATCCGCGGGCACCGGCGCACCTACGTCGGCGCGCTGCCCGGGCGGATCGTCCGCGCGATCAACGAGGCCGGCTCGATGAACCCGGTCGTGCTGCTCGACGAGATCGACAAGGTGGGCTCGGACTACCGCGGCGACCCCGCGGCGGCCCTGCTCGAGGTGCTGGACCCGGCGCAGAACCACACCTTCCGTGACCACTACCTCGATCTCGACCTCGACCTGTCCGATGTGGTGTTCATCGGGACGGCCAACGTGGTGGAGTCGATCCCGGCCGCCCTGCTGGACCGCATGGAGCTCGTCACCGTCGACGGCTACACCGCCGACGACAAGGTGGCGATCGCCAGGGACTTCCTGATGCCGCGCCAGCTCGAACGCGCCGCGCTCACCGCGGACGAGGTCGAGGTCACCGAGGACGCGCTGCGCGAGATCGCGGCCGACTACACCAGGGAGGCCGGGTTGCGGCAGCTCGAACGGCTGCTGGCGAAGGCGCTCCGCAAGGCCGCGACCCGGCTCGCGGGCATCGCCGCGCCGGAGCGGGTCGTGATCGGCGTCGACCAGCTCAGGGACCTCCTGGGCCGGCCGCGCTTCACCCCCGAGGCACACGAGCGGACCTCGGTTCCCGGGGTCGCGACCGGGCTCGCCGTCACCGGGCTCGGCGGGGACGTGCTGTTCATCGAGGCGAACGCCACCGAGGGCAAGGCGGGGCTGACCCTGACCGGGCAGCTCGGCGACGTGATGAAGGAGTCGGCGCAGATCGCGCTGTCCTACGTCCGCTCGCACGCGAAGGAACTGGGCGTCGACCCCGCCGCCCTGGACCGGAGCATCCACATCCACGTCCCCGCGGGTGCGGTGCCCAAGGACGGGCCGTCCGCCGGGGTGACGATGGTGACGGCGCTGGTGTCGCTGGCGTTGGGCCGCCCGGTGCGCTCGGACGTCGGCATGACCGGCGAGGTCACGCTCAACGGGCGGGTGCTGCCGATCGGCGGCGCCAAGCAGAAGCTGCTGGCGGCGCAGCGGGCGGGGCTGAGCACGGTGTTCCTGCCCGCCCGCAACGAGCCGGACCTGGACGACGTCCCCGCGGACGTGCTCGAGTCCGTCGAGGTGCGGTTGGTGTCCGACGTCGCGGACCTGCTGCGGTCGGCCATCACGTCCGCCGAGGAGCAGGCGGTGCAGGCGGCATAGCCGCTTGTGCGCGATCCGTACCCCGACTGGGGTACGGATCGCGCACAGTTGCGGTAGCGCTTTACATCGACAGGTGTCAATATAGACACATGTCGAATCAAGGTCTGGCGCTGACCGACGTCACCGAGCGATGCTCGCCGCTGGTCCGCGAGCCGCTGAGCGAGGGCCACGCACACGAGATCGCCCGCACGTTCAAGGCCCTTGGCGACCCGGTCCGACTGCGGCTGCTGAGCCTGATCGCGAGCCACGACGGCGGCGAGGCCTGCGTCTGCGACATCTCCCCCTCCTTCGATCTGTCCCAGCCGACGATCTCGCATCACCTCAAGGTGCTGCGCGAGGCGGGCCTGCTGGACTCCGAGCGCCGCGGCACCTGGGTCTACTACCGGGTGATCCCCGCCGCGCTGCACCGACTCTCGTCGGCACTCGCGGACGCCGATCCCACCGCCGCGGTGACCGCGTGAGCGCGCCAGCGACCACCGGGGGCCATCCGGCCGTCGTCGGCAAACTCTCCACCCTCGACCGCTTCCTGCCGGTGTGGATCGGCGCCGCGATGGTCGCCGGGCTGCTGCTCGGCAACATGATCCCGGGACTCGGCGACGTGCTCAGCGCGGTGGAGATCGACGGCATCTCGCTGCCGATCGCCCTCGGCCTGCTGATCATGATGTACCCGGTGCTGGCAAAGGTCCGCTACGACCGACTCGACACCGTCACCGGCGACCGCAAGCTCCTGATCAGCTCGCTGGTGCTGAACTGGGTGCTCGGCCCCGCGCTGATGTTCGCATTGGCCTGGATCTTCCTTCCCGACCTGCCCGAGTACCGCACCGGACTGATCATCGTCGGGCTGGCCCGCTGCATCGCGATGGTCATCATCTGGAACGACCTGGCCTGCGGGGACCGCGAGGCCGCCGCTGTCCTGGTCGCGATCAACTCCGTGTTCCAGGTGATCATGTTCGCCGCCCTCGGCTGGTTCTACCTCTCCGTTCTGCCCGGCTGGCTCGGTCTCGAGCAGACCACCATCGACACCTCGCCGTGGCAGATCGCGAGGTCGGTGCTGATCTTCCTCGGCATCCCGCTGGTCGCCGGCTACCTGTCCCGCCGATTCGGCGAAAAGGCAAGGGGCCGAGACTGGTACGAGGGCACGTTCCTGCCCAAGGTCGGGCCGTGGGCGCTGTACGGACTGCTGTTCACCATCGTGGTGCTCTTCGCCCTGCAGGGCGATCAGATCACCTCACATCCTCTCGATGTCGTCCGCATCGCGATCCCCTTGCTGGTGTACTTCGCGGTGATGTGGGGCGGTGGCTACGCGCTCGGCGCCGGGCTGGGCCTCGGCTATCAGCGCACCACGACCCTCGCGTTCACCGCCGCGGGCAACAACTTCGAGCTCGCCATCGCCGTCGCGATCGCCACCTACGGCGCCGCCTCCGGGCAGGCGCTGGCCGGGGTGGTCGGACCGCTGATCGAGGTTCCTGTCCTGGTCGGGCTCGTCTATGTCTCGCTCGCGCTGCGCGGGCGCTTCCGTTCCGCCAACCTCCCCGCCTGACGAAAGGCCGATCATGGCAGCCACACCCAGCGTCCTGTTCGTCTGCGTCCACAACGCCGGCCGATCCCAGATGGCCGCCGGCTTCCTCACCCACCTCGCGGGCGACGCGATCGAGGTCCGCTCCGCAGGCTCCGCGCCCGCCGACGCCGTCAACCCGGCCGCGGTCGCCGCGATGGCCGAGCTCGGGATCGACATCTCCGCACGGTCTCCGAAGATCCTCACCCCCGACGCGGTCGAGTCCTCGACCGTGGTCATCACCATGGGCTGCGGGGACAGCTGCCCGGTGTTCCCCGGCGTGAGCTACCGCGACTGGCAGCTGGCGGATCCGGCCGGTCGGGGCGTCGAGCAGGTGCGCCCGATCCGCGACGAGATCCGATCCCGCGTCGAAGCCCTGATCGCCGAGCTCGCCCCGACCGACTAGCTCTTGTGGGACAACGGATCCGGGAGCGGACGGAACGGGGTGCGCTGTCGGAGCCGGCCCGATCGTCTGGTACTGATACGGGCATGAAACGAACCCTGATCGCCGCCGTCGCGGCCGCCGCCGTGCCCTTCCTCCTCGTCGGCTGCAGCTCTGATTCCGAGGAGAAGACGAGCGACTCCGCCGCCAGCACGGTCGAGGAGCTGGCGATCGGCGAGACCCCGCAGCTGACCGGCGACATCTACCACGACACCTGCGTCGGGATCAGCGAGTACATCAAGACCCTCAAGGACGCAGGCATCACCGACGAGGCCGCCACGCCGGAGGCCATCGGCGCCGAGTTCGCGAACCTCGCGAAGGCCGCGCCGGACTGGGCCACCAAGTCCGAGCAGGACCAGAAGGACTTCCAGCGCGGCGTGGACGCCGGCATCAAGGGCGAGTGCTGACCGCTCCCCCACCGTGACGAGAACGCCCCCGCCGACCTGCTCGGCGGGGGCGTTCTCGTCGGTCCCCGACCGCCCTCGATGCACGTTGACATCTCATGTCAAACTGTCACGCACGAGTCGGCCGGGCTCGTCCAGAGTGCAGGGTCAGGAGGGTACGTGGAGATCACCGAGGAGTCGGCCGTCGCGCTGGCGGGCGCGATCCGGGCGGGGTCGCTCAGTTCGCGCGAGGTGGTCGAAGCGCACATCGCGGTGCTCGATCGGGTCAACCCGGCGTTGAACGCGGTGGTGGTCGAACGGTACGACGCCGCCCGGCGGGAGGCGGACGAGGTCGACGCGCGATTGGCCGCCGATGGGCCGGACGCACTCCCGCCGCTCGCGGGCGTTCCGGTGACCGTCAAGGAGTCGCTCGCCGTCGCAGGCATGCCCAACACCGCGGGAGTCGTTGCGCGCAAGCATATCCGCCCCGCGGCACACGCGCCGGTGGTGCAGCGCGTCCTCGACGCGGGCGCGATCGTGCTCGGCCTGACGAACACGTCCGAGGGCTGCATGTGGATCGAGAGCAACAACCGGGTCTACGGGCGCACCAACAACGCCTACGACCGTCGGCGCAGCGCGGGCGGCTCCTCCGGCGGCGAGGGTGCCGTGATCGGCAGCGGCGGGTCCCCGATCGGGATCGCCACCGACACGCTGGGGTCGATTCGCATCCCGGCCTTCTGCAACGGGGTCTTCGGGCACCGGCCCTCGACCGGACTGCTGCCCGTCACCGGATCCTGGCCACCGCCCTACGGGGTCGCGCGGATGTGCGCGAACGGTCCGCTGGCGCGCCGCGCCCAGGACCTGATGCCCCTGCTGGAGATCATGGCGGGCCCCGACGGCGTCGACCCCCTCGTACGGGAGGTGCCGCTGCACGACCCCGCGTCGACCTCGCTGACCGGCGTCCGGGTGACCCTCGTCGATGACGCGTTCCTGCCGGGCACCGGCCGCGAGATGCTGCGCGCGCGGGACCGGGCCGCCGCCGCGCTGGAGGACGCAGGCGCAAAGGTCGAGCACGTCACGATGACGTCGCTGCGCCAGATCGGCCTGTTCACCACCATCGTCCTGGCCGAGGAGACGGGCATCAGCTTCGCGGAGATCATGCGCGGGGAGGGCGCCCATCCCCTCTCGCTGCCGGAACTGGTCGCGCCGCGCGGCAAGCACACGGCGCCGATGCGGTCGCTGGTGATCGGCGAGGTTCTCGAGAAGCTGTTGCCGAAGCCGCTGGTGCGGCGGCTGGCCACCGCCGCCCACACGGCGGCGGACGAGGTGACGGCGATCATCGGGGACGGCCTGCTGCTGCACCCGACGATGCCCGCCGTCGCGCCGCGACACGGCGCGTCCACCGGCCAGCCGTGGCGGACCAACGCGGTCGCCCCGTTCAGCCTCGCCGGGCTGCCGGTCACCCAGGCACCGCTCGGGCTGGGCTCGGCCGGGCTGCCGCTGGGCGTCCAGATCGTCGGCGGGATGGGCAACGATCACCTGACGATCGCCGCCGCGCTCGAGTTGGAGCGCGCCTTCGGCGGCTGGGCGCCCCCGCGGGGCAACTAGACTCGCGGGCAATCACCCGACCGAGAGATCGCCTTCCGTGCCTGCCGACCAGCTGCCCCCACCGACGACCCCTAGCCTGAATGCGGACTGCGGCAATTGCTTCGCGCTGTGCTGCGTGGCGCTGCCCTTCGCCAAGTCGGCGGACTTTGCCGTCGACAAGTCCGCGGGCCGGCCGTGCACGAACCTCCTGGACGACTTCCGGTGCGGGATCCACACGGACCTGCGGCACAGGGGGTTCACGGGCTGCACCGTCTACGACTGCTTCGGCGCAGGCCAGAAGGTGTCGCAGCAGACCTTCGAGGGGCGCGACTGGCGCCGGGACCCGGCCGGGGCAGGCGCGATGTTCGAGGTCTTCCCGATCATGCGGCAGCTGCACGAGCTGCTCTGGTACCTGAACGAGTCGCTGACGACCGCGGCCGCCGAACCGGTCCACGCCGAACTCCGCGACGCCTGGGACCGGACGGTGGAGCTGACCGAGGGCGACCCCGCGACGGTGGCCCGGATCGACGTCGATCGCCACCGTCAGGAGGTGAACGTGCTCCTGCTCCGGGTCAGTGAGCTGGTCCGCGGGGCCGTGCCGGGCCGCAAGCGCGAGCACCGGGGAGCCGACCTCATCGGCGCCAAGCTGCGCGGTGCGGACCTGCGGGGCGCGAACCTGCGGGGCGCGTACCTGATCGGCGCGGACCTGCGTAAGGCCGACCTGCGGTCGTCCGATCTCATCGGCGCCGACTTCCGGGGAGCGGATCTTCGGGGCGCGGATCTGACCGAGACCATCTTCCTGACTCAGTTCCAGGTCAACGCCGCACAGGGCGACGCGACGACCCGCCTGCCCGCCGCGCTGGCGGTGCCACCGCACTGGGGCGATTCGCCGCCAGAAGGACTCACGGCGAACCCCGCTTCGCGAGGTCGTCCTCGTCGCGCGGGTGGCGGCGGAACCAGGCGGCGTAGCGGTCGGCCAGCGGCGCCGCGCTGAGCCCGTGGGCCAGCACCGAGGCCCCGATCGTGATCACCGCCGTCGTCACGAGCAGGTCCTCGTGGGGCAGCTGCCCCGGTTCCTCGAGGATGAGGATGACGAAGACGATCGTGGCGAGTCCGCGGGGACCGAACCAACCGAGAAACGCGACGGTCGGCGCACGCGGGTGCGTGCCGACCAGTGACAGCGCGACGGGGACCATCCGGACGACGGTCAGGCTCAGCGCCGCGTAGCCGAGCACGGCCAAGGACAGGTGCCCGAGGGCGGGGCCGAGCAGCACGGCACCGAAGACGATGAAGGTCACGGCGCTGAACATGTCGCCTGCCTCGTCGAGCAGGCGTGCCCCCTCTTCCTCGCCGCCGCCACTTCTGCGTCGGATCGCGCCGAAGGTCAGTCCGCCGATGAACGCGGCGATGAAACCCGAGCCACCCAGTGGCACGGCGGCGGTGTAGGCGAGCAGGGCCGCCGTCACGGGGACGATCTGCGCCCACAGCGGGTCGATCGTGCCGCGCCGACGCGCGGCGGCCAGGATCGTGGCGGCGATCGCGCCCGCTCCGACGCCCGCCGCGATCCCGTACCCGATCTGCTCGGTGACCAGCCGGGCCGCGGCACCGCCGCCGAGCGCACCGGATTCCGCCTCCGCGATGGCCAGCACGACGAGGAAGAGCGGCACGCAGATGCCGTCGTTGAGCCCGCTCTCGACGTTCAGGCCCTGCCGGACCCGCAGCGGCAGAGACCGGAGGGTCACGACGGCCTGCCCGAGCGCGGCGTCGGTCGGGGCGAGAATCACCGCGAGCAGCAGTGCCTCGGGCCAGGCGAGGTCGCCGAGCACGACCACCGCGGCACCGAAGCCCGCCAGGATGGTCAGCGGCAGGCCGATGCCGAGTAACCGAGCAGGAAGGGAGATCTCGGTGCGGAGGGCGGACAGGTCCACCCGGGCGGCATCGGAGAACAACACCAGCGCGAGCGTCACCTCGGCGAGCAGCTTGACCGTCTCGGCGGTGACGTGCACGTCGATCAGACCCGCAGACCTCCCCCCGAGCAGGAGGCCTGCCGCGGTGAAGACGATCGGAGCCGTGATCGGAGTGCCCGCGAGACGCCGGGACAGCGCCGCGAAGACGAGCAGGACCCCAGCGATCACGGGTAGCGCCCATGTCATGCCGCCACCGCCCCACTCACCTCGCCGGGCTACCAGGTCATGTCGAGTATCCGCCGATCAGCGCGCGCCGAGCGGCAATTTCCACTCTTCACCGTTGCGAAGGTCCCGATGGGCGCAACAGCGGGCGGGTCGCGCTTGCGGTCGCGAGCGGCGCATGGTCGCGTACGGAGCCGCAAAGGGATGAGGCCGATCGGCTCGGCCGCCGTCATCTGGGCCGGCGCAGTGGCGGTCACCGTGCGGCAGGTCCGGCGCCATGCACAAGCAGAGGCGGCACCTCTCGGCGACTTATGTCGCCGAGAGGATCGGCATGTAGCCGGGCCACAGCGTCGGGGAAATCTGCCCGACGCAGCTGCGCGGCCGAGCGTGGTCCGCCGCCGTTCGCCGCACGACTCGACACAAGTCGTCATCGATAGGGTCCGGAATCACATCGTTCCCGCATAGTCGGTACACAGGTCACCCGACGACTCCAACGCTCGACGTCACTGTTCCGAGAATGCCTTGAGCAGACCAAGCTCTGCCGCGCGAGCGCCGACTTGGAACCTGGTGGTGACCCCGAGTCGAACCATAATGTCGGCAACGTAGCGGCGGTAAGTTCGTAGCGACACGGCGAGCCGGCGCGCGGCGAGCTCGTCCTTCAATCCGAGGTCGAGTGCGCGCAACACAGCCAGCGTCATCTGGGCGAATTCCGGTTGCGGCAATGTGAAGTGCCTGGACAGCCCTGGCGCCGATTCCCAGAGGACCATGGCGAATTGATGCAGCACCCGGAGCAGGTCGGGATCGCTGATGACGTACCCATAGGGCCGTTGCTCACCGGTCCCGCCCCAAACCGCTGCGACCTGTCGATCGATGATGACCATATTGTGGAAGTCGGCGTTGGACACCCGGATCCGGTCGCACAGTTCGGGCTGTTGCCGCAACGATTCATAATCGCGTGTCTCGGCGTAGTGCTGGGTGTACAGCAGACGGACTTCCTTACCGGTCGAGAGCATATCCGCGACCGTTCGCCGACCTGGCTGGTAATGCCGCTGGATCCGCAGCGGGCTCGCCACCGCGAGCATGGCCTCTTTGCGAACACGTTGTAGCAATTGCTGTAGATCGCGTTCCCACCCCTCACCTGGGCGCAACCGGACGACGTCTCCGGCCGCACTGCGGACACTGTGATGTTCGTCTATCGCGTGATCGAGCAGGCGACGCGCCTCCGCCAGCAGTGAACCCACATCCACCCCACCCCGGTCTGGTTGCTTCGCTCCAATTTCAAAGTGCTGCGTCCCCTCTGGATACATAGCTCTATGACCCCACCTTCGACTATGAAAACCAGGCTTACCGGCACCCCCGACAAGCTGTCAATCTAAGTGATCAGATCACTAAAGCACTCTGTGGCGTGGCAATTCTCTGCCACGCGGGACGGCAGCTTCCTGCTACACAACAGCCCTTCTTCGAGGTGAGCCTGTTCTATTTTCGGAAGAGCTCAGACATCCGAATCCAAGGACCACGATGCACATCGACTTCAACGACGAACAACTGCAGCTGCGCAAGCAGTTGCGCTCCTACTTCACCGACCTGATGACACCCGAAATCCGCGAGACTCTAGCTGGATCCGGTGGCGAATACGGCGATCCCGACGCCTACAAAGAGGTCGTTCGCACCCTCGGCCGCGACGGCTGGCTGACCCTGGGCTGGCCCGAGGAATTCGGCGGCCAGAACCGGCCGGCCATGGACCAACTGATCTTCAATGACGAGGCCGCCGCCGCGGGCGTCCCCTTCCCGTTCCTGACCGTGAACACGGTCGGCCCGACCATCATGCGCTTCGGCACCCCCGAGCAGAAGGCATTCTTCCTGCCCCGAATTGCCAAGGGCGAGTTGCACTTCTCCATCGGCTACTCCGAGCCCGACGCAGGCACCGATCTGGCGTCACTGCGCACCCGAGCGGTACGCGAGGGCAGCGAGTTCGTCATCAACGGCGAGAAGGCCTGGACCAGCCTCATCGAATACGCCGACTACATCTGGCTGGCGGCCCGTACCGATCCGGAGGCGACCAAGCACCGCGGCCTGTCCATTCTAATCGTGCCCACCACGGCACCGGGCTTCTCCTGGAGCAGGATTCACACCATGGCCGGTCCCGGCACCAGCGCAACATTCTACAACGATGTGCGGGTGCCCGTCACGAATGTGGTGGGCGAACTGAACGCCGGCTGGCCGCTGATCACCAACCAGCTCAATCACGAGCGAGTCGCGTTGACTTCCGCTGCACCACTTCAGGAATCGCTTCGCCAGGTCTGGGAATGGGCAGAGACCACCACCCGGGCCGACGGTACCCGGGCTATCGACTCAGAGTGGGCGCGACTACATCTCGCTCGCGTGCACGCCCACATAGAGTATCTGAAATTGCGCAACTGGCGCATAGCCTGGGCTGCGGACTCCGGTGAACTCCACCCCGCGGATGCCTCCGCGACCAAGGTCTTCGGCACCGAATTGGCCACGGAAGCTTACCGATCGCTCATGGAGGTGCTGGGCGCCGCATCGGTGGTACGGCAGAACTCCGCTGGCGCGCTGCTGCGCGGCCGAATTGAACGCCTCCACCGATCATCGCTCATCCTGACCTTCGGCGGCGGCACCAATGAGGTCCAGCGCGACATCATCGCCAAGACCGCGCTCGGCCTGCCTGTTACCCGCTGACCTATTTCGAGGACTTCTCATGGACTTCACCCTCACCGATGCCCAGCACGACCTGGCCGGACTGGCCCGCACCGTGCTCACCGACTGGACCGCCAAGAACATCCCGGACGCGACGGGTTTCGACCGCACGCTATGGTCGGCCCTCGCCCGCGCCGGACTCCTGGAGGCCGCGCTGCCCGCCCCGGTCGGCGGCGGGTTCAGCGTGCTCGAACAGTGCAGCGTGCTTATCGAGATCGGCCGCACAGTCGCGCCCGCACCGTACCTGACCAGCGCGGCGGTCGCAGCTGCCGCGATCGCGCAATTCGGCGACAAAGAACAGCAGACACGGTGGGCCGCTCCGGTCGCGGCGGGCACCGCCACTGTCGCCGTGGCTCTCTCCACGGAAGACCACCGATTCACCGCCGAGCGCACCGATGCCGGCTGGCGCATCTACGGCTCGCACAGCGCAGTTCCGGCGGGCGCGTTCGCGGATGCCTTCCTCGTCGAGGCGGTAGCCGACGGCGGCCCGCTGCTGCTAGTGCTCGATCGCGCTACCCGTGGACTGCGCACTACCCAACAGCAAGTCGTCGACGGCTCCGACGCCGCTCTGCTGGAACTGGACACGGCAGTAGGCCGCACCGCTGCGCTCGGCGCGCCCGGCGACGGCTCAGCCGGATGGGCGCATCGCCGCGCCACCATCGCCGCCTGTGCCTACCAACTCGGCGTCTTGGAGCGCGGCCTGGAACTCACAAGCGAATACGCCATCACCCGAAAGCAATTCGACAGGCCGATCGGCGAGTTCCAGGCGGTCAGACAACGTCTGGCCGACGCCTACCTCGACGTCGAGGCGGTACGACTGAGCCTCTGGCAAGCGGCCTGGCGCGAATCCGAGGGCCTTCTCGCGGATGCCGAAATCGCCACCGCGAAATTCTGGGCGGCCGAGGCCGGCCATCGGGTGGCGCACACCATGGTCCATGTGCACGCCAGCATCGGCATCTTCCTGGACTACCAGGTACATCGCTACTTTACGGCCGCCAAACGCACCGAATTTCTGTTCGGTGCTGCCACCGAACAACTTCGAACGCTGGCCGACACCCTCACCGAGACCCAGCGGACGTAGCGAATAGCGGCGCCCGGGAGCCGTATCCGGTGGCGCAGGTCCGAGTCGAACTGCGCCACCGAAGTTCTCAGTCACGATTGGCGAGGGCGTTGACACAAACGGCCGAAGTTCCCACCGTTTGTCGGTTGTCGCGGGTGAGTTGATCTACCTGCCCGATCTCAGCGAAACGCTGACATACCCAGACAATCCACGTAGCCGTGCGCCACAAGTTTCGAGAGCTCCTGGCATTGCCATCGATTGGCGAAATACGACCCCTGCGGCCGCATCTGGCGCTTCCAGAGGAAACGCCAGAGTCCAACTCAGCTTCTCCTGTCGTCCTGGCGGTGACGGTCATCGGGCCGCTCACCCAGCTTTCAGCACGCAGGGCGTGCCACTGCGTAGACGGCGGTCATGCACTGATTCCAGTGATTTCACAGGGACTTGTGGAACTGCTCTCGCGGATCCTGTTCACCATCGCTGGATCGCGCAACAACGCACGGATCGGTCGCCTGCCGTGCTTGACCGTGAATCATCGTCACCTGCGGGTGACTTTCGGCAGGCCCAATCCAACCTCTGAGACCATGTCTCGCATCACTTCGTTGACACCGCCGCCGAAGGTAATCACCACGTTCCGCTTGGAATGAACGTCCAGTGATTTCAAGGTCTGGGCCGTGTATGGATCAGCGAGGTCACCCCACGAGTAGATGATGTCTTCGGCGATCCGGGCCACGCGTTGCACGCGGGTGGTGTGAAACACCTTGGAAGCAGACGCGTCCGCCTGACTTGGCCCTTCGGGGCCCGCGGACGCCACCACACGCCAGTTCAATACGTTGTTGACCTTCAGAACCGCGACGATTTCTCCAAGACATTCCCTCACGTCGTCAATGTCCAACAACCCCTCTGATGCGGCCCAACGGTGCACGAGGTCGTAGACAGCAGCGATACGCCCGGACGGACTCAGCATCACTCGCTCGTGATTGAGCTGGGAGATCAGGTACCTTACCCCCTTGTTCTCCTCACCGACCAACATCGACGCCGGAACATGCACGTCCTCGTAGTAGGTGGCATTGGTGTGATGTGCGCCGTCGAGTGAGATGACCGGGGTGCAGCTGAATCCCGGATCGTTGGTGTCGACGATCAGTATCGACAGACCGCGGTGGCGCGATTCCACGCTGCCGGTCCGTGCGGCCAACCATATGTAGTCCGCGCTATGCCCGCCGGTGGTGTAAGTCTTCTGACCATTGACGACGTACGACCCGTCGGATTGCCTCTTCGCCGTGGTGGACAAAGAGAAGAGGTCGGTACCCGCGTCGGGTTCGGTGTATCCGATCGCAAACTCGATTTCGCCACGCAGTATGCCCGGCAGGAAGCGTTGCTTCTGTTCGTCAGTGCCGTATCGCAGCAGAGTCGGTCCGACCGTTTGCAGGGTGACGGACGACAGTGGGATGCTCGCGCGCACCGCCTCCGACTCGAAGATCTGCTGCTCTAACGAGCCGAAACCTCGGCCACCGAACTCTTTCGGCCAGCCGACCCCCAGCCAACCGTCCTGTCCGAGTTGACGAACGATCCGTTTGGCCACTGGGCCGTGACGGTCGTGTAGCAGCGAAGAAACATCGCCTTCACTCACGAGAGATTCGAAATACGAACGGATTTCGCTCTGCAGTGACTCTTGTTCCGAAGTCAGACCAATGAACATCGATTACCCAACCTTCTGAGATTCTGTCTCTCACCACCACAATGGCGCACGACATCCTTGGCCAATGAGAAGTACCTGTGCATTGGGTAAGTGACGTCTACACCCAGTCCCCCGTGCAAGTGGTGACACATCTGCATCGCCGCGCGCCCCTCGCCCGCGAACATGAACAGGGCAGCATCGAGTTCGGTGCTGGCACTCCCACCGTTGTCGAGAGTCCAGTTGCAATACAGGGACGTCGATTCCAAGGCGGTCGCTAGGACGTAGATGTCGGCAATCTCCTGCGATGCGGCCTGGAACGTTGCCAAGGGGCGCCCGAACTGTGTCCTACTCCTGAGATGATCCGCCGTCAACTTCAACGCACCATTCAGGAGACCGCTCGCATAGGAAAGGAATACCGTGCGGTGAAGATCGGCAAACAGATCCGGTGCATCAGGACGGTCGCCGAACACCGGCTTGGACCGAACGTCTACGAGTCGGAATTGACTGTCGATCGGTGCACTGGGATCTTCAGTGCCCAACGAACTCGCGATCGGTACGACCGTCACGCCTTGCTGCGTTGCATCGATCAGGCCCGGCCCAGTCGTAGTCGGGATGAGTAACCATCGGGCGTTCTCAGCGCACTGCGCCGCGCTGAAGTCACCATCGATTTTCACAACGGCATCGCCCTCGACCGGGACTGCTTCAGGAACGCCCATGCGCCCTGGCGCCCGCGCACTGACTGCAGTCACCTCTCCGCAAGCGATGCCCTTGCACCAGTCGTCGATCTCGATTCCCGCAGCAGTCCGCGATGCCACCAGGCCAGCAATACCGGCACCCACGAATGGACTTATTACGGCAGCTTCACCCAATGCCTGAGCAACGATGCCGACCTCGACTGCGCCCAGGCCGGCGCCACCATGCTCCTCCGGAATGCTGAGCACATGCAATCCTGCATCCTGAAGCACTGACCACAATTGCGCAGAGGGCGACTCCCGGGAGAGGACCCCTCGGACCGTTTCTTCGACGGCAAGCTGCGTTTCATCAAAACTGAAATCCATCTACACGCCTTCCCGAGATGGATGAGCGCCGCGCGCTGAACCAATCCCCAATGTGTTGCGGGAGTGCCCTTCGTCATGGAGGTGTTGTTGACGGTGCTCGACCGCGACCGAGTCGCCGGTCTGGCCGACCGGCGCGGCGGATGCACGGCAGGAACGTCTACGCTGGCGTCGAGTCGTCGTGCCAGTCGGTATCGGAGGTGCTCAGCAGCACGATGTCGCGTCTCCACTGATAAGAACACGCATACCGTCTGCCTCCTGGTCAGTTTTGGACTCCCCGTTAGGCCACGACGTTAGGCGGACAGCTCTGCTGTGTGGGTCGGCTGGCTCTTAGTGGCCAGCAATTGGTCAGTGACGGCCGCCGTCGAAGTCATCTTCCTGCCAACTCCAGGTCGGGGTACGTCCACATCAGGAAGATCTCAAGCGGGTCTACCAACTGGTCACCTCGACGCGGCGCAACATGTTGGTGACTGTGGCCCGTTATCAATGCACCCGATTGAGGCGATTGTGCCGCGGACGATTTGCACAGCGGCGAAGGTTCCGCCGATCCGGCTACACGATGCGCGGCACACCTGCGGCACGCTCATGCACCTGCAGGGCGTCCCCACCGCGGTCATCTCGGCGCGGCTCGGGCACGCTGACTCGACATCCACGACGCGCACCTACATGCACTCGCAGGACGATTCGCTCACGCTCGCCGCCGCGGGTTTGCGATCAGTTGTGACGACCCGTGACAGTTTCGCCGGATCCTGTAACGAGAAATCCGGCGCCACCAACTATTCGCGCTGGTAGACGCCGGATCCCGTGGAGCCCCCTGTCAGGATTGAACTGACGACCTTTCGCTTACAAGGCGAGTGCTCTACCACTGAGCTAAGGAGGCGGACAAAGCGCGCCCATCATATCTGGCCGCCTCCGAGGCCCCGAAACCGACAGCACGGATGCGCGCCTGGCCTGCTACCGGACCTATCCGCTCAACGTGTAGAGGTGATCGGGACTGATCACCTCGGTGATTGCGGTGGCGAGGACACCGCTCGACCCGGTGTCCAGCGTGTCGACGTCCGAGTTGATCAGAATGACCATGGTCAGATCCTTCTCCGGCAGGTACACGACGACGCTCTTGTAGCCGGGCAGGCTCCCGTTGTGCCCGATCCATCCCCGCACATCGAAGACGCCGAGGCCATACCCGACGCCATCGATCCCCTGAGCCGGCAGCATCTGCAATCGCTGCTTCTGGGTATCCGCATCGAGCAGGTCGCCCTTGTACAGCGCATGCGCCCAGGTCCGCAGATCGTCGAGCGTCGAGATCATCGAACCGGCAGCCCACCCCCACGACGGATTCCAATCGGTCGCGACCCCGAGCGTCTCGTCCTTCGTCTGCGTCGTGTAACCCTGGGCGTGCGGCTCCGGAAAAGCGTTCGACGTGGGAAAGTTGGTGTCCTTCATCCCCAGCGGTTCAAGGATCTTCCCCTTGATGATGTTCTTCATCGAGTCCCCCGATACCTTCTCGACGACCATCCCCAGCAGGATGAAGTTGGTGTTGGAGTATTCGAGCCGGTCACCGGGCTCGAAATGCAACGGGTCGCCCTTGACGTATCCCACCAGCTGCCCAGGGCTGAAATCACCCTTGGGGTCGGTGAGGAAATCGGTGCCGAACTGTTCGTCGTACGTGTAGTCGGCCAGCCCGCTTCGCATGCCCGCCAGGTGGCGCAGGGTGATTCTGTCGCCCTCGGTCACACCGTCGACGTACTTCGAGATCGGATCATCGAGTCCGACCTTGCCCTCATCGACCAGCTGTAGCAGAGCCGTCGCGGTGAAAGTCTTGGTCACGCTACCTATCCGGCTGTAGAAGTCGGTCTTCATGGGAGCCCCGGTCGCGGTGTCCGCCGTCCCCGTTGCTCTGACATAGCTGCCGTTCGGTCCCCACACGCCCACGATCGCGCCCGGTACCCCGGTCTTCCGGACCGCCTCCGCTATTGCCGAATCCAGCTTCGCGGTCGTCGCCTGATCCATCTGCACGCCGGCGGGCGCCGAGGACTCCGAGCCAACCGACGCGGAGCCCTCACCCGTGCCACCACATCCGGTGGCCCCGACCGCCACCACGAGCGCCCCCACGACGGCGCACAGGGTCCTCCTCGAACGCACACAATTGATCGACATCGACCTGCCCTCCCGCTCCAGCGCATCCACCATGGACGCCGACCCAGTAGAGCAGTTGAATTCACTAAAACCGATACAGGACTACGCATTTCAGAAAGATCGCGACCTGCGGCGTACATGCGCATAGGCCTTGAGACATACCCGACAGGCCCCGAATGTGTCCGCTCGGATGATGCGAAGACGGGCATAGTGGTTCTAGCGTCGATCGAGTCGGAGTCGCCGAGGCGATAGAAGGGGGCGCACGCGACAATGACCACCATGCGTTGCCTCCGCCCTGCGGAACATCTCGATGACCGCTCGTCGGCCCGCTGGGCCTTTGATGCGATCGTCGCGGCGCTGGCGGTGGCGGTGGCGATGCCCGACCTCTTCCACGACGGCGAGGGCCCGCCCTTGGTCGCGATCGCGGTCTTGGTCGCCGTGCTCGCCCCGCTGGCGGTACGGCGCATCTTTCCGATCCCGGTATTCGCCTGGGTCCTGATCAGCGCGGTCGCCGCCGGACTCTGGAACGATAACCTCGCCGCCGACCTGGGCCTGCTCATCGCGCTCTACACCGTCGCCGCTGCGCAATCGCGACTGGAGGCGCTGGCGGCGGCGGCCGTCCTCGAATTCGCCATGATCGTCGCCACCGTCCGCAGCACTGACGGCAGTTGGTGGCACGCCTCGATCCTCGTGTCGGGCCTGGTCGGTACCGCACTCGGGCTCGGACTGTACGCATCGACGCGGCGCGCATACCTTGCCGAACTCCGCGATCGCGCGGTGCGTTTGGAACGCGAGCGCGACCAGCAGGGCGAGCTGGCCGCGGCCGCTGAACGCGCGCGGATCAGCCGCGAGATGCACGACATCGTCGCGCACCACCTGACCGTCATGGTTGCCCTCAGCGAGGGTGCGGTCGCCGCGAGCGCAACCTCGCCCGAACGCGGGATCGAGGTGATGCGCACCGTGTCCGCCACCGGTCGACAGGCACTGGCCGACACCAGGAGGCTGCTCGGGGTCTTGCGCGAGAACGAGCTCGGGAACCCCGGAGATTGCGCGCTCGCGCCCGTCCCGGACCTGGCCGAACTCGACGTGCTCATCGCCCGGGTACGTGACGCAGGACTGCCGACCTCACTCGAGGTGCACGGGAACGCCATCGACCTACCCGCCACCATCCAGCTCACGGTCTATCGGCTGGTGCAAGAGGCGCTCACCAACACCCTCAAACACGGCGGCCATGGCACCCGCGCCTCGGTGCGGCTGCGGTACCTGCCCGGCGAGATCCGGGTGGACGTCGAGGACGACGGTGCCGGGGCGGCGACGACGCCGTCCGGCGGGGGCGGCGGCCTGATCGGGATGCGGGAGCGAGTCCACACATATGGCGGCGTGTTGCGGTCCGGTCCGATGGGGCCCCGCGGTTGGCGGGTCTCCGCACGGTTTCGCTTGGACGAAGGAGAGAGCACGTGATCCGTGTGCTGTTGGTCGACGATCAATCCCTGCTGCGGATGGGATTTCGGCTGATCCTGGAGGCCGAGTCCGATATCGAGGTGGTCGGCGAGGCCGGGGACGGCGCGACCGGGGTCCGGATGGCGGCGGCCCTCGAACCGGACGTCGTGATGATGGACGTCCGGATGCCGACCATGGACGGCATCGCGGCCACCGCCGCCATTCTCGACGCCCAGCCCGCCTGCAAGATCCTGATCCTCACCACCTTCGATGTGGACCAGTACCTCTATGCCGGCCTGAAGGCCGGTGCCAGCGGGTTTCTGCTCAAGGACGCGCCCCCGACGGCTCTACTCGCCGCGATTCGCACGGTGGCCGACGGGGAGGCCGTGCTCGCTCCGACCGCGACCCGACGCCTGATCGACCAGTTCATGCCGCTTCTGCCCGAACCGGACCGGCAGGCCCGGCGCGACACGGTGCTCAACGCGCTCACCGACCGGGAGCGGACGGTGTTCGCCGGGCTCGCGGCCGGCCGGTCGAATCGCGAGATCGCGGGCGACCTGCAGGTGTCCGAGGGCACCGTGAAAATCCACGTGGGGCGAATTCTGTCGAAGCTGGACCTGCGTGATCGGGTGCAGGCCGTGGTGCTCGCATACGAATCGGGCCTGATCACCCCGGGAAACTGAGCACCGCCACGCCAGCCGCGACATACCGAGACCCCTCCGGCCGGACCAGCCATACGAGGCCGCACGAATATGCCTCCCGGCGCCCCAAACGCCGACCCGCGCGGACCCGGTCGGCGTATGTTTGGCACGACACATTCCCTGACGGGAGCGGTCCCATGGATCTCAACACCATCAGCGATGTCGTGCGGCGACCACCCGACCGCCCCGGCGCGGACTGGCGCGAGGGCGATGCCTGGCTGGCCGGGGGAACGTGGCTGTTCTCCGTTCCGCAGCCCGCGCTGCGCAGGCTGGTGGACCTCACCGCACTCGGCTGGGACGCCCTCGTACCGAGCGAGTCCGGCTTGGAGATCGGCGCGACGTGCACGGTTCGTGATCTGTACGACCTTGCGCCGCAGAGCGATTGGCGAGCCGGCCCGCTACTGAGGACGAGCTGTGAGGCGTTCCTGGCCTCGTTCAAGGTGTGGAACTCGGCGACGGTGGGCGGCAACATCTGCATGTCCCTGCCCGCGGGCCCGATGATCACGATGACCGTGGCGCTCGAGGCGACGTACACGCTGTGGGCGCCCGACGGATCGCAGCGCACCGTCGACGCGGCCGACTTCGTCACCGGCGACCACCGGAATGTGCTGGCGCCCGGCGAGGTTCTGCGCCGCATCGACATCCCGGCCGCCGCGCTGCGCAAACGCCACACCCACCGCCGCTTCACCCTCACCCGGCTGGGGCGCTCCACCCTGTTCATGATCGCCACCCAGACCCCCGGCACCGCCGATCTCGCCCTCACCATCACGGCGGGCACCACGCGCCCGGTGCGGATGGAGTTCGAGACCGTGCCGGACCCCGAGACGATGCGGCGCAGCATCGACTCCCTGCCCGACGACCTGTGGTTCGACGACCCGAACGGCACCCCCGAGCACCGCCACCACCTCGCGCGGCACTTCGCCGAGGAGATCCGCGTCGAGTTCGAGTCGGGAGACCGGTCATGACCTATACGGTGAACGGCAAGACCTTCGACGAGGAGCCGCGACCCGGCCAGTGCCTGCGGACGCACCTGCGGGAGCTCGGCCACCACGGCATCAAGAAGGGTTGCGACGCAGGCGATTGCGGTGCCTGCACGGTCTGGCTCGACGGCGATCCGGTGCACAGCTGCATCACCCCCGCGTTCCGGGCGGATGGCCGCGAGGTGACCACGATCGAGGGCCTCGGCACTCCCGAGGATCTGCACCCGCTGCAACGGCAGTTCCGCGATGCCCCCGGCTTCCAGTGCGGATTCTGCACCGCGGGCATGATCATGACGTCGGCGACCTTCACCGACGCCCAGAAGCAGGATCTGCCCCGCGCGCTCAAGGGCAACCTCTGCCGCTGCACCGGCTATCGGTCGATCGAGGACGCCGTGCACGGGGTCACGGGGATCGAGGACGCGCTCCCCGGTCGCGCCGTCGGCACCAGCGTCGCCGCCCCGGCCGCCACCGACGTGGTGACCGGCCGCGCCGAGTTCACGATGGACACCGAGATCGAGGGGATGCTGCACCTGAAGGTGCTGCACTCGCCGCACGCGCACGCCCGCATCATCTCGATCGACAAGACCGCCGCGCTCGCGGTGCCCGGCGTGCACCGCGTCTACACCTGGGAGGACGTGCCGCGGAAGCGCTTCACAACCGCGATCCACACCGATCACCTCGTCGATCCCGACGACACCTACATCCTCGACGACACGGTGCGCTTCGTCGGGCAGCGGGTGGTCGCGGTGCTGGCCGACTCCGTCGGGGCCGCGGAGGAGGGCTGCCGCCGGGTGGTCGTCGAGTACGAGCCGCTGCCAGCGGTGTTCGACCCAGAGGAGGCGATGGCCCACGGCGCGCCCGCGCTGCACGGCTCGCACGACCCGTTCGTGCGGGACCCCGTGCACAACATCCTGCTCGAACTGCACGGGCACGTCGGAGACGTCGAGACCGGGTTGGCCGAGGCCGATGTCGTCCACGAGGGCACCTACTTCTCCCCGCGCGTGCAGCACGCGCACCTGGAGACGCACGGGTCCATCGCGTGGATGGCGGAGGGCCGCCTGCACGTGCGGACCAGCTCCCAGTCACCGTCGATCGCGAAGGTCAAGCTGGCCCACCTGTTCGCCCTGCGCCCCGATCAGCTGCGGGTGTTCTGCAAGCGGGTCGGCGGCGGGTTCGGCGGCAAGCAGGAGGTGATCTCCGAGGACCTGGTTGCCCTCGCCACGCTGGACACCGGGCGCCCGGTCTGCCTGGAGTTCACCAGGGAGGAGGAGTTCACGACGGCCTCGCCGCGGCACCCGATGAAGCTGACGGTCACCCTCGGCGCGAAGGCCGACGGCACCCTCACCGCGATGAAGATCCGCAACGTCTCCAACACCGGCGCCTACGGCAACCACGGCGGCGAGACGCTGTTCGCGGGCGGGGCCGCCGTCTCGATCTACCGGTGCGCCAACAAGAAATACGACGCGTACTCGGTGTACACCAACACCGTGCCGAGCGGCGCGCTGCGCGGCTACGGCATGACCCAGCCCGCGTTCGCGGTGGAGTCCGCCGTGCACGAGCTGGCGGTCGCGCTCGGCATCGACCCGCTCGAGCTGCGCCGCCGCAACATCGTGCGCCCGGGCGACTCCCTGGTCGCCTTCGAGGACGGACCGGACGACGTCGTGTTCGCGGAGGACGGGCTCGGAAAGTGCATCGACCTGGTCGACGAGGCCCTGCGGCACGGCGGCTCCGACCCGCCCGCCGGTGACGACTGGCTCGTGGGGACCGGCGCCGCGAGCTCACTGCACGAGACCGCTCCCCCGACCGAACACGTCTCCGAGGCCTGGGTGACGCTCGGCGACGACGGCGTCTACGAGCTCGCCGTCGGCACCGTCGAGTTCGGGGAGGGCACCTCGACCGCGCACGTGCAGATCGCCGCGAACCAGCTCGGGACCACGCCGTCGCGGATCCGCCTGGTGCAGTCCGACACCGACCGCACCGGCTTCGACACCGGCGCCTTCGCCAGCGCGGGCCTGTTCGTGTCCGGCAACGCCGTGCTGCGGGCGTCGAACGCCCTGCGCGACCGGATCCTCGCGTTCGCCGCCGCGCACACGGGGGTCGACGTCGCCGCCTGTGCCATGGACGACGGCGGCGTCGTCTGCGACGGCACCCGCGTACCGCTGACCGTGCTCCAGCTCGCCGCAGGCGCCCGCGGCATCCGGTTCACCGCCGCCCGCAAGGCGTACGGCTCGCCGCGCAGCGTGGTGTCCAACACGCACGGCTTCCGGATCGCCGTGCACCGGGTCACCGGCGAGATCCGTGTCCTGCGCAGCGTGCAGGCCACCGACGCCGGGGTGATCATCAACCCGGCGCAGGTGCGCGGGCAGATCGAGGGCGGCGTCGCGCAGGGCATCGGTTTCGCGTTGACCGAGAACTTCCTCGTCGACGGCGCCGGGACGATGGTCAACCCGAACCTGCGCAACTACCGCATCCCCACCTATGCCGACGTGCCCCGCACCGAGGTGCTCCTGGTCGACTCGGCGGACTCGGTCGGGCCGATGCGTGCGAAGGGCATGGCGGAGTGCTGCATCAACCCGGTCGCGCCCGCGCTGGCCAACGCCCTCCAGAATGCGACGGGGGTGCAATTCCGGGCGCTGCCCCTGACACCCGAGCGCATCTACGGCCCACTGGCCCTGTCGCGGACCCGCGCCCCGTCGGTGCGCCCGTAGGGAGGCGGCCATGGCAGCCGAGGAGTGCACCCGCGACACCGCCACGGTCATCATCGGGCAGCGGGTGCGCCGCGGCTGCGAGTCGGCCTTCAAGGCCTGGCAGGAGGAGATCAACGTCGCCGCCTCGCACTACGCCGGCTTCCTCGGCGCCCAGATCTCGGCACCCACTGCCGTGCAACCCGATTGGGTGGTGGTCTACCGCTTCGACTCCGTCGCCAACGTGCAGGCATGGGTGAACAGTGCCACCCGCCAGGCCTGGCTCGACCGGGGTCAGCAGTACCTCGACGGCCCCGCGACGCAGCAGGTGATCACCGGCGGATCCCGGCCGACCGATCAGCTCGTGACGGTCGTCGTGACCCACCGCGTTGCGCCGGACAACGTCGACGACTTCCTCGAGTGGCAGAACCGGATGCGGCTGGCGGAGTGCAAGTTCGAGGGCTTTCGCGGCAGCGAACTGTTCCGCCCCATCGAGGGCATCCAGGACGAGTGGACCGCGCTCTACCGCTACGACAACGCCGCGAACCTCTTCACGTGGCTCACCTCCAACAAGCGGCAGCAGCTCCTGACCGAGGGCGAGAGGTTCCACGAGTTCTCCTCACGCACCGTCGACAACTCCTTCGGCAGCTGGTTCGCCTTCGACGAGAAGGGGAACGAGGCGCCGCCACCGTCCGATGTCAAGACCTCCATCGCCGTCTGGGTGGGCCTCTACCCCACCGTGGTGCTGCTCACCCTCGCGCTGTCCCCGCTGAAGATGCCGCTGTGGCTGGGCCTGCTGATCGGAAACCTGTTCTCCAGCTTCGCCATGACCTTCGTGACCATGCCGCGCTACGTGAACCCACTGCTGCGACGCTGGCTGCGGCCGCCCGCGGACGTGCCTGAAGGCAGGACGAATCTCCGGGGTATCGCCATCGTCGCGGGGGTCAACACATTCTGGGTGGTCGTGTTCTATCTCGTGACGAGACAGTTCTGGACGCTGCCCTGACAGAGGAGTTCACCTTCTACGGAATCGAGGAACCACGATGAACACGAGAACGGTGCGAGGCGCGAGCCTGATCCCCATCGCCGCGGCGGCACTGCTGCTGGCCGGATGTGACTCGGACAGCGACGACACCTCCACGACGTCCGCGACCGCGGCGGTGACGACCGCTCCGGTGTCCACGGGCACGACGGCGATGGCGGCGGTCAGCAAGGAGAAGGCCGAGCAGGCCGCCCTCGCGACCGTCCCCGGCGGCACGATCGTCTCCTCCGAAACCAATCAGCACGACGGCAAGACGGTGTGGCACGTCCACATCCGCAACACCCAAGGCTGGGACTACGACGTGGACGTCGACGCCGCCACCGGCGCGGTCGTGCCCGACAACTGATCCGCAGGGACGCCGAGATGCGCACGCTGGCAATCACGCAGAACATCACCATCGACGGCTCGATCGAGATGCTGGGAGAGTGGTTCGATCCCCAGGGCCAGGGCGGGGTGGACAACTCTGATCTGCTCGAGGAGTCGCACCGCCAGGACCGTGCAGCCGACGGGTTTCTGGTGGGCAGGCGCACTTTCGAGGACCTACGCGGATACTGGCCGAAACAATCCGAGGATGCCACGGGGATCACCGATTACCTCAACCGAGTACAGAAGTACGTCGTCTCCTCGACCATGATCGACCCGCAGTGGCAGAACTCGACGGTCCTCTCCGGCGAACCCGCCGAGGAGATCCGCGCGTTGAAGATGCTGCCGGGCAAGGACATCGTGGTCACCGGCAGCATCATGCTGTGCCACACCCTGATCGAGGCGGTACTCGTCGACGAGTACCGGCTGTTCGTCTATCCGGTCGTGCAGGGCCGGGGCCGCCGGTTGTTCCCCGACGGGTTCGAGATACCGGAGTTGGCACTGCTCGACGCGAAGGCCTTCCGCTGTGGCATCACCTACTCGCGGTATGGGAAGGCCTGACCGGGTTCCCGAAAGCGCAGTTCCTGGGCTTCGTCGGGTCGGGCTGGCTGACCCACATCACGGCGGCTCGCGTGCCTGCCGAGGACGAGTGAACGAGGTTGGACCCCGGCCGCCAGGCGGGACGCCTGCGGCTCAGGCGACGGCGGCAGCCCTCGCAGCGCGGACGAACACCCAGATCACTCCGCCCACCATCGCGATGATCGTGCCCCAATAGGCGACGGGCGCGACGAGTCCGATCCCGCTGCACATGCCCGCGATGACGAACGCGATCGCCGCGGGCATCACAGCGGCCGCATGCCCTGCCCGCCACGCAGCCTCACTGCGCTTCAATGCGGGGATACGGATACCGACGAAGGAGTTGACCGGTATCGCTCCGCGGCCTGCGGCAAGACAGACCACGACCAGCAGAAGCAGCAACCCGGTAAACACCCAGGCCACCATGATCAGGTCGCCCGGAGCATCGTTCATTGTCATGAAGCGCACTCTTACACATGCAACCTCACCGTCTGATATCCCGTTGAACGTGCTCTGAGAGCAGGCATTGACCCGTGTCCTAGCCGCCCGCCGCCGTGACCACCTCACGAATCGCGTCGACCACCAGCTGCGGCGACTCGTTGTGGATGTTGTGGCCGCTGTTCGTCTTCGTGATGTGCTGCGCGCCGGGAAACAGCAGGGCGAGACTGTCCTGCGACGCCAGCTGCGCCCGCCAGAACACCTCCGGGTAGTCGGCGGGCGCGTCCGCGGGCAGGCGGGCACGGAAGGCGTCCGGGTCGAAGGTGTCACCGCTGAGCACCACGACCGGCACCTCGGGAACCGGCGGGGCGGCGCGCAGTTGAGGGAAGATCGCGGCGGGGTCGAGCTGCTCGACGTCCGCCCACTGGGCGGTGCGGCGTTCGTTGTCCAGCTCGTTCATCCGCAGGAACACCGAGAACTCGGCGGGGGTCAGCTCGTTCTCGAGGAACTCCGACATGCCGTCCACGAGGACCAGACCGGCCGTCTCGTCGGGATGGGTGCCCGCGTACACCCTCGCGATCGGTCCCCCGTACGACCACCCGACGAGGACGTAGGGACCGGGCACCTCCGCCGCGGTCAACAACGCGTGCAGGTCGGCGGTGTCCCGCTCGGGGTCGGTCGGCTGCGACACCGGCGTGGACGGGGTGAACTCGTCGCCCGCGCGTGCGGTCCCGGGCCGGTCGTAGGAGCAGACCCGCGTGAACGCGCCGACCTCCGGATACACGGCGGACCCGCTCGGCACCATGTCACCGGATTGATCGGCGACCTCACTCCAGGTGTCCGCAGCGGCGACTGCGCCGGGCACCAGCACCACCGTCGGGACGTCATCATCGCGAGATGCGGTGCCGCGGCACTCCAGGTACATCTGCCGCCCGTCGCCGATGTCGAACGTCCGGGCGATGTCGGCCTGCGGCGTGTCCGCCGTGGGCACCGTGTTGCCCGCGGGGTTCTCCTCCTGGCTGCCACACGCGATCAGCGACGCCGTGACGCCGAGGACGGCCGCCGCGAACCGCAGGGCGGCCAGGCGCCCGCCCGGAGTGGCGCGCATGATCTCAGCGTGTCACACCGCGACGCTGTGCGGGAGGGCACCGGCGCCTGCCCGCACCCCTGGGTGATTGGCCCGAATGTTCACCGCTGCGAGCTCGACCGTCCGATCGATCCGTCGCTGCCTCGTCTCCTGCCGCTTCGCCGTCGCGATCCACTCCAGGATCAGCCGCTTCGAGGACGGCGGAAAGCCCTCGAAGTTGGCGCGGGCCCCCTCGTTGCGGTGTAGCGGTTCCCACAGATCGTCGGGCAGCGCGGCGCCGTCGTCGGGCACCACCTGCCAGGTCCCAGCAGCCTTGGCGACATCGATCAGGGCCTGGCCGTGCGGGGTCATCTGGCCCAGCTCGATCATGTTCGCCGCGCGTTCCCGGTTCACCCGGCTCCACGTGCTGCGCGGGTTGCGGGGGGTGAACCGCAGCCGGGAACTATCCGCGTCGTGCTTGCGGTGCAGGCCGTCGATCCAGCCGAAGCAGAGCGCCTGCTCGATCGCCTCGTGGTAGCGCGGGCTCGGCGTGCCGCTGTCCTTGTGGTGGATGATCAGCCAGATCTCCTTCTCGGACTGGCCGTTTCGCGCCAGCCAGTCTCGCCAGTCGGCGGTGGTGCGCGGGGCGAAGGCGCTGACGTCGGGGGTGCTCACGCCGGTCATCTCACGCCTCCTTCGAGCCGAGGATGTCGAGGTAGTGCTGGTTGTACATGATGCCGAGGATGTTCCCGAACGGATCGACAACGGAGGCGGTGACGAAGCCGGGTCCGCGCTCGGTCGGCTTGTCGTGCGCGGTGGCGCCCAGTTCCAGGAGCCGCTCGAAGCCGGACTCGACGTCGTCCACATGCCAGTAGGTCACCTGGCCACCGGCCTTGTCCGAGCGGTCGTGGGGCGCGAACCGGCCGTCGATGATGCCGAGCTCGTGTTGGAAATCGCCGATGCGGAACTCGACGTAGGCGATCTGCCCGTCGATCTCGCGGGCGAAGTACGGCTCGATCCCGAGCACCTCGGTGTACCAATCCTTGGCGGCCGCGACGTCGTCGGCGAAGAAGCTGACGGTGGTGAGTCCTCGCAACATCGGTGGTTCCTTCCCTCGTTCGGTTGGTGACAGGAACCATCTTTCCGACCAAAGTGCTCACCAACTGAGCACTTTTACGGGGAAACTGAAGAACATGCGCGCAGACCGACTCGTCGCCACCCTCCTGCTCATGCAGTCCCGCGGCCGGGTGACGGCCGCCGAGCTGGCCGACGAGCTCGAGGTGTCCGTCGCCACCGCCCGACGCGACCTGGAGGCACTGTCCGCGGCGGGCATCCCCGTATACCCGCAGCCCGGTCGCGGTGGCGGCTGGGCGCTCGTCGGCGGCGCCCGCACGGACCTGTCCGGCCTGTCGTCCAACGAGGCGCAGGCCCTGTTCCTGCTCGTCGGCCCCGCCGCGGCGGTCTCGGGCGAGGCCAAAGCAGCGCTGCGCAAGCTCGTACGTGCTCTGCCGCAGACGTTTCGGGCCGAAGCCGAGGCCGCCGCGGGCGCCACCATGATCGACCCGACCCGCTGGGGCGAGCGGGATCGGCGCCGACCCGAGATGGTGAACCAGCTCCAGTCCGCCGTGGTCCGCAGGCGCAGGGTCCGGCTGACCTATGTGAACGCCGCCCGCGAGCGGAGCGAACGCCTCGTCGACCCGTGGGGCCTGGTCGACAAGGACGACACCTGGTACCTGATCGCCGGGACCGAGCGCGGCAGGCGAACCTTCCGGGTGGACCGGATCGCCGACGCCGAGACGACCGACCAGCCCGCCGACCGGCCCGCCGACTTCGAGCTCGCCGCCGCCTGGGAAGAGGTCACCGGGAAGATGGAGGAACGGCGCTCGGCCACCTGGGCGACCGTGCTGATCGAACCGAGATTCGTGCCGATCCTGCGCGACCACTTCGGCCGCCACTGCCACACCGACGGCGAGGCCGACGACGGCCGCACCCGAGTCCGCCTCGCCGCACCCACCCCGCTCGACATCGCCCGCAACCTCGCCGGCTGGGGCGCGGACGTCGAGGTGCTCGAGCCGCGGTCGGTACGGGACGAGTTGGCGCGCATCGGAATCGAGCTCGCCGGCCGCTATGCCGGCGAGCAGTGAACTGCCCGTGGCGGACGACCCCTGGCCGGAAATGGGGGACATCCCTGATGTTCTCGCCGGCCACTGCGACCTAGTCTCGGCTAGGTCGTTCAGTTGCCCCCGAGAGGACCGCATATGGCATCCAGATCGCCGGAGTCGTTGGGGCGCCGAATCACTTCCCTGATCGTCGTGACGGTGGCCCTGGTGCTCACCGCGCTCGCAGGGGCGGCGGTGTTCTTCGCATCGGCGGCGCTGTTCGATTCCGTTCCTATGTTGACGCTGTGTGCGATCATCACGGTGATCGTCTGCTCATACGGTGCCGGGCGCCTGTGGGCGCGCATGGCGCGCAAACCTGTACCCGCGCTGAATCTGTTGGCGTGTGCGACGATCTTCGGCCTGGTTTGCGCGGCAACCGGCTATGCGCTCGTGGGACGGGCGGCGCACCAGGACGATCGCGCCGTCGTTTCGGCAAGCAGTTACTGGGACCTGCCCACCGGATCGAACATCGCGTACCGGCACCTGCCCGCGGCGGGCAGCGCGACCCGTTCGATGCCGGTGATCTTCCTGCATGGTGGGCCCGGCACCGCGGGAGACGGCCTACCGCCCTCGAGCGCTGAGCTCGCGGCAGCTGGGTACGACGTCTATTCGTACGACCAGGTCGGGTCGGGCCGCTCGAGTCGATTGTCCCAGGTCGAGGACTACACCGTTGATCGGCAGGTACGCGATCTCGAGGCAATCCGGGAGGTCATCGCCGCTGACCGGATCGTGGTGATGGGTCAGTCCTGGGGCGGCATCCTCGCGGCGCGGTACGCCGCCGCCCACCCCGACCGCGTCGCCGGGATCGTGGTCAGCTCGCCCGGCGCACTGTGGGCGCCGGAATACCCGGACGGGTCGGATGGGAACATCAGAGCTCATGAGACCCCGGCGATGACCGCCCAGCTCGAAGAGACGGGCAGCTCCCCGCGCGTCTTCACAGCCTCCGTCCTTCAGGCGATCAACCCCGTTGCCGCGCATAGCTTCTGGACCGACAACGAGGCCGACGAAATGTTCCGGCGGCAGTTGGAGATTCTCGCCCCGCTGGCGCAGGCTCCCGACCGTCGAGCGGATCTCGTTCCGGCGTCGCCACCCGGCTACTGGGTGAACCAGATGACCGGCGCCGATCTCGCATCGGTCGACGACCCCCGTCCGGCATTGCGGAACCTGCGCGTCCCAGTGCTCGTGATGCGCGGCCAGTACGACTACAAGTCCTGGCCCGTGACGCGCGAATACCGCGACACGTTTCCGAATTCGACGATGGTGTTGATTCCCGACGCCGGCCACGCCATCGCCGCCGACAGGCCCGAGTTGTACACCGCGACCGTCGTCGCGTTCCTGACGGACGGCCGACCCGCACTCCCCCGATACGAGGGGGCCGAGCCGCCGCCCGGGTTCGCCAACGCCTCACGGTGACCGCGCAAGGACCCCGGTCGGTGCGCCGTTCAAGCCTTTCCCCGGTGCCGCGCCTTCGCCTTCGCCCGGGCGATCTGTCGGCGCGTGTCCTCGGCGGCGTCGCGAAGGTGCTTTCTCCTGGACTTCCTGGCAGTGGCGTTCTCGGAAATGCTCTGCTTGACGGCCTCCTGCGCGGCGGTGCAGACGGCCGGCCGGGCTCGTTCCTTCGCGACCTGCCGCGCCAGCCGCTTGGGATTGACCGACCGCGGTGCCGCCCGCCGCTGGTCGACCGGCACCGAGGGCGAGCGGTGCGCGAGAGCGGACAACGCGCCATAGTCGCGCAGCGAGAACTCGTAGAGTTCGGGCCCGCTCGGTTCGGACCCGAACACGTGACGGGCTACGCGCAATTCGCCGTTGTCGATGACCTCGAGCAGACCGACCCAAAATTGTCCGTCGTGGAAGACGGTGAACGTCGTGGAACTCATTTCAACCTCCAGGTATGCGTAGGCAACCTGGCAGCATCAGGAGTCTTCGACGGCGAAGTGACGAACACGCCCGAGCCGGGGGCCCGAGGACCCATCGGGACGTGCCATCCGGACTTCCTCCGGACTGTGCAATTCGTGCGACCAGCAATCACGGTGAGCGTATCGCATGTATTAAAAATGCAGGTCAGAGCCGATTTATACCGTGATACCTTCGCTGCCACACCAACGACAGCGGGAGAAATCATGCGCATGACGCTTCACCACATTCCGAATCATCGCCTCGCCTTCGTGCGCGTGACCGGACCGTTCGGACAGGGCAACGCCCAGGCGATGGCCGAGATAAAGCAGTGGGCGTCTCGTCGGGGACTACTCGACGACGGAGCGATCCTGTGTGGAATTCCGAGGGACGATCCCTCGGTGACGCCGCCCGACGAGTGCCGCTACGACGCGGCGATCGTCGTGACAGACGATCTCGAAGTCGACGGCGCGGTCGGCGTCGGCTGCCTCCGCGGCGGGCACTACGCGGTATTCGATGTGCCGCACACCACGGAGGGCGTGGGTGCGGCATGGTCGAGCATCTTCGAGGAAATCGAAACTCGCGGGCTGTCCGTGGACGGCGAACCGATTTTCGAGATGTACACATCGGAGTTGCTCACCCGCCACCTGTGCCAGCTCTGGGTTCCACTGCGGCGGTAACACCCTCAGCGGCGCAGGAACTCGATGGCAATTCGCTCGAAAGCCTCCTTCGCCTCGACCATCACCCAGTGACCGCAGTTCGGGAACACGTGTAGCTCGGCATTGGGGATCAGTCTCATCGGCACCATGGGCATGTCCGGCGGGCACTGCCGGTCGTCCCTGCCCCAGGTGAGCAGGGTCGGACACTGCACCTTGTGCATCTGCGACCAGTACGGCGGCGCATCCGACGAGGCCATCAACTGCTGCTGCGCCGCAAACGCTGTGGAGCCGTACATCGCCGCCAGCGTCTTCTGCGACGCCGGGTCGTTGGCGGTCTCCCAGCGCTCCTCCACCCGCTCCTCCGTGATCACCGCCGGGTCGTAGACCATGCACTCGAGCCAGCGAACCAGCCGTTCGCGACTCGGGCCGTCGGCGAACTCCTGCAGTAGCCGGGTGCCCTCGCTCGGGTTCTGACTGAAGATGTTCGGTCCCACCCCGCCGATGGTGACGAGCCTGCCGACCCGCTCGGGGTGCCTCATCGCCACGTTCACGCCGACGACGCCGCCCATCGAATTGCCGATCATCGCGGCCGATCGGATACCGAGGGCGTCCATGAAGCGGATCACCGACGAGCCCGCGGTGAGCACGGGATGCCCGTCCACCGGATCGCTCACGCCGAATCCAGGGAACTCCAGGATGTAGCAATGAAAATGCTGGGCGAAGACGTCCAGGTTTCCCCGGTAGTTTCGCCAGCCGCTGACTCCGATACCGGAGCCGTGCAACAGGATCAGCGGCGGTCCCTCGCCTGCCTCGTGGTAGCGCAACACCCCCTTGTCGGTAGCGACTTCCCTCTTGGTCCCCTCGTAGGTCACGTCCATCACTCGACACTAGAACACATTCTAGTTTGTGTGCGCCCGATTCGACAGATCGCCCCAACTTCAGTGATTCGCGACACCAAATCCAGGCGTGCGGCCACCACGCCCGAGACCCGACATCGCCCCAAATATCGACACTTACCTGCTGAAACCCATGACTCGATCGCCGACATGCGGCGGCCCCCGGCCGGAACCAGGAAGGAAACCGATGAGTTCGTTCCCCTTCCGCAAGCATGGAACTTGTTCTAGTTTTGGAGTCAATCAGCCGGCACTTCTACCGAGACGAGGAAGTCATGGGTCAGGTTCACGAGCGGATCGAGCAGTACGCGGACGAGATCCGCGCAAACGGTGCCGAGGGCGACAGGCTCATGCGCCTCACCGATGCCTCGGCCAAGCGGCTGCGTGAATCGGGGGTGATCCGGATGCTGCAGCCGAAGGACCACGGCGGCCTCGAATCGCATCCCCGTGAGTTCGCCGAGACCGCGATGGCGATCGGCGCGATGGACGGCGCCACCGGCTGGGTCAGCGGCATCGTCGGCGTGCACCCGTGGGAGCTGGCGTTCTTCGACCCGAAGGCCCAGGAGGAGGTGTGGGGTGAGGACCCCGACACCTGGATGGCCTCGCCGTACGCGCCCATGGGTGTCGCGGTCCCGACCGACGGCGGCTACGTCCTCAACGGCCGCTGGTCGTTCTCCTCGGGTACCGACCACTGCCGGTGGGTGATGATCGGTGCGATGGTCGGAAACCAGGACGGCAAGCCGCAGATGCCGCCGAAGATCCTGCACGTGCTTCTGCCGCGCAGCGACTACGAGATCGACCAGGACAGTTGGGACGTCGTCGGTCTGCGCGGCACCGGCAGCAAGGACGTGATCGTCAAGAATGCGTTCATCCCGACGCACCGGACCCTGGAGGCGGCGAAGGTCTTCGACGGCACCGCGCCGAAGGAGGCCGGCCGCACGCAGACGCTGTACAACTTCCCGTTCTCGTGCATCTTCCCGCTGGGCATCACCTCGTCGCTGATCGGCATCGCCGAGGGGGCGCTGGCCTGCCATCTGAACGCGCAGCGCGAGCGGATCACGGTGTCCGGCACGGCGATCAAGGACGATCCGTACGTGCTGTTCGCGATCGGCGAGGCTGCGGCGGAGATCGCCGCGTCGCGGGCGGCGATCCTCGAGACGGTGGACCGGTTCTGGGACCTCACCGACCAGGGCAAGGAGGTCACCTTCGAGCAGCGCGCGATCGGCCGTCGGACCCAGACCGCCGCCGCGTGGCGGGCGGTGCGCGCGGTCGACGAGATCTTCGCGCGGTCGGGCGGCGGTGCGCTGCAGATGAAGACGCCGATGCAGCGCTTCTGGCGGGACGCACACGCCGGCCTGTCGCACGCGATTCACGTGCCCGGTTCGATCTTCCATTCGTCGGCGCTGACGCAGCTCGGCGGCGAGCCGCAGGGCGCGCACCGCGCGATGATCTGACCGATCGAGGAAACGCGAGCGCCCCGCGAGCCGAGTCGGCTTGCGGGGCGCCGTGCCGCGATCAGGCGAGGTCGAAGCGGTCCAGGTTCATCACCTTGTCCCACGCGGAGACGAAGTCCGCCACGAATTTCGGCTGCGCATCGTCGCTCGCGTATACCTCGGCGAGCGCGCGCAACTGCGAGTTCGAACCGAAGACCAGGTCGACGGTGGTGGCCGTCCACTTGACCTCATCCGTGCCGCGGGCGCGGCCCTCGTAGACGTTCTCGGACTCGGCCGATGCCTTCCACTCCGTGCCCATGTCGAGCAGGTTCACGAAGAAGTCGGTGGTCAACGTCTCGGGACGGGCAGTGAGGACACCGTGCCCGGACTGCCCGACGTTGGCGTTCAGCGCGCGCATCCCACCGATGAGGACCGTCATCTCCGGGGCGGTCAGCGTCAGCAGGTTCGCCTTGTCCAGCAACAGCCGCTCGGCGGGCAGCTTCTCCCCGGCGCGCAGGTAGTTGCGGAACCCGTCGGCCCTGGGCTCGAGCACCTCGAACGCCTCCACGTCGGTCTGCTCCTGGGCGGCGTCGGTGCGGCCCGGCGTGAACGGGACCGTGACGTCGTGCCCGGCGTTCTTCGCCGCCTGCTCCACCGCCGCGCATCCCGCCAGGACGATCAGGTCGGCCAGCGAGATCCTCGTGCCGTCGGACCTCCCACCGTTGAAGTCGCCCCGGATCCGCTCGAGCGTCTGCAACACCTCGGCCAGGCCTGCCGGGTTGTTGGACTCCCAGTCCTTCTGCGGCGCAAGCCGAATCCGCGCCCCGTTGGCCCCGCCGCGGTTGTCGGTGCCGCGGAAGGAGGCAGCCGACGCCCATGCCGCACCGACCAGCAGGGGAATGGACAGACCCGACCCCAGGACCGTGGCCTTGAGCGCGGCGATCTCGTCCGTCCCGACCAGATCGTGATCGACGTCGGGGACGGGGTCCTGCCACAACTGGGGCTCCGCAACCCATGGGCCGAGATAGCGCGAGACGGGCCCCATGTCGCGATGCAGCAGCTTGTACCAGGCCTTGGCGAACTCGTCGGCGAGTTCCTCGGGGTGGTCCAGCCAGCGCCGGGTGATCGGCCCGTAGACCGGGTCGAGGCGCAGCGAGAGGTCCGTCGTCAGCATCACCGGGCTGTGGGACTTCGACGGATCGTGCGCGTCGAGGACGGTGCCCGCCCCGGCGCCGTCCTTGGGAATGTACTGCCACGCACCGGCCGGGCTCTTGGTCTTCTCCCACTCGTAGCCGTACAGGGTCTCGAGGAAGCTGTTGTCCCACCTGGTCGGGGTGGGCGTCCAGGTGCCCTCGAGGCCGCTGGTGATCGCGTCCCCACCGACGCCGGTGCCGAAGGAGCTCTTCCAGCCGAGGCCTTGCTGCTCGATCGGCGCTGCCTCCGGCTCGGGCCCGACGAGGTCGGCCGGTCCCGCGCCGTGGGTCTTGCCGACGGTGTGGCCGCCGACGATCAGTGCGGCGGTCTCGACGTCGTTCATCGCCATCCGGCGGAAGGTCTCGCGGATGTCGACGGCCGCGGCGAGCGGGTCCGGGTTTCCGTTGGGCCCTTCCGGGTTCACGTAGATCAGGCCCATCTGCACGGCGCCGAAGGGACCGGTGAGCTCCCGGTCGCCGGTGTAACGCTCGTCGCCGAGCCAGGTGTCCTCCGGCCCCCAGAACACCTCGTCGGGCTCCCAGATGTCCTCGCGGCCGAAACCGAAGCCGAACGTCTCGAACCCCATCGATTCGTAGGCACAGTTGCCGGCGAAGATCAGCAGATCCGCCCAGGAGATCTTCCGGCCGTACTTCTGCTTGACCGGCCAGAGCAACCGCCGTGCCTTGTCGAGGCTCGCGTTGTCCGGCCAGCTGTTGAGGGGGGCGAACCGTTGTGCGCCCTCACCGCCACCGCCACGGCCGTCCGCGATGCGGTAGGTGCCCGCCGCATGCCAGCTCATCCGGATGAACAGCGGCCCGTAGTGTCCGAAATCGGCAGGCCACCAGTCCTGCGACGCCGTCATCAACTCGATGACGTCCCGTTTCAGCGCGTCCACGTCGAGCGTGGCGAACTCTGCCGCGTAGTCGAAGTCCTCGCCCATGGGGTTGGACAGCGGCGAGTGCTGATGGAGAACCTGCAGGTCCAGTTGATTCGGCCACCAGTCCCTGTTGGTCCTGGGCCGGTGCTCCTGCGGGCTCGGGGAGCCGATTACCGGGCATTCGCTTTCACTGTTGGACACGACGGTCCTTCCTTCCAGGAGTGGGTGAATCGGACTGCGATCGCGAACCTGGTCGCGAAACCTGTGCTGCCGAACAGTCGGGGCACGATCCCCAGTAGGTGACCTCGGCCTCGTCGACGACGAAGCCGTTGTCGCCGGGCGCGGTCAGGCAGGGGGCCGCGCCGACCGCACAGTCGACGTCGGCGATGACCCCGCAGGAACGGCAGACGAAGTGATGGTGGTTGTCGCCGACGCGTGCCTCGTACCGCACGGCGGTGCCCGCCGGCTGGATCCGCCGCACCAGGCCCGCATCGCTGAGTGCCTGCAGCACGTCGTACACGGTTTGGCGGGAGACCTCGGGCAGGACGGCCCGCACGGCTCCGTAGATCGTCTTCGTGTCGGCATGCGGGTGCTTGTGCACAGCCTCGAGCACCGTGGCCCGGGGGCGGGTCACGCGAAGCTCTGCCGCGCGCAAATGCGCTGCGTATTCCCTCGCGGAGGGCACATCAATACAATGGCGCATTGTTCTGGACTCGGTCAAGAGTTTTCGGGGTCGATCGCGGAACTACCGTCCGCCCAGCGGAACCGCGCCCGCCGCGGGCAGCGGGGGAAGCGCCCCAAGCGGCGCGGGCGTCAGCGTCGTCGACTGCGGGTCCGCCCGGCCCAGCCCGAACTTGCGGACCTCGGATCCCGTCGCACCGGCGCCGCTGACGAGCAGGTCCGCGCCGGTGGTGGTGCTGGTGGTGGCCACCTGCACCCCGCCGCCCGCGAACGGCTCGAACGAGGCGATCTGGCGGAAATCCACTGGGCCCGAGTGGTGATCCGGGCTGTCGAGGTACATCCCGGGCGCGCCGTCGAGCCGCGAGCCGCTCGACCACACCCGCACCGTGCCCGCCCCGCCCGCCATGCCGGTCACGATGCTCTTCGCGCCGCCCTCGGCGCCTGCCACCCAGCCCGTCGAGAGCGAGACGCCGTCGCGGTAGCCCTCGTCGAAGGCAAGGAACTCCGACGTCATCGTCGGATCGTCGGTGCCGCCGCCGCTCGCGCCCGTGCCGCCGTGCCCGCCGTGGCCGCTCTTCGACGCCGCCGCGGCCGCGGTCGGCTCGAACAGGTCGTAGCGGAAGGTCTTCACCCGCGGCGCCTCCCCCCGGCCCGGCGCGGTCACGATGCTGGCCCGGCCAGAGGCGGTGTCCACCAGCCCCGTCGCGACGGACACCCCCGCCTCGGACCCCGGGTACGGCGTGAAGCTCGAGAACACCTCCGGTGCCTCACCCTTCCCGGCGGGCAGCGTCGAGGAGAACACCTTGACCTGCGTCGGGGCGCCCGGGCCGGTGCCCACGATGATGTTGTCGGCCAAGGCGTTTCCATCGATATCGACACCCGCGACGTTCACCCCGCCGCGGAACCTGGGGTCGAACGGGGCGAACCGGGTCAGCTCGGCGCTGAACGCGCCGTCGGCGCGGTCGGCGCCGTCGTAGGCCACCACCTCCGACTCGGGGCCCGCGCCGGTGCCGACGACGAGGTCGAGCACCATGTCTCCGTTCACGTCGGCCATCGCCACCGTCGGGGTGCCCTCGAACGACGGGAACGGCGTGACGGCGGCGATCACCTTGTCGCCGTTGCCGTCATGCACCCGCACCGTCGCGGGGGTGCCCGGCAACCCCGGCACCGCGACCGCGTACGTGGACACCTCCGGGATCACGCTGACGAGCGCCATCAGCCCGTTGTCCTCGTGATTGAGGCGGTGGCAGTGGATCACGAAGGTGCCGGTGTACTCGGTGAACTTGGTCCGCAGCGTCACCGAGGCCGGTTCGAGCGCCTGTTCGTTCTCATCGGTCACCGGCGCGGGGACGTTCACGTTGTCCATGCCCCACGGCTGCACACCGGTCCTGGTGCCCGCCACCGGGTCCACGACCTCCATCACCTGAAAATCGTTGACGTGGATGTGCATCGGATGCTCGTCGTTGTTGAGGTTGGTGACCGTCCACTCCTCCACCGAGTTCAGCCGCGGCTGGAGCAGGGGGATGTTCGGGAAGGTGTTGTCGTCGAACTCGTAGGTGAAGGCCTTCGGATCGCTGTTGCTGGCCTTGTCGTTGCCGAAGCCGCCCGAGACCGTCAGCGTCCGCTTCACGTCCGGCGTCATCACCGAGGTGTCCACGAACGAGGTGTAGGCGTCGAGGTTCTGGCCGGGCTCGAAGGCCGTCGTCTGTCCCTGCCCGCTATCGGGGGTCGCGTGCAGCAGCGTCTGGGTGGGGAAGGTGAAGAAGCCGTCGGCGTAGCTGATCACCGACGGGTCCACGGTCACCGTCCCCAGCACCGCGGGCGGGTTCTCGGTGCCGTCGTTGGTGTAGAGCACGCCCGGGTTGGTGACCGGCTTCGCCCCCTCCAGCGGCGGGATGTCGAGGACGAGGTCGCCGGTCTTCGGCATCGTCACCGCGATCGCGAACCGTGAGCCGGGAGGGATGACGAGCCGGGTGCCGTCGCCGCCGACCGGCGGCTCCACCCGGGTGAAGGGGTTTCCGTCCTGCCCGACGATCGCGAAGGTCGGATGGGTGCCCGTCGCCGTCTCGGTGAGCCGGACCGGCATGTAGGCGATGTCACTGATGTTGGCCAGCACCCAGATCTCCGTCTGGCCCGGTTCGAGTTTCAGCTCCGGCTGGAACTGGCCGTTGACGGTGAATTGGACGTCGCGCTGGTTGTCGGGCAGCGACGGGTCCGCCGCGACGGTCACCGTGTCGCTGGTGAAGGTCTGCAGGTTGCCGGGTATGAACTGGTTCTGCCCCCGATGGTTGGCCGGAGAGAGTGCACCGGCATACCAGTTGGTGATGTACCGGGAGCCCTTCGTCGTCTGGTCGAAGTTCACCGGGGCCAGGCTCGGCCGGTAGGTGCCGTCGGCGAGTTGTGCTCCTTCCGGCGGCTTCAAGGTGCTCACCCATTGCGACCAGTACGCGTTGTTCAGCTGGCGCCCGCTGCCCTTGCGGTCGACGACGAAGTTGTACTGCAACGCCATGTCGCGGATCGGGATCTCGTTCTGCGTCACCAGCGGCAGGTTTCCGTCCGGCCGCCCGATCTCCAGCAGACCGGCGAGCCCCAGGTACGTCTGCTGCGCGGTGAGGGTGTGGCGATGGCTGTGGTACCAGTACATTCCGTTGGGCATGTCCTCCGGAACCGCGTAGTCGTAACGGTTGCCCATCCCGGCGGGGATGTCGAGCAGCACGTTGTCGGCGTTGCCGTCGGGGCTCACGTGCAGCCCGTGGGTGTGCAGGTTCAGCGGCGCGGATTCCAGCGCCTGCGGGTAGATCGGCACGTCGCCGCCTGCCGGGGTGAAGGCGGGGTCGTTGAAGTCCTCGATCGTCAGGCCCCGCAGGTCGTTGTCGTAGTGGATGATCAGGCGCTCGCCCGGATCGACCCGCAGCGTCGGCGCCGGGTACACGTCCTCGCCCTCGGTCGAGCCGTCCGATGCCGTCCCCCGGATGACCTCGTACCCGAACAGCAGGAAATTCGAGACCGGCCCCGAGGCCGTGTCGAGGGCGACCTTGCCCTGGTGGGCCGACAGCCGCACCTCGAGCACGCCGTCCTCGCTCGACAGCTTGACCGGCTCCCGGTAGGAGGCGGGGGCGCCGTCTGGACCTGCGTTGACCCCCGGCTCCCCCGTCGTCGAGAAGCACGAGGTGAGGACCAGCGCCATGGCGAACGCAGCGCACGCGACGACAGAGATCGGCCTTCGACGATTCGCGACCATCTCGCTGCCCCGTTCCGTGAACGAATACGGGCACCGGCGCTCCAGCGTCAGCGCCTCAAAAGCCTAGTTCGCCGCCGCGGCGGTCGCACACGAAACGGCGCTCGGCCCGTGCGCGGCCCCCGCGGCGGGAAACCCGATAGCGTGGACGGCATGAGCACCTCGGAGATCGCCACGGTTCTCGCGTGGCACGACGCACTGAACGATTCCGACATCGACACCCTCCTCGCGTTGTCCAGCGACGACGTCGAGGTGGGCGGTCCGCAGGGTGCCGGACAGGGTCTCACAGCATTGCGTGAGTGGGCCTCCAGCGCGGGCATGACCCTGACCCCGGGCCGCATGTTCGTGCACGAGGGCGTCGTCGTGGTCGAGGAGGAGGCCTCTTGGGCCTCGAAGCCCGACGAGAAGTCGACCGTCGCCACCGCCTTCCGAGTGGTGCACGACCAGGTGACCTCGATCTTCCGGCACAACGACCTCGAAGCAGCTTTTGCGGCAACGGATCTGAGCGAAGCGGACGCGGTGTCCTGACGTGGCGAGGGGGCGCCTGCGCGACGCACTCACCTCGCTGAACCGGCTGATCGGTGAAGAGCGGGCGGTGGTCGACGACCAGACATCGGCCCCCGCGCCGCTCCAGCCGATCGACCTGACCGACGACGCCAAGGTCGCCGAGGTCCTCGACATCGCCCTCCGATCCGGCGAGGTGCTGCTCGCGTCCGGCACCTCCGCGATGGACACCACCGCGCAGGTCCAGTTCGTCGCCGCGAGCTACGGGCTCGCGCGCTGCGACGTCGACGTCACCTACAACGCGATCCGCATCAGCGCGCACCGCGGTCCGACGATGCCGCCCGCCGCCACCATGCGGATCGTGCACTACCGGTCGCTGGACTTCACCCGGCTCGCCGCGGTCGACCGGCTCACCCGCCGACTGCGGACGGAGGCGGTCAGCCCGGACGACGCGCACGACGAGCTGACCCGGATCACCCGCGCGCCGCATCCCTACAACCGCTGGACGGCGACGCTGGCGTGGGCGTCGATGGCCGCCTCCGCCTCGGTGCTGCTCGGCGGCAACCTGCTGGTGGCGGTCGTCAGCTTTCTGACCACCATGGTCATCGACCGGGTCAACCGCAGGCTGAACGCCATCGGGCTCCCGTTCTTCTTCCAGCACGTGATGGGCGGACTGATCGCCGCCGCGCCCGCCAGCCTGCTGTACACCTTCAGCGACCAGCTGGGCATCACCATCCGGCCGTCACTGATCATCGCGGCAGGGGTGATCGTGCTGCTGTCGGGGCTGTCGCTGGTCGGCTCGGTGCAGGACGCGATCACCGGCGCACCGATCACCGCCGTCGCGCGGTTCTTCGAGGTCCTCATGATGACCGGCGGCATCATCGCGGGCGTCGCGATCTCGCTGCGGATCGCGGGCGCCCTCGGTTCGACGCTGCCGGTGCTGACCACCGTCCCGCCGCCCGCGCTTGCCCAGATCCCGGTGCAGGTGGTCGCGGGCGCGTTCACCTCGCTGTTCTTCGCGGTGGCCTGCTACGCGGAGCGGCGGGCGCTGCCCATCGCGGGCATCGGCGGCGCCGCCGGCATCCTCGTCTATGCCCTGGCGCTGAGCGTGAGCATCGGCCCGGTCATCGCCTCGGCCATCGCCGCGACCGTCGTCGGCTCCGTCGGCGGCATCCTGGCCCGCCGGGCGCTGACCCCGCCGCAGGTGATCGCGGTCGCGGGCATCACCCCGCTGTTGCCGGGTCTCGCCCTGTACCGCGGCCTGTACGCCCTGCTCAACAACGAGTTACTGGACGGCTTCAGCGCGCTGCTGTCGGCCTTCGGCATCGGATGTGCGCTCGCCGCGGGGGTCACGCTCGGCGAGTGGATCGCCCGGACCATGCGGCGGCCGCGGATCCTGCGCCGTACAGGAACGCTGAAACGCCCGACCCTGAGCCGACGGAGGTCGGGTCAGAATCGGGCGTTGTAGTCAATGCGCCTGCGCCGGTGGCGCCGGGTTGTCAGCTCTGGTTCCCGCGCTCGGCAGCGTCGCGTTCCATGGCCTCACGCAGGCTCTTCGGGCGCATGTCGGTCCAGTTGGCCTCGACGTACTCGACGCACGCCTGGCGGCTGTCCTCACCGAACACCACACGCCACCCCTGCGGGACGTCCGAGAACGTCGGCCACAGCGAATGCTGGTCCTCGTCGTTGACGAGCACGTAGAAACGGCCGTCTTCGTCGTCAAAGGGATTGGTGCTCATCTGGCCTCGCTTGTCGCAAATTCGTTCATCGGTGTTTCCAGCGCTGAGGTTTCCGTCCCAGCGGACGCCTCGACCCTATCAAGATCGCCGTGGTCGGGACGATTATCCAGCACAGAATTCAGGATCTCACCGGCGCGAACGGCGACATTGGACAGCAGCGACGAGGTGAGGCCGTGCGTTTTCTCGGTGCCGCCCTGGAGGTAGATGCCACCCCGGACGTTCTCGGGGGTGACCAGCCGGTAATCGCGGTCCACCTCGGTGGCCACCCCGCCCTCGGGGGCCAGATCGCCGATGAGGTTGCTCAGCGGGGTGGGGGTGAACCCGGTGGCGAGCACCAGCGCGTCGCACATCAGCGAGTCGGTCAGCCCGTCGAGGCTGCTGCGCACGCTCACCTCGATGCCCTCCTCGGTCTCGACCACGCCGTCGATCTCGGAGGCCCGGCGCATGAACAGGCGCCGCTGGCCGCGCACCAGTTCCTGGTATTCGGTGGTGTACAGCTCGTTGATCAGCTCGATGTCGACCACCGAGTAGTTGGTGCTCTTGTGCAGGGTCAGGATCCGCTCGCGCTCGGTGCTGTCGGCGCCGTGCAACTCGTCGACGGCGCCGGGGTCGAAGATGCGGTTGGCGTACGGGCTGTCGTCGGCCGGGCTGTAGCCGTAGCGCGAGAAGACGCTGTGCACCTCGGCCTTCGGGTAGTTGCGGTGCAGGTACTGGACCACCTCGGCAGCGCTCTGGCCGGCGCCGAGCACCACGAAGCGCTGGTGCCGCAGCTCGGGCAGCTCGTCGATCCGGAACAGGAACTGATGGTTGTGGAAGCAGCGCGCCGACGGCGTCGCCCACTCCGGGATCCGCTCGCGCAGCCCGGCCCCGACGATCAGGTTCCGCGTCCGCAGGACCTGCCCGTCGGCCGTCTCGACCTCGAACTCGTCCACCGCCCCATCCGCGGCGGGCAGGCCGCGAACGCCGGTGACGGCGGTGCCGTATCGCACGTCGGCGTCGACCCGGCCTGCCGCCCACTGCAGGTAGTCATTGAATTCGTGCCGGGTCGGGAAGAAGGTCTGGTGGTTGACGAAGTCGACCAGCCTGCCCTTGTCGAACAGGTAGGAGAAGAAGCTGAACGAGCTGGCCGGGTTCCTGAAGGTCACCAGGTCCTTCGGGAACGCGATCTGCATGGTCGCACCGTCCAGCAGCATGCCGGGGTGCCAGCGGAAGCGGTCCTGCTTCTCCAGGAAGTGCGCCCGGATCCGGTCGCCGGGGGCGCAGCTCGCGTTGTGCTCCTCGATGGCGATGGCCAGCGCCAGGTTGGACGGCCCGAAGCCGACACCGACCAGGTCGTAGGTCGGCGACTGGTCGCGGTCAGCGGCCGAGAGAGTCGTATCCATGACGGTCATCCATCCTCGCCGGTTCGGCCGGCGGCAGTGCTGCTTGTTGCTGACATAGCTCGGGGTCCAACATTTGGGCCGCGCCGAATAGTAGCGCAGCCTACCCTAATTCGGGTGGCTGGGCGGGCCCTCACTTGATCACCCCGATCCGGCGATCCGCGTCGGCGCACGCGACGGCCAGCACGGCCAGCAGTCGGTCCGCCAGCACTGACACGATGGCGGGATCGAGCACGTGCGCCCGGTAGCCGAGGTAGGCGTGCACGGGACCCTCCCCCACGGGCTCGTAGAAGCTCAGCGTCAGGTCCGACACCGGCTCCCCGACCGGGACCGGCAGCAGCCCCCCGAAGACCCCGTCCACCTCGCCAAGGCGCGCCTGTTCGTGGTGCACGATCATCACCTGAGGCCGCAGCGCGTCGCCGCCGAGATCGGTTGCCACGTCGTCGAATCCGACATCCTGATGCTCGAGCGCGGACAGGTTGCTCTCCCGGACCCGGGCCAGCAACTCCGCGAAGGTCGGTTCACCCGAGGTGTCCGTCCGCAGCACCACCGTGTTGAAGAAGCAGCCGATCAACCCGGACAGTGCCTCCTCGGTCCGGCCGGCGACCAGGGCCCCGATCGGGAGGTCTTCGCCCACACCGGCCTCGGTGAGCGCGACGGCCAGTGCCGACTGCAACACCATGAACATCGAGGTGCCGGTCCGGCGGGCCAGCGCGTCGATCTCGCGATGCAGTGACTCGTCGATCGGCAGCGGCACCACGTCGCCGCGGCGGGGACCGCCCGGCCGCTCGCCCGGCATGGCCAGTGCCTCCGGCACGCCGGACAGGCGCTGCCGCCAGTACGCGAGTTGCGTTGCGTGCCTGCTCGACTCATCGGCGGGATCGCCGAGCACCTGCCGCGACCAGAGCTCGTAGTCGCCATAGGTCACCGGCAGCTGCGGCAGGTCGGGCGAATGTCCCGCCTGCCTAGCCAGGTAGCCGGCGAGCAGTTCCCCGAGCAACGGCACCACGGACCACTCGTCGACGGCCAGGTAGTGCATCACCAGCAGCAGGGCCTGGCGACCCGACGCGTCCTCCACGAGCTGCACCCGCAGCGGTGCCTCCTCGGTGAGATCCATCGGCTGCTGGGCCAGCTCGAAGACCCGCGCGTGCAGATCGCCGTCGCCGATGTCGACCAGCTCGACCTGCGGGCGCACCGCCTCCTGGCCGAACACCTCGCCGTCGCGCTCGAAGAACACCGTGCGTAGGGGCTCGTGCCGCGAGACCACGTCGTCGAGCGCCAACGCCAGCGACTCCGCATCGAGCCGACGCTCCGGATAGAGCGAGAGGGCGTGGCTGGCGGTCGGCGACTCCCGGTACATCCGCCACTGCCTGCGCTGCGGCGGCGACAGCGGCGCGGCCCCGTCGCGGGGCACGCCCGCGATCAGGGCAGGCCTGCCCTCACCGGTGTCCGCCTCGGTCAGCTCGGCGAGCTCCGCGACCGTCGGCGCGTCGAAGACCTCCCGAATGCTCAGCTGGGCACCCAGTTCCGCGCGCACCCGGCCGACCAGTTGCATCGAGGCCATCGAGTGACCGCCGAGGTCGAAGAAGTTGTCGTGCACGCCGACCGAGGGCAGGTGCAGGATCTCCGCGAACAGGTCCGCGATCACCCGCTCCCTCGGCGTCCGCGGCGCGACGTCGCCGGTCAGCTCCGACCAGTCCGGCGCGGGCAGCGCCTTGCGGTCGAGCTTGCCGTTAGGCGTGAGCGGCAGCGGCCCGTCCAGCACGATGACCACGCTCGGCACCATGTAGTCCGGCAGCGAGGACGCCACGTGGGCGCGCACCGCGGCCGGATCGATCACCGCACCCTCGTGCGGGACCACGTACCCGATCAGCCGGGCGATCGACCCGTCCCTGTCGGTGACCACCGCGGACTGGTTGACGCCCGGGCCGTCCGCGAGCGCCGCGATGATCTCGCCGAGCTCGATGCGGAAGCCCCGGATCTTCACCTGGTCGTCGACCCGGCCGAGGAAGTCGATATTGCCCTCCGCACGCCAGCGCGCCAGATCGCCGGTGCGGTACATCCGGCCGGGGCCGAACGGATTGGCGACGAAACGCCCCGCCGTCAGCGCCGGCTTGCCGAGGTAGCCGCGGGCAAGCCCGCGGCCGGCGATGTACAGCTCGCCCGCGACGCCGACCGGAACCGGCCGCAGTCGCGCGTCGAGGACGAACGCCTGCTCGTTGGGGTCCGGGATGCCGATCGGCACGGCCTGGTTCCAGCCCGGCTGCGCCTGCCACAGGGTGTTGTTCACCGTGGCCTCGGTGAGGCCGTAGGCGGCCAGCAGGTTCAGCCGCTCCGCCCACCGCCCGATCAGGTCCGGCGGCACCGTCTCGGTGCCGACCAGGACCGTGCAGCCCGCGGGCACCAGGGCGCCAGGCGGCAGCGCGGCCATCAGCGACGGCGGGATGATCGCGTGCGTGACCTCGTGCTCGTGCATGAAGTCGGTGAGCTCCGGGCCCGCGACCCGCGAGCGGTCCGGCACGATCACCAGGCGCGACCCGGTGCACAGCGCCATCGACAGCTCGAACACCGCGACGTCGAACCCGACCGAGGCGAACTGCAGCACGGTCGAACCCGGGACCAGTTTCATCCGGTCCTCGGCGGTGGCGACCAGGCTGGATATGCCCTCGTGCGAGACAACCACGCCCTTCGGCCTGCCGGTGGATCCGGAGGTGTAGATGACGTAGGCGGCGTGGTCGATGCCGTCGGGCACCGCGGCCACCGGCTTCGGTGCCGCGGCCAGTTCCGCGACCGTACCCGGCTCGTCGAGCAGCACCCGGCGCAGGCCCGGCACCTCGTCGATCCGCGCGGACTCCGCGGCGGTGCTCAGCAGCACCCCCGCGTTCGAGTCGGCCAGCATGTACGAGATCCGGTCCGCGGGGTGGCTCAGGTCGAGCGGCAGGTAGGCCCCGCCCAGCTTGAGGACGGCCAACACCGAGGCGACCATGTCCACCGAGCGCGGAACGGCAAGGCCCACCACCGATTCCGCGCCGACGCCGCGGCAGGCGAGCACCGCGGCGATCCGATCGGACCGCTCGTCGAGCTCGGCGTACGTGGCGCTGCGGTGCTCGTCGAGCGCGGCCACCGCGTCCGGTGTGGCCTCGACCCAGCGCGCGAACGAGGCGTCGAGGGTCTCCTCCGGCACCTCCCGGCCGGTGTCGTTGAAGTCCACCAGCACCAGGTCCCTCTCGCCGGGCAGGAACACGTCGACAGCGCCGATCGGCGTCGTCGGCTCCTGCGCGACGGCGTCGAGCAGCGCCAGCTGACGGTGCGCGATCGCGTCGGCGGTGGACCGGTCGAACAGGTCCGCGCCGTACTCCAGGCGCAGCGTGATCTTGCCGTCGCCGGCATCCGAATCCGCTGCCGCGGGCAGGAACTCGGTGAAGTTGAACACCAGGTCGAACTTGGCGGTCCGCTCCGGCAGCGGCACCGGCTCCAGGGTCAGGCCACCCAGTTCGGTGATATCGGCGGCCCGGCTGTGGTAGCCGACCATCACCTGGAACAGCGGGTTCCTGGCCAGCGTGCGTGCCGGGTTCAGGCGCTCGACAACGGATTCGAACGGGACGTCGGCGTGGGTGAACGCCGCGAGGTCGAGCTCACGGACCCGGCCGAGTAGCTCGCCGAACGTCGGGTTGCCGCTCACGTCGGTGCGCAGCACCAGCGTGTTGACGAAGAACCCGACCAGCTCGTCGAGGCCCTGCTCGGTGCGGCCCGCGATGGGCGCGCCGAGCGGCAGGTCCTCGCCCGCGCCGATGCGGTGCAGCAGCGCCGCCGCGGCTGCGTGCAGCACCATGAACATGCTCGCTCCGCTGTCGGTGGCCAGCGCCCGCAGCGCTGCGGTGGTGCGCGGATCCAGATCCAGCTCGATCGCGCCGCCCGCGAAGCTCGGCCGTGCGGGCCGGGCCCGATCGGTGGGCAGCGTCAGCTCCTCCGGCGCACCGGACAGCGTCCGCTCCCAGTACGAGAGCTGCTCGCTCAGAACCGAATCCGGGTCCGCGGGGTCGCCGAGCAGCTCGCGCTGCCAGAGCGTGTAGTCCGCGTACTGCACGGCCAGCGGCTCCCACTGCGGCGCCTGCCCGTGCGCCCGCGAGGCGTAGGCGAGCATCAGATCCCGCAGGAACGGCCGGTCCGACCACTCGTCGGTGGCGATGTGGTGCAGCACCAGCGCGAGGACGTGATCGTTTGCAGCCAGCCGGATCACGGTGCCGCGCACCGGGATCTCACGGGTCAGGTCGAAGGGACGCAGCACGGCGCCGCGGACCAGGCCCGCGATCTCGGCCTCGGTCCCGTCCACCACCGTCAGCTCCGGGGTCGCCTCGTCGAGGATCCGCTGCACGGACAGGCCGTCGACCTCGCCGAACACGGTTCGCAGCGACTCGTGCCTGCTGACCACGTCCGCGAGCGCGGTCGAGAACAGCTCGGGATCGAGTTCGCCCTTCAGGCGCAACACGATCGGGAAGTTGTAGGCAGCCCCGGCGGGCACGCCGTCCGTCGAGACCGACTCCCCCTCGATCTGTTGGATCAGCCAGAGCCGCTGCTGCGCGGAGGACATCGGCAGGTTCTCGGGCCGGATCGCGGGCGCCAGCCCCGGCCGCACAGCCTGGCCCCGCGCGCGGACCCGCTCCGCCAGCTCCGCCACGGTGGGCGCCTCGAAGAGGTCCCGCATCGTCAGCTCGGTCGACAATGCCGACCGGGCCCGGCTGATCAGCCTGGTCGCCAGCAGCGAGTGCCCGCCGAGGTCGAAGAAGCTGTCCTCGACACCGAGTTCGCCGACATCGAGCACCTCACCGAACAGCTCGCACAGCGCCTGCTCGATGTGGTCGGCGGGCGCGCGTGATCCCGAACCGACCGCGTCCGGCACCGGCGGCAGTGCTCGCACGTCGAGCTTGCCGTTCACCGTCATCGACAAGGTCTCGGTCGGTACGAAGGCCGCCGGCACCATGTAGTCCGGCAGGCAGGCGCGGAGCGCCTGTGCGTACTTCTGGCCCCCCTGGGGGCCAAAACCACTCACGGGCCCGGAGGGCACCACGTAGGCGACCAGCCGCTTGACGCCGCCGGGGCCGGGCGCCGCGATGACGGCGCACTGCCGCACCCCGTCGAGGCCGGCGAGGACCGCCTCGATCTCGCCCAGCTCGACCCGGTGACCGCGGATCTTCACCTGGGCGTCGGTGCGGCCGAGAAAGTCGATATTGCCGTCGACGCCGCGCCGCACCAGGTCGCCGGTGCGGTACATCCGGCCGCCCCCAGCGAACGGGTCGGCCACGAAGCGCTCGGCGGTCAGGCCGAAGCGGTCCAGGTAGCCGCGGGCCAGGCCGATGCCCGCGATGTACAGCTCGCCTGCCACCCCGTCCGCGACGGGACGCAGCCACGAGTCGAGGATGTGGGCCCTGGTGTTCCAGATCGGCTTGCCGACCGTGGGCGTCGCGGAGTCCGCGGTGCCGCCGCCGAGCGTGTTGATCGTGTACTCGGTGGGTCCGTACAGGTTGTAGCCGAACGTCCCCTCCGTGTCCCGCAGCCGGCTCCACACCGAATCCGGCACCGCCTCGCCGCCAAGCAGCACCAGCGGCGGCCGGTGCTCGCCAGGACCGTCGCCGAGCAGGCCCTCCTCGAACAGGTGCTGCGCGTATGTCGGCGTCACGTTGACGACATCGATGGCGTGGATGTTGCAATACGCGACCAGCGATTCCGCGTCGCGGCGCAGGTTCTCGTCGCAGATGTGCACCTCGTGTCCCTCGACGAGCCAGAGCAGCTCCTCCCAGGACATGTCGAAGGCGAAGGAGACCGTGTGCGCGATCCGGAGGCGTCGGCCCCCGGTCATCGAGATCGTCGGGTCGAAAATCTCGGCGCGGTGGTTGAACTGCATGTTGGTCAGGCCGCGGTAGCCGGTGACCACGCCCTTCGGCTTACCGGTCGAGCCGGACGTGTAGATGACGTACGCCGGGTGATCCAGCCGTCCCGGGGTGCCGGGGGCGAAGCCACCCAGCTCGACGTCCGTCAACGGTCCGGTGCCGTGGACCTGTGCGTCTTCGCCATCGAGGACGATCGCCGTGCCCTGGAAACCGGCGAGGGTCTCGCGGACCGCGACGGTGGTCACCAGCGCCACCGGCCGGGCGTCGTCGAGCATCCCGAGCAGACGCTCCGCCGGGTGGTCCAGCTCCAGCGGCAGGTACGCCGACCCGGTGCGCAGCACCGCGAACAGCGCGACGACCATCTCCACCGACCGCGGCAGGCCAAGCGCCACAATCCGTTCCGGACCGGCGCCGTGTGCCAGCAGCAGCCGGGCCATGGCGTTGATCCGGCCGTCGAGGTCCCGGTAGGTCACCGACTGCGCCCCGAAGACCAGCGCGACCTCGCCCGGCGTGCGGGCGGCCGCCTCCGCGAACATGTCCGCGATGGTGGATTCGGGCAGCCCCCGCTCGGCCGAGAGAGACGCCAGCGCGGCGCGCTCGCCGGGCAGCGACAGGTCCAGCGACCCGACCGGCGCGGACACGTCCTCGGCGAACAGTTCGAGCAGCCCGACGAACCGGGCGAGCATGGACTCGACCGTCGCCTCGGCCACCGCCTCGGGGCGGAACTCGAACTTGATCTTCACCCGGTTGCCGGGTGTCACCACCACGGTCAGCGGGTAGTGGGTGTGGTCGACGCTGTCGCCGCCGCTGATGTCGTGCGCGCTGTTGAGCGCCGACACCTGGTTCTCGTCGACGAAGTTCTGCAGCACGTAGAGCACGTCGAAGAGCTGGCGGTGATCGGACTCGCGTCCGATGGTGGCCAGTCCGAGATAGTCGTGCGGCATCAGGCCGAGACGCTCGGACTGGCTGCGCCGCAACAGGTCCTCCACCCGCTCCGCCGGACGCAGCGTGGTGCGGACCGGGACCGTGTTGAGGAACAGCCCGGCCACCGTGTCGAGGCCCTCGACCTCGGGGGGCCTACCGGCGACGGTGATGCCGAACACCACGTCGTCGCGCCCGGTCGCGGCGCCGAGCACCAGCGCCAGCGCGCCGCTGAGGACGGCGTTGAAGGTGACCCCGCTTGCCGAGGCCCTGGCCCGCAGCCGCTCGCTGAGCTCGGCCGTGAGCACGGTGTCGCGGCGGCCGGGCAGCGCCGGCGCCCCTGCCACCGTCGACCCGAGCAGCGTCGGCTCCTCGAGACCGGCCAGCGCACGCCGCCACTCCGCCTTCCCTGTCTCGCTGTCGCGGTCGCGCAGCCAGCCCAGGTAGTCGTCGAAACCGCCCGTCGCGGTGGGGAACCCGCCGTCGTCGCCCGCGGACTCGTAGAGCGCCAGCAGCTGGCTGACGACGATGCCGTTCGACCAGCCGTCCCAGAGCAGGAACTGCCGGTTGACCACCAGCCGGTCGCGGTCGTCGTCGAGACGGATCACCATCGCCCGCCACAGCGGCGGCGCCGTCAGGTCGAACGGAGTGAGCCGGTCGGTGGTCATCAGCTCGGCGGCATGGGCCTCGCGCTCGGACTCCGCCAGCTCACGCAGGTCGAACTCGAGGATCGGGACGTCGAGGTCGGCGGTGATGAACTGCACCGGCGTGGTGAGGCCGTCGCTGAGGAATCCCGCACGCAGCGTCGGGTTCCGGCGCTGCAGGGCGCGCAGCGCCGCGGCCAGCCTCTCGATGTCGAGGCGATGCTCGAAGTCCAGCGAGAACTGCGCGGTGTAGATGTCGGCGGGAGCGTCACCGGTCGCCGCCGGCGACGTGTCGAAGGTCGCCTGGAAGTACAGGCCCTCCTGCAGCGGGGACAGCGGCCACACCGCGTCGACCCCGGCGGGGCTGCGCTCGGCGATCAGGTCCAGCTCGTCCTGGGTCAGCGCCATCAGCGGCACGTCGGACGGTGTCAGGACGCCGGGTCCGTCGTGGCGCGCCGCGGTCTCGACGAGCTCGCGCACCGCCTGGGCCCAGCCCTGGCTCAGCGCCTCACCGTCGGACTCGGTCAGCCCCAGGTCCGAGCGGCCGAAATTCGCGCGCAGCACCGGGCCCTCGGCCGTGTCCTCACAGATCGCGTTGACGATCAGCAAGTAGGGACCGCCCATGTCGGCATCGGGATCGGTTGACAGCGCATCGATCTCGGGCGCAGGGGCCCACGGGACCGCGACGCCGAGATCGGCCGACGGCATCCTGCCCAGGTAGTTGAACAGGACCTGCGACTCCGCGCGGGCGGCGAGCAGGGCGGCGGTGCGGGCGTTCGAGTACCGCAGCATGCCGAAGCCGATGCCGCCGTCGGGCGCGTCCCGCAGCCGCTCCTTCACGTCCTTGAGCACGTCCAGCGGTCGCTCGCCCGCCCGCAGCCGGACCGGGCTGATGCTGGTGAACCAGCCGACCGTGCGGGACAGGTCCACGCCTGACGCCAGCTCCTCGCGGCCGTGCCGCTCCAGGTCGACCAGCAGGTCCGAGGCGGCGCGGCCGGTGTCGCGGTGCCAGCGGCTGACGGCGATCCGCAGCGCGCTGAGCAGCACGTCGGTCACGTCGGCGTTCGCCAGCGCAGGCACGGTCGTCAGCGCGGCGGCGGTGTCCTCGACGGACAGCGAAACCCGGTGCTGGGAGCCGGTTCCGATGGTCGCGTGACCGCTGACCTCCGGCACCAGCGCCGCTCCTGGCGCAGTCACGACGGTCCAGTGCGCCAACTCGGCGAGGCGCTCGGCGCCCTGGGCCTGCTCGGCGACGATCCGGCCGAACCCGCGCAACGAGGTGCCGACGGGATCGAGCGCCGCATCCTGACCGGATGCCGACGCCACGTTCGCCATCGCGAGGTCCTCGAGCAGGATCCGCCAGGACACCCCGTCCACCACGAGGTGGTGGGCGACGATCAGCAGGCGGCCGGTGGTCTCCGGTCCGGCGTCGAACCACACCGCCTGCAGCATCACGCCCGACTCGGGGTCGAGGCGCTCGGTCGCCGCCTCGGAGTGCTCGGTGACGATGTCGCGCAGCGACTCCGGGTCGCGGGCGTCGACGGAGGTGAGGAGGGCGTCGGCGCTCACCGAACCGGGTTCGGTGGTCGCCGTCGACCACACGCCCAGCGCGTGCCGGGTCAGGCGGGCACGCAGGCCGTCGTGGTGGTCGAGCAGGGCCTGCAGCGCCGTGCGGAGTGTGAGCTCGTCGGCGCCCGCCGGGGTGTGCAGCAGCACGGCCTGGTTGAAGCGGTCGGTGCCGCCTGACCATTCGGAGAGCCGGTGCACGACCGGCAGCGGGATGACCTCGCCGATGCCGTCGGCGACGGGTGCGTCGGGCGCGGCCGCCTGGGCGACCGGGTCCGCCTCGCCGACCAACCGCGCGATCGCGGCCGGGGTGCGCTGCTCGAAGATCTGGCGGGGGGTGAGCGTGACGCCGTCGCGGCGGGCCAGGTTCACCAGCCGGATCGCCAGGATGCTGTCGCCGCCGAGGGTGAAGAAGTCGTCGCTCGGTCCCACCCGGTCCAGGCCGAGCACCTCGGCGAACTGGGCGGCGATGCGTCCCTCCGTGCCTGTGCTCGAGGCGGGTGCCGACACCGCGGCGGAGAAGTCGGGCGCGGGCAGGGCCTTGCGGTCGAGCTTGCCGCTCGGGCTCAGCGGCAACGCGTCCAGCTCCACGAAGGCGCTGGGCACCATGTACTCCGGCAGCGAGGCGGCCAGCGCCTGTGCGTACTTCTGGTCCCCCTGGGGGCCAGAAGGACTCACGGGCCCGGAGGGCACCACGTAGGCGACCAGACGCTGCCGGCCGGGGCGGTCCTCGCGCACCAGGACGGCGGCCTGGGCCACCGACGGATCGGCCAGTAGCGCGGCCTCGATCTCGCCGAGCTCGATCCGGAAGCCGCGCAGCTTCACCTGATCGTCGGCGCGACCGACGTAGTCCAGGTCGCCATCCACGGACCGCACCAGGTCACCGGTGCGGTACATCCGGGTGCCTGCGACGAACGGGTCGGCGACGAACCGATCCGCTGTCAGCGCGGCGCGGCCCAGGTAGCCGCGGGCCAGCTGCGGCCCGGACAGGTACAGCTCGCCCTCGGCGCCCGGCGGCACCGGGTTCAGGTACTGATCGAGCACATACAGCCGGGTGTTCGCGACCGGCGCGCCGATCGGCACGCTGAGCGCCGCCGACGAAACCTCCTGCGCCCCGAAGAAGTAGCTCACCTCGACCGCGGCCTCGGTGGGTCCGTAGAGGTTGTCCAGCCGGACACCCGGCAGCACCTCGGCGAAGCGCCGGGCCGATGCCGCGGGCAGCGCCTCACCCGAGCAGCCGACGACCCGCAGCGCGGTGCAGGCGGCGGCGCCCGGCTCCGCCAGGAACAGGTCGAGCATGGACGGCACGAAATGCGCACGGCTGATGCCGCGTTCGGCGATCAGGCCGGCGAGGTACGCCGGATCCTTGTGTCCGCCGGGACGGGCCAACACGACGGTGGCCCCGGCGATCAACGGCCCGAAGAACTCCGGCACCGAGACGTCGAAGCTCGACGGCGTCTTCTGCAGCACCCGCTCCCCGACCGCCAGCGGGTGCTCGGACTGCATCCAGAGCAGCCGGTTGACGATGGCCTCGTGCGGCACCAGCACGCCCTTGGGCCTGCCGGTCGAACCCGAGGTGTAGATGACGTAGGCGGGATTGCCCGCCACGGCCCTGGCGACCGCCGGCAGCACACCCGAATCCCCCAGAGGCTCGGACAGATCCACCGTCAGCACCGGCAGCCCGGTGTCGAACGGCCCGCCGTCGGTGAGCACGCACACGGGCTCCGCGTCGGCCAGCATGTACGACAACCGGTCGGCCGGGTAGTCGAGGTCGAGCGGCAGGTACGCGCCGCCCGCCTTGCCGATCGCCAGCAGCGCGACCATGAGTTCGAGGGAACGTCCGAGCGCGACGCCGACGAGCGACTCCGGTCCCACCCCCCGGTCGACGAGGTCTCGCGCCAGCCGATTCGCCCGTGCGTGCAGCTCGGCGTAGGTCAGCGACCGTCCCTCGAACTCGACGGCGACCGCCTCCGGGGTCCGGGCGGCCTGCTCGTCGAGCAGGTCGGTGAGGGTGCGGTCCTCGGCGGATCCGAGGGACGCGGCCCAGCTCGCCTCCAGCTCGTCCCGCTCGGCCGCGGTCACCAGCGCCAGCGCGGAGATCGGCTGGTCGCCGTCGCGCACCAGCTCACCGAGGAAGGACACCATGCCGTCGGCCAACCGGTTGGCGGTGGCCGAGTCGACCACCGCGGCCTGGTATTTGACCTCGAGCCGCAGCTCGTCGCCGGGCGCGACGATCAGCGTGACCGGGTACGGCGGGTTCTCCTCGAAGGTGATGCCGGTGATCTCCAGCCGGCCGGTGGGGTCGGCGACGGCGCCCTCGCCGATGGGGTAGTTCTCGAACACCACCAGGGTGTCGAAGAGCTCCTGCAGCCCGGTCAGCCTGCGCAGCTCGCTCAGGCCGATGTACTGGTGCTCGAGCAGCCTCGACTGCTCGTCCTGCCAACGGGTCAGCGCCTCCGCGGCGGATTCCTCGGCGCGGTACCGCAATCGAGCGGGCACCGTGTTGATGAACAACCCGACCATCGTCTCGATGCCGCGCAGGTCGCCGCCGCGCCCGGACACCGTCGAGCCGAACAGCACATCGCGGCGCTTGGTGAGCCGGCCCAGCAGCAGGCCCCAGGCGCCGTGCACCAGGGTGCTCAGCGTCAATCCGCGAGCTCGACCGAACGCGATGAGGTCCGCTGTCTGCGCCGCCGACAGGTTGACCTCGACCTCGCGGACACCGACCTCGGTGCCGCGCTCGGCCTTGCTGAGCCCGGTCGGCTCGTCGACACCGTCGAGCGCGGCGCGCCACACCTCGATCGATGCCTCCCGATCACGGGAGCCCAACCAGCCCAGGTAGTTCCGGTACGGCTCCGGGGCGGGCAGCGCCGCGGGCGCCGAGCCCGCGGGCGTGTACAGCGCCATCAGCTCGCGCAGCATCACCGGCACCGACCAGCCGTCGGCCACGATGTGGTGGATCGACTGCAGCAGCAAGTGCTCGCCCGGTCCGACGAGCACCAGCACGTACCGCATCAGCGGCGCCTGCTCGAGGTCGAACCCGCGCACCCGCTCGTCGGCGAGGATCTGCCGGACCCGGGACGAGACCTCGTCGGCACCAAGCCCACGCAGGTCCACCACATCCATCGGGACCAGGGCCTCGCCGGAGACCACCTGCACCACCCGGCCGTCGGACACCGCCCGCAGCCCGGTGCGCAACGCCGCGTGCCGGTCCACGACCGTCTGCAGCGCGGTGTGCAGCGCCTGCGGGTCCACCGGACCGGTCAGCTCGATGATCTGCTGCACCACATAGGGATCGGAGTGCTCGGTCTCGAACGCGCTGTGGAAGTAGATGCCCTCCTGCAGCGGGGTCATCGGCAGCACGTCGACCAGCTCGGCGGCCGCGGCCTCGAGCTGGTCCACGTCCGCCTGGCCCAGCCGCGCGAGCGGGAAGTCCGAGGGGGTGTGGCCGCCGAACGGGGCGCTCGCCGCGAGCGCACGCAGCACCGCGGTCCAGGCCTCGGACAGGGCGGCGATCCGCGCCGCGGGGAACAACCCTGGCGCCCAGGTGATGGTGGTGCGCAGGGTCGGCCCGTCGGGTCCGTCCTCCGCGATCGCGTTGAACTCGATGGCGTGGCCCATCGGCGCATCGGGGTCGTTGGCGCCGTCCATCGCGATCGGCAGCCAGTCCGCGCCCTCGGAGGCGGAAACCCTGCCCAGGTAGTTGAACAGCACCTGCGGGGTGACGCCACCGGCCAGCTCGGCACCCGACGGGCTCAGGTATCGCAGCGCGCCGTAGCCGATACCGTTGCCGGGCACCGCCCGCAGCTGTTCCTTGACCGTCTTCACCGCCACGCCGAGCGCGGCCGGGTCGAGGCCGTCCGCGAGCGCACCCGCGTCGATCCGGACCGGGTACAGGCTGGTGAACCAGCCGACCGTGCGGCCAAGGTCGACCGGCCTGCCCGCGGCGTCCTCCTCGCGGCCGTGGCCCTCGAGGTCGATGACCACCTGGGTGCCGGACCCGGCCTGGCCGCGCCAGTCCGCCAGCACGGCGGCGAGTCCGGTGAGCAGCACGTCGCCGACCTGACCGCCGAACGCGGCGGGCACGGCCCCGAGCAGCGGACCGGTGAACTCGGGCGCCAGACTCACCGTGATCGACTCGGCCGCGCCGCAGCGGTCGAGCGCCGGGTCGAGCCCGCGGGATCCGAGCGCGGGGTCCGGTGTCCGCGACACCGAGAGCCAGTGATCGAGTTCGCCGTCGAACGCACCGGATTCGGCCCGCTCGGACAGCAGCTGGGACCACCGGCGCAGCGAGGTGCCCACCGGGGCCAGCTCGACGGGAATGCCCGCCGTCGCCGCCGATCCCGCCCTGGCCAGGTCTTCGAGCAGGATCCGCCAGGACACGCCGTCCACCACCAGGTGGTGCACAACCAGCAACAGCCGGCCCGGGCGGTCCGTCCCGCCGTCGAACCAGACCGCCGCGACCATCGCGCCCGCGTCGGGGTCGAGTCGCGCTGCGGCGGCGATTGTTTCGCGTGAAACCACGGCGTCCAGCTCGGCCTCGGACAGGTGCTCCGCGTCGAGCAGGAGCAGGTCCGTCGCGGCCGCGGTCTCCGGCACCGACAGCGCCCAGCGCTCACCGCGGACCAGCGCGGCGCGCAGCGCATCGTGGCGCTCGATCACCGCGGCCAGCGCCGCGCGCGCCGCGTCCGCGTCGAACCCGATCGGCGTCTGCACGAGCACCGACTGGTGGAACCGGGCGACGGCCTCGCCGGATTCGCTGGTGTGCGCGATGATCGGCGTCGCGGGAACCTCGCCGAGCGGCACGTCGAGCCGGTCCACCAACGCCTCCGCGCGGCCCTCGATCTCGCGGGCGAGGGCCTCCGCGGTGCGCAACTGGAAGACCTCGCGGGCACTGAAGTTCAGGCCGGCGCCGCGCGCGTGGTTCACCAGCTGGATGGCGACGATGCTGTCACCGCCGAGCGCGAAGAAGTCGTCGGTGACGCCGACGCTGTCGACGCCGAGCACCCCGGCGATGATGGCGCACAGCTGCTGCTCCCGCTCGGTGCGCGGAGCCAGCCCGGGCAGCGCGGCGCGCAGGTCCGGTTCCGGCAGTGCCCGCCGGTCCAGCTTGCCGTTCGGGGTCAGCGGGAACTCGTCGAGGACCAACACGACGGTGGGCACCATGTACTCGGGCAGCTTGGCCGCCGCCCAGGCCCGCACCTCATCGGAGGTCAGCCCCGGGTGTGTCGCGTGCGAGACCACATAGCCCGCAAGGTACTTGGATCCGTTGTTCTCGCGCACCAGCACCGCACAGTCACGGACGCCCGGGTGCGACGCGAGCGCGGCCTCGACGTCCTCGAGCTCGAGGCGCATGCCGCGGATCTTGACCTGGTTGTCGGCGCGACCGATGAAGTCGAGGCTGCCGTCCTCCGCCCACCGCGCGAGGTCACCGGTGCGGTAGAGCCGGGACCCGTCCTCGGCGAAGGGGTTGGCGATGAATCGGGAGGCCGTCATGGCGGCCGCCCCGACGTAGCCCCGGCCGAGCAGGTAGCCGCCGGCATACAGTTCGCCGCCGACTCCGGGCGGCACCGGCCGCAGCTGCGAATCCAGCACGTACAGCTGGGTGTTGGGGTTCGGCCTGCCGATCGAGGACGCGATCCGCTCGGCGCGATCGCGGTAGATCACATGGGAGACACCGATCGTCGCCTCGGCGGGGCCGTAGCCGTGGTAGAGGGTGGTGCTGAGCCGGCGCCGGAAGCGGTCGAACAGTTCCGGGGTGAGCACCTCGCCGCCGCACCAGACGTGCCGGAGTCCGTCGAGCGAGCGGCCGCCCTCGGCCAGGTCCAGCAGCACGCTGAGCATCGACGAGACCAGGTACACGAAGGTGACCCGCTCGCGTTCGATGAGGTCGAGCAGGTAGTGCGGGTCGCGCTCGCCGCCCGCCTCGGCGACCACCAGCCTGCCGCCGGAGACCAGCGGCAGCAGGATCTCGTTGACCGAGATGTCAAAGGAGAGCGGCGCCTTGAACAGTGAGGCGTCGTCGACGCCGAACCCGAGCACCTCCTCGACCTGCCACAGCAACCGGGCGCAGATCGCCTCGTGGCGGATCATCGCGCCCTTGGGCCTGCCGGTGGAACCGGAGGTGAAGATGACGTAGGCCAGCGACCGGCCCTCGATCGGGGCGTCGAGCGGATCCGCGGACTGCACCCCGTGCGCCCAGTCGGCCAGGTCCACCGCGACCGCGGCGTCCGGCGAGGCCTGCACCCCGCCCGGTCCGGTGAGCACCAGCCGTGCGCCCGCGTCGGCGAGCACCTGGTCGCGGCGGTCCTGCGGCCAGGCCGGGTCGAGGGGCACGAAGGCGCCGCCCGCGGCCATCACCGCGAGCAGTCCGACGACCATCTCGGAGGAACGCGGAACACCGACCGCGACAACCTCTTCCGGCGCCAGTCCACGCTCGGTCAGGTGTCGGGCGAGCTGGTTCACCCGCGCGCCGAGGTCCCGGTAGCTGAGCCGGACCTCGCCCGCGATCAACGCCTCCCGGTCCGGGGTCGCCGCGACCTGAGCCGCGAACAGTTCGGGCACGGTGTGGCTGGGCTGCGGCCGGGCGGTGTCGTTGAAGTCCACCAGCACCTGGCGCCGCTGCGCGTCCGACAGCACGTCGAACCGCGAGACCGGGGCCTCGGGCGCGGCGGCGAGCTGGCGGAGGAACTCGGTGAACTGCACGCGGTGCCGCTCGAGTTCGTCCTCCAGGCCCGCACCGACGCGCAGGTCGATCCTGATCGACTGACCCTCCTGACCGCCCTGCACGGTGAAGTCCAGCTCGCTGATCGCGCCGGTGACCATGTTCTGCGCGGACGCGGGGCTGCCGCCGAAGGTCATCGGGTGCTCGAACATCACGATGTTCACGCCGGGGCCGAACACGCGCCGGGACGGGTCGAGCGCGCGCATCTCCCTTGCGAGGTCCTCGCCGCGGTAGCGGCCGTGCCGGAGCAGCCCGACCAGCCCCTTGTCGATGTGTGCCGCCAGTGCGGCCAGCGTGCTGTCGCCGTCCACCCGCAGTCGCATCGGCAGGATGGTCGAGGCCATCGACGGCAGGTTCCGCAGCGCCCGACCGGTGCGGCCGGTCAGCGGCACCGACAGCATCAGGTCGGTCTGGCCGCTGACCCGGTGCAGATAGGCGGCGATCATCGCGAACGGGATCCGGTTGCGCCGGATGTCCTGGGCGTCGGCGAACCGGAACAGCCCGGCAACGGTCTCGGGGTCGAGTTCGACGGTCGCCTTGATCGGCGGCGCGGTGGGGTCCGGCGAGGGCGGCAGCAGCACAGGGGGTTCGGGGGCGTCGGCCAGCCATTCCAGCCAGTGGGCACGATCCGCCTCGTCCCGCCCGGACTCGCGGTACTCGACGTCCGCGTCGATCGCGGTCTGCAGCGACCAGTCCTGCTCGTTGAACAGCAGCTCCGGGTGTTCCTGCCTGCCGACGACCTCGGCGACCAGCAGCACGATGCCGTACCCGTCGATGATGCTGTGGTGGTAGCGCTGGTGCCACCACGTGAGCTCGTCTTCGATCCGCAGGATCGCCTGGGTGAACAGTGGCTCGTCGCTCTCGAGCTCGGCGACGGTCTGCATGTCGTTCTCGACCCACGCGCGGGCGGCTGCGAGGGGATCCGGCCGACCGCGCAGATCGACGATCCGCAGGGTCCACCCCTCCGGATCGAGTCGCTGCTGCCGCAGCACCTCGTCCGCCCCGACCGCGAACCGCACGTGCAGCGCCTCGGCGCGCCGGATGGTCATGTACACGGACTCGACCGCGCGGGCGATGTCGAGCGGCCCGTTCACCTCGACGGTGAGGGCGATGTTGTAGGCCGGGCTGGCAGGGGTGAGCTGCTGCGCGACCCACACCTCGGACTGGGCGGCGGTGACGGGAAGCCACTGGCCGGTGGCGCGCGGGAGTGCCGTCGAATCCGAGGGAGAAGACATACAGGTCCGATCTTCGTCGCGCGGCGCCGGTCGTCGCCGCGATTTCGGACCTTAGGATAGGCTACCTACCCTTAGGGTAGGCAAACTACCCCGTACTAGCCGGTGAGGAAGTCCAGGATCGCGGAGTTCACCGCGTCGGGACGCTCGAGGTAGCCGTAGTGGCCGCAGTCCGGCAGCTCCACGTAGTTCGCCCCAGGAATGGCCTTGGCCACCTCGGCGGCCAGGTGCGGCGGCACCAACCGGTCGTCGGCGAACCCGATCGCCAGGCAGGGCCGAGTGATCCGGCGGTAAGCCGCGAGGCGGTCGCCGAAGTCGTCCAGGTTCTGCTGGGCGCGTACGCCGCGGCTGGTCTCGGCCTTGGAGAAGGCGAAGATGTCCAGCCAGTCCTGGGCCGCCATCTGGTCCACCAACGAGGCGGGCGAGAGGTTGAGCACGGCGGTGATCGCGGCCCGGTAGCTCGCGGGCAGCGTGATGCCCTGCGCGTCGAGTTCCCGTTCACCCTCGGACAACGCCTTCTGCAGCGCTACCCGGCGGCCGTGCGCGGCGAGGAAGACCGCCTTGCGCACAAGCTCGGGGCGCGCCAGCGCGAGCTCCTGCGCGACGCGGGCGCCGAGCGAGGTGCCGATCACGTGGGCCGGGCCCCCGAGGTGCTCGATCAGCGCCGCGGTGTCCGCGACCATGTCCTCGATGGCGATGCCGTCCGCGCACTCGTCGGTCGGGGCGATGCCGCGGTTGTCGAAGGTGCACACGCGATATCCCGCGGCCAGCAGCGCGGGGACCTGATGCAGGTCCCACACCCGACCGGGGCTGCCGGTCCCCATGATCAGGACGACCAGGTCTCCTGAGCCTTTGACCTGGTAATTCAGCTGAATCCCATTGATCGTGGCGAGGGGCATCGACGAGCCTTTCTGGCGAGAACCGGGGACACGGCCCGGTTCCAGCGCTATGGATAGCCTAAGCTAGCCCCGCGTCGATCACTCGACGGCAATTGTCGCGCTCGTCCAGGAGGAACCCGTTGAGAGTCGCCACGCTCGGATACCAGACCTGGGGTCACCGTACCCTGCAGGCGCTGCTGGATTCCAAACATGAGGTGGTACTTGCGATCACCCACCCCAAGAGCGACCACGCGTACGAGCGGATGTGGGCCGATTCGGTCGCCGACCTCGCTGCCGAGCACGGGGTGCCGGTGCACATCGCGAACAAGCCCGACGAGGATTTCAAGGCCGCACTGAAGCAGGCCGACCCGGACATCATCGTGGCGAACAACTGGCGCACCTGGCTGCCAAGGGACGTCTTCGACGCCCCCCGCTACGGCACCCTCAACATCCACGACTCGCTGCTGCCGAAGTACACCGGGTTCTCCCCGCTGATCTGGGCCCTGATCAACGGCGAACCCGAGGTCGGCCTCACCGCACACCTGATGGACGAGGAGCTCGACGCGGGCGACATCATCCTGCAGCGCAGCACCCCGGTCGGCCCCAAGGACACGGTCACCGACCTGTTCCACCGGACCGTCGACATGATCGGCCCGATCACCGTGGACGCCCTCGACCTCATCGAGTCCGGCCGCACGGACTGGACGCCCCAGGACCGGTCGCAGGCCACCTTCTTCCACAAGCGCGCCGCGGAGGACAGCCGGATCGACTGGACCTGGCCCGCCGAGGTCATCGAGCGACTCGTCCGCGCGCAGTCCGACCCGTACCCGAATGCGTTCACCCACTTCAAGAGCCAGCGCATCCGCGTCATCGAGTCCTCGGTGTCCAAGGGCTGCTACGGCGGCACCCCCGGCCGGGTCTTCATCCACGAGGGCGACGGCATGGTCATCGTCGCCGGGCCCGACGCGTGGAGCGGCGGCAACCGGGGCCTGTCGATCGAGCGCGTGCGCCTCGACGACGGCACCGAGATGACCGGCAAGGAGTTCTTCCCGCACGGCGGCGGCTACCTGAGCTGACGACCCCGCTCGGTGACCCCCGTCACCGAGCGGCGTCGAGTGTGGGCAACCACACCAATTTTGCAGACCTCTGCAACCTTGCAGAGGTCTGCAAAGTCCGTACCGTCGATGGGGTGATCCAAGAACTGCCCCTGCGCGACCGTAAGAAGGCCGCCACCCGACGGGCACTGAGCGACGCCGCGGTCCGGCTGGCCAGGACCCTCGGCATCGACTGCGTGACGGCGGACGCCATCGCGTCAGACGCGGGCGTCTCCACGCGCACCTTTCACAACTACTTCCCGTCGAAGGAAGAGGCCATCCTCTTCCGCTTCGAGACCGAAGTGACCCAGTGGGTGCAGCAACTGCGCGAGCGCCCGGCCGAGGAACCCATCTGGGACTCGCTCGAGACGGTGGTCGTCGGCATCGTGATGGATCCCGAGCGCGACCTCACCGACACCTTCGCCGTGATGGCCCTCGTCGAGGACAGCCCCGCGCTGCTGGCCCGCCAGCTCGAACTGCAGGGGCGCGTCAACCGCATCTTCGGCGAGGCGATCGCCGAACGCACCGGCACCGACATCGAGCGCGACCTGTACCCGAACCTGCTGCAGATGGCCGCGGGGGCCGCATGTAAGGCGGCGATCGACCTCTGGATGCAGGGCACCTCCGACTACGCGAACCCCGGCGAGCTCGTCACCGAGGCCTTCCGCCAACTCCGCGCAGGCATCCCGCAGCCGACACCGCTGCCGGGTGGCTTCGCAGGCTCCGCGCCAGCCCCCATGCAGCACTGACCGACCCGTACCACCTCGAACGAAGGGTCCTCCATGGCCACCTATCTCTATCGGATCGGCAAGTTCGCCTATCGACGAAAGGGCACGGTCCTGTCCATCTGGCTCACCCTTCTCGTCCTGATGGGCGTCGGCGCCGCGACCCTCTCCGGGCCGACCAACGACTCCTTCTCGATCCCCGGGACGCCCGCGCAGCAGGCGCAGGACCTGATGGCCGAGCGCTTCCCTGAGGCCGCGGGCAGCGACCCCTTCAACTCGCTCAGCGCCCGCTTCGTCTTCGCCGCGCCCAACGGCCAGACGCTGACGGCCCCGGCGAACGAGGCCGCGATGGACGCCGTGCTGAACAAGGTGCGCGGCATCGAGCAGGTCGAACCCGCCGCGAAGGCCGACTCGGCCACCCCGCCCGCCGCGGGAGAACGCAGCGCGGCCCTGGTCAACCCCGTTGTCGCCCATGACGGCCTGGTCGAGATGGTCACCGAGCAGGCGCAGGAGTCCGGCAAGCCGCTCGACCGCGCGCTCGCCGACGCGCAGGCGCTGTCCTCGCTCAGCGCGGACGCGACCGTCGGCTATGTCGACGTGCCGTTCACCGGCGAGGTCACCGACGTCACCGACGAACTGATCGCGGAGATTGACGCCGCCGCCCAGGTCGGCCGCGACGCCGGGCTCAACGTCAAGCTCAGCGGCAGCGCCGCGCAGGTCCAGGAGGCTCCAGGGGGAACCACCGAGCTGATCGGCATGGCCGTGGCCGCGGTCGTCCTGATGATCACCTTCGGTTCGCTCGTCGCCGCCGGTCTGCCGCTGATCTCCGCGATCATCGGCGTCGGCATCGGCAGCCTCGGCATCACCATCGCGACCGGATTCACCGAGCTCGGATCGATGACGCCGACGCTGGCGATCATGATCGGCCTGGCCGTCGCCATCGACTACTCGCTGTTCATCGTCTCGCGCTTCCGGCACGAACTGACCGTCACCGACAACCGCGAGGAAGCGGCCGGACGCGCCGTGGGCACCGCCGGATCGGCCGTGGTCTTCGCGGGGCTGACGGTGATCATCGCGCTCGTCGCGCTGCGAGTGGTCGGCATCAAGTTCCTCACCGACATGGGCATGGCCGCCGGCTTCTCCGTGTTCATCGCGGTGCTGATCGCGCTGACCTTCCTGCCCGCGATGCTCGGGCTGTTCGGCAGCAAGGTGTTCGCGGGCCGGATCCCGTTCGTCAAGGCCAAGGATCCCGAGTCCGGGTCGATGCAGCCGGGATCGGCCATGCGCTACGCCCGCTGGGTCGCGCGCGTCCCGTTGATCCCCCTGATCGGCGGCGTGCTGCTGCTCGCCGTGCTCGCGGTGCCCGCCACCGGCCTCAAGCTGGCGCTGCCCAGTCAGGCCACCGGCGACCCCGCGACCAGCGCCCGTCAGGCCTACGACCTGATCGACGAGGGCTTCGGCCCCGGCCGCAACGGCCCGCTGCTGGTGGTCGTCGATGCCCGCGACGCCACCGTCCCGGCGATGCAGGCGTTCGGTGACGTCGCCGCGACGATCTCCGAGCAGACCGATGTCGCCAACGCACAGGTGATCGGCGTCAATCAGGCGGGCGACACCGCTCAGATCCTGGTCACCCCGGCCAGCGGGCCGACCGACCCGAAGACCGTCGACCTGATGCAGTCCATCCGCGACAGCGAGGCCGGGATGCACGAGCAGATCGGCGTCAACTACGGCGTCACCGGTCAGACCGCGCTCGAGACCGACATCTCCGACCGACTGCAGGACGCCCTGATCCCCTACCTGCTGGTGGTCGTCGGGCTGGCGTTCATCCTGCTGACGCTGGTGTTCCGGTCGCTGCTCGTGCCGCTGACCGCCACCCTTGGCTTCCTGCTCAGCGTCGCGGCCACCTTCGGCGCCACGGTCGCGATCTTCCAGAACGGCTGGGGCGGACTGGTCGGGAACCCGCAGCCGCTGGTCAGCTTCATGCCGATCTTCCTGATCGGTGTGGTCTTCGGCCTGGCGATGGACTACCAGGTGTTCCTGGTGACCCGGATGCGTGAGGAATACGTGCACGGCGCCTCCGCCAAGGACGCGATGACGATCGGGTTCACCCACGGGTCGCGGGTGGTCACCGCCGCCGCGCTGATCATGATGTCGGTGTTCGCGGCCTTCATCGCGGAGCCGAACTCGTTCATCAAGTCGATCGGCTTCGCCCTGGCGGCTGCGGTCTTCTTCGACGCCTTCGTGGTCCGCATGGTGATCATCCCCGCGGTGATGGCCCTGCTCGGCGACAAGGCGTGGTGGCTCCCGGCGTGGCTGGACCGGATCCTGCCGAACGTCGACATCGAGGGCGAGAAGCTGCAGCGCGAGCTGCCGGCTCACGCGCTCGAGGGTGAGGAGACGGTGGCCGCCCGCTAGCGGCGGCGACATCCGGATCGAATCGAGGAGGCCGGCGGCGCGATGCGCTGCCGGCCTCCGACGTTGCTGCGACAATCGGCACACGGATATCCGCGGACGAGGGGTTAGCACTGTGACATCGCTGAGGCGAGGTTCGACCGACCGTCCGACGCACGTCGTGCGCACGCCCCGATTCTGGTTGGCGCCGCTCGTCGTGGTGTCCCTGCTGATGTCCCTGCTCGCGGCGCTGTACCTCGGCGGGATCCTCGACGCCAAGGGCAACCTGCACGACTTCCCCCTCGCGATCGTCAACCAGGACGAGGGCGACACGGTCTCCACCCCCGAGGGCGACAAGCCGGAGAACTTCGGCAACCAGATCACCGAGGGACTGGTGGCGAACGTCCCAGCGGACAAGGTCGACCTGCAGCAGATCGGGATCGCGCAGGCCCAGTCCCGGCTGGACACCGGCGAGATCTACGGCGCGATCGTCATCCCGAGCGATTTCACCAAGCGCCTGCTGATCCTGGCCAAGGCGGGCGTCATCCCCGGGGACATCGAGAAGCCGATCATCACCGTCTACACCAATCCCCGCGCCGGGACGTTCGGAGTCGGGCTGGTCACGGGCATCGCCTGGCCCGCCCTCGACGCGGTCAACGACAAGGTCGGCGCGCAGCTGACCGAGCAGGTCAACGCCCAGCTCGCCGCGATCGCGGACGCCCCGGCGCTCTCCGGGGCCGCGCGGCTGAGCCTGGCCGAACCGATCAAGGTGCTCACCACCGCACACAATCCGCTGCCCGACGGGACCGGCAACGGGCTGTCCGCGTTCTACTACGCGCTCCTGCTGGTGCTCGCCGGGTTCACCGGGGGCATGATCGTGAACTCGCTGGCCGACGGGATGCTGGGTTTCGCGCCCACCGAGTTCGGTCCCCGGTATGTGCACAACCCGGCGGTCGAGATCTCGCGTTTCCGGACACTGCTGTCGAAGTGGGCCGTGATGGTGGTGCTGGCCCCGCTCGTCTCGGGCCTGTACGTGGCCGTCGGCCGCGCCCTCGGCATGCCGATCCCCAACCAGCTCGCGCTGTGGATGTACGGCACCTTCGCCATCGCCGCCGTCGGCATCACCGCGCTGTCGGTGCTCGCGGTGTTCGGCACCGTCGGACTGCTGGTCAACCTCATCCTGTTCGTCGTCCTCGGATTGCCGTCCTCGGGCGGCACCATCCCGATCGAGGCGACCCCACCGATCTACGGCTGGCTGGCGAACTTCGAGCCCATGCACCAGGTGTTCCTCGGCGCCCGCGCCCTGCTCTACTTCACCAGCGGCGGCGCGGGCGACCTCACGCACGCCGTGATGATGACGCTGATCGGGCTGCTGGTCGGGCTGACGCTCGGCGCCACAGTGACCCTGCTCTACGACCGGAAGGGCTTCCACCGCGGGGCCGCCCGGCCCGCGGTGGAAGCTGACGTCGCTCGCCTCGCAGATCCGGTGTGAGAAACCCGCGCCTATGGGTATTCGCGGTGGCAGCGACAGTTGCGATCTCGGTGACTGCGCGAGGAGAAGGGGTCATGAGACACCTGCGAGGCGAAGGCGATACCGCGCCGGTTCAGATGGCGGCCGTGCTGATCGGCTTGGTCTTCGTGGTCATCGGTGTGCTCGGCTTCGTGCCAGGTGTGACAACCGGCTACGACACGCTCGCTCTGCCACATGATTCGCAGGCCGAACTGTTCGGCTTGTTCGAGGTGTCGATCCTGCACAACATCGTCCATCTCGTGTTCGGCGTGATCGGTGTTGCCGCATCACGGTCGATCGCCGCGTCCACACTCTTCCTGGTGCTCGGGGGGATCGCCTACCTGGTGTTGTGGATCTACGGACTGATCGTCGATGACCTTTCGGGAGCGGATTTTCTGCCCACCAACGCGGCCGACGACTGGCTGCATTTCGGGCTGGGCATCGCGATGCTCGCCATCTTCTTTGCGACACCCAGAATCGGTACCACCAGAGCCACCGATCCGCATCGCCCCCACTCGCCGATCGAGTGACCGCCTAGTCGGTGGGGTCACCGTCCCCCTACCGGGGCGGATGTTCCAGCGCCAATTTCTCCGTGCGCTCCTCCGACCGTCGCGCCGTGTCCGCGAGCACGTGGCCGGCATGGCGGGTCGTCTCTGCCACCGGCGACTCTGCCAGTCGGGCAGCAACCGCCCGGGCACGGTCGGGCAGGTCTACCTCCCGCACTTTGTCGGCGATGGCAGCAGCATGCACTTTGTCCGCGATCCCGGCGGCATTCACGTTCGGCTTGTGTTCCGAGATCGAGTGCTCGACCTTGTGTCCGACTCGCGCCACGGCCTGACCAGCACGGCGCGCGCCGTCCACCGCAGCCCCCACGGCCGCCCCTGTGAGCGCCCCGATCACCAATCCCAACCATAGATTTCGCATGTGTGGCGCATACCCGACCGGTGCGTGACCAAACCGCGCGCGCCTCCGGAATCGGATCGGACGGTGGTTTCGCCGCCATGATGCCACCAAGAAAGTCGTCGGCAAGGCCATGGGCAGGCAGGGAAGAAGGTCAAGGACGCCTTCAAGAACTAGTACCTCGGACGAAAACGACGCCCTTCACGGACACGCAGGCGTGACCAGGTTGTAGATGTTCTCGGCCTGTTCCTGGCTCGGCTTCGTCCCGTCGTTCGCCGCCAGCGTCTCGATCTCGACGGTCACGGTCTCCTTGTCCGCACCGGCTGCGAGATGAGCACACGATTGCGTTGCGATCATCTCGATGTCCTCATCACTGCGGTCCTGGGCCAACTCCGCATAGCCGGTACGGAACGCGGCGACGAATGCTGCGAGCTTGGTCTCGTCGATCGCAGACTCCGCCGTTGTCATGACGGCACCTGTGCCTGTCATGACCGCGCCGGTACCGTCCTGAGCGTCCTGCGAGTCATCGTCGTTGCCGCAGGCGGCGGCGAGGGCAACCAGGCCCGCCGCGGCGATGGTCAAGGCAGTGGATTTCATCATGGCGGCGGTGTACCCGGCCCTTTCCGGCTCAAACACATGCGAGCACACGAGCCCGCGCACAGGATCCGATCCAACCCGGAACTCCTTGTGGAAAAGGTTGACCGAATGCGTTTCCACCGGTGCGAGCTTGGGTAGGCCAAGTTTCAGTCCGCGAAAACGAAATGGATCCGCCCGGTAACCGAGCACCCACATCGCGGGACACCACCTGCGAAGGAGAATCGACAATGAAGTCCGGAACGAAAATGGCCCTGGGACTCGGGGTGGGCGCGGGCTACGTCCTCGGTCGCACCCGCAAGCTGAAGCTGGCGCTGCTGCTGGCGGGAGGCGGTATGACCGGGCGGTTGCCCGGAACCCCACGGGAGCTGATGCAACAGGCCGCAGGAGCGCTCGGGTCGTCCACCGAACTCGGCAAGATCACCGAGTCGGTACGCGGTGACCTCATCGGCGCGGCCCGTGCGGCGGCGGTGACGGCCGCGGCCAATCGAATCGAGGCGCTGAACGACCGCCTGCAACTGCCCGCACCCGACGAGGAACCCGAAAGCGACGAGGATCGCGAGGAACCACGCCGAAAGGCACGGACTCGAAGGGCCGAATCGAAGCAGGACGAGGAACCCGAATCCGACGAGGACTTCGAGGATGAATACGACGAATACGACGAGGAACCGGAGGAGGACGAGGAACCGGAGGACGAAGCCGAAGTCGAGGATGAATCGGAAGACGACGACGGACGAGTCGACCGCGCACCGACGAGTTCTCGCCGTCGGCGCCCGGCGGACGAGGTCTCCACCTCAGGTCGCCCACGCGCCCGGAGTTCCCGCGCTGGGGGCAAGAATTCGTCGAGCCCCTCGCGGCGCACCAAACGATCCGAGGGCGCCACATCGGACCGCGCGCCCGTGCGGCGCACAGGAAGGTGAGTCCGGTGACACGATCGATCGAACGCGCGACCGGCAAGACAGGAAAGGTCGCCAAGAAGACCGTGGGCAGGGTCGGCAAAACGGCCACGGACACGGTGGGCTCCGCAGGCAAGGCCGTCACGGAAACCCCCCGCGATCTGCAGCCGCTGCAGCAGTCGGTGCAACATCTGGCCGGAACGCTGACCGAGCGCGCCGTGGCGGCTGTCTCCGACAAGGTGAGTGGGACGGCCGAGCGGCTGACGGACTACGCGGAGGGCTCGGGAGGCGGCCTGCTCGCCGCGCTCACGGGGTCGAAGAAGCTGGCCGAAGGCAAGTCGCCGCTGTCGGCGGCGATGAGCGCCGGGTTGACGAACGTCAAGGACCTCGCCGGGAAGAAGTTCGAGGACATCAAGGAGTCCTTCACCGGCGGCAAAGGAAAAGACAAGGGCGGCAAGAAGATCAAACTCACCAACATCGTCGAACAGATCGATGTCGGTGTGCCCGTCCAACTCGCATACGACCAGTGGACCCAGTTCGGCGAGTTCCCCAAGTTCATGAAGAAGGTCGAACAGGTCGAACAGAAGTCGGACGAGAAGCTCTCGTTCACGGCGAAAGTCTTCTGGTCACGCCGAACGTGGGAGTCGACGATCCTGGAACAGGTTCCCGAGGAGCACATCATCTGGCGATCCAAGGGCAACAAGGGCTACATCGACGGGGCGGTGACCTTCCATGAGCTAGCGCCGTCCCTCACCCGGATCATCATGGTTCTCGAGTACCACCCTCAGGGATTCTTCGAGAAGACCGGGAACCTCTGGCGGGCGCAGGGCCGTCGGGCTCGTCTCGAGCTCAAGCACTTCCAGCGACACCTGATGACGCAGAGTGCCCTTCATCCCGACGACGTGGAGGGCTGGCGCGGCGAGATCCACGACGGAGAGGTCGAGGAACCGGAGAGCGAACCCGAAGAACCAGAGAGCGAACCCGCGGAGGACGAAGACCGGAAACCCCCGAAACGGCAGCCGCGACGGCGTACGGGATCCGCGCGCGCGAAAGGCGAGAAGCGGGGGTCCGCGTCATGACCATTGCGACACAAGGTGCGAACGGCGGGGGCGAGCTCGGACGACCGAGTGCGTCCGGACTGGCCGATGTCATCGACACCATCCTCGACAAGGGTCTGGTTCTCGACGCGTTCGTGCGGGTCTCGATCGTCGGCATCGAACTATTGACGGTTGATGCCCGCGTGGTCGTCGCCAGCGTCGACACCTACCTGCGCTATGCCGAGGCGGTGAACCGGCTCGAGATCTCGGAGAACGAGCCGACCGGCTTGCCCGGCCTGGTCGGCGACGTCGCCGAGGGTGGCGCCAAACACAAGACGAAAGGTGCGATCGAGGCGGCAGGCGAGAAGCTCTCGGACTTCCTCGGCGAGGTCCAGGACAGACGCGACGAAAATGCGGAGAAGACGTCGAAGCGAAGGGAGCGATGATGTCGGCGGCAGAGGACACCACCGATCAACGCTCGGGGACCGCGACCTACGTCTACGGCATCGTGCCTGCCGACGTCGAGCCGGAACCCGACGCGGCGGGAGTCGGCGATCCACCCGGCTCGGTGACGGCCGTCCGCTACAACGAGGTCGCCGCCCTGGTCAGCGAGATCCAGGTCGGTCACCCGCTCGGCACGCCCGAGGACCTGCGGGCCCACGCCGAACTGCTCGACGGATCGGCCCGCGTCGCGCCCGTCCTGCCGCTGCGATTCGGTGCTGTGATGACGGACGTGGACGCGGTCACCCAGGAACTTCTCTCCCCGCATCACGACGAGTTCCGGTCCGCTCTCGACGAATTGGAGGGCCGGGCGCAGTACGTGATCAAGGGCCGCTATGACGAGCCCGTGATCCTGCGCGAGGTGCTGTCCGGGAGCCCCGACGCGGACAGGCTGCGAGAGGAGATCCGCGACAAGCCCGAGGAGACCACCCGCGACGCCCGGATCGCCCTCGGCGAGTTCATCGAACAGGCGATCGGCGCGAAGCGGGACTCGGATACCCGCACCGTGCTCGACGCGATCGGATCGCTCGCACACGCGGTGAATGTGCGTCCCGCCAGCCACGACCTGGATGCGGTTCACGTGGCGCTGCTCCTCGACGTGGGCGCCCGGGAGGATCTGGAGAAGGCGCTGGCCGATATCACCAACGAATGGGACGGCCGGGCCGAGATCGAGGTGCTGGGTCCCATGGCGGCATACGACTTCGTGATGAAGCGGGAACCGGAGCAGGAGGGCTGACGATGGGCCTGATCTCGGCGGTACTAGGCGCGCCCTTCGCTCCCGTCCGAGGGGTGATCAGGCTCGGCGAACTGATCCAGGAGCGGGTCGAGCAACAACTCCACGATCCTGCCGAAGCGCGACGGGAACTCGAGGCGATCGATGCCGCAGCGGATGCGGGCGAGCTGACGCCTGACGAACAGGAGGCAGCCCAACAGGAGGTGGTGAACCGGATGACAGACCAACCGGTGGTCACTGAAACACCACCGGCGAACCCCGAGACCGACCAGGAGGAGTGACAGCCGTGCCCAAGAGTCCTCGTGGGGACAACGAGACCGACGATCGCGAGTCGCCCTCGCCCGCACCGGTTTCCGCTGCCGAGGCCGCGGGGATCGCCATGCGCCAGATCGTCGAGCTCGTCTCCCGCGATCCGGTGGGAGCGACCTCTGTCGCTCCCACGGACGAGGGGTGGCTGGTCGAGGTAGAGGTCGTCGAGGACCGACGCATCCCGACATCCTCGGACATTCTCGCGCTGTACGAGGTGGAACTCAGCCTGGACGGCGACCTGCTCTCCTACAGCCGGACGCGGCGCTACCCGCGGGGCAGCAGCGATATCGGGCGGAACTCGCAATGACCATGTCCGGGCGCGAGCCCGCCGGTATGCAGCCGTACGGGTCCGGGCATCAGCCGGCGAACCTCGGCGACATCCTCGAACGGGTGCTCGACAAGGGCCTGGTGATCGCGGGCGACATCCAGATCAATCTCCTCGACATCGAGTTGCTCACCATCAAGCTGCGGCTGGTGATCGCCTCCCTCGAGACCGCGAAGGCGGTCGGGATCGACTGGTGGGAGCACGATCCGTGGCTCAGCGGATCCGCCCGGGATCTGGAACTCGAGAATCGCGCGCTCCGGGACCGGCTCGCCGCGCTCGACGCAGGCGAGACGATGCCCGCCGTCGAATCCGGACGGCAGCAGCCCGCGCAGCAGCACACCGCACCGGAGACGACGGAGGACGATCGTGGCGGATGACGGCACGGGCGTGTGGGTCTACGCGGTGGTCGGCGGCGGTCGCTACGGTGACGAACTCCCGGCGGGGGTGGCGGCCGAACGGGTCCGCACCATCGAGGCCGCGGGCCTGACCGCGGTCGTGGGCACCGTCGGCCTCGACGATTTCGGCGAGGCCGCGCTGCGGCGGAACCTCGAGGACCTCGACTGGCTGGAGACGACAGCGCGCACACACGACGCGGTGGTCGGTGCCGTGGCCCGCAACGCCGACACCGTCCCCCTCCGGTTGGCAACGGTGTGCGCGGACGACGAGCAGGTCCGAGCACTCCTCGCCGAGAGCCGTCGCGATTTCGAGGCCGCACTGCGCCAGATCGCCGGCCGCGCGGAGTGGGGAGTGCGGGCGATCGCGGACACCACCGCACCGCCTGCCCCAGACGTCGGCACGGACGCGCCGGGCGGGGCAGGAGCCCGATACCTGGCGCGGCGGCGGGCGGAGCTGTCGTCGCGCGACGACATCGAGCGCGCACTCGCGGCCGAAGCCGAGAGCGTCCACACCACGCTGCTCCGGCTTGCCGTGATGGGCCGTCGCCAATCCCCCACTGCGCCTGCGCTTGCCGGCACCCGGGAGTGGATGCCGCTCAACGGCACTTACCTGGTGGACCGGGACCGTGCCCGCGAGTTCGCGGATGCCGTCGCGTCACTCGATCGCGACCACGAACGGCTGCGGCTCGAATTGACGGGTCCGTGGCCACCGTATTCGTTCACCGGAATCGAACGCGATTCGGGACGGGAGTCGCCATGACCATGCCGCCGGACGAGAATCGGGAACGCCGCGTCGCACTCGTGGACCTGCTCGACCGGGTACTCGCCGGTGGGGTGGTCATCGCCGGCGACGTCACGCTCGCGATCGCGGATGTCGATCTGGTGCAGGTCTCGTTGCGCACCCTCGTCTCCTCCGTGCGGGCCCTGCCCGCCCTCGACGCGGTGTCCGCTCCATCCGAACAGGCGACAGATGGCTGAGCAACGGGAGACGCGCAGCTTGCCGCAACGCATCGACTCCGATCCCGAATCGGTGGAACGAGGGCTGGCCACCCTCGTGCTCACGATCGTCGAACTGCTCCGACAACTCATGGAACGCCAAGCGTTGCGCCGTGTCGACGAGGGCGATCTCAGCGATGACCAGATCGAGCGGATCGGCACCACTTTGATGCTCCTCGAACGTCGAATGGAGGAACTACGAGAGCATTTCGGGCTGGATCCCGAAGATCTCAACATAGACCTGGGGCCGTTGGGAACACTGTTGCCCCCGCCATGAGGGAACGCCCAGACCCCGGCGCCGGCCGCCCCCATGCGAGATCTCGAATCTCACACGTGCCGTGGTCCAGTTGTGTTCTATCGATATTCGGGCCCGCATTGTCGCTGTGGTGGCCATTGTCACCCATTGCGCTGTTTTCGGTTGTTGACCGGCGGGTTTCTGATTCTGTCGGATTCTGGATTCAACGATTTCGGTACGGCGCGAGACATGAACGTTACGCATTCGTCCTACGTTGGGGGCAACCGACAAGAGCATTCGAAAGGGTCGACATGTTGCACACCGATATCCCTACTCGCTCCGAGATCGAGGCGCTGGTCGATGCTTCCGCGCCGTGGTCCGTGTCGATCTATACGCCGACCGAGGCCGACACTGCGACGCCGGAGCAGAATCGGATCGCGTTCTCCAATCAGACGCGAGATGTGTTGGGGCGTATCGATGATCGGGATGCGCGGGTCGCACTGGAGGAGGAGCTCGAGGATCTGATCGCAGATGAGGAGTTCTGGCGGTTTCAGGCGCGCACGCTGGTTGTGCACGCGACGCCGGATCGGATGCGTACCTTCCGGATTCCGAATCGGCTCGAGGCCGGCGTCACCGTCGGGGATCGGTTCTTCGTGAAGCCGCTGCTCCGGGCGGTCACCTTCCCGCAGTCCGCATTCGTGCTCGCCCTTGCCGAGGGGTCGGCGCGACTGGTGGAAATCACCCCGGATCGCCCGGCCGAGGACGTACGGGTTCCCGGAATTCCTTCCAGTGCAGCAGATTATGCGCGCAAGGCATCGTTGAGTGGTCGCGCACCCAAGGGTCGGATTCAAGGCACCGAGGGCCGCAAGGTCCGCGTGCGTCAGTATGCGCGCGCGGTGGATCAGGAGCTGCGCGACATTTTGTCGGGGCGCGACCTGCCGCTCATTCTTGCCGCCGCCGAACCGATCGGGGCCCTGTTCCGCTCGGTCAACAGCTACGACGGCCTGCTCGCGGAGACCATCGAGGGCAATCCGGAGCAGCTTTCGGACGAGCAGCTCGCCACCCGGGCACGCGAGATCCTCGACCGGTACTACGAGAACGAATTGGCTGATCTGCGTCTCCTTTTCGAGGATCGACGCGCCGAAGGCCGGGGAACCACCGACCTCGCCGACATTGCCAGGGCCGCGACCTTCGGCATCATCGACACCCTGATGGTCGACATCGACACGACCATCCACGGCGTCATTACCGAGGATGACGGAACTCTCACCCTGGCAGCGAATTCCGATCTCGACGCACCGGGTGTCCTCGACGAGGTCGCGCGCCGAGTCCTGCTCTCGGGCGGACGGGTGCTCGCCGTGCGCAGCGCCGATATCCCGGACTCCGCGGCGGCGGCGGCCATCCTGCGCTACGCGATGTAAGAGGTCCGGCCGCTGTGCACACAGCGACGCGGCGAAATCAGAACATACCCGCCAATTTCATGGTGTCCGTCCGCAATTCGGCAATCATTGCGCGCACCCGATATCCGGCGCGGAATACACCGTCGAACTCTGGGAAATCCATTCCGAGAATCATCGGGAACATGACGATGTCGCAGAGCGCCAGTTGCAGAAAGGACGCCCCCTAATTTCACTGGTGGCACGGCCGAGCGGTGTTCGCAGATGAGGGAGAGTCCGGCTCCCACAATGTGTCCGGCCGAATTCAATTCCAGGCTATAGTCGCGATCGGCGAATTTCTTGATCATTCCGGGTCCGCGAGACCCCCTCACCGACGAGGCCGATCCGCGAACGGTTCACCGCCGCCGCGACGGGCGGCGGCGGGCAGCCCGGTCCTACCTACCGGACCAGGCCGCCCACAGCTGCGCGTACCGTCCGCCCGCCGAGACCAGCTCGTCGTGAGTCCCCTCCTCGATGACCTCGCCGTGCTCGAGCACCAGCACCCGATCCGCGGTCGCCGCCTGCGTGAGCCGGTGGGCCACCACCAACGTGGTGCGCCCCCTGGTCGCCGCCTCCGCCGCCACTTCGAGGTCGCGCGCACCCGCACTGCCTGCCTCGGCGGTGGCCTCGTCGAGCACCGCCACGGCGGGATCGGCCAACACCAGGCGGGCCAGGGCCAGCTGCTGCGCCTGGGCCGCGGTCAGGGTGTGTCCGCCCTCGCCGACCTCGGTGTCGAGCCCGTCCTCGAGGACATCCGCCCAACCGAGCGCGCCGACGGTGTCCAGCGCCGCGCGCGCCTGCTCCACGGTCGCGTCCGGCCGGGCGAGTCGCAGGTCCTCGATCAGCGGGCCGGCGAAGACGTGCACCTCCTGGCTCACGATCACCACCTGCTCGCGAAGACTGTCGCCGAGCTCCGCCAGCGGGACCCCGCCGATGGACACCTCGCCCGCGGTGGGCGTGACCGAGCCCGACGCAATCGCCGCGACGGTCGTCTTCCCGGCACCGGTCGAGCCGACCAGCGCCACCCGCGTCCCCGGCTCGATGCGCAGGTCGATGCCGCGCACCACCTCCCGGGATCCGTCGTAGCTGTGCCGGACCCCGGTCAGGCGCAGCTCCGCCGACGCGGGCACCGCCCCCGACGGGGACGCGTTCTCCGCCGGAATGTTCACCACACCGACCAGTCGCGCCAGGCTGGCGCCGGCCGACTGGATCTCGCCGAAGGTGTACATCAGCATGCCGATCGGGTTGAACAGCCGGTGGAACAGAAGGGCGGCGGCGGTGGTCTCGCCGACGGTCACCAGGTCGCCCTTCACCAGCGCGAAGCCGACCACCAGGATCACCGAGAGCCCGACGAACTCGGCGCGGTTGCCGCGGCCCGCGAACCGGGTGAAGAGAGTGAACACCCCGGTCGCGATGTCCCTGGCCTTTCCGGAGGCCCGGTCGATCTCCGCCAGGTGCACGTCCTCGAGCCCGTACGCGCGGACCGTGCGCGCGCCCTGCATGCTGCTGATCAGCGCCTGGGACCGCTCCCCCATCGCGACCCGCTCGGCGGCGAACATCGGGCCCGACCGCGGCAGGTACCAGCGCAGCGCGAGCGCGTACATAGGCAGCGCCACCGCGCCTGCCAGCCCGAGCCGCCAGTCGATGCCGAGCATCGCGATCATGCTCAGCACCACCAGCAACACCGCGGAGACCAGGTTCGGTACCACGTCGGAGACGGCCTTGCCGATCACCGAGATGTCGTCGCCGACGCGGGAGAGCAAGTCCCCCTTGCCCACCCGCTCGACCGTCGCGATCGGCAGGGTCAGCGCCCGCTCGACCGTCCGCTCCCGAAGCCGCGCGAGCATGCCCTCGCCGAGACGGCTGATCAGCACCGAGCCCCAGCCGGCGAACAGCCCGCCGAGCAGTGCGGCGACGGCGATGACCGCGACCACCCCGACGATGATCTCGGTCGGCGCCTTGGACTGCACCCGGTCGACCAGGATCCCGAACACGTAGATCGGCACCAGGGAGACGGCCGCACCGACCGTCCCGACGGCGAGCGTGAGCCCGGTCAGGCGGCGGACGCGCGCAAACTCGGCTCGCAGCCAGGCCCAGCTCTCCCCCGCCGTCGCGATCGGGAGCAGGGGCCGGTGCTCTGCGGTGACGCTCATCGCAGCACCACCTTTCGGTAGTTCTCGTCGGCCGTGGCGAGGTCGGTGTGGGTGCCCTCGCGGACCACGCGGCCCTCGTCGAGCACCAGCACCCGGTCCGCCACCGCCAGCAGCGCGGGGCTGCTGGTGATCAGCACGGTGGTGTGCACCCACTCCCGGGCCTCGTGCCCGTTCACGCCATGCCTGAGCCGCGAAATGCCCTCCGCGATGGCCTGTTCGGTCACCGCGTCGACGGCGGTGGTCGGATCGTGCAGCACCAGCACCGGTGCCTGCGACAGCAGCGCCCTGGCCAGCGCCACCCGCTGCCGCTGACCGCCGGACAGGCTCGCGCCCCGGTCCGTGACCGGCAGGTCCAGCCCGTCGGGGTGCGCGTCGACGACGTCCACCGCCGCCGAGGCCGTCAGCGCCCGGCGCACCTCGGTGTGGTCGGCGTCCGGGCTGCCCGCCACCACGTTGGAGCCGACGGTCCCCGCGAACAGGTCCGTGTTGTGCGGCTCGACGAGGACGGCGCCGCGAGCCTGGGCCAGATCGATGTCGGCCAAGTGCACCCCGCCGACGGTCACGGTGCCACCGTGATCGTCGGGCGCGACGTGCCCGGACAGCAGGTGTGCCAGCGCCTCCGCATCCTGCGGGCGATGCGCCAGCACCCCCACCAACTCGCCGGGGTGCGCGCGGAGGTCGAGTCCGCGCAGCGACCGGTAGCTGACATCGGCCAGCTCCAGCGTCACCCGCGGCGGCAACGATTGCGACCCGGCCGGGACCATCGGGTCCGCATCGAGCACCAGCGCGAGCCGGTCGGCGGAGGCCCTTGCGGTGGCGAGGAAGCCCGGCATCCGCGCGAGGGTGCCGAGCGGTTCGATGATGAACTGGGACAGCCCGACCACGGTGATCAGCTCGCCGATCGTGATCCGGCCCTGCAGCGCGAACCAGCCGGCCACGCCCGCGACGCCAACGGCCAGCAGCGCGCTGACCGTCACCGAGGTGCCCACGAAGATCCCGGTGGCCTTGGCCGCGTGCAGCGTCGAACGCAGCGCCTCGCCGCTGGCACCGCGGTAGCGCGCCGCCGCGGCCCGCTCCGCGCCGAGCCCGCGCAGCGGACGCAGCCCGCTCACCAGGTCGGTGGCCGACCCCGACGCCCGGGCGGTCGCCGCCTGCGCGGCGGTGGCGCGGCGGGTGATCAGCGGCGCCGCGAGCTGCATCAGGCCCAGGATCACCGGCGTGCCGATCAGGACGGCGAGGCCGAGCGGGACGTCGATCACGAGCAGGGTCACCGCGGAGGCCACCGCGGCGACGAGCGCCGCGACGATGCGCGGGATCACGTCGAGGATCCAGGCCTCCCGATCCGCGTCGGAGGTCGAGACGGTGAGCAGTTCACCCGAGCGCAGGTCCGTCCGCACACCCCTGGGGTGCAGGATCCGGCCCGCCACCTCCACCCGGAGCAGGTGCGCCTCGTTCTGCATCGCGAACACGATGAATCGGGCGCCCATCCGCCAGGCCGCCGTGAGCACCAGGAACAGCGCCGCCAGCCCGAGCACGGAGATGACGAGCGCGTCGGTGTCACCGGTGGAGATCGCGCGGCCGACGATGATGCCGATGGCGACCGGCACCATCGTCTCGGCGATCTGGTGCACCGCGAGCAGCGCCGTACCGATCGTCAGACGTCCCCGGTTCCTGGCGATGGTCCGCCGGAGAATCCCGGCACCGCCGCCGCGCCCATTGGCGGCACCGCCGCCGCGCCCATTGGCGGCACCGCCGCCGCGCGCAGATGTGCGCCCCATCAAGCCTCCCGATAGTGTGCGGCGACCAGATGCCGTTGAAGTTAGTACACCCTAACTGACGTTGGAAGTAGCGCCGGACCGCCCGGTTCTCATAGAGTCGCGGACACGTACGAACCTGCCGCAGCAGGCGTACTCCGCCCGAGAGGAACAATCGACATGGCCGCGAAGACGACCACCGAGAACGACATCGCCGACGAGGAGCTCGAGCCGGTAGCGGACGAGACCGCCCGCCAGGCACAGCGAGTTGTCGCGGCATATGCGACAGATGCCGACGAATGCCGGATGTTGCTGTCTATGCTCGGCATCGGCCCCTCGGCCAAGATCGACTAGTCAGCCGGCGCCGGCCGCGGTCGCGGCGGCATCCGAACAAAGGAAGATTGTGGGCTCCGCCTCGGAATTTGTTGTCGTTGCCAACCGGTTGCCCGTCGATCTCGAGACCCTGCCCGACGGCAGCACCAGGTGGAAGCGCAGTCCGGGTGGCCTCGTCACCGCGCTCGAACCGATCCTGCGCGGCAAGAAGGGCGCCTGGGTCGGCTGGCCGGGCGTGCCGGACACCGATCTGGGCCCCATCGTCGAGGACGGCATCGAGCTGTACCCCGTGCGCCTGAGCGCACAGGAGGTCGCCGACTACTACGAGGGCTTCTCCAACGCCACTCTGTGGCCGCTGTACCACGACGTGATCGTCAAGCCGGTCTACGACCGTTCCTGGTGGAACGCGTACGTCGAGGTCAACCGCCGGTTCGCCGAGGCCACCTCGGCGGCCGCCGCGCACGGCGCGACGGTGTGGATCCAGGACTACCAGCTCCAGCTGGTGCCGAAGATGCTGCGGATGCTGCGCCCGGACCTGACCATCGGGTTCTTCCTGCACATCCCGTTCCCGCCGGTCGAGCTGTTCATGCAGATGCCGTGGCGTCGGGAGATCGTCGAGGGCCTGCTGGGCGCCGACCTGATCGGCTTCCACCTGCCCGGCGGCGCACAGAACTTCCTGTACCTGGCGAGGCGACTGGCGGGCCAGCCGACGTCGCGGGGCAATGTCGGGGTCCGCTCCAAGCTCGGCGTCGTCCAGGTGGGCTTCCGCAACGTGCGGGTCGGCGCGTTCCCGATCTCCATCGACTCGGGTCAGCTCGACGAGCTCTCCCGCAAGAAGTCGATAAGGGACCGCGCCAAGCAGATCCGCAAGGAACTCGGCAACCCGGACAAGGTCATGCTCGGCGTTGACCGGCTGGACTACACCAAGGGAATCGACGTCCGCCTCAACGCCATTCGTGAGCTGCTCGAGGAGGGCCGGATGGACCCGGCCCAGAACATCATGGTCCAGCTGGCGACGCCCAGCCGGGAACGGGTCGAGAGCTACATCCAGATGCGCGGCGACATCGAACAGCAGGTCGGCCGGATCAACGGCGAGTTCGGTCAGGTCGGCAGGCCGGTCGTCCACTACCTGCACCGGCCGATCCCCCGCGAGGAGCTGATCGCCTTCTTCGTAGCCGCCGACGTCATGCTGGTGACCCCACTCCGGGACGGCATGAACCTCGTGGCCAAGGAGTACGTGGCCTGCCGCAGCGACCTCGGCGGCGCCCTGCTGCTGAGCGAGTTCACCGGCGCCGCAGCCGAATTGCGTCAGGCGTACCAGGCCAACCCGCACGACCTGGACGGCGTCAAGGACGAGATGGTCGCGGCGCTCACCCAGGACCGCGAGGCGGGCCGCCGCCGGATGCGCGCGATGCGTCGTCAGGTGCTCGCGCACGACGTGGACCGCTGGGCCAAGTCGTTCCTCAACGCGCTGGCGCGGGATTCGGTCGCGGGCGGCGCGCTGCTCGGCGACGAACTCAAGGCCTGATACCGCAGAAGGGCGCCTCCCCCGGGGTAGGCGCCCTTCTGCGTGGTCCGTTATACCTGGTAAAGGTCGGCTGGAGTGGGTCAAGCCAACAGAACATAGTGGAGAGTTACTCGACAGACCATCGGACGAGGTTAACCGTCGTTTGCGCTCAACTGCCTCAACCATTGGTCAACCACCTGTGCGGTCGTATGCGCCTCAGTGCTGCACAGTGCGACATGTTCCGCGTCCACGGTCTGGACAGTCTGTTCGGTTGACCAGCTTTCGATGGGCCACTCGTTGAGGTTGTGCGTTGGTGACGGTTTCGTGCATTTGATGACGAGCGCCTTGCATTCGACAGGCTGATACTCGATTTGCAACAACAGCTCGAGCCAGCATGCTAGAGCGGTCAACCGTTCGGTGGTGAAGCCGGCAAGGTCGGGGATCAATGCTTCCGTATCGACCACGGCGTCCCTCGCGGTTCCCATTTGGCGCTCGTTTGCCTCTCGAGCGATAAAGGAATCGAAGATGATCAATCCCTGCAACCGGGAATTGCTTTGTTCCAGCAATCGAGCTGCAGCGGCGTGGGCGAGGTTTCCTCCTCCCGACATGCCGGCCAGGACAAATTCGTCGTTCCCAACGGTGTCGAGGACGGCCTTGGTGATACTTTCGATGGCGGCGTCGAGCGACGCCGGCAAGGGCTCATCCGGCTCATATCCCGAGAGCGGGATGACCGAGAGACGGCGATGACCGCCCAAATGAGCGGCGAGCAGAATGTACTGAATATATCCGCCGAGAAATGCCGGGGTGCAGATCAATACAACGTGAGGCAAGGTATCTCCGCCACTATTGTGGGGCGTGCCACCGCTGAGCCCGATGCCCCTCGGTATTCCTGCCGTATAGTGGTCGAACGCCGGGCGGAGTTTCGCAGCCGCAAGAAGGAATTCCAGGCCGTCGCCGAACTTATCGTCTGCGACCGCCTGTCTGAACATGCGAACAATAGATGGTTCAGCGGATTTGGAGCTCGCTGCGGGAGACTGTTCGACAGACTCGGCGACCACGGTAGCTCGGTCGGGGGCAAGTCCGATCCCGTTGCGCCGGGGCACAAACAGGATGTCTCCGCGTATGGCGAGTTGAGGTTCGGCGCTGGCGACTGCGGTGACGGTCATGTTCCGTACGGCCATGAGTCCGAATAGGTCCCCGAGGCCTTTGTCGGAGGAGTCGGTGTCGACGAGAATGATCCGCCCCGGGTTCTCGGCCTGAGCCGTCTTCACAAGCTCCCATATCGCCGATCCTGCCGGGTGCACGACTTCGTCAGTCGATACCGAAACCGCGCCGCGCGTGAGTACCAGGAAAGGGCTGGAATCGAAGCGTCGTTGTCCGGACCAGGACTGCAAAGCGGCTGACACCTTCTGTGTCATGGTGTGCGCATCCGTTGGCAGCGTACCGGATTCGTCTCTGCGGCAGTCCAGAACTATGACCTGGGCTGTGTCAGTGTCAGGCCCGTTCAGTGCTTCTTCCCAGTCGCAGGGTGCGACCTCGGGCAATGATGTGGGGGTGGGAATTGTCGACCACTCGATGGTGCGATTCTTGTTCATGGATTCGTCCGATGCCTCGACGAGCTGGCCTTGCTCTGTGGTCATTGCTCAAAGCTCCTGTGCAGTCTCTGATTTCGGCGGAATCGACGTATGTTCACAATCGACAATGGCTACTTCTTTCTGGATGGCGGCTGCGGCACCCCGAGGCGTAGAACCTGTTCTTGCGGCTGACGTGAATGGCCTTGCCGGTGCCCCGCTGGCGGTCTGCAATGAACTGACTCGGGGAGCGCTCTGCGCTGCACCACGGCGTCGCCGGCCTGCCATGTCGCCAGCATGCCATGAGGAACTGGCGTCGTCCATCGCTTGACTAGAACGTGTTCTTGCGTGATGCTGACACGCACTTTGCGAGTTAGCTCATGGGGGTGGGGCGGATGGACCGGGCGACGGCAATGCCGAGCGATGGCAATCGACTTTCCGCAGACGTCGGTGGCGCCTGGCGGTGTGCGCAAGTGACGGCACGGCCGGCAGACCAATGGCTCACGCAGCCGAGCGCAGGCTGAAGTCAGCTGACGTGACCCTCACGACAGATACTGTTGAACTCGAACCGATCTCGCGGATCTTCAGCTACACCAGATGACACTTCGGCGACTATGATCGCCGATCTCGAGCAGATTCATTGCCTAGTCGAATTCGGCGCGATCGGCATATCTCCAGTCGACGGCAGAGGATGCGTTCGCCGCTTTGTTGAACGACGAGTTCGGTATGCCTGAGTCTTTGCCTGGATTGGGTTCTTGTTCTTTGGAATAGAGGTTCCGAAAATGGTCGATCAGCAGAAGCTGCAACATCTCCTACGACGGGTCACAGCCGAGCTTCAGGAAAGCAGGGCCAAGCTGCGGGAGCTGACGCAGTCGGCCTCGGAGCCGGTAGCGATCGTTGGTATGGGGTGTCGTTTTCCGGGAGGCGTGGGGTCGCCGGATGATCTGTGGCGCCTGGTTGTCGAGGGTCGTGATGCAGTGTCGGCGTGGCCGTCTGATCGTGGGTGGGATCAGTCGGGTTTGTTATCTCCGGAGCCCGGTGTTGCGGGTAAGTCCTACACGAACAAGGGCGGATTCCTGTACGACGCGGCCGAGTTCGACGCCGGGTTCTTCGGGATCAGTCCGCGCGAGGCGATTGCGATGGATCCTCAGCAGCGGTTGCTGCTGGAGACGGCATGGGAGGCGTTGGAGCGGGCGGGCATCAAGCCGGATTCGTTGCGTGGCAGTGATACTGGCGTGTTCGTTGGTGTCCTCGGACAGACCTATGGCGGGATACCCGGAGTCGGGGCTGATCATGGCGTGGAGGGGTATCGATTGACCGGCTCTTCGCCCAGCGTGGTGTCGGGTCGGGTGTCGTATGTGCTGGGGTTGGAAGGCCCTGCGGTGTCGGTGGATACGGCGTGTTCGTCTGGTCTGGTGGCGTTGCATCAGGCGGTGGCGGCGTTGCGTTCGGGCGAGTGTTCGCTGGCGTTGGCGGGTGGGGTGACGGTGATGACAACCCCGGGAACGTTTGTGGAGTTTTCCCGGCAGCGGGGGTTGGCGCCGGATGGTCGGTGTAAACCGTTCGCCGATGCTGCCGACGGGACCGCGTTCGGTGAGGGCTCGGGTGTGTTGGTGTTGGAGCGGTTGTCGGATGCCCAACGCAACGGGCATCAGGTGTTGGCGGTGGTGCGTGGTTCGGCGGTGAATCAGGATGGTGCGTCGAATGGGTTGACTGCGCCGAACGGTCCTTCGCAGCAGCGGGTGATTCGGCGGGCGTTGGCCAATGCGGGAGTGTCCGCGGCTGAGGTTGATGTGGTGGAGGCTCACGGCACCGGCACCACGTTGGGTGATCCGATCGAGGCGCAGGCGTTGCTGGCCACCTACGGGCAGGACCGGCCGGAGGATCGGCCGTTGTGGCTGGGTTCGGTCAAATCCAATATCGGGCACACCCAGGCGGCTGCCGGTGTGGCCGGGGTGATCAAGATGGTGCAGGCGCTGCGTCATGGAGTGTTGCCCAAGACGTTGCATGTGGATGAGCCGTCCACGCATGTGGATTGGACGTCGGGGCATGCGGGGTTGTTGACCGCGGCGCGGGATTGGCCGGTTGTCGATCGGCCGCGTCGTGCTGCGGTGTCGGCGTTCGGGATCAGCGGTACCAATGCCCATGTCATCCTCGAACAGGCACCGGAATCGGTGACCGATCCCGTGACCGGTGTCGGTGGGGACGGACCGGTGGCGTGGGTGGTGTCGGGTCGGACGCCGGAGGCGTTGGCGGGGCAGGTGCGGAATCTGCGGGATTTCGTGGCCGGTGACCCGTTGATGAACGTGCAGGACGTGGCGCGGTCGTTGGTGTCTCAGCGGTCGCGGTTCGACCACCGTGCGGTGGTGGTAGGTGCGGATCGTGACGAGTTGCTTGCGGGGCTGACTGCGCTGTCGGAACAGACTCCGAGGCCTGGCGTGGTGACCGGCGTGGCTGGAGCGCCACGCAGAACTGTGCTGGTATTCCCTGGTCAGGGTGCTCAATGGCTGGGCATGGGAGTAGAGCTACTGGACTGTTCGCCGGTGTTCGCTCGGAAGATGGCCGAGTGTGATGCTGCGTTTTCGCCGCTGGTGGATTGGTCGTTGTTCGACGTGCTCGCGGGCGCGGAAGGAGCGCCGTCGCTGGAGCGCGTCGACGTGGTTCAGCCGGTGCTGTTCGCGATGATGGTCTCGTTGGCCGAGCTGTGGCGCTCGGTCGGTGTCGTTCCGGACGCGGTAGTGGGTCATTCCCAAGGCGAGATTGCTGCGGCGTGTGTGGCCGGGGCCTTGTCCCTCGAGGATGCCGCTCGGGTAGTGGTCCTGCGGTCGGCCGCCTTGATCGCTTTGACTGAGCGGGGCGGGATGGTGACGGTGTCCTTGCCTGTCGACCAGGTCACCACGCTGCTGGCCGGATACGACGAATTGTCAGTGGCTGCGGTGAACGGCCCGCAGGCAACGGTGGTGTCCGGTGTGGCAGTGCAGCTCGAGGATTTCCTGGAAGCCTGCGCACGCGACAACGTTCACGCACGCCGGATCTCGGTGGACTACGGCTCACATTCGCCGCAGGTCGATGTGCTCCGCGAACCGCTGCTGAAGGTGCTGGCCGAACTTGCGCCCAGATCGTCACAGGTGGCGTTCTGGTCCAGCGTGACCGGTGGTGTACTGGACGGCACCGAGTTGGATGCGGACTACTGGTTCCGGAATCTGCGGGAACCAGTGTGTTTCCAACAAGCGGCTCAGGCCCTGATGGAGGACGGGTACAACGTCTTCGTCGAGGTCAGTCCGCATCCTCTGCTCACGGTCGGTATCGAGCAAATTTGTGATCTTCAGGTGGGTGCCGATCCGGTGACCGTGCTGGGTTCACTGCGACGTGACGAAGGGGGCATGGACGCTTTCCTACTGTCGGCGGCGCAGTTGGAGGTGTCGGGTGTTGGGGTGGATTGGGCGGCACTGTTGGGACCTGCTCATGTGGGCGGGGTGTCTTTGCCGACGTACGCGTTTCAGCGGCGCAGGTATTGGTTGGATGGAGTCTCGAGTGGTGGGGATGCGTCGTCGTTGGGGTTATCGGCGGCTGGTCATCCGTTGTTGGGGGCGGTGGTGGTTTCCCCGGACGGGGACGGTGTCGTACTGACCGGCCGAGTCGGCCTGGCGACTCATCCGTGGCTGGCCGATCGTGCCGTAGGTGGGTTTGTGCTGTTACCGGGGACCGCTTTCATGGAGTTGGTGTTGCGTGCGGCAGCGGAAGTGGGGTGTGCACTGCTGCAGGAGCTGACCTTGATGAAGCCTCTTGTGCTGCCCGACGAGGTCGGGATGCAGTTGCAGGTAGTGGTGGACGGTGCCGACGAGCTCGGCTGCCGGTCGGTGTCGGTGTATTCCCGTGCCGAGGCCGCCGACGGCATGTGGGTTCTGCACGCACAGGGTGTGTTGGGTATCGAAGGTGTGCCGGAACTGGATGCGGGGTTGGCAGTGTGGCCGCCCGATGGTGCGGTCGCCGTGCCTGTGGGTGGTCTGTATGACCGGTTGGCTGTTGCCGGTGACGAGTGTGGACCGGCGTTCCAGGGGTTGCGATCGGCATGGCGGTGTGGCGCTGAACTTTTCGTGGAGGTCGAGCTGCCCGAGTCGATGACCGATGTGTCGCGGTTCGGGGTGCATCCGGCCTTGCTGGAGTCGATGCTGCACGGACGGCTCGTCGATGTCGATCCCGATCCCGATCCCGATCCCGATCCCGATCCCGGGCGAGTGAAGTTGCCATTCTGCTGGCAGGGGGTGACTTTGCACGCGACCGGAGCATCGCTGCTGCGGGCGCGTATCACTCCGGTACCCGGCGATATCGATGCAGTATCGATCCAGGTCGCCGATGCGGTCGGCCGGATGGTGCTCACGACGCGGTCCTTGACTGTGCAGGAGGTATCTTCCGCAGAGCTGGACGCCGTCTCGGTGCGGAACGTGTTGCACGGAGTGCAGTGGGCGCCCTCAGCGGCGCAGGTCATCTCGCCTGTCGATGCCGAAACCTTTACCGGTGGCGAGGTTTTCGGTAGCTGGGTGCAGAACCAGGATGTGACCGTACCTGCGGTGGTCGTATTCGACCGTGGCGCGGTCGGTGCCGGCGCAGACGCGGATGTTCCGAGCCGTGTCCGCGATGCGACGCATGAGATGTTGAGCGTGCTGCAGGCCTGGCTGGGTGGGTTGCGGTGTGCGGCGAGCACCCTGGTTGTGGTCACTCGTGGTGCGGTCGGCCAGGCTGGGCACGATGTCACCGATTTGGCAGGATCGGCGGTCTGGGGTCTGGTGCGTTCGGCTCAGTCGGAGGCTCCGGGCCGAATCGTCCTGGTCGACACCGACACTGACGAGCTGGCCGCCGAAGGGCTGGCGGCGGTGATCGTTTCGGGCGAGCCCCAGGTTGTGATCCGTGCCGGTGTCGTGCATGTAGCCCGATTGACCCGGCTACCTGTTCCGGCCGCGCCGGGTTCGGGCGCGGGTGGCGTGGCGTCGGCTGGGACGGTGCTCGTCACAGGCGGTACGGGTGGTTTGGGTGCGGTGTTGGCGCGGCATCTGGTGACACACCATGGGGTGCGGTCGCTGGTGTTGGCGAGTCGTCGTGGTGCGGCTGCGCCGGGAGCGTCGCTGTTGGTGTCGGAGTTGGGCGAGCTGGGTGCTCGGGTGCGGATTGTGGCTTGTGATGTCGCGACTCGCGATGGGGTGGCCGAGTTGTTGGCGGCGGTGCCTGAGCAGTTCCCGTTGACGGGTGTGGTGCATGCGGCCGCTGTGCTCGATGACGGTGTGATCGCGTCACTGACACCGGACCGGATGGAGCCGGTGCTGGCGGCGAAGGCTGATGCCGCCTGGTATCTGCACGAGGCCACGAGCCGTCTGGATTTGGGGATGTTCGTGCTCTACTCGTCGGCGGCGGGTGTGCTGGGCAATGCAGGGCAGGGCAATTACGCAGCCGCGAATGTGTTCCTGGATGGGTTGGCCGAGCATCGGCGTGCGAGTGGGCTGGCCGCGACTTCGATCGCGTGGGGGTTTTGGGCTTCCAATACCGGGATGACCGGGCATCTCGCTGATACCGACACCGCTCGGTTGGGTCGTGTTGGGCTGTCACCTATCTCGACTGAGCAAGGTCTGGCAATGTTCGACACGGCGATCGCCCAGGACCGTGCCGCGGTGGTTGCCGCACCGCTGGATCATGTGGTGCTGGATGCGCAGGTCAGGGCTGGGACATTGATCCCGCTGCTGCGGGGACTGGTATCGAGTGCACGACGTCGTTCGGCGCTGGAGCTGTCGCGGGACCGTGAGGCGGTTCTGCGAGAGCGGATTTCAGTGCTGGCGGATGCCGAGCGACTGCCGATGCTGCTGGGCGTGGTGCGAGACCAGATGGCGGTTGTGCTCGGCCATGATGGTCGCGACGCGATCGATCCGGCTCGCAACTTCCGAGAGTTGGGTTTTGATTCGCTGGCCGCGGTCGAGGCCCGTAACCGACTCAATACGATCACGGGACTGCGACTGCCCGCGACCCTGATCTTCGACCACCCCACACCGGTCACCCTCGCCCGACACATTCTTCACGAACTGCTCGGATCCCATGGGGAGACCGTGGCAGCGCCGATGCGGCCGTCGGATGCAGCTCGCGAATCTACCGATCTTCCGGCGGCAGAAGCCGCCGCTCCCGAAGAGACTTTGGTCGGTGTCATCCGGCAGGCGATCGCGGACAATAGGTTCACACACGGTGTGGCACTCTTGCGAGCAGCAGCGAAACTCCGTCCGCGGTTCGACCACTTCTCCGGGGGAATGCCGAGCGGTATCGGAATCAGTGGCGGGGATGCCCTGCCACACTTGGTATTCATCAATCCCCCGGAATTCCTCGGCGGATCCAATCAGTACACGCAGCTTGCCGCCCATTTGGGCGGTCACCGCCGTGTCTCGGCTATCCCGCTGTCGGGATACGACCCGGACGAGCCGCTCCCCGCCTCGCTCGATGCCGCTATCGACAGCATTGTCACGACGGTCCTCGATACGGTGGGCCAGGACGAATTCGTGCTGGGCGGCTACTCAGCAGGGGGAAACATCGCCCACGCGGCGACGGCTCGTCTATTGGAGCAGGGAGATACCCGGCTGCAGGGCCTGGTCATCCTTGACGGCTTTATCGGCCGCGAGGCGAATGAGTGCCAACTGAACGGCCGCGGGAACCACATGCTCGAGATGGACGCGACGAGCCCCGACCTCGCCGGCCTGACCAACGCACGATTGACCGCATTCGGTTGGTGGTTCGACCTGGTGATGCAGATCGAGCACAAGCCTCTTGAATGTACGACGCTTTTCGTCAAGTTCACGCGATTGTCGCCTTTGGATCAGAGCCTCAACGAGTGGCCGATAGAAGAGTGGTCAACCGCGCAGACGGTTCACACCGTGGACGCGGATCACGTTGCCCTGTGCGGCGCCGAGGTCCAAGTAACGGCACAGCTCATAGACCAATGGCTCACGCAGCTGACCGCCGGCAGCCGACCTATTCAGTGAGGGAGACGAAATGAGCACTATGACATCGCAACCCGATCACGAGATCGTGGTGATCGGGGCGGGTCCCGGCGGTATCGCGGCAGGTGCGCTGCTCAAACGCGCGGGGATCGAAGAGTTCACCATCCTGGAGCGCGCGGGCGAGGTCGGCGGCAGTTGGCGTGAAAATACCTACCCGGGGATCAGTGTGGACGTACCCGGGTTCATCTACCAGTACTCGTTCGCTCGCAAGGCCGATTGGCCAACGGCATTCCCGACAGGTGCCGAGGTCAAGGCGTATCACCAGGACGTCGCCCGCCGCTACGGTCTCTATCGGCATCTACGGTTCCACACCGAGATCGTCCGCGAAGTCTGGGACGAGACACACCGCCGATGGGCGTTGCACACCGCTGACAACGAGATCATTACGGCCAGGTTCGTGATCAGCGCGGTCGGCGCCTTTCTGCGACCCAAAGTCGAAAGTGGCATAAAGGGTCTCGATGACTTCGCCGGTAGGGTGCAAAGCCCGGCCACCTGGGACCATGCACTCGACATGACGGGTAAGCGCGTGGCTGTGGTCGGTACCGGCGCGAGTTCCGTGCAAATCACGCCCGCGATCGCGCCTGAGGTAGGTCACCTTGATGTCTACCAGCGGACGCCTGCGTGGTGCTTACCCAAACCCAACTACCGGGTCCCGCGCTGGTTCCAAGCCGCCTTGCGGGTGCCAGGCGTGGCAGCGGCCCAGTCCGGGATAATATTGCTGGGGTTGGAACCCATCGCCAGACTGGCTACGTATCTGCCCTTGACAGTGGCGAAACCGTTGATGGCCGCATTCGATGCCTTCACCAAGCGGGTTTACCGAGCGTATCTCCGACGGGTCATCGATGACCCCGCAACGGCCGCCGCACTGACACCCGGGTACGGACCCATGGCGAAGCGACTCACCCTGTCAACCGGGTATCCGGCGGTGTTCAATCGCGACAATGTTCGCCTGGTCACCGACGACATCGAGCGGTTCACCGAGCAGGGCATCCGGACCAGCGATGGCACCGAGCATCAATATGACGTCATCCTGCTGGCAACCGGCTACGAGATGCACACCGAGCCGGAAAGCTACACCGAAGGCACCGTTGTCGGGCGGGACGGATTCGATCTCGGTCAGTTCTTCCACGCCAATGGAGTACAGGCCTACGAGGGTGTGGCCATAGCCGGCCTGCCGAACCGCTGGATGCTGGTCGGACCGTACTCGTTGTCCGATATCGGATGGCACGGGATGGTGGAAACGACTGCATCACACGCTATTCGAGCGATAGCGGAGGCGCGACGCCGGCAGGCGTCGACTGTCGAGGTGAGCGAACAGGCCCACGCCGCTTACCATGCCGAGACCTGCAGGCGCGGTCAGGTCCTTCGGCACTACATCGAGACGCAGGGTGTTCCGACCTACTACCGCAACTCGCACGGTGACACGCCGTATTTCCGGCCCGCCGGAGCCCTCGAAACGCGTTGGCGTGGCAGGCACTACCCGTTCACCGACTATCACTTCGACACGGAGTATCAGCTTCCGGATCGGCGTGTGGACGCACCCGGTCTACCATGATCAGTATCTGAGGCGTGCCGACTAGTCGTCGTTGGGTCCCGCACCGGGATCGTGTCGGAAGTCTGCGGCACGGATTCCGGTGCGGGCCAGTTGGCCTCATCAGTTGGCTCGGGGTACGACCCTCAGCTGATATGGCTCGGGGCGCAGCGTCCCACGTTCCCTCATGACCAGAGGTGTGCCGTCTGTGCTCAATTCGAATGCGGACAGAATGCGGGCGATCAGCAACGTGGCTTCATGGAGTGCGAACTGACGGCCGATGCAGCTCCGCGGCCCGGTGCCCCACGGCTCGAAGAACCGGTCAGGATGGCTGCGCAAACGGTCGGGTTCGAAGCGAGACGGATCGAAGCTGTCGGCGTCGGGACCCCAGACGCCCCTGTCGCGATGTGCGGCCAGGGCGAGGACGAAAACCATTTGCCCGGCAGGGATCAAGTACCCGCCGAGGTTCTGGTCGGTCCGGGCTCTCCGGAAGTATCCCGGTGCCGGCGGCCATAATCGCAGGCACTCGTTGAGAGCCTGTCGGATCAGGCGCATCCCGGTTATTGCTTTGTAGTCGAACCCGCCGCGTGCCGAAACCTCGGCGCGGAGTTGTTCTTGTAGCTCTTGGTCAGCGGCGATGTAGTGCAGTGTCGACTCGAGCAGTGCGGCTGTGGTTTCGTAGCCTCCCGCCATGAAGGTCAGCACTTGCTCGCGCACGTTGTCCGACGGCAACCGTTGGTCGGTTTCCGGGTCGATGGCCGTGAGCATGAGGTTGAGTAGATCCTCATCATCGGTCGGGTGAGCTTGTCGCTCGGCGATGATTCTGTCGGAAAAGTTATGTATCACCTCGACATTGCGGCGCACACCGGGTTCGAGTAGCCGCCGTCGGAGTGGGCCGATGACAGGCAGGGCAAGGCCGGCGTCTGACGCCATTCGCAGCAGGTCCGCGAGAGAATCGATGAACGCCACAGAATCGGCGCTGTCGGGCGCATCATGGAAAAGCCCGAGATCCCTGGTGAATCCGGCCCGGCCGATGACTTCCCCCGCGGCCCGCGTCATGGCCGAGTGCGTGTCGATCACGCCGTCACCGGCGGACCATTCCGCGACGAGATCATCGGCAACCGACTGCATGGCCTGGTGATAGCTGAGCATTGCCTTCTGCGCGAATGCCGGAGTGAGAATGCGGCGCGCCTGGCCCCACAACGGATTGTCGGAATCTACTACGAACAGAGCGTCCGGCATGAACCGTTGGAACTCGAGCACAGGCCCGTACAGTGCACGCTCCCAATGCTGTTCATCCGAACACTGTGCCGCGAGCCGAGCACCTGTCACGTAGACAAAATGCAGGCCGAGGACTCTCCGTTCGAAAAGGGGGCCGAGCGATGCGGACAGGGCCACTTCATTCTGAAGGGGACGATAACGATCGATATGGGTGATATCACCCAAGAGGGGCACGCGCCCAGGGGGGTGTGGAAGGTCTCGACGAATCAGGGGAGGTGTCATGTGCTCATCCTTCGGGACTGAATGCATGAAATCGACTGAACATCAACGGTGTTCGCGAAGTTACGAGATACCGAATTCGTCCTCTAGCAGATCAAGTAACGTTTGATCACTCATGGCCATGATGTCTTCTGACTGGGATGCATCCCGAGATTCATTCGCCCGACTGGCGATTCGCGTCAAGTTCAACAACTTCGAGTAGAACTCATTGGTCAATCTATTGTCGGCGATCATATCCATTACCTCTTTCTCCAGGCGCGAAAAAGAGTCGGAGACATCGGTGTCGGTGAGCTGGGTGAAGATGTGCGCAGTCACCGCGTCCGGTGTCGGATAGTCGAAGACCAGGGACGCGGGCAACCGCAAGCCGGTGACGGTGTTCAGCCGGTTGCGTGCCTCGACCGCGGTCAGCGAGTCGAAGCCCAGATCCCGGAAGCTACGGCCGGCATCGATGGCCGCGCCGCTGTCGTGGCCCAGCACGGCGGCGACCTGACCGCGAACAGTTTCCAGCACCAACGCCTTTCGCTCGGCCTCGGTCAGTCCCGCCAACTGCTGCCGCAGACCCGTCATAACTCCGGTGACGCGACGGACTCCCGGCAGCAAGCCCTCGAGCAATGGAGCCAGAGTGCCCGCGCGCGCACCGGAAGCCAGCGAGGCTGTGTCCACGCGGGCAGCGACCACACCCGCGCGATGTTGCGCCACAGCGGCGTCGAACAACGCCAAACCCTGCTCGTCCGACATCGCCACCACTCCACCCCGCCCCAGGCGTGTGGTGTCGGCCTCGCCGAGGTGCCCGGTCATCTCGGTGCCCGCGGCCCACAAACCCCACGCGATCGACACCGCCGTCCGACCCTCGCCACGGCGAGACTCGGCCAACCCGTCGAGGAACGCGTTCGCGGCCGCATAGTTGCCCTGCCCCGGGGTGCCGAACACACCCGCGACCGAGGAATACAACACGAACAACGCCAGATCCAACTCACGGGTCAACTCATGCAGATGCCACGCCGCATCCGCCTTGGCCGCCAACACCGCATCCACCCGATCCGGGCTCAACGACACCACCACTCCGTCGTCGAGCACACCCGCGGTATGGACGACGCCGGTCAACGGCGCGTCCTGGGGTACCGCGGCCAGCAACTCCACGACCTCACCGCGATCGGAGACATCGCACGCCACGATCCGCACCCGGGCACCCAACCCGGTCAACTCCGTGACCAAGTCCGCTGCCCCCGACGCCGCAGGGCCACGGCGACTGGCCAGCACCAACGACCGCACCCCGTAATCGGTCACCAGATGCCGCGCCAGCATCGACCCCAGCCCACCGGTGCCACCGGTGATCAACACCGTGCCCGCCGACACCGCGGACACCACACCCGAATCCACACCACCGGAACCCGCTGGGATGGACAAGGCGATCTTTCCGATATGACGTGCCTGACTGAAGTATCGGAACGCATCACGCGCACGCCGAATGTCATATGTCTTGACGGGCAGTGGAACGATCAGTTGCTTGTCGAACATCGCCTTAAGATCGGCCAGCATCTCCGCGATCCGATCCGCCCCGGCATGCCACACATCGAACGCACGGTAGTCCACTCCCGGATAGCGGGCGGCGATATCTCCGCTAACGCGTATGTCGGTTTTGCCCATCTCCAAGAAACGACCACCACGCGGCAACAGCCGCAAAGACGTATCGACGAATTCCCCGGCTAGCGAGTCCAAGACGATGTCCACACCACGACCACCCGTGGCCGTCATGAACTGTTCCCCGAACTGCAGAGACCGGGAATCACCGATGTGCTGCTCATCGAACCCCATGGAAGCCAAGGTGTCCCACTTACCCTGGCTCGCGGTCCCGTATACCTCGATTCCCCAGTATCGGGCCAGCTGGGTAGCCGCCATACCCACCCCGCCGGCAGCCGCGTGCACCAGCAAGGTCTCTCCCGGCTGGGCCCGAGCCAAATCGCGGAGCCCGTAATAGGCGGTGAGGAAGACAATCGGAACCGTGGCCGCGTCGACGAACGACCACCCCTCGGGCATGTGGACGATCAATCGCTGATCCGTCACGACCAAAGGACCCAGACCATCTTCGATCAGCCCCATCACCCGGTCTCCGAGGGCAAAGCCCTCCACCTCCGAGCCGACCTCGACGACCACCCCGGCAACTTCCATGCCCATCAGGGTGTTCTGCGCGGCCACCGTACCCAGGCAGATGAGAACGTCTCTGAAGTTCAGACCACCGGCCCGCACCGCGACACGGACCTGACCCTGCCCCAATGGTTGATCCGCAGCACCGCACGGGTTCAGCCGGAGCCCGTCGACAGTGTCGTCACAGGCCTCCAGTCGCCACGACACCGACTCGGGCACAACCAGACCCAGCGAATCGGTCAGCCGGGTCAGTCGGGCCAAGTGCAGCACCTCGCCGCGGACCATCACCTGGGGTTCACCACAGGCCATCACCTCGGCCAGAGTCGCCCCCGGTATGTCGACGGGGTGATCGGTGTCGACCAGCACGACCCTGCCCGGGTCCTCCGACTGCGCCGAACGCACCAAACCCCAGACCGCGGCACCGGCTAGATCAACGATCTGCTCACCCTCGCGTGCGACAGCCCCGCAGGTCGACACCACCAGCATGCTCCCGGCGAACCGCGACTCACCCAGCCAGGCCTGCAACCCGACCAGAACCTCACCGGTCGCCCGATGCACCCGCCGCGGCACATCCTCAGCGGTGCCGCCGATCTCGCGCCGGTCCAGCACCACCACCGGCGGCACCGCCGCAGTATCGTCGCGCGTCCACGCCAAGAATTCCTCGACCGTGGTGAACACCCGAGACTCCGGCACCGAGCCCGAACTCAGGAGCGGAGTCGGCGCCGGTGTCCACTGCACCGCGCACAACCGCTCACGCGTGCTCGCGGCGCCCAATTGTCCCGGCGACATCGGCCGCAAGGTCAACGACCCAATCGTCAACACCGACTGCCCGGTGATGTCGGCAACCTCGATCGCCACCGCGCCGGTACCGGAATCGGTCGGCCGGATCCGGGCCCGCACCACCGACGCGCCGACCGCGTGCAGCGACACCTCCGACCACGCGAACGGCAACATCACCTCGCCACCGGCATCGGTAGCCATCACCGTGGCATGCAGCACCGAATCCAACAGCGCCGGATGCAGCCCGAACCCCGACGCATCACTCACCGAATCCGGCAATGAAGCCTCGACGAACATCTCCTCACCACGACGCCACAGCGATCGCAACCCCTGGAAAGTCGGACCGTAGTCATATCCGAGATCGGCCAACACCGAATACAGATCGTCCACCGCCACTGCCGCCGCGCCGCGGGGCGGCCACACCGCCAAGCCCTCCGACACCGTGCCGGCGGCAACCGAATTCGCGAAATCGATACCCTGTCCCGCGAGCATTCCCTCGGCATGAGTGACCCACCCCGCCTGCGGTTCCCCGGCAGCACAGGAATACACCGTCACCCGCCGAACACCCTGCTCCTGCCCATCGTGCCCATCAACCACGACCTGCAGCTGCACCCCGGTCTCGGCGGTCAACACCAACGGGGTCGTCACTGTCAGGTCTCGCAACACCGGGCAGCCGACTTCCTCCCCGGCCCGCATCGCCAACTCCACGAACCCGGTACCGGGGAACAACACCACCCCACCGACCGCGTGGTCGACCAGCCACGGCTGCGACGCCAACGACAACCGACCAGTCAACACCACTGCACCCGTGTCCGCGGACGCCATCACCGCACCCAATAGCGGATGCCCGGCCCCGGTCAACCCCAGCGACACCGCGTCACCGGCCCCGGTCGAGGTCAACCAATAGCGGCGACGCTGAAACGCGTACGTTGGCAACTCGATTCGACAACCACGGCCCTGACGCACCGCATCCCACACCACATCCACACCCGACACATCCAACCGGGCCATCGAACGCGTGAACGCGATCGCGCAGTCCTCGCCGCGCACCAGCGAACCCACGATCACCGGGTCATCGCTGTTCGGGGGAATGCTGCTGCCGGGATCGGCTGCCTCACAGATCTGTTCGATATCGACGGTCAGCAGCGGGTGTGGGCTCGCCTCGACGAACACGCCGTATCCGTCGCGGTGCAATGCCCGCACGGTCTGCTCGAAACGCACCGTTTCCCGCAGATTGCGAAACCAGTACCCGGCATCCAATTCGGTCGGGTCCAGGATCGTGCCGGTGACGGTGGAATAGAACACCACCCCCGACGAACCCCTCGGACCGGTGGAAACTTCTGAACGCGGCTGGATTTCGGTGAGTGCGTCGAGCAGGTGATCGCGGAGTTGTTCGACCTGGGGAGAATGCGAGGCGTAATCCACCGCGATCCGACGAGCGCGAACATCGAGTCGCTCACACTCGGTCAGGAACAACTCCATCTGCCCGATGTCACCGGACACCACTGTCGATCCCGGGCCGTTGACCACAGCCACCGCCAACCCGTCGAACCTCTCGAGCAGTCGCTCCGCCTGCTCGACCGAGAGCCCGACCGACACCATCGCGCCCTGACCGGCCAACGCCGTCAACGCCGCCGAGCGCAGGATCACGATCCGGGCGGCATCCTCGAGCGACAACACACCGGCCACATGGGCTGCGGCGATCTCTCCTTGGGAATGACCCACCACGGCATCGGGTTCCACACCGACCGAACGCCACAGCTGCGCAAGCGACACCATCACCGCGAACAACACCGGCTGCACAACCTCGACACGCTCCAGCGAGGGCGCACCTTTGCCGCCGTCGAGCACCTCGAGCAGCGACCAGTCCACCAACGTGGAGAACACCCGATCACACTCGGTCATGGCCTGCACGAACACCGGCGAGGAAACCAGCAACTCCCGCCCCATCCCCAGCCACTGTGCACCCTGACCCGGGAACACCAACACCGTCTTACCGTGTCTACCGACAACCCCCGACACCACCGCACCAGCATCGGCGGCGCCGGCGGGTAGCCCCCGTGCCACCGCGTCGAGCCCGCCCAGCAACTGCGCCCGATCCCCGCCGACGATCACCGTACGATGATCGAATCGCGACCGTCCGGACAACGTCGCGGCCACATCCATCGCATCCACATCCGGACGCTGCCTCAGATAGGTCGACAACCGAGCCGCCTGCTCCGCCAACCCATCCCGGGTCCGCGCCGACACCACCCACGCCACCGGCGCCGACCCATCGATCGGTGTCCGTCGTTGCGGTGCCGGCTCGCTCACCGGTGCCTGTTCGAGGATCACGTGGGCATTGGTGCCGCTGATACCGAACGCCGATACCGCGGCCCGTCGCGGACGATCGGCCTCCGGCCAGTCCCGTGCCCGACTCAGCAGCTCAGCGTGTCCCGCAGTCCAATCCACATGCGAGGACGGTGCGTCCACGTGCAGAGTCTTGGGCAGCACCCCGTGGCGCAGGGCCTGCACCATCTTGATCACCCCGGCCACACCGGCAGCCGCCTGGGTGTGCCCGATATTGGACTTCACCGAACCCAACCACACCGGTTCCGAATCACTATCACGCTGACCATAAGTCGCCAGCAACGCCTGCGCCTCGATCGGATCACCCAACGTGGTGCCGGTGCCGTGCGCCTCCACCACATCGATCTCGGCCGCAGACACTCCGGCATTGGCCAACGCACGCCGAATCACCCGCTGCTGCGAAGGCCCGTTCGGCGCGGTCAAACCGTTGGACGCACCATCCTGATTGACCGCGCTACCCCGCACCACCGCCAACACCTGATGCCCGTTGCGTTGCGCATCGGACAACCGCTCCAGCACCAGCACACCCGAGCCCTCACCCCACGCCGTCCCGTCAGCCGCCTCCGCGAACGGCTTACACCGCCCATCCGGCGCCAACCCCCGCTGCCGCGAAAACTCGACGAACATTCCCGCCGTCGCCATCACCGTCACACCACCCGCCAGCGCCAGCGAGCACTCTCCCGACCGCAACGCCGCCGCCGCCTGATGCAAGGCCACCAAACCCGCCGAACACGCCGTATCCACCGATACTGCCGGGCCTTCCAACCCCAACACATACGACACCCGACCCGACACCACACTCGCTGTCACACCGGTGAACCCGCCATCCCCGACCCCGTCACCATCACCGGCGCCGGCACCGTAGGACTGGTCGATCACACCGACGTACACGCCGGTATCGCTGCCCCGCAGCGTCGCAGGCCGGATACCGGCGTGTTCGATTGCCTCCCATACAGTTTCCAGCAGGATCCGCTGCTGGGGGTCCATCCCGATCGCCTCACGTGGACTGATCCCGAAGAACCCGGCGTCGAACTCGGCCGCGTCATAAAGGAATCCGCCCGCATTCGCGTACGACTTGCCCGCCACACCCGGCGCCGGATCGAACACCCCGCCCCATCCGCGGTCGGTCGGGAACTCCGAGATCACATCACGCCCGTCAACCACTAACTGCCACAACTCTTCCGCGGAAGTCACCCCACCCGGAAACCGACACCCCACGCCCACGATCGCCACCGGCTCCGACGACGACACCACCGACACCGATTCCCATGCCGTAGCGACATCGGTGTCGGTGAGCTGGGTGAGGATGTGCGCGGTCACCGCGTCCGGTGTCGGATAGTCGAAGACCAGGGACGCGGGCAACCCCAAGCCGGTGACGGTGTTCAGCCGGTTGCGTGCCTCGACCGCGGTGAGCGAGTCGAAGCCCAGATCCCGGAAATTGCGGCCGGCGTCGATGGCCGCGCCGCTGTCGTGGCCCAGCACGGCGGCGACTTGACCGCGAACAGTGTCTAGCACCAACGTTTTTCGTTCGGCGTCGGTCAGTCCCGCCAACCGCTGCCGCAGACCTCCCACAACTCCCCCGACGCCACGGACCTGCGGATGGGCGACCTCTGACAACCCCGACGACTCCGCATCGCCGACCCCCGACGAACTCAACCAATACCGGCGACGCTGGAACGCGTAACCCGGCAACTCCACACGCCGCCCACGACCCCCCGATACCGCGTCCCACACCACGCCCACACCCGCCACATCCAAGTGAGCCATCGAGCGGGTGAACGCGAGAACAGTGTCCTGGTCGCGTTGCAACGAACCCACGATCACCGGGTCCCGGCCATCGTCGGAAGACGAAGCCTCACAGATCTGTTCGATGTCGACACCCAGCAACGGGTGCGGGCTCGCCTCGACGAACACGGTGTACCCGTCCCCGCGCAACGCCTGCACCGCCTGCTCGAAACATACCGTGTCCCGCAGATTCCGGTACCAATAGTCCGCATCCAACCCGGCCGGATCAAGAACCGTGCCGGTGACAGTCGAGTAGAACGCCGCCCGCGACGATCCGGTCTCGAGTGGTGGTGTCCGGTCTGTGGTCAGTGTCTGCATCAGGTGATCACGGAGCTGGTCGATCTGGGGCGAATGCGAGGCGTAGTCCACCGCCACCCGCCGGGCACGAATACCACGACGCTCACACTCACCCAACAGCGACTCCAACGGCCCGCTCGCACCGGAAACCACCGTCGACCCAGGGCCATTGACCACCGCCACCGTCAACCCATCGAACCCCTCGAGCAGCTCCTCGACCCGCTCCCGCGACGCGAACACCGACGCCATCGCGCCCTGACCCGCCAACACCGCCAACGCCGCCGACCGCCGGATCACGATCCGGGCGGCATCCTCGAGCAACAAGCCGCCCGCGACATGAGCCGCGGCGATCTCTCCCTGCGAATGACCCACCACCGCATCGGGTATGACGCCGACCGAACGCCACAACTCCGCCAGCGACACCATCACCGCGAACAGCACCGGCTGCACGATCTCCACGTGTTCGAGCCACCCCGCATCGTCAGTGGCAAGCACATCCAGCAACGACCACTCCACCAAAGGAGCGAACGCCCGATCGCACTCGGCCATCTTCTGCGCGAACACCGGAAACTGAGCCGACAATCCCCGCCCCATCCCCAACCACTGCGCACCCTGACCCGGAAACACCAACACCGTCTTGCCATGTGCCCGTGCAGTCCCCGACACCACACCATCACCAGCCAACCCTTGGGCCACCGCCGCCAAGCCCCCCAACAACGCCGCTCGGTCCCCGCCCACGACCACCGCACGCTGCTCGAACCGCGACCGACCCGCCAAGGTCGCCGCCACATCCACCGGGTCCACATCAGGACGTTCGAGCAGATAACGCGACAACCGATCCGCCTGCCCCGCCAACGCTTCCTGCGTCCGACCCGACACCACCCACAGCACCGACCCGTCCCCACCGGTCACCGGGTCGGTCACCGGTTCGGCCACCGACTCCGGTGCCTGCTCGAGAATGACGTGGGCATTGGTACCACTGACACCGAACCCCGACACCGCAGCACGACGCGGCCGATCGACCATCGGCCAGTCGCGTTGCTCGGTGAGCAGTTCCACCCGCCCGGCATTCCAATCCACATTTGTGGACGGCGTATCCACGTGCAGCGTCTTGGGCAGAATTCCTCGACGGAGCGCGTGCACCATCTTGATCACCCCGGCCATACCGGCAGCCGCCTGGGTGTGCCCGATATTGGATTTGACCGAGCCCAGCCACAACGGCCGATCCTGCGGCCGGTCCTGCCCGTAGGTGGCCAGCAACGCCTGCGCCTCGATCGGATCACCCAGCGTGGTGCCGGTGCCGTGCGCCTCGACTACATCGACCTCAGCCGCGGACACCCCGGCATTGGCCAACGCCCGCCGAATCACCCGCTGCTGGGAGCGCCCGTTCGGCGCGGTCAACCCATTGGACGCACCATCCTGATTGACCGCGCTACCCCGCACCACCGCCAGGACCCGATGCCCGTTGCGTTGGGCATCCGACAAACGCTCCAGCACAAGCACACCCGAGCCCTCACCCCACGCCGTTCCGTCGGCGGCTTCGGCGAACGGCTTACACCGACCATCGACAGCGAGCCCCCGCTGCCGGGAAAACTCGACGAACGTCGCGGGTGTGGACATCACCGTCACACCACCGGCCAGCGCCAGCGCACACTCCCCCGACCGCAACGCCTGGACTGCCAGATGCAGCGCCACCAGCGATGACGAGGCCGAAGTGTCCACCGATACCGCGGGCCCTTCCAACCCCAGCACATACGACACCCGACCCGACACCACACTGGATGAACCGCCAGTCAATCGATAGCCCTCGACGTCGACGGGAACCTGCCCGCCGGCGCCGGCGCCGTAGTCGTTGTGCATCACCCCGCAGAACACTCCGGTGTCGCTTCCGCGTAGTGCCGATGGGTCGATGCCCGCTGATTCCAGCGCCTCCCATGCGGTTTCCAGCAGTACTCGCTGCTGAGGGTCCATCGCCAACGCCTCGCGCGGACTGATCCCGAAGAACTCGGCGTCGAACTCGGATGATTGATGGAGGAATCCGCCCACGCGCACATAGGACTTGCCTGGCACACCCGGCTCTGGGTCGTACAGGTGTTCCAGGTCCCAGCCGCGGTCTGTCGGAAAATCTGTCAAACCATCACGACCGTCAATTACCAACTGCCACAGGTCTTCGGACGACTCCACACCGCCTGGAAACCGGCAGCCGGTACCCACTATCGCAATCGGCTGGCTCATGACCTGTCCATCGATCGGTTGCGTCCGCTCAGGCTCATCGTTGAGAAGCTCAGCGCGCCCTGGATACAGCCGAGTCATACCAATCCCCTATTGAGTCGAGTGAAGTTGGTTTGCGATGTGTGGTCGTACGGATCCAGGCCCTAATTCCTAGGTGTTTGCCGAGGCGTAGGCCGATGAACTCAGATTCGGCTGACGAGCCGGCCACATTTCGTGCTGAGCGGTCGCCACCAAAAGGTCGACACTGCATTCACAACGACGGGCGTAGGCATCATGTCTCCGAAACGCCGCGATCGCCGACATATGACTCCCCATACCTGATTTCCCACCCCTCAGATCTGGCCGAACTGGCGAGCTGAAACCCGAAAGTCAGAACGGGTGTACTCGCGCAGGGACGGTCGATCCCCCGAAGTCGTCTCGCCCGTGCCCGGCAGGATCGTTGGGCCGGTAAGAGACCACTTCATCAAAATAGAACACGTTCCTGTCCGATGCAAGCATTCGGCCCGAAGTGCCTGGCGGACACCAGACTTCGTGAACTCGGCGATCACTCGCCTCCTGAAAAAGGTCGGGTGGCGCCATCCCCAGCCCGGAAGCCCCCTCCCCGAACTGTCGCTCAAAAAGCGACTGCAGATAACCCGACGACGGTGTGCACAGACTGCTAGCATCCGGCGAGTGGCCCCGCATATCGGCTGGGGTCCATCGCCTGAGGGGGGCAAAACCATGACCGTTATGGAATTTCGTGACTCCGAAAGCTCGACCCGACGCAATTTGCGATGGGTTCGCGAATGGGGGTGGTTTGCATCCTTGGCCTTCGTGCCCGCGATTCCTGATCGATTCAGCCGGGTATACGACGATATTTTCACTGCATCAAACTGGCTTGGCGAGGAATCGCTATTCTTCAACCTGGGCTACTGGAAAGATAATCCCCAAACTTTCGATCAAGCGGGCGCGGCGTTGGCTCGGTTGGTAGCGACCGAAGCGGGCCTTGGGTCCGACGATGTGGTGGTTGACGTCGGCTGCGGATTCGGCGATCAAGATTTTCTCTGGGCGGATGAATTCGGCCCGAAACGAATTACAGGCGTGAATATTTCAGTGAAACAGGTCGAGATCGCGACCAAACGGGCCGCCGAACTAGGGCTCAGCGATATCGTCGAGTATATGCACGGGTCCGCAAGTGATCTGCCTCAGTCCGACGCTTCCGCAACGAAAGTGACCGCGCTCGAATCAGCGCTTCACTTTCCGTCGCGTTCACGATTCTTCGATGAAGCATTCCGAGTTTTGGGACCTGGCGGCCGGCTGGTGACCGCCGACGTCGTGCCGCTCGCAAATGAGCATGTTTCGAGCAGGTCCAGCCGGTTCCGTCCCCTGGAAAAAATAGTGCACGGCATATTCACGACTGGCCGCCAGAATCACACCAATGCGGAGGAATACCGCCAAGCGCTCGTAGCAGCCGGCTTCAAAGATGTGAGCGTCTACTCCATCCGTGATCACGTCTACCCGCAATATGCGGAATATGTCAGCCGCAAGCTCAGGCAGCCAGAGATGAGGCGAATTAATCCGTTGATTCGGAGCTTTTACGGCCAAAGAGGAGCCGCGCTTTGGGCCCCTTGGCTTGACTATATCGTCGCTGTTGCGGACAAGCCGTCTGTGGGAGATGGCCTTTAGCCTCAATGCTTCCCCACTGATCCCGCGCCGGCATAGGCGGCGCGGGATCAGTGGTTTTCTGGTTCTGGTCCTTGGGCACAGGCCGGACGTGCCAATGACGCGATCGCCCGCTGCACATCGGCCAGCGACACGGCCGCGGGCGAATCAAGCTCGGCCACCCCAGCCCCCAGGATCTGCCGCATCAACGTCGTCGCGCACACACCCCGCTCGCGAGCGAGCTCGTCCAGACCGGTCGAACAGGCTCTCTCGTCCGGAAACAACTCACGCGCAGCAACAACGTCCCAGTCGTTGTCCTCCTGGGCCGATTCGAGGACAAACAGGCTCTTCCGACTTAGCAGGGGCGGAGCTGTCTGGCCCTGGATGGCGCCCGTCGTGACTGACGGGTGCAGCCGAGCATGCCGCGCAGAACGTGTAGAAGCGATGCATGGCGTCTCGGATCTCCTGACGAAGGCCGCCATTGTCGTTGCAGGCCAACATATCCCGCAGCAGTTCCTTCGCGATCTATGCGGCGGCGATGTCGCCGTTCGGATCCGCAGATGTCAACTTCTCGAACAACTTCGCACGCTGCTCGACGGTGAGCCTCTCAGCTGCCCGCAGCAGCCGGCGACGGTTGATCCTGTCGACGTCACTCTCAGTTGTGCGTGCGGCAAAGCCTCACGCACGGCCTTCGCGGATTCCCCGGACATGTCGATTGCGACGTGCGTGATGGCGGCCTTCCATCGCTCGTCGCGCTGACCGAATCAGTCGGTGACCGACCCCGAGGTGCGACCGTTGAACTGCGCCCCCAGGCCCTGATTCCCCGTGATGTCGACCAGTCCGATGTCCCAGCGGTCAACCCAGTCCGCTTTCCCCGTCTCGGCGCAGGTCTCCCATTTCGCCTTCGCTCGCATCGTCACCCGAGCACGCGGCGGGATCTCGGGCACCGATTCGGGCGGTCCCGGTCCGATCTTGATGTCGCGTGGAGCCGTGGTCACCCAGCCCTTCGACCGCATGGACACTGCCGTGCTCGCGCCTTTGTTGTCTGGATGTGTAGGAACACCCAGTTCACAAGGGCGCGAGCCCTCGATCAATCACCAACACGATCCTGATCGGTCACACCAGACCCCCACCAAGTCGGAAGAGCCTTTATACCGGGGTTAGCCGACCGGTGAGCCAGCGGTCGCCGTCCTTGTGCATCTCCATCCGCACCCGGCTGCCGGTGGTGGCCGCGTCGGGGGCGTCGGCGCTGGTGGTGATCTGGTTCAGAAACAGCAGCACGACGGCGTCGTCGGGGTCGGCCGAGACGACGGAGCCGCCCTGCACCGTGACCTGCACGGTGAGCTTCTTCTCCTTCGCACCGGGCGCGATCACCTCCGCCACCAGCGTGTTGTAGTCCTCCTTGAACGACCCGGTGAGGCCGTCCGCGGCCTCGGCGAGCTGGGCGTCCACGGTGTTGTAGTTGTAGGACAGCATCGCGACGGCCTGCTCGCCCGCCGCCGCCACCGCGTCGGTCCGCGCCTGCTCGGTCTTGTTGTCCTGGAGGTGCTGGTAGAACAGCACCCCGACACCCACGGCCAGGGCGATCACCAGCGCCGCGGCGACAGCCGCCAGCACGGTGCGCCGCATACTGCGTCGCGTGACCTCCGCGGTACCCGGCTCGGCCGGTGCGTCGGTGACCGTCTCCGTCGACTTGTCCTCGGCGGCCTGTTCGGTCGACTTGTCTTCGGTGACCTGCTCGGTCGACTTGTCCTCGGTGACCTGCTCGGTCGACTTGTCCTCGCTCATGGCACAAACTCCACCTTCGACGCCGTCATGGTCCCGCCGTCGTCCGTCACCGTCACGCGCATACGGAAGTCGCGCGGTCCCGACTGGGACTGATCCGGCGTCGTCACGTTGGCCCGCGCGGCGACCAGCACCTGCGCTTTGTTACCGTCCTCGCGCTCGAGTCCGGCCTCGATGATCTGGCCTTCGGTGGTGACGGAGGCCTCCTTCACGACGCTGACGAAGGGGTCCTGGCGGCCGTCGAACTCGGCCTTGAAGTCGCCGCTCGCGCCCGCGAGGATGCGGTCGACGTCCTCCTTGGCGGTTTCCGGCTTGATCGTGGTCAGGTTCAGCACGGTCTGCCGGGCGGTCTGCACGTAGGCGTTCCGCTTGGCGTCGCGATCGTTGGCAGCGTTCCTGTCGAACAGCAGCACGACCCCGGCCGCGATCAGCGCAAGCACCAGCACGCCCGCCACGACCATGGGGACCGTCGGACGGCGACGGGGGGCCTTCGCGGCCGGCTCGGCGTCCTCCGGCTCGGCATCCGCTGCCGACTCGGCATCCGCAGCCGGCTCGGGCTCGGCCGCCTTGGGCGTGCCCTTCTCCGCATCGGTCTGCGGCGCGCTCTGCTCGGAGGCGACCTCAGCCGTCTCCGTCGTCGCCGCGACTGTCGTCACGACCGTCGCTTCGGCCCGGTCTTCCACCGGGGGCCCCGCGCTACGGCTCGCGCGCCTGCGGGGAGCCGGCTTGTTCGCGTTGGTCAGCTCTGCTGACCGGTCATCATCGTCTGCCACGTCGACTCCTTTCCGGACGAGCCCCCCGACGCCAATGCCGGTTGGGTGTACAGCCGACCATCGGGGCCGGTGTACTTGCCCGTCTTCGGGTCGTAGGGCCGCGCCGTCACCGGCGCCTCCACCGACTCGTCATAGGAGCTGGGAACTGTCGTGTACGAGGGTACATTCGGCGGCATGATCGGCCCGTTGGGCGGGTTGTTGCCCAGCGGGACGTACCCGGTGCGGCACTCCTCCGGGGTCGGCGCCCGGCGGCCGGGGAACTCCATGCAGGGGCTGTTCCTGGCACCGCGCACGGTGCTGGGATCGTCCTGCGCCACCCGGCAGAACAGGCCGGGCGGGGTGTCCGGCGTGGACACCTCGTTACCCGGTCGCCACTGGTCGGGCGGGAGGAACCCGGTGGTGCACGGCGGCGGATCGTTGACCTCGAGGGCGAAGTTCACCAGCCCACCCTCGTCTCGAGGACCCGAGAGCGCCATCGTCGTCAGAGCGGCGGTGATCGGCGGGTAGAGCACCAGGACCTGCTCGATGCTCTTGTTGTAGATCACGCCGACCTCACCGACGCTGACCAGGTTCGCGAGCAGCAATGGAAGCGTCGGCTTCAAGTCCTGGAACAGCGCATTGGCCTCCGCGGCGGCACCGGGGCCCTTATCCAGAATGGCGCGCAGGTCCGGGTCGCTGGCCCGCAGCTGATCGGAGAACGTCACCAGGTTCTTTGTCCAGGACCGGATCGCGTCGCTGCTGACCACCTGAGTGTCGAGCAGCGGGCCGATCTGGTCGATCAGCTGCAACGTCGCGTCCGAGTTCGCATTGGCCTCCTGAACGAACAGCCGCGCCGAGTCGATGAGCTGCTGCAGCTCGGGGCCGGTGCCGTTGAACGCCTTGAAGGCCTCGTCGACCACCAGCTTCAGCTGGGTGTTGGAGACGCTCTTGACCAGGGTGTTGGCCTGATCGAGCAGCGCACCGACCTCCTGCGGCACCGAGGACCGGTCCTCGGGGATGACGTCCCCGTCGGACAGGTAGGGCTCGGAGTCCTCGCGCGGGATGAGGTCCACGTACTGCTCGCCGACGGCGGAGACACTCTTGACCGCCGCGTCCACGTCGGCCGGGATCTTGTACTTGCTGCCGATGGACAGCTTCGCGTCCACGCCGGACTCGGTGAGCACCACCTCGTCGACGGTACCCACATTGGTCCCGCGGTAGGCCACGTTGGCGTGCGGGTACAGGCCGCCGGTGGACGACAGCTCGACGGTGACGTCGTACCGACCGATCCCGAACAGGGCGGGGAGTTGGACGTACTGCGTCGCCATCACCGACAACCCGATCACCGTGAGGATCGAGAAGATGACCAGCTGAACGCGGACGAACTTCGACAGCATCATGGCTTGGGCGCTCCTAGCTGCGGAAGGCCGGGGATCTGCGGGAGCTGGATCTGGGGCAGGCCGGGGATCTGCGGGGCGGGTGCGGGCGCCGCGGCCGGCTTGGCCGGCGGCTTCGGGGTGGGGCTCTGCAGCGGGTTCGTCGACTGCCCGGCCACACCGGCTGTCTTACCAAGCGCGCCCTCGACGCCGCCGAGCGTGCCACCGAGTCCGGTACCGGTCAGGAAGTTCTTGTCCAGCCGCTTGTTGGTCATATCGACCGTCATCATCAGGTTCGCGTAGTCGCCTCGGATCGCCTGGTCCAGATTCTTCAGCGGGAATGGGTACGTGATCAGGATCGACAGCGAATCGGTGAGCGCGGTGCCCGTGCTGGCGAGCTCAGTCAGCAGCGGCACCAGCGCGTGCAGGTTCGCCTTGAGGTCGTCACCGCTCTCGTTGATCACCCGCGTGGCCGTGGCACTGAGGTTGCCCAGTGCGAGCAGTGCGTCGGTCAGGTTCTGCCGCTGGCCGACGAGCACCTCGAGTGCGGGCGGGATGCCGTCGAGCGCGGCGGTCAACGTCGCCGTCTGCTGGTTGACGTTGGTAGACAGCCGGTCCAGGCCTTCCATCGCGGAGACGATCTCGCCGCGCTGACGGTCCAGGCTGCCGACCAGCTGGTCGAGCTGCGGAAGCAGATCGCGGATCGAGTCCTCACGGCCGACCAGGCCCGCGTTGAGTTCCCTTGTGATGTCGTTGATCTGGGCCAGACCGCCGCCGTTGAGGACGACGGAGAGTGAGGACAGCGTTTGCTCGGTGGTCGGATAGGCGCCCGCGCGTGCCATCGGGATGACGTCGCCGTCGGAGAGGGTGCCCTCCGGGGCGATCCCGACCGGCGGCGCCAGCTCCAGGTGTTGCGAGCCGAGCAGGCTGGTCTGGCCGATCTTCGCGGTTGCGTTCGCGGGCAGCACGACGTCCTCGTTGATCGAGACGGTGACCACCGCGTGCCAATTCTGCACCTCGATGTCGTCGACGGTGCCAACCGTGACATCGTTCACCCGCACCGGCGAGTTCTCCGACAGGGTGGTCACGTTCGGCATCTCGATCTTCACCGAGTAGGCACCGTCCCCGGTTCCCTCGGTCCCGGGCATGGGCACCGAGTTCAGGCCCGTCCACTCGCATCCGGTGAGGGCGAGCGTCAGCCCGAACGCGATCGATCCGATCGCGACCCGGCGGTGGGTGCTGGTGCGTGTCATCGGCCACCTCCCGGCTTGAGCAAGGACTCGAGATCCTTGGGCACGTTGATCGTCGGCAGGCCGGCGAGTGGCCCGGCGATGGGCTTCATCGTCGACTTGGCGGCCCGCGCCGGGATCTGGTTCTCGAGGCTCGGAGGGCTGAAGGTCAACTGGTCGGGGTGCGCCGCGACGCCGGTCGCCGGATTCGTCAGGATCCCCGGGTAGTTCATCTTCACCGAGTTCAGCACCGGACCCAGGTACTGCGCGCACAGGTCGGCGCTCTTGTCGGAATCGTTCATCTCGAGCGCCTCGATCATGCCGCAGATCATGTTGATGGGGTTGTTCGCATTGCTCGCCGCGATCACGCCGGTCACCGAACCCAATGCGGGCTGATAGATGTTGTTGAAGTTCGCCAGTGCGTTCGGCGCGATGTGCAGCACCCGCTCGATCTCCGGCCGCTTCTGTGCCAGCACCTGGGTGGCATCGGCCAGCCGTTCCACAGATTCTGTGAGAACTGCCCGGTTGTCGCTGACGAACCGCTGCACGTCACCCATCGCAACGTTGAGGTCTGCGAGTGCAACCCCGAGCTCGTCGGTGTTGTCGGCCAGAACCGAGGACACCGACGCGAGATGGCCGCTGAACTGCACGATCTGCTGGTTGCTCGCGGACAGCGCGCTCACGAAGGCCTGCAGGTTCCGGATGGTGGTGAACAGGTCCGTGCGGCCCTGCGAGAGGGTGTGCATGGTGTCCGAGAGCTCGCGCAGGGTCTTGTTGATGCTCTCGCCGTTGCCCTCGAGGTTGTCAGCGGCGGTGTCGATGAACCGGCCGAGGGAGCCCTGGTCGGCGCCACCCTCCGGCCCGAGCGCGGTGGAGAGCTTGGCGAGCTCCGCCTTGATCTCGTCCCACTCGACCGGAACGGCGGTGCGCTCCACCGGGATCTCGGCGTCGTCGCCCATCGTCGCACCGCCGGTGTACACCGGCGTCAGCTGGATGAAGCGCGCCGCCACCAGGCTGGGTGCCACGATGATCGCCTTGGCGTCCGCGGGGATGTCCACGCCCGAATCGACGTCCATCTCGACGCGCGCGTTCTCGCCCTCGGGGTCGATGCTGGCGATCTTGCCGACCGTCACACCGAGCACCCGCACGTCGTCGCCCGGGTAGATGCCGGTGGTCGTCGGGAAGTATGCGGTGATCCGGTTCTTCCCGAGCCCAGGGAACAGGAACAGGGTGCCCGCCACCAGCGCGGCGATCACCACAGCGGCGGATACACCGCGCAGGATCCACTTCTTGCGGTTCGTCATCGGGGCGCTCATCGGTTCGGGTCCACGGGCGTGACGGTCAGCGGCGGGAAGTTCTGCAGGTCAGAAGGCACGTGCTCGGGCCACACCAGCGAGTCGGAGAAGGCCTGGGTCAACTGGCCGACGCTGAAGTTCGCGACATACGCCATGAAGAACGGTCCGCTGCCGACGGATTCGCCGAGGGCGGTCGCATACGGGGCGAGCCCGTCAAGGGCCTTCCCGATGTTCTCCTTGTTCTCCTGCAGCACCGCCACCACCGAATTCAGCTTCTCCAGAGTCGGTTTCATCTGTTCCTGGTTGTCCTGCACCAGCCCGCTGAGCTGTCGCGACACCGCGGAGGTGTTCACGATCAGCTCGCTGATCGCATTCCGTCGGCGGTCGAGCTCGCCGAGCAGCTGGTTGCCGTCCACCAACAGGGCATTGATCTGGTCGCTCCGTGTCGCCAGGATGCCGGTCACGCCCTCGGCCCGATGAAGCAGCTCGCGCAAGCTCTCATCGCGCGAATTGATGCTCGCCGAGAGCCGGGTGACCCCGTCCAGCGCGGTCCGCAGCTCGGGCGGGGTGTCCTGGAGCGTGTCGGACATCGCGTTCAACGAGTTGTTGAGCTGATCCGTGTCGAGGTCCGCGACGGTGTTCGACAGATCGCCGAGCGCATCGTTGAGCGAGTACGGGGAGTTGGTGCGCTCCACCGGAATCGTCTCGGACTTGCGCAGCGTCCCGCCTCCCGCGGGGGTCACCTTCAGCGACTTGCGACCGAGGATGGTGTTGGTCTTGACCGCCGCGCTCGTCTCGTCGCCGAGCGCGATCCCGTCCTGGACGGTGAAGGTGACCAGCACCTGCGGGCCGTCGAGGTCGATCTTGTCCACGGTGCCGACGTTGACGCCCGAGACGGTGACCTCGTCCCCGGTCATCAGTCCGCCCGCGTCGGCGAAATGCGCGGTGTACTGGCCGCCGCCGGAGATGAACGGCAGCTGGTCGTACTGCATACCTGCAATCACCAGGGAGCCGGCGACTACGAGGCCGATGATCCCGATCTGAACGGGGTCTCTTTCGCGTGGCTTCGTCACTTGGCCGCACACCTCCCTGTCGTCTGAGTCGGAGTCGTGGGGAGGCCGACCCGAAGGTCCTTACCGTCCGGTCCGGAGAACTTGAACTGCACGCTGCACGTGTAGAACTGGAAGAACCCGCCGTAGGCGCCCACTCGGATCAGTTTCTTGTACGCGCCGGGCAGCTCCCCGAGCACCCAGTCGAGGTCGGCTTTGCCCAGGTCGAGCTGGTTGACGACGCGACCCCCCTCGATGATGGTGGACTGCAGGTCCGGGCGTGCGCCCTGCAACAGCTCGGCGAGATCGCCCGTGGCCGTGGCGATCTGCGGAATCGCGTTACCGATCGGATCGCTGTCCTTCGCGAGCCCGCTCACCAGCTGCTGGAGTTGGTCGATCGTGGTGGAGAACTGGTCGCCCTTGTCATTGATGGTTCCGAGCGTGGTGTTCAGGTTGGTGATCACCTCGCCGATCAGCTCGTCCCGGTCCGCCAGGGTCTTGGTGAAGGAGCTGGTGCTGCCGAGCAGCGAGACCAGCGTGTCGCCCTGGCCCTGGAAGACCTGCAGCAACGCGCCGGAGAGATCGTTGACCTGCTCCGCGTCCAGGCCCTTGAGCAGCGGCTTGAACCCGCCGAGTAGCAGATCGAGGTCGAGCGCGGGCGAGGTCTGATCCTCGGGGATGGTCCCGCCGTCGTCGAGCTGCTCCATCGAACCGGCGCCCTCGAGCAGCTCGAGATACCGGTCACCGACCAGGTTCTCGTAGCGCACGGTGGCCCTGGTGCTCTTGAAGAGCTCGTATTGGCTGTCGACGTTGAAGTCGACCTCGGCGAGGTTGTCTCCGTCGATGCTCACGCCCTTCACCGAGCCGACCGGCACGCCTGCGATGCGCACCTTGTCACCCGGCTTCACACCAGAAGAATCGGTGAACTGCGCCGTGAAGGAGTTCGAGGTGCTGAATCGGTACTGGCTGAACACGATCGCCAGGCCGGCGAAGATCAACGCCATCACTGTGGTGAAGATCAGCAGTTTGACGGTGGTCGGCCGCATCAGTTCCCCCCCTCCGGGTAGACGCCCGCGTACAGCAGCTGGAAGACCTTGGGCATGTTCGTGCTGACCTTCGTCGACGGCACGTAAGGCACCGTCCCGGTGTCGGCGACGAGGAAGTTCGCATTGCCGTCGCGCTTGGGGTCGAAGTCGGGCAGGCCTGCGCAATTCGGGCCGCCGGTCGCATTCACCTTCGGCAGGTCCTTCGGGTAGGTATACGGCTCGGTGCCGTATACGAAGCTCGCGCTCAACGCGATGCCGGGCTGCAGACCACCGAAGATTTCGTTGGCGGCAGGAAGCGTCTTGGCCAGCCCGGTGAGCAGGCAGGCGATCGACGGCGAGTATTCCCCGAGCAGTTCGGTCGTCGGCTTGAGGTCCGCCAACGCCTTCGTCAGGTTGGCCTCGTTCTCGGTGAGCACGCCGTTCGCGTTGTTCGCCAGACCGGTCACGTTCATCAGCAGCAGGTCCAGGTTCGCCTGCTCGTCGACGATGGTGCCGCTGGTCGCGGTCGCGTTGTCGAGCAACCGCATCAGGTTCGGCGTGACGTCGGCGTAGACGTTGGTGACCGTCGAGGCGGCCTGGAGGTCGCGCTGCAGCTGCGGCAGTGCGGGATTCACCTTCTTCAGGTACTGGTCGGTCTCCTCCAGCAGCTGGCCGAGCTGGTCCCCGCGGCCGTTGAGTGCCTCGGAGATCGCGCCGAGGGTGGCGTTGAGCTTCTCCGGCTCGATCTGCTGCAGCAGCGTCGACAGGTTCTCGAACAGCGTGTTGAACTCGACGGTCACCGAGTCGGCCTCGATGGTGGTGCCGGGCGACAGCGAGCTCGACGACGGGTTCTCCGGCACAACGAAGTTCACGTACTTGGCGCCGAACACGGTGGTGGACTTGATCTCCACCTGTGCGTTCGACGGGATCAGGTGCATGGAGGCCGGATCCATCGCCAACTCGAGCTTGGCCTGGTCGCCCTCCTGACCGATAGAGGCGACGCGACCGACCTGGACGCCGCGCATCTTCACCTTGGCGTCGGGGTCCATCACCAGACCCGCGCGGTCGGCGGTCACCGTCACCGGCTCACTGTCGGTGAAGCCACCGGAGAACATGGTCAGCGAGACGGTCGCGACGCCGACCAGGCTGCCCACGAGCACCAGCGCGGCGACCTTCTTCTTCCATTTGGGTTCAGGTTCAGACATGCGCGCTATCCCGAGAGGTTGAAGTTGCCGGACCCACCGTAGATGGCGAGCGAGATGAGCAGCGTGACCGTGACCACCGCGATCAGCGAGGTACGCACCGCATTACCGACCGCGACGCCCACGCCGACCGGGCCTCCGCTGGCGTTGTACCCGTAGTAGGTGTGGATGAGCATGACGGCCAGCGCCATCACGATCGCCTGGGCGAAGGACCAGAGGATGTCCGTCGGTATCAGGAACGTCGAAAAGTAATGGTCGTAGACGCCCGGCGACTGCCCGTAGATCACGACCGTCGCGAATCGGCTGGCGATGAACGAGGCGGTCACGGCCAGCGCGTAGAGCGGCACGATCGCGATCATCCCCGCCATCACGCGGGTGCTCACCAGGTACGGAATCGACGGGATCGCCATCACCTCGAGCGCGTCGATCTCCTCGGTGACCCGCATAGCGCCCAGCTGTGCTGTGGAGCCGGCGCCGATGGTGGCGGCCAGGCCGATGCCCGCGATGACCGGCGCGACGATGCGCACGTTGATGAAGGCGGCGAAGAAGCCGGTCAAGGCCTCGACGCCGATGTTGCCGAGGGAACTGAAGCCCTGCACGGCAATGGTGCCGCCTGCGAAGAGGGTCAGGAAGCCGACGATCACGACGGTGCCACCGATCACGGCGAGCGCGCCAGTGCCCATGCTGATCTCGGCGATCAGCCGGATCGTCTCTTTCCGGTAGTGGATGAACGCGCGCGGGGCCGAGGCGACTGCCCGCCAATAGAACAGCGCCTGATCACCGATGCCGTCGATCGAACCGGAGAACTTGCCGATCCGCTTCCTGGTCCCCCGGAAACGCCCTGTCAGTGCGAATGCCATCCCGTCACCCCGCCGTCAGCTTGACACCGACGGCGGTGACGAGAACGTTCACCACGAACAGCGCCATGAACGCAAAGACGACCGTCTGGTTCACCGCGTCACCCACACTCTTTGCGCCACCCTTTACGTTGAGCCCGAGGAAGCAGGCGACCAGGCCCGCGATCATGCCGAACAAACCGGCCTTGAGCTGCGAGAGCATCAGCTCACTGAAGCCGGTCAGCAGCGTGATCCCGTTGATGAAGGCGCCGGGGTTCACGTCCTGCAGGAAGACCGAGAACATGAAGCCGCCGACGATGCCGATGGTGGACACCAGCCCGTTGAGGAGCAGGGCTACCACCGTCGAGGCGAGCACCCGGGGCACGACCAGCCGGTGGATCGGGTTGATGCCGAGCACCTTCATCGCGTCGATCTCTTCGCGGATGGTTCGCGCGGCGAGGTCGGCGCAGATCGCGGTGGCGCCCGCACCGGCGACGATCAGCACGGTGACCATCGGCCCCACCTGGGTGACCGCGCCGAGCGCGGTGCCCGCACCGCTGAGGTCGGCGGCGCCGATCTCGCGCAGCAGGACGTTGATCGTGAAGACCACGAGCACGGTGAACGGGATGGCGACGAGCACCGTCGGCACCATCGACACCCGGGCCACGAACCAGGCCTGGTCTACGAATTCACGGCGCTGGAAAGGCCGCCTGCCCATCGCCTTGAAGGTCTCCCCCGCCATCGCGAAGAAGCCGCCCACGGCGCGCAGCGGCACCAGAAGGAGGTCATCCATCGTGCCTCCTCGTCAGTGTTCTCGCGCAGGGCACCGCGGAGGAGATGCGAGATCCCCCCGGATGCCTGTGATCCAGGTCATACTAACTAGAACGTGTTCACCTGTCAAAGGTGTTCCCCTCCGGACGCATCAGTGCTGGTCAACTCGTACCACCGGGAGGGCGGACCCGGCGGCCGGGCACCCGTGTTCAGCGGGGCCCAGCCGGCGGGTTCGGTGGTCGGTGGCGCAGGCCCGGAGCGGGTCTCCGAGCATGCGACCTCCGGCCACGTTGACTCCCTTTGTCTTTCATCGATCACGTGCCTGGTGAGTCCCGATGGCCACCGACCACGACATCGAGTATCCACACAAGTGCGAAGGTTCTCCCCCACGCTCGTTCGGCCACTCGGGCTCGTGCCGCGACCACTCCGGGATTCGTCCCCACCCCACCCGGACGTGCGGAAATCTAGAACACGTACTCATTGTTGTCGGGGCAGGTCGAACCCACCCCGGCCATCATCTTCACCCAGCCGGCCTACCTGTGTGCCGAAATTCGCACGTTTCTCAGGTACGGCCGAATGCGCAGGTCAGCCGAGCGACTTGACCGCTTCGGTCGCCGCGAACATCCGAGCCGGATCGCGCCCGTCGAAGTAGCCGCCGAGCGAGTCCGCGAGGCCCTCGGGGGTCCACACCGCATCGGGCGAATCGAATCGCTGCTCGACAACCGGCGCGGCCATGAGCGCCACCATCGGCCCGTAGACGATGAAGACCTGGCCGTTGATGGCGTCGGCGGCGGGCGAGGCCAGGTACGACACCAGGTTCACGACGTGCTCGGGCGAGAGCGGATCGGTTCCGTCCTCGGGGGCGTCACCGAAGACGTTCTCGGTCATCGCCGTGCGTGCGCGCGGGCAGATCGCGTTGGCGCGAACGCCGTAGCGCTCGAGGCCGCGTGCCGCGGACAGGGTGAGGGCGGTGATGCCCGCCTTGGCCGCACCGTAGTTCGGCTGTCCGGCCGGGCCGAGCAGGCCGGCCTCGGAAGACGTGTTGATCAGGCGGCCGTAGACCGGCGCGCCCGCCGCCTTCGACTCGGCGCGCCAGTGCACCGCCGCGTTGCGGCACAGCAGGAAGTGGCCGCGAAGGTGGACCTTGAGGACGAGATCCCAGTCCTCGTCGGACATGCTGAACAGCATCTTGTCCCGCACGATGCCCGCATTGTTGACGACGATGTCGACACCGCCCGCCTGCTGGGCGGCCTCCATCAGCGCATCCGCGGTGGCGCGCTCGCCGATGTCGCCGGGAATGAACACCGCCTTGCCGCCGAGAGTCTGGATCTCGTCGAGGACCGCATCGGCGTTCTCGTTGGCCACCAGATCGTTGATGACGACGTTCGCGCCCGCCTTGGCGAGGCCGATCGCCTCGGCCTTGCCGAGACCCGACGCTCCACCGGTCACGATTGCGACCTTGCCGTCCAGACTTACCTCGCGACTAGTCAAACTCACCACTGCCTTCGTGATTTCGATGCGGCCCCCGGAGCGGGTTCCGCCGTCACATCCGTGACGGCGCTCACTCTAGAACGTGTTCTTATTCCCGGCAAGAACAGTTAGCGCTCGAGGGTCAGCGCAGCGCGCGGGCACTGGGCGACCGACTCCTCCAACTTGGCCACCGAATCGGCGTCGTCACCGGGCTGGGTGATCACCAGTTCGTCATCGTCCGTCAGATCGAAGATGTCCGGCGCGATGCCGACGCAGACACCGTTCGCCTCACAGCGATCCCTATCGACCTTGACCTCCATGAATGAACCTCACTTCTCGTTCGAATCGACGTCTGCGGCACGCGTGTCTATGGGCTGGACCCGCGGGCAGATCCAGCATAAGACTAGAACCCGTTCCACTCCTGTGCAATGATGCGAAAAACCCATAGTGACGGGCCGAAAGTGCGTCTCGCCAGCTCGGCCGATCGCAACCAGATAACGGCACCAAAACAGACTAGAACCTGTGTCAGAGACCGGAGAGGTACCGATGCAAATCACCTACAGCGCCGAGCAGCAGAAGCTGCGGGAGGAGCTGCGCGCCTATTTCGCGAAGCTCATCACTCCCGAGCGTCGCGAAGCGCTCAACGCCCAGACCGGCGAGTACGGCTCGGGCACCGTCTACCGCGACGTCGTGCGCGAGATGGGCAAAGACGGCTGGCTCACGCTCGGCTGGCCCAAGGAGTACGGCGGACAGGAGCGGTCGCCAATCGACCAGCTGATCTTCACCGACGAGGCCGCGATCGCCGGCGCCCCGGTGCCGTTCCTCACGATCAACTCCGTCGCCCCGACCATCATGCATTACGGCTCGGAGGAGCAGAAGAAGTTCTTCCTGCCCAAGATCTCCTCGGGCGAGGTGCACTTCTCCATCGGGTACTCCGAGCCCGGCGCAGGCACCGACCTGGCCAGCCTGCGGACCACCGCGGTCAAGGACGGCGACGACTACGTCATCAACGGCCAGAAGATGTGGACGAGCCTCATCGCGTACGCGGACTACGTGTGGCTCGCCGTCCGCACCGACCCGAATGTGAAGAAGCACAAGGGCATCAGCATGCTGATCGTCCCGACCACCGCCGAGGGCTTCTCCTACACCCCGGTGCACACCATGGCCGGTCCGGACACCAGCGCCACGTACTACCAGGACGTGCGCGTCCCGTCGTCCGCACTGGTCGGCGAGGAGAACGGTGGCTGGGGCCTGATGACCAATCAGCTCAACCACGAACGGGTCGCGCTGGTCTCCGCCGCGCAGATCCAGGGCGCGCTGCGCGACACCATCGAGTGGGCGCAGAACACCAAGCTGGCCGACGGCCGTCGCGTCATCGACCAGGAGTGGGTGCAGATCAACCTCGCCCGGGTGCACGCCAAGGTCGAGTACCTCAAGCTGCTGAACTGGGAGGTGTCCTCCGCGGAGGCCCCGAGCAAGGGCGACGCGTCGGCATGCAAGGTCTTCGGCACCGAGTTCGCGACCGAGGCGTACCGACTGCTCATGGAGGTCCTCGGCCCCCTGGCATACCTGCGGCAGGACTCGAAGGGCGTCGCCGTGCGCGGCCGCCTCGAGCGTTGGCACCGTTCCGCCCTGATCCTGACCTTCGGCGGCGGCACCAACGAGGTGCAGCGCGACATCCTCGCCATGACGGCGCTGGGCCAGCCGCCCGCCAAGCGGTGACTACCACCGCCCACCAGGCGCTGACCCCGGCCCCCATCCTGCGCTGACCGCGCGAGTCAAAGGAACATCATGGATTTCAGCCACACAGAGGCCCAGCAGGACCTCGAACAACTCACCCGGAGCATCGCCGAGAAGCTCACCACCAACGACCGCCTGCGCGAACTGGACGCCGCCGAGGACCGCTTCGACGACAAGCTCTGGCAGGCCCTCGCCGATGCGGGCGTGCTCGCGGCGGCGCTGCCCGAGTCGGTCGGCGGCGGCGGCTTCGGCATCCTCGAACAGTGCAGCGTGCTGCGCGAACTGGGCCGGCCGCTCGCGGCGGTGCCGTACCTGTCCTCGATCGTCCTCGCCGCGTCGGCACTCGCCGAGTTCGGTGACGACGCCAAGCGCCAGTGGGCGCAGCGCGCCGGAGCGGGTGAGGTCGTCCTGACCGTCGCCCTCGCCGAGGAGCTCAACGACAACCCGGCCAAGCCGGTGACCACGGCGGTCCGCAGCGGCGACGAGTGGCTGCTGACCGGCACCAAGATCACCGTGCCCGCGGCCGCGTTCGCGGACCTGATCCTGGTTCCCGCCACCACCCCCGAGGGTGTCGCGGTGTTCCTGGTGCAGCCGTCCGATGCCGGGGTCACCATCGACCGCCAGCGCGTCACCGACTTCAGCGCCGAGTCGATCGTCGAGCTGGCAGGCACCAAGGTCGGAGCGGACCGGCTGCTCGGCAGCACCGAGAACGGCACCGAGATCGTGGACTGGATCCTGGCCCGCGCCGCGGTCGCGCTGAGCGCGACCCAGCTCGGCACCCTGGAGCGGGCCCTGGAACTGGTCGCGGAGTACGCGCGCGAGCGGGTCCAGTTCGACCGCCCGATCGGCAGCTTCCAGGCCGTGACCCAGCGCCTCGCCGACGCCTTCATCGACGTCAAGGGTGTCCGGTCCACGCTGTGGCAGGCCGCCTGGCGCGTCAGCGAGAACCTGCCTGCCGAGGAAGAGGTCCGGACCGCGAAGTTCTGGGCGGCCGATGCGGGCCACCGCGTCGCGCACACCGTGATCCACATCCACGGCGGCGTCGGCCTCGACCGCGACCACCCGGTGCATCGGTACTTCCTGGCTGCCAAGCACAACGAGTTCGCGCTGGGCTCGGCCACCGAGCAGTTGCGCAGGCTGGGACAGATCCTCGCCGACGTGCCTGCCTGAACCTAGGCTGCACACATGACGACCGCGATGCCCACCGTCACCGATCTGTTGCTCCGGCTTCGAGACGACGACGACCACGGAATTCTGTTCGAGGACAAGAGAATTCCGTGGTCCGAACACGTCGCACTCAGCGCCGGTCTGGCGGCGGGCCTGGCGGCCCTGTTCGATCCGGCAGCACCCCGACACGTCGGGGTGCTGCTGGACAACGTTCCCGAGTTCTCCCTCCTGCTCGGCGCCGCGGCGCTGGGCGGATCGGTCGTGGTGGGTCTGAACACCACCCGGCGCGGCGAGGCGCTCGCGGGCGACATCGCGCGCGCCGACTGCCAGGTGGTGGTCACCGACACCGAGCGGCTCGCCCTGCTCGACGGACTCGATCTGGGCGGCGTCCGCGTCCTCACCATCGACGGTCCCGAGTGGCCGGAACTGCTTGCGGCGCACCGCGGCAGCGCCGCGCCCTCGCCCGCTCCCGCAGGCGACGACCTGTTCATGCTGATCTTCACCTCCGGCACCAGTGGGAATCCGAAGGCGGTCCGGGTGACCCACCGCATGGTGGCCGGGCCCGGCATCATGCTCGCCGAACGGTTCGGGCTGTCGGCCGCGGACACCGCCTACATCTCGATGCCGATGTTCCACTCGGGCGCGGTGATGGCCTGTTGGGCGGTCGCGGTCGCCGTCGGCGCCGACCTCGCATTGCGCCGCAAGTTCTCCGCGTCCCAGTTCATCCCGGACGTCCGGCGGTTCGGCGCCACCTACGCGCACTACGTCGGCAAGCCGCTCGCCTACGTGCTGGCCACCCCCGAGGCGGCGGACGACGCCGACAACCCGCTGAAGGTGCTCTACGGCAACGAGGGGTCCCCGTCCTCGATCGCCGAATTCGGGCGCCGGTTCGATGTCCGGGTGGTCGATGGGTTCGGTTCCACCGAAGGCGGCGTCCTGATCCCGCGGAGCCCCGGCACCCCCGTCGGCGCCCTCGGCCTGCTCCCCGCGGGCATCGAGGTGCTCGACCCGGACACCGGGGTCCCGTGCCCCGCCGCGGAGTTCGACGCCGCCGGGCGGATCGTCAACGCGGACGTCGCGACGGGCGAGCTGGTGAACACCGCGGGCACAGGGAGCTTCGCGGGGTACTACAAGAATCCCGAGGCCGAGGCCGAGCGAGTCCGGAACGGCCAGTACTGGAGCGGCGACCTGGGCTACCGGGACGCGGAGGGCTTCGTGTACTTCGCAGGCCGCAGCTCCGGCTGGATGCGGGTGGACGGCGAGAACCTCGGCACCGCGCCCATCGAGCAGATCCTCGGCAGGCATCCCCACGTCGGCGAGGTCGCCGCGTACGGGGTTCCTGACCCCGAGGTCGGCGACCGGGTGGCCGTCGCGCTGGTGGCGACGAGCGACTTCGACATCGCCGACTTCTCCCGCTTCCTCGGCGCCCAGTCGGATCTCGGACCGAAGCAGGTGCCGAGCTTCGTCCGGGTCTGCACGGACCTGCCCCGCACGGCCACCTACAAGGTCCTAGGTCGCACCCTCAGTGCCGAGCGCTGGCACTGCGCCGACCCGGTCTGGTATCGCGCGCCCGGTGGTATCGACTTCGAACCCGTGACCCCGGAGCTGCGGGCGAAGCTCGACGCCGAGCTGAACACCTAGACACAGCCCGCTGTCGGGTGGCGGTCCCGAAACAAACGCGAAGGCCGGGTACGAAATTCGTACCCGGCCTTCGTGTGTGGCCTAGCTGTCCGACGCCCGCGGGCGTCGCACCTACGTGAGCTTGCTCAGTCGCGCGACGGTTGTGTCGAACTCGGCGACCAGTTCGGCGATCGACTCCGCGACCGGCCGGATCTCGTTCATCCGGCCGACGATCTGGCCTGCAGGCATCGCGACCACCTCGGGGTCCTCCGAGGCGACGATCCGCTGGTGCGCCTCGGCGACCAGCAGGTTCTGCAGTGGCATCGGCAGCGCGTCCGGTGCGCCGGGCTTGGACCAGGCTTCGGTCCACTTGGTCTTGAGCAGGCGGGCCGGCTTGCCCGAGTAGATCCGAGAGCGGACCGTGTCGCTCGAGGTCGCCGCGAGCAGCGCGCGCTGCGTAGCGGACGTGCCGTCTGCCGCACTACCCAGCTTGTACTCCGCGGCGGTCAGCCAGTACGAACCCATCCACACGCCGGAGGCGCCGAGGCTCATCGCCGCCGCGATCTGGCGACCGCTGCCGATACCGCCCGCGGCCAGCACGGTGGCGGAATCGCCCACCGCGTCGACGATCTCGGGAACCAGGACCATCGAGGCGATCTCGCCGGTGTGGCCACCCGCCTCGTAGCCCTGGGCGATGACGATGTCGACGCCGTTGGCCACGTGGCTCAGTGCGTGACCGACCGCGCCCGCCAGCGCCGCGACCGGCACGCCGTGCTCGTGCGCCTCGTCGATGACGTCCTTCGGCGGCGACCCGAGCGCGTTGGCGATCAGCGCGGGACGGTGCCGGAGCGCGACGTCGACCTGCGCGCGGGCCACCGAGTGCAGCCAGCCAAGGGTGCCCGTCGCACGCTCGACATCGTCGGACAGCGGCGGCACGCCGAGCTCCTCGAGCGTGCGGTTGACGAACGCGCGGTGCTCGGCCGGGATCAGCTTGTCCAGATCGACGGCCTTGCCCTCGGTCGGGATCTTGGCAGGCATGACGATGTCGACGCCGTACGGCTTGCCGTCGGTGTTCTCGTCCATCCAGGTGAGGACGGCCTCGAGCTCCTCCGGGTCGTTGAACCGCACACAGCCCAGCACGCCGAGTCCGCCTGCGCGCGACACCGCCGCCGCCACGTGCTCGGACGGGGTGAACGCGAAGATCGGGTACTGGATGCCGAACTTGTCGGCGAGGGCGTTACGCATCACGCGTTTCCGTTGCTGTAGTGGTCGTCGGCCTCGCGCTGCTCGGTCTGCTCCTTGGCCCAGCGGTAGTCCGGCTTGCCGGCGGGCGACCGCTTGATCGCGTCGACGAACCAGAGGCTGCGGGGCACCTTGTAGCCGGCGATCTCCTTGCGGGAGGCGGCGACGATGTCGGCCAGGCTCGGGCGGGTGCCTTCGCGGGGCGCGACGACGGCGGCGACCCGCTGGCCGAAGCGCTCGTCCGGGACACCGACGACCAGGACGTCGAAGACGTCGGGATGCGACTTGACGGCACCCTCGACCTCCTCCGGGTAGATCTTCTCGCCGCCGCTGTTGATGGAGACCGATCCGCGGCCGAGCATCGTGACCGTGCCGTCCGCCTCGACCGTGGCGTAGTCGCCGGGGATCGAGTAACGAACCCCGTTGAACGTCTTGAAGGTCGCCGCGGTCTTGACCTCGTCCTTGTAGTAGCCGAGGGGGATGTGACCGTGCCGGGCCAGCAGGCCGACCTGACCGGAACCGGGCTCGACCTGGTTACCTTCATCGTCGATGACCACGGTGGAGGCGTCGATCTTCACCCGCGGACCGCCGGTGTGCTCGAAGCCCTTCGAGATGGTCGCGAGCCCGCCGAAGCCGGTCTCCGACGAACCGATCGAATCGGTGAGCAGACGGTTGGGCAGCAGGTCGAGGAACTGCTCCTTGAGCGACGGAGAGAACAGCGCCGCGCTGCTCGCGATCACGTACAGCGACGAGAGGTCGTACGGCTCACCGGTTTCCGGGTTGCCGGCGATGAGGGCATCGACCATGGGGCGCGCCATCGCGTCGCCCGTGATGAAGATGAGGTTGACCTTGTGCTTGTCGATGACCTGCCACACCTCGTGGCCGTTGAACTCGGGGTGCATCACGAGGGTGCCGCCGCCGAAGAGGCTGTGGAAGACCGCGGACTGCGAGCCGCCGTGGATCATCGGGGGGATCGGGAACCGCACCATCGCGGGGTTCGCGGCGCCGACCTTCGCGATCTCCCACTCGTCCTCGACGCGCTCGCCGGTGATGAAGTTGGTGCCGCCGCCGAGTACCCGCCACCAGTCCTCGTGCCGCCACATGACGCCCTTCGGCATGCCGGTGGTGCCGCCGGTGTAGAGCATGAAGATGTCGTCGGGGCTGCGCTCGCCGAAGTCCCGGTCGGGCGATCCGAGGGACAGGGCCTGCTCGTACTCGACGCCGTCGAACGAGGAGTAGTCGAGATCGGTGCCGTCTTCGACGACGATCACGGACTCGACCAGTGGGGTGTTCGGCAGCACGTTGGCCACCTTGTCCACGTACCGGCGCTCGACGATCAGCGCGGCCATGTCCGAGTTCTCGAAGATGTACTGCAACTCGTTCTCGACGTAGCGGTAGTTCACGTTGACCATCACCGCGCGGGCCTTGAACACCGCGACCATGGCCTCGATGGCCTCGATCGTGTTGCGGCTGTAGATGCCCACCTTGTCACCCGGCTTGACACCGCGATCCTGCAGGTAATGCGCGAGGCGGTTGGTCCGCTCCTCCAGCTGCGCATAGGTGATCTCGCGGTCGCTGTCCAGCAGCGCCACCCGCTCTGGATTCAGGTCAATGGAGTGCTCGACGAAGTCTGCGATATTTAGGGCCACGCCCATAAAGTAGAACGTGTTACCGTTTCTGGCAAGAGCCAATGTGAGACTCAACTCACACGATATCGGGAGCCGAGAGTGTCCTCCACCACAGCCGAGATTTCCGACATTTCGGAACAGTCCGCTCACTGCCTCGTCGAGAAGCGCGGTCACGTCCTCATCGTGACCATGAACCGCCCCGAGGCCCGTAACGCCCTGTCGGGCGAGATGATGGCGATCATGACCCGGGCCTGGGACCAGGTCGACGCCGATCCCGACATCCGGGTCGCGATCCTCACCGGCGCCGGGGGCACGTTCTGCGCCGGCATGGACCTCAAGGCCATGAACAAGAACGCCCCCGGCGACAAGTTCGTCAAGGGCGGCATGGACCTGACCAAGCTGCCTGCGCTGCTCAAGGGCCGCCGGCTCACCAAGCCGCTGATCGCCGCGGTCGAGGGCGCCGCCATCGCAGGCGGCACCGAGATCCTGCAGGGCACCGACATCCGGGTCGCGGGCGAGAGCGCCAAGTTCGGCGTCTCCGAGGCCCGGCTGGGACTGTTCCCGCTCGGCGGCTCCGCGGTCCGCCTCGTCCGCCAGATCCCGTACACCGTCGCAGCCGAGATCCTGCTCACCGGCCGCAACGTCCCGGCGCCCGAGGCCAAGGAACTCGGCCTGATCGGCCACGTCGTCCCGGACGGACAGGCGCTGACCAAGGCGCTCGAGATCGCGGACGCGATCGCGGCCAACGGCCCGATCGCGGTCCAGGCGATCCTCAAGACCATCCGCGTCACCGAGGGCATGCACGAGGAGGACGCCTTCGAGCTCGAGGCCGAGATCGGCGCCGAGGTGTTCCGGAGCGACGACGCCAAGGAGGGTCCGCGCTCGTTCGCCGAGAAGCGCGCCCCGAAGTTCCAGGGCAAGTAGCGGCCACCTTCCCCGGCAACGACATGCAGACCCCGACGACACAGCACCGAGTCGTCGGGGTTTTGCTTGCCGCGGGCCAGGGCAGCCGGTACGGGATGCCGAAGGTCCTGGCGAATCAGGGCGCCTGGCTGCGATCCGCGGTCGCGGCGCTGCGGGACGGGGGCTGCTCCCGGGTCATCGTGGTGCTCGGCGCGGCGGACACGGCCGTGCCGGACGGCGCGGAGGCCGTCTACGCAGCCGGCTGGCGCGAGGGAGTCGGCGCCTCGCTGCGGGCAGGCCTCGCGGCCGCCGCCGACGATCCGGATGCCGACTACGCCGCCGTTCACCTGGTCGACCTGCCGGACGTGCGCGCCGATGCCGTCGCCCGGGTCGTCGCCGCCGCGGCTGCCACCGAGAGCGGGCTCGCCCGGGCCTTCTACGGGGCCGACCCCGGCCACCCGGTCGTGATGGCCCGGGTGCATTGGGCTGCGGTGTCGAGGTCGGCTGCGGGCGACCTGGGCGCCCTCCCGTACCTACGTGAGCACGCAGGCCTCGTGCGACGGGTCGACTGTGACGACCTGGCGACCGGGGCGGATCGAGACACCCGCTGACCCCATCCGACGGATCGGGCCCCGGACTGCCGATTCGGCGATCCGGGGCCCGATTCTGGAACGTGTTCCGCTCACATCAGGCGGGGTTGACCGCCTCCGCGAGCTGGCGCATGTGCTCGACGCTCCGACAGGTCACCAGCAGCATGGTGACGCCTGCTTCCTCCCACTGCTTGACCTGGGTGCGCACCTCGTCGACATTGCCGATGATCATCGTGTCGGTGACCATCTGGTCGGGGACGATCGCGGCCGCCTCCGCCTTGCGGCCCGACAGGAAGAGCTTCTGGATCTCCTTGACCTCCTCGCCGTAGCCCATCCGGGTGTAGACCTGCGCGTGGAAGTTCACCTCCGCCGCACCCATCCCGCCGACGTACAGCGCGGTGATCGGCTTGAGCTTCGCGATCTCCCCCGCGCGGTCGTCGGTGATGACGACCTGGCAGGTGGCCGCGATCTCGAAGTCCTCGCGGCTGCGCCGGGCGCCCTGACGCGCGAAGCCCTCGTCGAGCCATTCGTTGTACATCGGTGCCAGGCGCGGGGTGTAGTAGATCGCCAGCCAGCCGTCGGCGATCTCGGCGGTGAGCGCGACGTTCTTCGGACCCTCCGCACCGAGCCAGATCGGCAGGTCAGCGCGCAGCGGGTGGGTGATCGGCTTGAGCGGCTTGCCGAGCCCCATGCCCCCCTCGCCCTTGAACGGCATCGGGTAGTGCGGGCCGTCGTTGGTCACCGGCGCCTCCCGCGCGAGCACCTGCCGCACGATCGAGACGTACTCCCGGGTGCGTGCGAGCGGCTTCGGGAAGGGCTGGCCGTACCAGCCCTCGACGACCTGCGGGCCGGAGACGCCGAGGCCGAGGATCGCGCGGCCGCCGGAGAGGTGGTCGAGGGTCAGCGCGTGCATCGCGGCGCCGGTCGGCGTGCGGGCGGACAGCTGCGCCACCGAGGTGCCGAGCCGGATCCGCTCCGTGCTCGAGCCCCACCACGCCAGCGGGGTGAACGCGTCGTTGCCCCAGGACTCGGCTGAGAAGACCGCGTCGAATCCCGCCGTGTCGGCCTCGGTCACCAACTCCTGGGCGTTGGCGGGGGGCTGCGCGCCCCAGTACCCAAGTTGCAACCCGAGCTTCATCGACTGCCTCCATATCCGTGGTGATCAGAACTCACTATTGCTAGTGGAATAAGAACCTGTTCTACTCGACTTTGTGACCATGAGGAAGAGTTCACTGGAACTAGAGCCAGATTCGGCGGGCCAGGAGCGGCCGCTGAACGCGCCGCTGCGTATGGCGTTCGACTACACGCGCTCGGTCGGACCGACCATCGGCGCCTTCGTGAACGGGCTGCGTGCGCATCGCGTCGTCGGCGTTCGCGGGTCGGACGGCCGGGTGCACGTGCCCCCCGCCGAGTACGACCCGGTGACCGCCGAGCCGCTCACCGACTTCGTCGAGGTGTCGCCTGTCGGCACCGTCCAGTCGTGGACGTGGATGGCCGAGCCCATCGAGGGCCAGCCCCTCGACCGCCCGTTCGCGTGGGCGCTGATCAAGCTGGACGGCGCCGACACCTCCCTCCTGCACGCCGTCGACGTCTCCTCTCCCGACGAGATGAGCACCGGCATGCGCGTGCACATCCGCTGGGCCGACGAGACCGTCGGACACATCAAGGACATCGCCTCCTTCGCGCCGGGCGAGGGTGACGGAAGCGCCACCGCCGCAGCACCTTCCGACGCCGAACCGGTCACCATCATGACCACCCCGGTCGACATGATGTACACCCACACCGCCTCCGCCGAGGAGAGCTATTACCTCCGCGGATTGGTCGAGGGCAAGATCCTCGGCGGGCGGACCGACGCCAACGGCAAGGTCTACGTGCCCCCGCGCGGCGCCAACCCCACCGACGGCATCCCGACCAAGGAGCAGGTCGTACTCTCCGACCGCGGCACCGTCACCACGTTCTGCATCGTCAACGTGCCGTTCCTCGGTCAGCGCATCAAGCCGCCGTACGTCGCGGCGTACATCCTGCTCGACGGCGCCGACATCGCGATCCAGCACCTGATCCTCGACATCGATGCCGCGGATGTGCGCATGGGCCTGCGCGTCGAGGCCGTCTGGCGTCCACGCGAGGAGCGCGGCTACACGCTCGAGTCGATCTCCCATTTCCGTCCTACCGGCGAGCCCGACGCCGAGTACGACACCTACAAGCAGCACCTGTAGAGAGGCCACCCCCGTGACAGAGATTGCAGTGGTCGGCTTCGCGCAGGCCCCCCATCTTCGAGAGACCACAGGCACCACCAACGGTGTCGAGATGCTGGTCCCCATCTTCCAAGAGCTCTACTCCACCCTCGGAATCACCAAGTCCGACATCGGTTTCTGGTGCTCGGGTTCGTCCGACTACCTCGCCGGACGCGCCTTCTCGTTCATCTCCGCGGTCGACTCGATCGGCGCCGTGCCGCCGATCAACGAGTCGCACGTCGAGATGGACGCGGCCTGGGCCCTGTACGAGGCGTGGATCAAGATCATGACCGGCGAGGTCGACACGGCCCTGGTCTATGGCTTCGGCAAGTCCTCCGCAGGCAACCTGCGCCAGGTCCTCGCCATGCAGCTCGACCCGTACCTGGTCGCCCCGCTGTGGCCGGACTCGGTCTCGGTCGCGGGACTGCAGGCCCGCGCAGGCCTCGATGCGGGCAAGTGGACGCCCGAGCAGATGGCGGAGGTCGTGGTGCGCAGCCGCAGGGCGGCCAAGGACAACCCGCTCAGCCAGCTCTCCGGCGACTACGACATCGAATCGCTGCTCGCGCAGCCGTTCATCGCCGACCCGCTCCGCGCGCACGACTGCGCGCCGATCACGGACGGCGCCTCGGCGATCGTGCTGGCCCGAGGCGATCGTGCCCGCGAGATGTGCGAAAACCCAGCCTGGATCACCGGTTTCGAGCACATCATCGACTCCCCCGCCCTCGGCGGACGTGACCTCACCACCTCCCCGTCCACCGCGGCCGCGGCCCGCGCCGCCACCGGCGGCGACCTCGGCGGCATCGAGGTCGCCGAGCTGCACGGACCGTTCAGCCACCAGGAGCTCATCCTGGCCGAGGCGATCGGGCTCTCGGAGTCCGTCACCGTCAACCCGTCCGGCGGCCCGCTCTCGGGCAACCCGCTCTTCTCGGCGGGCCTCGAGCGGATCGGTCACGCCGCCCGCAAGATCCACACCGGCGAGGCCGGCCGCACCCTGGCACACGCCACCAGCGGTCCCGCGCTGCAGCAGAACCTGGTCGCGGTCATGGAAGGACGTAACTGATCATGGGTGGTAAGCACAAGGCCGCGGTCCTCGGCACCGGCCAGACCCACTACGTCGCCAAGCGGACCGACGTCACGATGTCCGGCCTGGTCCGCGAGGCCATCGACCGCGCCATGACCGACGCCGAGGTCAGCTGGGACGACATCGACGCGGTCGTCGTCGGCAAGGCCCCCGACATGTTCGAGGGCTCGATGATGCCGGAGCTGGCGATGGCGAACGCGCTCGGCGCCGTCGGCAAGCCGCTGCTGCGCGTGCACACCGCGGGCTCCGTCGGCGGTTCCACCGGTGTCGTGGCGGCCTCCCTGGTCAAGTCCGGCGTGCACAAGCGCGTGCTGGCGGTGTCCTGGGAGAAGCAGTCCGAGTCGAACGCCATGTGGGCGCTGTCGATCCCGGTGCCCTTCACGATGCCGGTCGGCGCGGGCGCGGGCGGCTACTTCGCCCCGCACGTGCGTTCGTACATCCGCCGTTCGGGCGCGCCCAGCCACATCGGCGCGATGGTCGCGGTCAAGGACCGGCTCAACGGCAGCATCAACCCGTACGCACACCTCAAGCAGCCCGACATCACACTGGAGTCGGTGCAGGCGTCGCAGATGCTGTGGGACCCCATCCGTTTCGACGAGACCTGCCCGTCCTCGGACGGCGCGTGCGCCATCGTGATCGGCGACGAGGACTCGGCGAAGTCGATGATCTCCCGGGGCCGCCAGGTGGCCTGGGTGCACGCCACCGCGATGCGCACCGAGCCCACCACATTCTCCGGGCGTGACCAGGTCAACCCGCAGGCCGGACGCGACGCCGCGGCCGCGCTGTGGAAGGACGCGGGGATCACCGATCCGTTCAAGGAGATCGACGCCGCCGAGATCTACGTCCCGTTCTCCTGGTTCGAGCCGATGTGGCTGGAGAACCTCGGGTTCGCGGCGGAGGGCACCGGCTGGAAGCTCACCGAGGCGGGCGAGACCGCCCGCGACGGGAACCTCCCGGTCAACGCCTCCGGCGGCGTGCTCTCGTCCAACCCGATCGGCGCCTCCGGCATGATCCGCTTCGCTGAGTCGGCGATGCAGGTGATGAACCGCGCCGGTGACCACCAGATCCAGGACGCCCGCAAGGCCTTCGGCCACGCCTACGGCGGCGGCTCACAGTACTTCTCGATGTGGGTTGTCGGTGCTGACAAGCCCGAGTAGCCCGACGAATCCGACGAGCTCGAGTAGGAGATCAGCATGAAGTTCACCGTAGGCATCGCGATGAGTCCGCTCGACCAACTCATCCCGCTCGCGCAGACCGCCGAGGAATGCGGGTTCGCCAATATCGCCCTGCCGGACTCGCTCTTCTACATGGAGACGGCGGCGGCGGACTACCCATACACCCCCGACGGCTCCCGGATGTGGAACGCCGAGACCCCGTGGGTTGATCCCCTCATCGCCGCTGCGGCCCTTGGTGCGGCCACCTCCACCATCGGCTTCTACACGAACGTGCTCAAGCTGGGGTCCCGGAACCCGCTGCTGCTCGCGCGTCAGGTCGGGTCCGTCGCGAACCTGACCGGGAACCGGTTCGGTTTCGGCGTCGGGATCGGTTGGGCTCCTGAGGAGTTCGAGTGGTGCGGCGTGCCGTTCAAGAAGCGTGGCGCCCGGGTCGATGAGATGATCGAGATCATCAAGCTGACCCTCGCGGGCGGCATGGTCGAGTTCCATGGGGAGTTCTACGATTTCGACCGCCTGCAGATCAGTCCCGCGCCCAGCAAGCCGGTGCCGTTCTACGTCGGCGGTCACACCGACGTGGCGCTGCGCCGGGCGGCCCGGGTGGGCGACGGCTGGACCTCGGCGATGATGAAGTTCAAGGACCTGGTCGAGACCAAGCGCAAGCTCGATGATCTGCGGGCCGAATACGGCCGCGCGGATGAGCCTTTCGAGTTGCAGGCCGTGTGCATCGACCGCTTCGGCAAGGACGGCTACGCCGAACTCGCGGGCGCGGGCATCACCGATTCCATCGTGGTGCCGTGGATCTTCGACGGCATTCCTTTCGACGGCCCGCTCGAGGCCAAGCAGGACTCGCTGCGCAAGTTCGCGGCCGACCACATCGCGGGAGGAGCGTCATGACCGAGACCGCGACGGAGCACCCTGTCCGGATCGCGTCGCGCGCGTCCCAGTCAGCCGCGAGCGGCAGGCGCAAGGAGGAGTGGCTGGCGCTGTTCGCGGAGGACGGTTGGGTCGAGGACCCGGTCGGCCCTTCGGGTTTCGACCCCGAGGGCAAGGGGCACCACGGCCGCGAGGCCATTGCCCGCTTCTACGACATGACCATCGCGAACACCGAGTCACTCGTGTTCGACATCAGGGACACCCTGCAGTGCGGTGACGAGATGGTCTACATCGGCAGCATCCGGTCCGTCGTGGCCGGCAACCAGATCGATGCCGAGGGAGTGTTCATCTACCGGGTGAACGACGAGGGCAAGCTGCAGTCGATTCGGGCCTTCTGGGAGGTCGACCGGGCGATGAAGACGCTCGTCAAGCTGTAGTACGCACGAACGCCGGAAGGACCGCGCCTCGTAAATCGAGGTGCGGTCCTTTGCGTTTCACGGCAGGGTGGGTCCGACCGCAGGCGATCGGAAGGATGACATTCAGTGCAGAGTCACTCGGAGGATCTCCGGATCTGTTTCATCGGCGACTCCTTTGTCGCGGGCGTCGGCGACGAGACCGCGCTCGGCTGGACCGGCCGGCTGCTGGCCCGCAGCGCACAGGCGGGGCGACCGGCCACCGGATACAACCTCGGGATCCGACGCAACACCTCCACCGACATCCGGGCGCGGCTGCGCGACGAGATCGAGCGCCGCAGGCCCGCGGACACGGAGCTGCGGCTGGTGTTCTCCTTCGGGGTCAACGACGCGACCGCCACGGACGACGGGCCTCGGGTCCCGGCCGCGACCTCTCGGGAGAACCTGATCGACTGCCTCGACGCCGCCGCGGGCGCACCTGTCCTCTTCGTCGGCCCGCCGCCCGTGCACGACGAGGAGCACAACCATCGGATTCTCTTGCTCAACAATAATTTTCGCGACATCTGTGATGCGCGGTGCTGCACGTTCGTCGACGTCTTCACTGCGCTGGAGAAGCACGACGTCTGGCGCAGGCAGGTCCGCGACGGCGACGGCGCCCACCCGCGTTCCGACGGCTACACGGCCCTGTTCGAACTGGTGGCGCCCGCCTGGGACGAATGGCTGCGCCGCTGAGGTCACCGGGAACGAAAACGGCAGCGCCGGCGCGGGGTGACCGCGCCGGCGCTGCCGGATGGTGCTGGTGGATCGACTGCCCTAGTGGGCGACCGGGCAACCGCCGGTCTTGTAGTCGACCTGGTACTCCTTGATGCCGTTGAGCCAGCCGGACCGCAGGCGGCGGGTCGCGCCGACCTCGGTGATGTCCGGGAGGAAGTCGGCGATCGCGTTGAAGATCAGGTCGATCTCCATGCGGGCCAGGTTGGCGCCGAGGCAGTAGTGGGCGCCGGTTCCGCCGAAGGACAGGTGCGGGTTCGGGTCGCGGAGGATGTCGAACTTCTCCGGGTTCTCGAACACCTCCTCGTCGAAGTTCGCCGACACGTAGTTCATCACGACGCGCTGGCCCTTCTTGATCGCCACGCCGCCGATCTCGGTGTCCTCGAGGGCGGTGCGCTGGAAGGCGGCGACCGGGGTGGCCCAGCGGATGATCTCGTCGGCCGTGGTCTTCGGACGCTCCTTCTTGTACAGCTCCCACTGCTCGGGGTTGTCCATGAAGGCCTTCATGCCGTGCGTGGTGGCGTTGCGGGTGGTCTCGTTGCCTGCCACCGCGAGCACGATCACGAAGAAGCCGAACTCCTCCGGGCTGAGCTCGTCGCCGTCGACGTCCGCCTCGATGAGCGTGGTGACGAGGTCGTCGCCCGGGTTCGCCTTGCGCGCCTCGGCGAGCTGGTACGCGTACCCGAGGATCTCCATCGACGCGGCAGCCGGATCGATGTCGGCGAACTCGGGATCGTCGTACGAGGTCATCTGGTTGGACCACTCGAAGACCTTGCCGCGGTCCTCCTGCGGCACGCCGATGAGCTCGGCGATGGCCTGCAGGGGCAGCTCCGCCGCGACCTGGGTGACGAAGTCGCCGCTACCCTCCGCAGCGGCGGCCTTGACGATGGACTCGGCGCGGTCGCGCAGCTCTTCCTTGATCCCGTTGATCGCGCGGGGGGTGAAGCCGCGGGAGACCAGCTTGCGCAGCTTGGTGTGCTCCGGCGCGTCCTTGTTCAGGAGCACGAAGCGCTGCAGTTCGATCTGCTCGCGCTTCATGTCATCGGCGAACCGCGGGATGGCGGTGTTCTCCCAGGTGGAGAACACGTCGCGCATCGACACGTCGCGGATGTCCTCGTGACGGGTGACCAACCAGTAGCCACCGTCGTTGAATCCGCCGACACCGTCGGGCTGCTCGACCCAGTACACCGGCTCGGCCTTGCGGACCTCGGCGAGTTCTTCCACCGGCAGCCGGTGCGCGTAGATATCGGGGTCCGTAAAGTCGAATCCCGCGGGAATGTTGGGCTGTGCCACTGTTGTCTCCTGCCATCGCGATCGGCGCCGCGCGTGATGTGGAACACGTTCTACAAAGATTGAAGCATAGAGCTTCGATCAGGGAAAGACTAGGCAAAGAACTGGGCCCATTCTCCTTGCTCAATGGGGAGAACCTGTTCTACTTTTTGTAGACACGTGGAAAGGAGCCCGCCGTGGGCACACCAGTAATCGTCGAGGCAGTCCGTACCCCGATCGGCAAGCGAGGGGGTTGGCTGTCCGGCCTGCACGCGGCGGAGACCCTGGGCTCGGTTCAGGTCGGACTGCTCGAGCGGGCGGGCATCGACCCCCTCCTCGTCGAGCAGGCCATCGGCGGCTGCGTCACCCAGGCCGGTGCACAGTCCAACAACGTCACCCGGGTCGCCTGGCTGGCTGCGGGTCTGCCGTGGCAGACCGGCGCCACCACCATCGACTGCCAGTGCGGCTCCGCACAGCAGGCCAACCACCTGATCGCCGGCCTCATCGCCACCGGCGCCATCGACATCGGCGTCGCCTGCGGCGTCGAGCAGATGAGCCAGGTCCCGCTCGGCGCCAACGTCGGCACCGAGGCAGGCCCGCGCCGCCCGGCATCCTGGGACATCGACATGCCCAACCAGTTCGAGGCCGCCGAGCGGATCGCGAAGCGTCGCGGCATCACCCGCGCGGACATCGAGGCGCTCGGCGTCCGCTCGCAGGCCCTGGCCAAGCAGGCCTGGGCCGAGGGACGCTTCGACCGCGAGGTGCTGCCCGTGACCGCCCCCGTCATCGGCGAGGACAAGCTGCCGACCGCCGAGACCACGCTGGTTTCCCGGGACCAGGGCCTGCGCGACACCACGCTCGAGTCGCTCGCCAAGCTCAAGCCGGTCATCGAGGGCGGCATCCACACCGCGGGCACCGCCTCGCAGATCTCCGACGGCGCCGCCGCAGTGCTGCTGATGGACTCCGACCGCGCCCTCGCCCTCGGCCTCAAGCCCCGCGCCCGGATCGTCTCCCAGGTGCTCGTCGGCGCCGAGCCCGAATTCCACCTCGACGGCCCCGTCCAGGCCACCGCCAAGGTCCTCGAGAAGGCAGGCATGAAGATCGGCGACCTCGACCTGTTCGAGGTCAACGAGGCCTTCGCCTCCGTCGCACTGTCCTGGGCTCGGGTGCACGGCCCCGACATGGACAAGGTCAACGTCAACGGCGGCGCCCTCGCCCTCGGCCACCCCGTCGGCAGCACCGGATCCCGCCTCATCACCACCGCACTGCACGAACTCGAGCGGACGGACAAGTCCACCGCACTGATCACCATGTGCGCCGGCGGCGCGCTGGCCACCGGCACCATCATCGAGCGGATCTGATCCGGCCATGAAGCGCCCACCGATGCTCGATACGCAGTTCACCCGAATCATCATCAAATGGATGTCGAAGACGAACGTGATCGCGTACCGGGCCACCGGTGGGCGTGTCGGCGGTAAGTGGCGGGTCGGCAGCGCCGCGAAGAGCGGCCTGCCGATCTGCCTGCTCACCACCACCGGCCGCAAGAGCGGCGAGCCCAGGGTGAGCCCACTGCTGTTCCTCGAGGACGGTGACCGGGTCGTGCTCGTCGCCTCGCAGGGCGGCCAGCCCAAGAACCCGCTGTGGTACCTGAACCTGAAGGCCGACCCCAATGTGAAGGTCCAGATCCGTTCCGACGTGCGCCATCTGGTCGCGAAGGTCGCGGACGATGCCGAGCACGCGGAGCTGTGGCCCAAGCTGGTGGCCATGTACCCCGAGTTCGACGACTACCAGTCCTGGGTCGAACGCAAGATCCCGGTCGTGGTCTGTTCGTAGCAATTGGCGGCCCGTTGACAGACAATCTGGGGGGAGCCCGCAGGATTGCCGATCCGGCAGGTGCGTGCTCCGCGCTGTTGCACCTCAACGGATAGGGAGATTTCGTCATGACGGCTGGCCCCCAAGATCAGATCCTGGACCGACGCGAACTCGCCTCGGCGCTCCTGCGGGCGCTCGAGATGCGGCACGAGGTCCTCGATGCCATCGTCGACAGTGACGACCACGCCGCCGCCGTACGCAGTGTGAGCGCGCTCCTCGAGACGACCGAGGACAACGCGAATGCGGTGCTGGGTCTTCAGCTCGGGCGCCTGACCCGGCTCGAGCGCGACCACCTCCGCGACGAGGTCACCAACCTGGACGCGACGCTGAAGTGGCTGCCGGAACAGCGCCCCTTCAGCACCGGCACGAACGTGCGGCTGCGCCCGTTCACCTACAACGACGAGGACGCGGAGCTCTACCGGCGGCGCTCGGCCGAGCAGCTCGATGCCGACGGCACGCCGTGGCAGGAGGATCGCATCGAGGAGGAGCGCCGGGCAGGCCTGAACCGGGTCGACGAGGAGACCGCGGCATGGTTCGTCGCGGAGAACACCAGCGGCGACCGGCCGGAGTGCGTCGGGCTGGTGTTCGGCGAACTACACGAAGGCGAGGTGGACCTCGCGGTGTGGGTGGCGCCCGAGGCGCGCAAGCAGGGCTACGGCACCGCCGTGATCAAGCTGTCGCGGCCGGAACTCGCCGCCTACTTCCCCGGCACGACGGTCATCGTCCGCTCCCCCGTCTAGGCGCTTCGCGCCTGTGCGCGGTTGACGAGTCCACACACTCGTCAACCGCGCACGGGCGGCGGAGCCGCTTTACGCCCCGTAGACCGGGGTGGGGGTCTCCGCCTTCTCGAGCAGGTCGGCCACGACGGGGCCGATCTCCTTCGGGTCCCAGCGATCGCCCTTGTCCTGCACGGGGCCGTGCCGCCAGCCCTCGGCGACGGTGATCTTGCCGCCCTCGACCTCGAACACCCGGCCGGTGACGTCCTTCGACTCGGCGCTGCCCAGCCAGACCACCAGCGGGGAGATGTTCTCCGGCGCCATCGCGTCGAAGCCCTCCTCGGGAGCGGCCATCGCCTCGGCCATCGCGCCGCCCGCGCCCACCGTCATCCGGGTGCGCGCCGCCGGCGCGATCGCGTTGACGGAGACGCCGTAGTTCTTCAGCTCGGCGGCGGCCTGGATGGTCATCTCCGCGATGCCCGCCTTGGCGGCCGCGTAGTTGCCCTGACCGATGCTGCCCTGCAGGCCGGCACCCGAGCTGGTGTTGATGATCCGCGCGTCCACCGGACGTCCGGCCTTGGACTCGGCGCGCCAGTACGCGGCCGCGTGCCGCAGCGGGGCGAAGTGGCCCTTGAGGTGCACCCGGATGACCGAGTCCCACTCCTGCTCGCTCATGCCGACCAGCATCCGGTCGCGCAGGAAGCCCGCATTGTTGACCAGCACGTCGAGGCCACCGAAGTTGTCGATGGCGGTCTTGATCAGGTTCTGCGCGCCGTCCCAGTCCGCGACGTCGTCGCCGTTCACCACGGCCTGTCCGCCCGCGGCGATGATCTCCGCGACGACCTGCTCGCCGGGGCTCTCACCGGTCGCGGTGCCGTCGCCGCCGACGCCGATGTCGTTCACGACGACCTTCGCGCCCTCGGCCGCGAACGCCAGTGCGTGCGCCCGTCCGATACCGCGGCCCGCGCCCGTCACGATGACGACGCGACCCTCTACCAATCCACTCACTTCTGCTCCTCCATCACTGGCTTGTTGGATGTCTCTGCGTCCGACGCCGCCAGGAACGCGGGGCGCTCGCCGCCGCCGTGCACCGTCAGTGTCGAACCGCTGACGTAGGACGCCAGCGGCGATGCCAGGAAGGTCGCACAGTTCCCGATGTCCTCGGGCCGCGCCATCCGACCCAGCGGGACGGTCTTGCTCACCGCGGCGAGGCCGTCGGCCCCGCCGTAGTGCAGGTGGCTCTGCTCGGTCTCGACCAGGCCGACCACGATCGAGTTCACCCGGACCTTCGGCGCCCACTCCACCGCGAGGCTGGCCGCGAGGCTGTCGATGCCGGCCTTGGCGGCGCCGTAGGCGGCGGTGCCCGGCGACGGGCGGCTGCCGCTGACGCTGCTGATCATCACGATCGAGCCGCCGGTGTCCTGCTTCTGCATGACGGCGTTCGCGATCTGCGAGATCAGGAGCGGGGCGAGCAGGTTGAGCTCGACGATCTTCGAGTGGAAGCGGGGGCTGGCGTCCGCGGCCAGGGCGTACGGCGCCCCGCCCGCGTTGTTGACGACGGCGTCGAGGCGGCCGTGGGTGGCGACGATCGAGTCGATCATCGACTGCACCTGCTCGGCGTCGCGAAGGTCGCAGGAGATGAACTCCACGCCGCGACCATCCACCTCGATCGGCTCGTCGGCCGGCCGTCGCGCGCAGGTCACCACCGTGGCGCCCGCGCGCAGAAACGCGCGGCTGATGCCCGCGCCCACGCCGCGCACTCCGCCGGTGACCAGCACCACGCTGCCGTCAAGACCTAGATCCACCAGTACCTCCACTGTCAGGGATTCTCTGCGGGTCGGGGGTCATCCGCCGAAAAGCGAACTCCAGCCCGACCCGCAGGTGTGCTAACTTACCAAGCAATCGCTTGGTTTGGCGACCTACCTAAGGAATCACGATGGGAATCACTTCCAAATCCGATGGGGCCGGCATCACCACGGTCACCGTCGACTACCCGCCGGTGAACGCCATCCCGTCTAAGGGATGGTTCGAACTGGCCGACGCCGTCCTCGCGGCGGGCAAGGATCCGAGCACCCACGTGGTGATCCTGCGAGCCGAGGGTCGCGGCTTCAACGCCGGCGTCGACATCAAGGAGATGCAGGCCACCGAGGGTCACGGCGCACTGATCGACGCCAACCGCGGCTGCGCGGCGGCGTTCTCCGCGGTCTACGACTGCGAGGTTCCCGTCGTGGTCGCCGTCAACGGCTTCTGCGTCGGTGGCGGCGTCGGCCTGGTCGGCAACGCCGACGTCATCGTCGCGTCCGACGACGCCGTCTTCGGCCTGCCCGAGGTCGACCGCGGCGCACTCGGCGCGGCCACGCACCTCGCCCGCCTGGTCCCCCAGCACATGATGCGCACGCTGTACTACACGGCCAAGAACGTCGACGCCCAGACGCTCAAGCACTTCGGCTCCGTGTACGACGTCGTCCCGCGCGCCGAGCTCGACGCGTGTGCACTCAAGATCGCAGGCGAGATCGCCGCCAAGGACACCCGGGTCATCCGGCGCGCCAAGGAAGCGATCAACCGCATCGACGTGATGGACGTGCACACCAGCTACCGGATCGAGCAGGGTTTCACGTTCGAGCTGAACCTCGCCGGCGTCGCCGACGAGCACCGCGACGAGTTCGTCGCCACCGGCAAGCCGCGCGCGAACAAGTAGGGAGTTGAAAGACAATGCGTGACAAGAGGATGTCGCTCGACGAGGTCGTCGGCGAACTGCGCAGTGGCATGACGATCGGCCTCGGCGGCTGGGGCTCGCGCCGCAAGCCGATGGCGTTCGTGCGCGCGATTCTGCGCTCGGACATCAAGGACCTGACCGTCGTCACCTACGGCGGACCGGACCTGGGCCTGCTGTGCTCGGCGGGCAAGGTCAAGAAGGCCTACTACGGCTTCGTGTCCCTGGACTCCGCGCCGTTCTACGACCCCTGGTTCGCCAAGGCCCGCACCACCGGCGCCATCGAGGTCCGCGAGATGGACGAGGGCATGGTCAAGTGTGGCCTCGAGGCCGCCGCGGCCCGCCTGCCGTTCCTGCCGATCCGCGCGGGCCTCGGCTCGGACGTCCTGAACTTCTGGGGCGACGAGCTCAAGACCGTCACTTCGCCGTACGCCGACGAGTCCGGCAAGGCCGAGACGCTCATCGCGATGCCCGCGCTGAACCTGGACGCGTCGTTCGTGCACCTGAACCTGGGCGACAAGCACGGCAACGCCGCCTACAACGGCGTCGACCCGTACTTCGACGACCTGTACTGCATGGCCGCCGAGAAGCGCTACGTCTCCGTCGAGCGCATCGTCGAGACCGAGGAGCTGGTGAAGGCCGTTCCGCTGCAGCAGCTGATCCTCAACCGCATGATGGTCGACGGCGTCGTGGAGGCCCCGAACGGCGCCCACTTCACCCTCGCAGGCGAGAGCTACGGCCGCGACGAGAAGTTCCAGCGTCACTACGCGGAGGCCGCCAAGACCCCCGAGTCGTGGCAGGTCTTCGTTGACACCTACCTGTCCGGCAGCGAGGACGACTACCAGGCCGCCGTCAAGAAGTTCGCAGAGGAGCAGGCATGACCTCCACCGAGACCATCACCCGCGCGGAGTACTGCGCGATCGCGTGCGCCGAGATCTTCTCGGGCGCGGGCGAGATCATGGCCAGCCCGATGTCCACGCTGGCGACCATCGGCGCGCGGCTGGCGCGGCTCACCACCGAGCCCGACCTGCTCATCACCGACGGTGAGGCGCTGATCTTCGCCGACACCCCCGCGGTCGGCGCCAAGGCCCCGATCGAGGGCTGGATGCCGTTCCGCAAGGTGTTCGACGTCGTCGCCTCCGGCCGCCGCCACGTGGTCATGGGCGCCAACCAGATCGACCGGTACGGCAACCAGAACCTGTCCGCGTTCGGTCCGCTGCAGCAGCCGACCCGCCAGATGTTCGGCGTCCGCGGCGCCCCCGGCAACACCATCAACCACGCCACCAGCTACTTCGTCCCGAAGCACTCCTCGCGGGTGTTCGTGGACAAGGTGGACGTGGTCTCGGGTGTCGGCTACGACAAGGTCGATCCCTCGAACCCGGCGTTCAAGTACCTGCACTTGCACCGCGTGGTCAGCAACCTGGGCGTCTTCGACTTCGGCGGACCGGACCACACCCTGCGCGCGCTCAGCCTGCACCCGGGCGTCACCGCGGCCGAGGTCGCCGAGAACACCTCCTTCGAGGTCGCCGGGCTGGCCGAGGCGGGCGTCACCCGCGAGCCCACCGCCGAGGAGCTGCGCCTGATCCGCGAGGTCATCGACCCGCGCGGTCTGCGTGAGCGCGAGGTCCAGGCATGACCGCCGTCCTGCGCACGGCGCTGACCGAACTGATCGGCATCGAGCACCCGATCGTGCAGACCGGCATGGGCTGGGTCTCCGGCCCGCGCCTGACCGCGGGCACGTCCAACGCGGGCGGCCTGGGCATCCTCGCCTCGGCGACGATGACCTACGACGAGCTCGAGGCAGCGGTCCTGCGGACCAAGGAGCTGACCGACAAGCCGTTCGGCGTCAACATCCGCGCCGACGCGACGGACGCTCAGCAGCGCATCGACCTGCTGATCCGCGAGAAGGTCAAGGTCGCCTCGTTCGCGCTGGCACCCAAGAAGGACCTGATCAGCAAGCTCAAGGACAACGGCGTCGTCGTGGTCCCGTCCATCGGCGCCGCCAAGCACGCCGTCAAGGTCGCCTCCTGGGGCGCCGACGCGGTGATCGTGCAGGGCGGCGAGGGCGGCGGCCACACCGGCCCGGTCGCCACGACGCTGCTGCTGCCGTCGGTGCTCGACGCGGTCGACATCCCGGTGATCGCGGCCGGCGGCTTCTTCGACGGCCGCGGCCTGGCAGCTGCGCTGTCCTACGGCGCCGCGGGCGTCGCGATGGGCACCCGCTTCCTGCTCACCAGCGACAGCGCAGTGCCGGACTCGGTCAAGCAGGAGTACCTCAAGCGCGGCCTGCAGGACACCACCGTGTCCGTGAAGGTCGATGGCATGCCGCACCGGGTGCTCAACACCGACCTGGTCAACAGCCTCGAGAAGTCCAGCTACGCACGGGGTCTCATCGCCGCGGCCAGGAACGCTCCCAAGGTCAGGGCGATGACGGGCATGAAGTGGTCGACTCTCCTCAAGGAGGGCCTCGACATGAAGAAGTCCACGGACAAGACCTGGCTGCAGGTCATCATGTACGCCAACACCCCGATGCTGCTCAAGGCCGGCCTGGTCGACGGCAACACCGAGGCGGGCGTGCTCGCGTCAGGTCAGGTGGTCGGCATGGTCGACGACCTGCCGAGCTGTCAGGAACTGATCGACCGGATCATGGCGGACGCCGTGAAGCGGATCGACGCACTGGGCGCGCTGCGCGCCTGAGCTCGGGAGCGCACTCCCCACACTGAAGGGCACCATCGGCCGGTTCATCCGGCCGGCGGTGCCCTTCAGTCGTTTGCGGCGGCCGCGGCCATCCGGGCGCGGACCTCGGGCCTGCGCAGCGGCGGCACCGTGGCCGGTGGCTGCTTGCGGGAGGGCAGCACCCCGAGCAGCCGCATCGTGGTCGCCGTGACCTCGGCGACCGCCTGCTCGAAGGGCTCTCGGGTGGCGTCGGACAGCTTCTGCACCCCGCTCACCTTCCGCACGTACTGACGGGCGGCCGCCTCGATCTCCTCCGCGGTGGCGGCCGGCTCGAGGCCGCGGAGCTCGGTGATGTTTCGGCACATATCCCGACGATAACCCCGAGCCACCGCCCGCGTGCGATGAGTTCCGTGTCACCCCGTAACTATTTTGGCTCCGGGGGTAACCCGCTCCGGTATTGTCCGGCGATGTGAATGGATCCGGAGACCACCCAGTCGAAGCAGCCGGCCCGGGCCGGCCCCGAGATCCCCAGGTCGACCGGTCGGTCCTCGATGCGACCATTGCGCTGCTCGTCGAGTCGGGCTACCAGAAGACCACCATCCAGGCCATCGCCCGACGGGCCAAGGTCAGCGCGCCCGCGATCTACCGCCGCTGGGCCACCCGCGAGATGATCATCGAGGACGCGATCTTCGGCCTCGAGTCCATGGGCGACGTGCCGCTCCCCCCGAGCACCGACGACCTGCACGCCGACCTCCTGGCCTGGACGCGCAGTTTCCTCGAGCGCGCCGCGCACCCGGCCGCCCGCTCCGCGATACCAGGGCTGATGTCCACCTGGAATCACAACGAGGGCGTCTACGAGCGGCTCGTCCAGCGGGCCGAGGTGCCCGCCCGCAAGGCGCTGCTCGACCGAATCCAACTGGCTGAGCCGGACACGGAGCCGGCCGCCGCCGCGTCCACCGCGGACACCGTCTTCGACCTGCTGGTGTCGGCCACCATGCTCCGCGGCGTCTCGCGCGGATTCGAGGACTCGGACGCGTGGTGCGAGCGGATCGCCGACGCACTGTTCGCGCTGATCGGCACCATCGACTGACGGACACCGTCGTCCGGGTCCACCGACGAGTTCGGCCCCGTACTCCTCCGGCAGGAGGGGTACGGGGCCGAATCTGCTTGCGCGGAGAGGTTTTAACCCAGGCGCTCGATGATCGTCACGTTCGCGGTGCCGCCACCCTCGCAGATGGTCTGCAGGCCGTAGCGCCCACCGGTGCGCTCGAGCTCGTTGAGCATGGTCGCGAACAGCTTGGTGCCGGTCGCGCCGAGCGGGTGCCCGTTCGCGATCGCGCCGCCGTTGGCGTTGACCTTCGCCGGGTCCGCGCCGATCTCCTTGATCCAGGACAGCACGACGGGGGCGAAGGCCTCGTTGATCTCGATGACGTCGATGTCATCGATGGTTAGGCCGGCCTTCTCCAGCGCGTACTTGGTCGCGGGGATCGGCGCGCTGAGCATGAAGATCGGCGAGGCGCCGCGGGCGCTGATGTGGTGGATCCGGGCGCGGGGCTTGAGGCCGTGCGCCTTCACCGCGGCCTCGGAGGCGAGCAGCGTCGCGCTGGCGCCGTCGGAGATCTGGCTCGCCAGGGCCGCGGTCAGGCGTCCGCCGTCGGTCAGGGTCTTGAGCCCGGCCATCTTCTCCAGGCTGGTCTCGCGCGGGCCCTCGTCGATGCTGAACTCGCCGACCGGCACGATCTCCTTGTCGAATCGGCCCTCGGCGATCGCCTTGCGCGCGCGCTCGTGGCTCTGCAGCGCCCAGCGCTCCATCTCCTCGCGGCTGATGTCCCACTTCTCGGCGATCAGCTCGGCGCCGTGGAACTGCGAGACCTCTTCGTCGCCGTAGCGGTGCTCCCAGCCCTTCGAGCCCTTGAACGGGGTCTCGAAACCGAACTGCTCGCCGACGACCATCGCGGAGGCGATCGGGATCATGCTCATGTTCTGCACGCCGCCGGCCACCATCAGGTCCGCGGTTCCGCTCAGGATCGCCTGCGCCGCAAAGTGAACGGCCTGCTGGCTGGATCCACACTGACGGTCGACGGTGACACCGGGGACATCCTCGGGGTAGCCGGCGGCCAGCCAGGCGGTGCGCGCGATGTTGCCGGCCTGCGGGCCGATCGCGTCGACACAGCCGAACACGACGTCGTCGATCTCGCTCGGGTCGACCTGGTTGCGCTCGAGGAGCTGCTTGATCACCCCGGCGCCGAGGTCCGCGGGGTGCACCGCGGAGAGGGCACCGCCCTTCTTGCCGACCGCGGTGCGGATGGCGTCAACAATGTATGCCTCAGGCATGGAAACTCCCTACGAATCGGACCGTGACTGTGGGCTGGAGAGCCCGTCGAGCACAATGGCGAGATACTGCTTGGCGACCGTTTCCGCGGTCATCGGGCCTCCCGGCCGGTACCAGCGCACCGGAACCCAGACGGTGTCGCGCATGAAGCGGTACACCAGCTCCACGTCGATGTCGGGGCGGAAGCTGCCGTCGGCGATGCCCGCCTCGAGGACCGAGACCCACAGGCCCCGGAACTCCTTGTTGCGCTCGGTGATGTACTCGAAGCGCTCGTTGCCGACCAGGTGCTTGGCCTCGTCCTGATAGATCGCGACCGCGGCGTGCGAACCGTCGATCGCCTCGAAGGACGCGATCACCATCGCCTCGAGGGTGGCGCGCGATCCGAGACCGGCCGCGACGATGTCGCGGTAGCGGCCGAACAGCTCGTCCAGGAAGCCCTTGAGGATCTCGTCGACCATGGACTCCTTGGAGTCGAAGTGGTGGTAGAGACTGCCGGACAGGATCCCGGCCGAGTCGGCGATGTCGCGCACCGTGGTGGCGCGCAGACCGCGCTCGGCGAACAGGGCGGCCGCCAGCGCGAGGAGTTCGGCGCGGCGGCCGGACTTGCTGGCAGACTCTTCGGCAGCTCTCGGCGGAGGGGTCACACTCGACAGAGTATCAACCAAGCGCTTGTTAGGGTATCGGGGTGCAGCAAAACACTTGCGCCGTGATCACCGGCGGATCGGGCGGCATCGGGATCGAGATCACCCGGCGGCTCGCCGCCCAGGGGCTCCCTGTCGCGTTCACCTACCGTTCCGGCGCCGAGCGCGCCGCCGCCCTGGTCGAGGAGATCACCGCTGCGGGCGGGCGGGCCCGTGCCGATGCCGTCGACCTGACCGACCGGGACCGGGTCGCACGGTGGGCGCGGGAGATCACGGCCGAGCTCGGCGATCCGTCGGTGCTGGTGCACGCGGCGGGCCCGCACATCCCGATGGTCCACCTGTCCAAGGTCTCCCCCGACACCTTCTCCGAGCATCTCGGAGCCGAGGCCACCGCGTTCTTCGCGCTCGTGCACGCCCTGTTGCCCGGGCTCCGCGCGGCGCGCGGCTCGGTGGTCGCGGTGACCACGGCGGCCACCGACCGCTTTCCCGTCCGCGACGGCCTCTCGTCCGGGACCAAGGGCGCCGTCGAGGCGCTGGTCCGGGCGTTCGCCGCCGAGGAGGGCCGCTACGGCGTCCGCTTCAACTCCGTTGGCCCCGGCATGCTCACCGACGGCATGGCCGAACGCCTGATGGGCAACGCCGACCTCGATGAGCGCGCGCAGGCCGTCGCGATGAGCCGGATCCCCCTGCAGCGCTTCGGCTCCGCGGTCGACATCGCCGAAGCCGTCTGCTTCCTCGCGAGCGACAAGGCCGGCTTCATCACCGGCCAGAAGCTGAACGTCGACGGCGGCTACACCGTCTAGGCGGCTCCGCCGCCCGTGCGCGGTTGACGAGTGTCAGGACTCGCTAACCGCGCACAGGCGGGACACGGGTTTTCGTCCCGCCTATGCCACCCCTCGCGGCGCAGGACCTGCTCGACCTCCCCGGCCACCAGGCACGGGGTCACGACCACCTCCTCGTAGCCGAACACCAGCCGTGGCCGATCGGCGAGTTCGGCGGCGTTGTCGCGGCGACGGTCCCGGAAGGCGACCTCGCGCGCGGAGTGCGACCGGCGGCCGTCGAGGCGCACGATCAGCGGGACACCGTGTTCGCTGTAGTCGCAGTCCTCCCAGAGCGTGCGGCCGTCGACCACCACCGGCTCCTGCCTGCGTGCCACGGGAAGTCCGTGGGCCTGTTCGACATCGACCGCGAAGCGGTACTCGAGCATCGACTGGACGCCTTCGGCCAGCAGCCGGACGGCCGCCTCGAGCGCTTTCCGGTAGCGACGCGGGGTCCGCTCGTTCATCCGGCGCCGGACGTCGTCCAACCGGACGCGAGCGTTGGTGACGGTGCCGATCAGGCTGACGTATGCCTCGCGCGCCGACGGCTGCGCGATGGCGTGGTCTAGCGCGGTGTCCGCGCGGGTCGTGCGCGGTGGCAGGAGGTCGCCGGCACCGATGTGCCGTTGCGCGCGCGACCGGTGCACCACCACCCCGGGATGCAGGACGCTCCCCCGCGCGGGCACCACGCGATCGTTGTGCACCGCGTGTCCGACCGCGGTCGCGGGTTGACCGATCGCGGAGACACCGTAGGGAACTGTGACGTGGACGGGACCGGCCTCGCTCACTGGGACCATCCCCCACAGCTCCGCGGCCGTCCGGTGACTGAGCAGCGCCGTGGTCCCGCCGTAGAGAAGGGCGGCCTCGAGAATTGCCTCGCGAGTGAGCGCGCCCGAGGTGATCGCGTACACCCCGTGCAGCACCCGCTGCCAGCTCCCGGTCTCGAGGCGCTGTCGCGTTCGCGACGGCGGGAATCCGAGGGCGTGCAATTGCGCCGCGGTGACCAATCCGTACTGGCGGTCGACGAGGGCCTGGAGCGCTGCGGGCGAGAACGTTGCGGGCATGCCGACGACACTGGCGTCGGGTACCGACCGGATCGACGAGATCGGGCCGGGTTATCCACAGGCGCTACGCGCCTGTGAGTGGTTGACGAGTGTCAGCACTCGTCAACCACTCACAGGCGGCGGAGCCGCCTAGGCGCGCTGGCTGGAGATGGAGACGATCTCGCCGGTGAGGTAGGTCGTGTAGTCGCTGGCGAGCATCGCGATGGTCGCGGCGATCTCCCACACCTCGGCGGCGCGACCGAAGGCCTCACCCTCGGCCAGCTTGTCGAGCAGTTCCTCGCTGGTCACCTTCGCCAGGAACGCGTGGCGGGCGATGGACGGCGCGACGGCGTTGATGCGGACGCCGTACTCGGCGGCCTCGATCGCGCTGCAGCGGGTCAGCGCCATGACGCCTGCCTTGGCCGCCGCGTAGTGCGCCTGCGAGTGCTGCGCGCGCCAGCCGAGCACGGAGGCGTTGTTGACCAGGACGCCGTTGTGCTCGACCGACTTGAAGTAGCGAAGCGCCGCGCGGGTGGCGCGGAAGGTGCTCGTCAACGTGATGTCGAGGACGCGGTCCCACTGCTCGTCGGTCATGTCCACGACCGGCGTCTCGCCGCCGAGGCCCGCGTTGTTGACCAGGACGTCGATGCGGCCGAGCTTCTCGGCGGAGCCGGCGATCAGCGCGTCGACCTGCTCGGTGCTCGAGACGTCGCAGACGAACGACTCGACCTGCTGGCCACCGAACTCGGCCGACAGCTTCTCCACGGTCTCGCCGAGGCGACGCTCGTGGAAGTCCGAGACCAGCACGTCGGCGCCCTCGAGCAGCGCCCGGCGCGCGGTGGCGAAGCCGATACCGGTGCCCGCGGCCGCGGTCACGACGACCTTCTTGCCCTTGAGCAGGTTGTGGCCCTCGATCTCGGCGGGGGCGACTGCCAGGGGGGACTTGAGGGAAGTGGTCACGGTCGAGCCTCTCGGGGAAGTCCGAGCACCCGCTCGGCGATGATGTTTCGTTGGATTTCGTTCGAGCCGCCGTAGATGGTGTCGGCCCGGCTGAACAGGAACAGGCGCTGCTGGTCGCTCAGGTCGGCGTCGGCGCCGAACGGCCCGTTGCCCGCCAGCAGCGAGTCCGCACCGGCGACCTCCATCGCGAGCTCGCCGAGACCGCGGTGCCAGTTGGCCCACAGCAGCTTGGCCACCGAGGCCTCGCCGCCCTGGGCGCTGGCGTCGACCGCGGACAGGGTGCGCATGGCGTGCGCGCGCATCACCTGCAGGCCCATCCAGGCGCGGGTGAGCTTGTCCTTGATGACGGGGTCGGAGGCCGCGCCGTTGCGCTCGGCCAGCTCGACGATCTCCGACAGTTCCTTGGCGAAGCCGACCTGCTGGCCGAGCGTGGAGATGCCGCGCTCGAAGGTGAGGGTGCCCATCGCGACCGACCAGCCCTGGCCGACCTCGCCGACCACCAGGTCGGCGTCGGTGCGGGCGTCGTCGAAGAACACCTCGTTGAACTCGGAGGTGCCGGTGAGCTGCAGGATCGGCCGCACCTCGATGCCCGGCTGGTCCATCGGGACCAGCAGGTAGGACAGGCCCTTGTGGCGCTGCGAGCCGGGCTCGGTCCGCGCGACCACGAAGCACCACTGCGCGACGTGCGCGAGCGAGGTCCACACCTTCTGCCCGTTGATCCGCCACTGGTCGCCGTCGAGGCGCGCCGAGGTGGAGACCGCCGCGAGGTCGGAGCCCGCGCCGGGCTCGGAGTAGCCCTGGCACCACAGTTCGGAGACCGTGTTGATGCCGGGCAGGAAGCGCCGCTTCTGCTCCTCGGTGCCGAACGCGATCAGCGTCGGCCCGAGCAGCTCCTCACCGAGGTGGCTCACCCGCGCGGGTGCGCCCGAGCGGGCGTACTCCTCATGGAAGATCACCTGCTGGCTCAGCGTCGCGCCCTTGCCGCCGTACTCGGTCGGCCAGCCCAGGCAGGTCCACCCGGCGGCCGCCAGATGGCGGTCCCACGCGAGTCGCTCCTCGAAGGCCTCGTGCTCACGTCCGGGTCCGCCGAGCCCACGCAGACCGGCGAACTCACCGGTGAGATTGTCGGCCAACCACTCACGGACGGTCGCGGCGAACTGCTCGTCGTCTTTGGCTGTCCCCAGCCCCTGGCTTACATCCACCCCGGTAGGATAACCTACCAAGCACTTGCTTTGTAGAGGAGTCCAGTGACCAGTGATGTGAATACCACCCCCGCGGCCCTCGCGAGGGCGGCTCGCGAGTTCGGGGACGCCGAGGCCATCGCCGACGGCGAGACCCATCTCAGCTACTCCGACCTCCTCGACCGCGTGCGCACGGTGGCACGGGCACTGATCGCGCGCGGGATCGAGCCCGGCGACCGCGTCGCGCTCTGGGCCCCGAACACCTATCACTGGGTCATCGCCGCCCTCGCCACGCACTACGCCGGCGCGGTGTTGGTCCCGATCAACACCCGCTACACCGGCACCGAGGCGCTGGACCTGGTGATCCGGACGAAGGCGAGGGCCCTGTTCGTCGTCGGCCCGTTCCTCAAGACCGACCGCTGGGCCGACCTGTCCCGCGCGGCCGGGCCGGGCGACCTCGACGTGCTGGACACCGTCATCCGGATACCCTTCGACGAGGCGGCGCCGACCGAGGGCGTCATCGAGTGGCAGCAGCTGGACGACCTCGCCGCGTCGGTGCCCGCCGAGCAGGCGGATGCCCGCGCCCAGGCCGTCGATCCGGACGACATCGCCGACATCCTGTTCACCTCGGGCACCACCGGCAAGAGCAAGGGCGTGCTGAGCGCGCACCGGCAGACGGTGGGCATCGCGGACGCGTGGGCAACCTGCGCCGAGGTCACCAGCGCCGATGCCGAGTTGCTCATCAACCCCTTCTTCCACACCTTCGGCTACAAGGCCGGGATCATGGTGTGTGTCCTGCGCGGCGCCACCATCGTCCCGATGGCGCTGTTCGACGTCCCCAAGGTCGCCGCGAAGATCGCCGAGGCCCGTGTGAGCGTCCTGCCGGGCGCCCCGACCATCCACCAGTCGATCCTCGACCTGCCCACCCGCGACGAGTACGACCTGTCGAGCCTGCGGATCGCCATCACCGGTGCCGCCGCGGTTCCGGTGCGGCTGGTCGAACGAATGCAGTCCGAACTGGGCTTCGACGCCGTGCTCACCGCCTACGGGCAGACCGAGGCCGTCGTGGTGACCATGTGCCGCACCGACGACGACCCGGTCACCGTCTCGACCACCTCCGGGCGCGCCATCCCCGGCATGGAGGTCCGGATCGGCGACAACGGCGAGATCCTGGTCCGCGGCGAGAACGTCATGCTCGGCTACCTCGACGACCCGGAGGCCACCGCGGCGACCATCGACAAGGATGGCTGGCTGCACACCGGCGACGTCGGCGTCATGGACGAGCGCGGCTACATCGACATCACCGACCGGCTCAAGGACATGTACATCTCGGGCGGCTTCAACGTCTATCCCGCCGAGATCGAGAACGCCCTCGCCCGGATCGACGCGGTCGCCGAGTCGGCCGTCATCGGAGTGCCCGACGAGCGGATGGGCGAGGTCGGCCGCGCCTATGTCGTCGCGAAGCCCGGTCGCACCATCACGGCCGAGGAGGTCCTCGCATACTGCAAGGAGCACCTGGCCAACTTCAAGATCCCGCGCTCGGTCGTCGTCGTCGGATCGCTGCCGCGCAACCCGTCCGGCAAGGTCCTCAAGAACGATCTCCGGGAGGGCAAGTCGTGAGTGTTCCCGACGAGGGCGAGGTCGTCACCTACGAGGTCCGCGGCAAGGTCGCGGTCGTCACGATGAACCGACCGAAGTTCCGCAACGCGCAGAACTCCGTGATGACCTACGCCCTGGACGCCGCCTTCCAGCGCGCCGTCGAGGACCCAGAGGTGAGCGCGATCGTGTTGGCCGGCAACGGCGACCACTTCAGCGCAGGGCACGACATCGGGACCGTCGGACGCGACCACCACGTGTCCTACGACAACAAGGCCATCATGTGGTGGGACCACGTCGACCGCGAGGGCGGCGACCAGCGGTTCGCCCGCGAGATGGAGGTCTACCTCGGCATGTGCCGGCGGTGGCGCGAGCTGCCGAAGCCGACCATCGCCATGGTGCACGGCGCCTGCATCGCCGGTGGCCTGATGCTGTCCTGGGTGTGCGACCTCATCGTGGCCTCCGACGACGCCTTCTTCGCGGACCCTGTTGTCCGGATGGGCATTCCGGGCGTCGAGTACTTCGCGCACCCGTGGGTGCTCGGGGTGCGCGGGGCCAAGGAGATCCTGTTCACCGGCGATCGCTTCTCCGCGCAGCGCGCCTACGAGTGGGGCATGGTCAGCCGGGTGGTTCCGCGTGAGGACCTCGAGGCCACCGCGATGGACCTGGCCGACCGGATCGCGACCATGCCGCAGTTCGGACTCGCGCTGACCAAGAAGGCCGTCAACCAGTGCGAGGACCTGATGGGTGTGCGGGCCGGCATGGACTCGGTCTTCGGTCTGCACCACTTCGCGCACGCACACAACGCCGAAATCGGCAAGGGGCCCCTGGGCGGTATGGACGCCACAGCAATGAAGCGCGGCGCAGCCGCGGCGATGAAGAAGGCTGGAGAAGAATAGTGGATCTCGAATTCGACGACGCCACAGTCGTATTCCGCGACGAAGTGCGCGCGTTCCTCAAGGCGAACGTCCCCGCCGAGCCGCTGCCGCACATGGACACGGCGGAGGGCTTCGAGGCGCACCGGCAGTGGGAGCGCACCCTCGCCGACGCCCGCCTGTCGGTGGTGTCCTGGCCGGCCGAGTACGGCGGCCGCGACGCCACCCTCGAGCAGTGGGTCATCTTCGAGGAGGAGTACTACCGCTCCGGCGCACCCGGCCGGGTCAGCCAGAACGGCATCTTCCTGCTGGCCCCCACGCTCTTCGAGCACGCCAAGCCCGAGCAGCTGGCACGGATCATGCCGCGCATGGCACGCGCCGACGACATCTGGGCCCAGGCCTGGTCCGAGCCCGAGTCCGGCTCCGACCTGGCCAGCCTGCGCGCCACCGCCACCAAGGTCGACGGCGGCTGGCTGCTCAACGGTCAGAAGACCTGGAGCTCCCGCGCCGCGTTCGCGGACTGGGGATTCGGCCTGTTCCGCTCCGACCCGGAGGCCCAGCGCCACAAGGGCATCACGTACTACATGTTCGACCTGCGGTCGAAGGGCGTCACCGTGCGTCCGATCGACCAGCTCGACGGCCTGCCGGGCTTCGCCGAGGTGTTCCTCGAGGACGTCTTCGTGCCCGACGACCCGGCGAACCCCGCGGAGTCCGGCGTGATCGGCGCCGTCAACGAGGGCTGGCGGGTCGCGATGAGCACCGCGAGCAACGAGCGCGGCCTGTCGCTGCGCTCCCCCGGCCGCTTCCTCGCCGCCACCGACCGGCTCGTGCAGCTGTGGAAGACGAACGGCGACCAGTCCGACACCGAGCTGCGCGACCGGGTCGTCGACGCGTGGATCGGATCGCGCGCCTACGAGCTGAGCACGTGGGGCACCGTCACCCGGCTGGCCGGCGGCGGCCAGCTCGGCGCCGAGTCCTCCATCAACAAGGTGTTCTGGTCCGAGTGGGACGTGGCAACCCACGAGACCGCGCTCGACCTGCTCGGCCCCGAGGCCGAGCTCGCCGACACCGCGTGGATGGACGGCTACCTGTTCTCCCTCTCCGGTCCGATCTACGCCGGCACCAACGAGATCCAGAAGAATGTCATCGCCGAGCGGCTGCTCGGCCTACCTAAGGCGGACCGATGAGATTCGCACTCGACTCCTCGCACACCGACTTCGCGGACAGCATCGACTCGCTGCTCGCCAAGTCCGACATGCCCGCCGTGATCCGGTCCTGGAACGCGGGTGACACCGCGCCCGGCCTCAAGGTGTGGCAGCGCCTGGCGGAGACCGGCGTCAACGGCCTGATCATCGACGAGGCGCACGACGGCCTCGGCGCCGACGCCATCGACCTGGTCGTCGCGGTCGAGCAGCTGGGCAGGCACGCCGTGCCGGGTCCGGTCGCCGAGACCATCGCCGTCGCACCGGTGCTGCTCGCAGGCGCGGCGCCGGACCGCCTGTCCGCGCTCGCCGAGGGCGCGCTGGCCACCGTCGCGGCCCCGCCGCGGGTGCCGTTCGCCGTCGACGCGAACGCCGTCGAGCTGACCCTGCTCGTGCAGGGCGACTCGGTGTCCACCGCCACAGTCGGCGACCAGCACGGCTCCGTCGACCAGGCCAGGAAGCTGTTCTCCGTCACCGCCGCCGAGACACTCGGCGACGCGGACGTCGAGCGCGCCTTCGACATGGGCGCGCTCGCCACCGCAGCCCAGCTGCTCGGCCTCGGCCGCACCATGCTCGAGGTCAGCACCGAATACGCCAAGCAGCGCAAGCAGTTCGGCAAGGCCATCGGCAGCCAGCAGTCGATCAAGCACCACCTGGCGAACGTCGCCATCGGCCTCGAGATGGCGCGACCGCTGCTGCACGGCGCGGCGCTGTCCGTCCGCGACGGCTCGGCCGACGCCCGCCGCGACATCTCGGCGGCCAAGGTCGCGTGTGGCGACGCCGCGTACCGCGCATCGCGGATCGCGCTGCAGGTGCACGGCGCCATCGGGTACACCCAGGAACACGACCTGTCCCTGTGGCTGACCAAGACCCGGGCCCTGCTGACCGCGTGGGGCACCCCGTCTGTGCACCGCGCCCGAGTGATGGAGTCGCTGTGAGCCAGGTTGCCGCGGTAGGCGCATTCGACGAGGAGCAGCTCGAGCTCCGCAAGACCGTGCGGGCGCTGCTCGCCAAGCACTCCGATCCCGGTGCGGTCCGCCGCGCCGCGGAGACCGAGCAGGGCTACGACACCGCGCTGTGGGAGATGCTCTGCCAGCAGGTCGGCGTCGCCGCGCTCGCGATCCCCGAGGAGTTCGGCGGCATCGGCGCATCCGCGATCGAGACGCACCTGGTGCTCGAGGAACTCGGCCGCACGCTCGCCCCGACACCGATGCTCGGTTCGGTGGTGCTCGGCGCGCAGGCGATCCTGGCCAGCGGCGACACCGAGGCCTGCGAGCGACTGCTGCCCGGGATCGCGGAGGGCACCGCCGTCGCGGCGCTGTGCTGGACCGGCGCCGACGGCAGCTGGGACACCGAGTCGGTCGACGTGACGGCCACGGCGGCCGGTGACGGGCACTCGCTCACCGGCGCGAGCCACTTCGTGCTGGACGGGTCGATCGCGGACGTGCTCGTCGTCGCCGCCGCGATCGACGGCGCCGTGGCGCTGTTCGAGGTCGATCCCGCGCAGGAGTCGGTCAGCCGCCGCAGGCTGCCCGCGATGGACCCGACCCGGACCCTGTCGGTCGTGGAGTTCGACGGCGCCTCGGCCCGTCTGCTCACCGCCGACGGCTCGGCGGCCCTGGAGCGGGTGCGCGAGATCGCCTGCGTCGCACTGTCCGCGGAGCAGATCGGTGCGGCCGCGCAGTCGCTGGACCTCACCGTCGAGTACAGCAAGTCCCGCGTGCAGTTCGGTCGTCCGATCGGCAGCTTCCAGGCCCTCAAGCACCGGATGGCGGACCTGTACTTCCTGGTGGAGACGGCCCGTTCGGCGTCCTACGGCGCGGTCCGCTCGCTCGTCGACGGAGCGCCCACCGCGGCGACGGACGCCGCGGTCGCGAAGGTGTACTGCTCGGAGGCCCTGCAGTCGGTCGCGGCGGACAGCATCCAGCTGCACGGCGGCATCGCGATCACCTGGGAGCACGACGCCCAGCTGTACTTCAAGCGCGCACACGGCAGCGCCCAGCTCTTCGGCCAGCCGCGGGGGTACCTGAAGTCGCTGGAGTCGGCCGCGGGCCTGCCCGCCTGATCCCGTTGCACTGAGCTCGAAGGCCGGCCCGGATTCCCCGGGCCGGCCTTCTGCATGTCGGGACGAGATCGACCGAATTCCGAACCCCGCGCGATCGACTGTGAGAAGCTCCGCGAATGGCCCCCCGATCGCTCGAAGACCTCAGCTCGCTCGAGGACCTCCGGCAGCTCAAGTACCGGTACTTCCGCGCGCTGGACCTGAAACGGTGGGACGAGTTCGCGGACACCCTCGCCGAGGACATCGTCGCGCACTACGGCACGCATGCGCTCGCCGAACCGCTCGTCTTCCAGGGCCGCGACGCCGTCGCCGGGTTCATGCGCGACGCGCTCGGCCCGGCGATCACGACCGTGCACATCGCCAACCATCCGGAGATCTCGGTCGACGGATCGGACGCGTCCGGCTCGTGGAACTTCGAGGACACGGTGATCGTGCCTGCCGCAAACAGATGGATCCGCGGTGCCGGCTATTACACCGACCGGTACCACCGCGACGACGACGGGAGCTGGCGGATCGCGGAGACATCGTACGAGCGGATCTACGAGTCGATCATCTCCCTCGACGACGTCCCGAGCTTCCAGTTCCTCTCGCACATGTGGGCCACTCCCCCGGCGGCGACCTCCTGATCCTGGGCCGGCTCATCGACCGCCGGCTACCAGCGGACCGGCATCTTCTCGAGGCCGGTCACGAAGTTTGCCGGTCGGCGCGGTAGCGGCAGGTCGCTCGCCAGTTCCATGTTCGGGATCCGCTCGAGCAGCCGCTCGAACATCAGCCTGCCCTCGAGCCGGGCGAGCTGGTTGCCCAGGCAGAAGTGCGACCCGAAACCGAAGGCCACGTGCGGATTCGGATTCCGGGACGCGTCGAACCGTGCCGGATTCTCGAACACCGACTCGTCGAAGTTCGCGGACTCGAACAGCAGCAGCATCTTCTCGCCCGCGCGCAGCCGCGTGCCGTGGAACTCCACGTCGCGGGTCACGGTGCGGCACATGTTCTTCACCGGTGACACCCAGCGCACCATCTCCTCGAGCGCCTGCGGGATCAGGGACCGGTCGGCGACGAGCTGGTCCCGCTGCTCGGGGTGGCGCATCAGCTGCTCCATGCCGCCGCTGAGCACGTGCCGCGTGGTCTCGTCGCCGCCGACCAGGATCAGCAGGGTCTCGGCCACGATGTCCTCGTCCGTGAGCCGGCGGCCGTCGATCTCGGCATGCACCAGCACGCTGGTCAGGTCCTCGGTCGGTTCGCGGCGGCGCTGTTCGATCGTGCGCATGGTGAACTCGACGAAGGACACGTACGCCGCCATCATCTTCGACAGCATCTCCTCGGAGGCGTTGCTGCCCTGGGCCTCGACCAGGTCGTCGCTCCACTGCAGGAACATCTCCCGCTCCTGCGGCCGCACACCCAGCATGTCGCCGATCACCGCCATCGGCAGCGGCGCGGCGAGATCGCGGACGAAGTCGCACTCGCCCCTGTCGATCACCGCGTCGATCAGCTCGTCGCAGATCCGTCCGATGCCGCCGATCTTGGCCTCGACCTGTCTGCGGGTGAAGCCGGCGTTGACCAGCTTGCGACGGTGCAGATGCTCCGGGTCGTCCATGTCGATCATGTGCGGCAGCGGCCCCACCTCCGGCCGGATCCCCCCGGCGTTGGAGAACAGGTCTGCGTCCCGCTCGGCGTCGATCACCGCGGCATAGCTCGCGGCGCCCGCCGTGCCGTCCCTGTCCCGGAACACCGGCTCGTGTGCACGCATCCAGGTGTAGGCGTCCCTCGGGTCGCCACGTTCACCCGCATAGAACCGTCCATCCACCAGATCGATGTCGGGTCGCATGCCGTCAACTCCCTCGCTCAGCCGTTCTCCGAACCTGCTCGCACCGGGTGAATCGAGCCTATTCCTGCTGGCGGGATTGCATATCCAAATCGCCCCGGCGGTGGTAGAACAGGTTGCACAACGGAGGGAGTCGCGGTGGACGCGATCGGTACGGGAGCTGTGCGGGGCAAGTCGATCCTGGTGACGGGAGGCGGCAGCGGAATCGGCCTCGGCGTCGCCTCCCTGCTGGCCGGTTCCGGCGCCCACGTGACCATCTGCGGACGCACCGAGGAGAAGTTGATCAAGGCCGCCGCGTCGGTCACGCCCGCGCACGACGGGTCGATCACCCATCACGCCGCCGATGTCACCGACGAGGACGCGGTGGTCGAAGCGGTCGCGGCCGCCGCGGCGGTGACCGGACGCCTCGACGGGGTGGTGGCCTGCGCGGGCGGCAACGAGACCATCGCCCCGGTCACCCAGATCGACGTCGATGCCTGGCGCCGCACCGTGGAGCTCAACATCACGGGCACGATGCTCACGCTCAAGCACTCCGCCCGCGAGCTGGTCCGCGGCGGGGGCGGATCGTTCGTCGCGATCTCCTCCATCGCGAGCAGCAATACCCACCGATGGTTCGGCGCGTACGGCGTCTCGAAGTCCGGCGTCGACCACCTCGTCCAGCTCGGCGCCGATGAGCTGGGTGCCAGCAACGTCCGGGTCAACTGCATCCGGCCCGGGCTCACCCGCACCGATCTGGTCGCCCTGATCACCGAGGGCGGGCCGCTGCTCGAGGACTACCAGGCCTGCACTCCCCTGCCCCGCATCGGGGAGCCGGAGGACATCGCGGCGCTGGCGCGGTTCCTGCTCGGCGACGAGTCCACCTGGATCACCGGCCAGATCATCAACGTCGACGGCGGCCAGATGCTGCGGCGCGGACCCGATTTCAGCTCGATGCTCGAGCAGGTCTACGGCGTCGACGGCCTGCGCGGCGTGGTGACGCAGTGACCTCCCACGGCGCCACCTCCCACGACGTTCTCGGCAAGCGCGTCGAGATGCCGGTGCAGATCCGGCAGGCGACGGCGTTCATGGCCATGTACTCGGTCCCGACCGCCCCGGCGCAGGCGCTGATCGATCACACCGGGCTGGAGATCCTCCGGTATCGCCCCGGTCGCGGACTGTGCGTGCTGGTGTTCGTCGACTACGTGGACGGAGACCTGGGCCCCTACAACGAGTTCGGTGTCTGCTTCATGGTCCGCAACCATCGCGATACCGGCAAGTCCTCCGTCGTCTCGGATCTCCGGTCGTTGGCGACGGGCGGGGCGGGCGCGCTGATCCATCAGCTGCCCGTCGACGGCGAGTTCACGATGGCCGCCGGTCGCGGGATCTGGGGATTCCCCAAGGTGCTGGCGGATTTCGACGCCGATCACACGAGCCCGGCCAAGCGGGCGTCGGTCAGCCAGGACGGCAGGCTCATCGCAGAACTGCGCATCAAACCGGGCGTCACGGTGCCCGGTTCTGGGGCGGGCGCCGCGGTGGCGGCCTACTCGCACCTCGACGGCATCACCAGGCACACCCAGTGGGAGATGAACCCGTCCGGCGTCCGCTCCCGGCTCGGTGGTGCGGACCTGACGTTGGGCACCCATCCCATCGCCGACGAGCTGCGCTCGCTCGGCCTACCGCGCCGTGCCCTGCTCACCTTGTCGATTCCGGACCTGAAGATGACCTTCGGGGACGCGCGGGTGGTGTGAACACCCACCGACCGGCGCATCCGGACGTCGGTCAGCCCAGGACGATCAGGGCCGCGATCGCCGGGCCGAAGGCCCCGCCGAGCTGGTAGCAGAGGTTGAACAGACCGATCGTGGTGGGGCGCTGGGACTCCGGTGCGGCAGCGGTCGCATAGACCGCCAGCGTGGCCTGACCGCCGGTGGTGGCGAAGACCGCCAGGGTGGCCGCCACCAGCAGCAGCGGCGCCCACGGGGTCATGGCCGCGGTCAGCGGGGCCAACGCCCCGACGGCGATCAGGACGGCGAGAACCCCGGAACGGCCGATCCGCACCGCGGCGGCGGCCAGCACCAGAGACAGCGCGGAGCCGATCAGCAAGGCCACCAGCTGCCCGGCACCGATTGCGGCCGTTGACCATTCGGTCCGCTCCCGCAGCAGCTGCGGGATCGTGAACAGCAGCGTGAAGTACGACGTAGCGAGTGCGCACGCGAGGAGGGTCGAGGCGACGAACGCCGGGCTGCGCAGCAGCGCTGCGGGAACGAAGCCGTCGGGGCGCCTGCGGATATGGGCCGCGAGCACGACGCCCATCACGATCGCGGCGGCGACCGCAGGTGCCGGGTAGCGGGGCACGAGGACCAGGGCGGACGCCGTACACACGAGCAGGGCAGCGCCCCGGCCATCGAAGGGCACGGTGGCGGCGGGGACGACGGCCGGGCTGCGCCGGATCACCGCCGGGACGGCCAGCAGCGCGACGAGCGAGATCGCAAGCGCCGCGCGCCAGGATGCCGCCTCGGCGATCAACGAGCCGACCAGCGGCCCCACCGCGCCGAGGATGCCGAAGCCGGCGGTGATCGCCCCCATCCGACGGGCGGTGCCCGCGAGGGTCATCGCGACGGTCGCCAGACCCGCGCCACCGACTGCCTGGGCCGCACGGCCGGCCATCGCCAGCGGCAGCCAGGGCGCTACGGCGACGAGCAGGGTGCCTGCCACGATCAGGGTGCTCCCCACCGCGAGCGTCAGGCGGGTTCCACGACGGCGCAGCAGGGTCGCCATCAGCGGGGTGCCGATCGCCATCGCCCAGGCGAAGACGGTGACGAGCCAGGTCACCGTCGCAGTTCGGACCCCGAACGAATCGGCCATCGCCGGAAGGATCAGGACCGGACTGTTGGCGCTGGCCGCGATCGGGCTCGCCAGCAGGGCAAGCCAGAGCGCTGAGATCTGTTGCGGCCCAGCGGCGCGGGACTCGGTGGGCAGTACGCGGGCGAGCTGTGTCATGACCGGCTCCTGGGTTCGAGGGCGGGCGCTTTCGGGTGGTCGCGACGACATCACCGTCGATATCGCTCAACCTTGATTCTCTTAACGTTGAGATAAAAACAGACAGCTCTCTCGACGTCAAGTATCTTGATGTTGAGATAAATCTTGAGGGGAGCGATATGAGCGACGCGGTGGACGCGATCCTCGAACAGTGGGCGACCGAGCGCCCCGACCTGGTCGAGGACTTCTGGCCGGTCCAACTGCTCGCGCGAGCCCAGCGACTGACGCGCCTGGTGGACAAATCGGCCAAGGTCACCGCCGCCCAGCACGGCCTCGAGGCAGGCGAGTTCGACGTCCTCGTCACCCTGCAGCGATCGGGGCCCCCATACGCGCTCACGGCAGGCGCCTTCATCAAGGCGTCGATGGTGACCTCCGGCGCGATCACCAACCGCACCGACCGCATGGAGGCCAAGGGGCTGGTCGAGCGCGTGCGCGACGGCGACGACCGGCGCACCGTCAAGATCCGCCTCACCGAGCGCGGGCAGGAGCTGGGTCGCGCCGTGATCGTCGACCACTTCGCGAACTACGCGCGGCTGTTGGCCGACGTCGATCGCGGGGTCGTCGACGAGACCGCCGACGGACTTCGGCGCGTCCTCGAGGCGCTCGGCGACACCTCCATCGAGTGATCCGAATCGGCCCTCACCGCATGGCGATCTGACCCCACCCGGACAAGTCCGGCAAAGGGTATTGCCAACGGGGCCGCGGTGGTGTGTGCTGTCTTCTGGACACTTGACCAACACGGTGCCCGATTCCCCGAAAGGATCCCAGTGGTCTCGATCAGTCGACGCAGCGTGCTCGCGGGAGCCGCTGCCACTCCGGCGCTGGCCGCCCTCGGCGCGGGCCGCGCCACCGCAGCGGCGCCGCGCACCACCGAGCTCGCGCGAACCGCGCCCGCCAAGGGCGGCTTCCGCGTCGGCGTCGGCCTGTCCGACATGACCGGACCCGTCGCCGAGAACGGGATGATGGGCTACTCGAGTTTCGAGCAGCGCGCGGAGGGGCTCCACCAGCGAACCCGCGTGCGCGCCTACGTATTCGCCGGCGCGGACGACTCCAGGGTGGTCTTCGTCTGCGCCGACACCTGCATGATCTTCCAGGCCGTGCACGACGCCGTCCTCGTCCGGCTCAGCCAGAAGTACGGCAACCTCTACACCGAACGCAACGTCATGCTCACGGCCGTGCACTCGCATGCCGCCTGTGGCGGCGCCTCACAGGACTACGCGTACAGCCTGGCCACTCTCGGCTTCCAGCCGCTGGTCTTCAACGCCGAGGTCGACGGCCTCGTCGAGGCGATCAGCGCCGCCCACGACAACCTGGCGCCCGGCACCGTCGCGTTCGGTCACAGTGAACTCACCGACGCAAGCGTGAACCGCTCCCGGGTCGCGTTCGACCGGAATCCACAGAGCGACAAGGACTACTACCCCCTCGGCATCGACACCCACATGCGGGTGCTTCGCGTCAGCCAAGGCGATGACAACGTCGGCGCCATCGGCTGGTTCCCCACCCACGGCGCCTCGCTGACCGAAGAGAACAAGCTCATCTCCGGCGACAACAAGGGCGCCGCCGCATACTTCTGGGAGCACGACGTCGCCGGGGTGCGCTATCTCGACGGCAAGCCCAGCTTTGTCGCCTCGTTCCCGCAGACGAACACCGGCGACATGTCGCCGAACCTCGACCTCGAGCCCGGAAAAGGTCCGACGGACGACGAATTCGAGAACACCCGGCTGATCGGTGAGCGACAGCTGGCCGCCGCCCGCACCGCCTTCAAGTCGGCCGAAACGATCTCCTCCACCGTCGTGGACAGCCGAATCATGTACCTCGACATGGCAAACCAGCTCGTCGACGGTCGCTACACGACCAACGGTCAGCCGCAACGCACCTCCCCCGCGTGCGTCGGAGCGGCGATGGCGGCGGGCAGCACCGAGGACGGCCCGGCCATCCCGATCTTCCCGGAAGGCACCCGCAACCCCGTCATCGACGCCCTCGGCGGAATCGACACCAAGACCCCGCAGTGGTTGGCCGACGCGCAGGCCCCGAAGATGGTTCTCGTCCCCGTCGGTCTGCTGCCGCCCGACGGGTGGGTCCCGCACGTGCTCAAGATCCAGATCATCCGGATCGGCGACCTCTATGTGGTCGGTGGACCCGCGGAGTTCACCATCGTCTCAGGCCTGCGCGTCCGGCGGACCGTGGCCAAGGAGCTCGGCGTGCCGCTCGAGAAGGTGATCTTCCAGGGCTACGCCAACGCCTACTCGAGCTACTGCACCACGCCGGAGGAGTACGACTCCCAGCAGTACGAGGGCGGGTCGACACTGTTCGGTCGCAACACACTTCCCGCCTACCAGCAGGGCTACGCGCAGCTCGCGATCGCCATGCGCGACGGTGCCGAGGTCCCGCGCGGACCCGCGCCCCGCGACCTGTCCGGGTTCCAGCCGAGCTTCGGGCCGGACGTCCCTGCGGACGCGCCGATGCCGGGCCGCCAGTTCGGTGACGTACTTGTCCAGCCGGCCGCCAAGGCCGCGACGGGAACCCAAGTGGCCGTAGAGTTCTCCACCGGGCACCCGAAGAACAACCTGCACCGCCGCGGCACCTTCTTCGAGGTCCAGCGGCTCGACGGCGGACGATGGGTGCGCCACGCGGACGACGGCGACTGGTCCACCAAATACCACTGGCGCCGTGAGGGTTCGAACGCCTCGGTCGCGCGTATCACCTGGGACGTGCCGGAGGGCACGCCCGCCGGTCGCTACCGGATCCAGCACTTCGGCGACCAGAAGAGCCGTGAGGGCAAGATCTCCGAGTTCACCGGCACCTCGGCCGAGTTCGAGGTCTGAGCCGGTCGACGCTCGCGGGCCTGAACCCGAAAATGACTGAAGGGCACCTCCCCTCAGAGGTGCCCTTCAGTCGTCTTCGGTGTTGCTCTACAGCCAGGTGTCCTCGGTGGTCGCGGTGAGGAACGCCTCGAGGTCGTCGCGCCAGGGCGCAGGGACCGTCTTGTCCGGCTCGATGCCGGTGTACTGCCCACGGTAGAACAGCAGCGGACGCTCGGTCTTGATCTCACTCATCGAGTGCACCCGACCGAACACCACGAAGTGGTCGCCGCCGTCGTGCACGGTCTCCACCGTGCAGTCGATGTGTGCCAGCGACCTGTCGATGATCGGAGATCCGAGAGGCGACGCCTCCCAGCCGATTCCGCCGAACTTGTCCGGTTCGCGCGATCCGAACCGGGCACACACCGCCTGCTGCTCCTCCGCGAGCACATTGACGCAGAACTTGCCGCTGCGCTCGATCGCCGCCCAGGACCGCGACGCCTTGGTCGGGCAGAACAGCACCAGCGGCGGATCCAGCGACAGCGCCGCGAACGACTGGCACGCGAAGCCGACCGGCTCACCCTCGTCGATCGTCGTGATGATCGTGACGCCGGTGCAGAACTGACCGAGCACGGTACGGAACTGACGCGGATCGATCTCCGCGCCAGTCGTCGACTCCTGAGGCGCCGTCACTACTTCATTCCCACCGTGAAATCGTGACCCCACAGGCTCACCGCGGTGCTCTCGCGAGCGATCCAGCTTTCATCCTCGACTTCGAGCCCCTCGCAACCGAATTCGATGTCAAAGCCGCCCGGCGTCTTCATGTAGAACGAGAGCATCAGGTCGTTGACGTGCCTGCCGAGGCTGGCCGACATCTTGACCTTCTTGCGCATCGCCCGATCCAGGCAGAGTCCGACATCGTCGGAGTTCTCCACCTCGACCATCAGGTGCACGATGCCGGTCGGGTTCGGCATCGGCAGGAACGCCAGACTGTGATGGCGCGGGTTGCAGCCGAGGAAGCGGAGCCAGGCCGGCTCGCCGTCGGCGGGCCGCCCGACCATCTGCGGAGGCAGCCGCATCGAGTCGCGCAACTTGAACCCGAGCACGTCGCGGTAGAACCGCAACGAGGCCTGGTCGTCGTCCGTGGTGAGCACGACGTGTCCGAGACCCTGCTCGCCGGTGACGAACTTGTGTCCGTACGGGCTCACGATCCGGCGGTGCTCGAGGGCCGCGCCGTGGAACACCTCGAGCGTGTTGCCCGAGGTGTCCTCGAAGACGATCAGCTCGGCGACCCGACGGTCCGCGATCTGGTCGGCGGTGCCCTCCTTGAAGGGCACGCCTGCCGCGGACAGGCTGTCCCGAATCTCCTGCAGCTCGGCCGCATTGGCCGTCTCCCAGCCGGAGACCATCAGGCGGTCGCGCTCACCCGGCACGATCACCAGGCGGGCAGGGAAGTCGTCCATCCGGAGGTAGAGCGAGTTGGCGTCGGTGCCCTTGCCCTCGATCATGCCGAGGACCTTCAGGCCGTACTCGCGCCAGGCCGCCATGTCGGTGGCCTCGATGCGCATGTACGCAAGCGAACGAATACCCATCAGTTACCTCCGTCGAGAAGGAAATCACTTGCCAGACGGTTGAACTCATCGAACTTCTCGAGCTGCGCCCAGTGGCCGCAGCCACCGAACACGTGCAGCTGCGCGCGCGGGATCATCTTCGTCGCCACCAGGGCGCCGTCGAGCGGGTTGACCCGGTCCTCGCGGCCCCAGATCAGCAACACCCGCTGGCGCAGCTTGTGCGCGTCGCGCCAGAGCATGCCCTTCTCGAAGTCGGCGCTGGCGAAGGACTTGCCCATCGCCTTCGCGGCCGCCAACGACTCGGGGGTGCTCGCCGCGGCGAACCGCTCCTCGACCAGCTCCGGGGTGATGAGCGACTGGTCGAACACCATGATCCGCAGGAACGCCTCGAGGTTGTCCCGCGTCGGCTGGAAGCTGAACTTGCCGAGGTTCTTGACACCCTCGGTCGGGTCGGGCGAGAACAGGTTGACGCTCAGCCCGCCGGGGCCCATCAGCACCAGCCGGCCGGCACGATCCGGGAAGTCGAGCGCGAACCGCACGGCCGCGCCGCCACCGAGCGAGTTGCCGAGCAGGTGCACCCGCCCGGTGATCTCGAGGGTGTCGAGCAGATCCTTGAGCGCGGAAGAGCTGTGCACAAAGTACTGTGGGTGCTCGGTCGGCTTGTCCGAGAGCCCGTAGCCGGGCTGGTCCACCGCGAGCACGTGGAACTTCTCGGCCAGCACGGGGATGTTCTTGGAGAAGTTCGACCAGGAGGAGGCACCGGGTCCGCCGCCGTGCAGCAGCACGATCGTCGGGCCGTTGCCGACGCCGGCCTCGTGGTAGTGCAGCTTGAGGTCCGGACGGACCTGGGCGAACTTCGAGGTCGACTCGTAGGTGATCTCGGCCTGTTCTGTCGTCGTCACGATGCCCCGCCTCAGACCATCGTGTCCGTGAGCGGCAGACCGAACTCGGCGCCACCGAACATGACGTAGGCGCGCTCGGCATCGTTGGCGGCGTGCACGCGGCCTGCGTGCGCGTCGCGCCAGAAGCGCTGGATCGGAGTGCCGTTCGCGAGAGCGGTCGCACCGGAGTTCTCGAAGAGCAGGTCGATCGAGGCGATGGCGCGGCCGGTGGCACGCACCTGGTCGCGGCGGGCCCGCAGGCGCAGCTCGATCGGCACCTCCTCGCCGGCCAGCAGCAGCGCGTACTCGTCGGCGACGTTGCCGGAGAGCTGACGCCAGGCGGCATCGATGTCACTGGAGGCCTCGGCGATCCGGACCTTGGCGAACGGGTCGTCCTTGGCCTTCTCGCCTGCGTAGGCCGCGCGGACGCGCTTGCCCTGGTGCTCGACGTGGGCGTCATAGGCGCCGTACGCCATGCCGACGATCGGGGTCGAGATGGTGGTGGGGTGGATGGTGCCCCACGGCATCTTGTAGACCGGCGCGGTGTTCTGCGCGAGGCCCGGCGCGGTGAGATCGCTCATCGCCTTGAAGCTGAGGAAGCGGTGCCGCGGCACGAACACGTCCTTGACGACGATCGTGTTGCTGCCGGTGCCGCGCAGGCCGACCACGTTCCACACGTCGTCGATCTGGTAGTCCTCGCGGGGGATCAGGAAGCTGCCGAAGTCGACCGGGCGGCCGTCCTTGATCACCGGTCCGCCGACGACAACCCAGTTGGCGTGGTCACAGCCCGAGGACCAGGCCCACGCGCCGTTGACCTTGTAGCCACCGTCGACGACCTCGCCCGCACCCATCGGCGCGTACGACGAGGAGATCCGCACGTCGGTGTCCTGGCCCCACACGTCCTCCTGCGCCTGCTGATCGAACAGCGCGAGGTGCCAGTTGTGGACGCCGATGATGCCGGAGACCCAGCCGGTGGACCCACACGCGCTCGCGATGTTGCGGACAGCGGTGTAGAAGGTGACGGGATCAGCCTCGAAGCCGCCCCACTGCGCCGGCTGCAGGAGTCGGAAGAAGCCGGCCTCCTGGAGCCCCTTGATCGAGTCGTCGGGAATGCGACGCAGATCCTCGGTCTCCTGTGCGCGCTCGCGCAGGGTCGGCAGAAGCTCGTTCAGCTTCTCGATCACCGCGCGGCTGTCGTGCTCACCCACTGGTACTCCCTCATGTGTCGTGCGTCTCGGTGCTTCACTTTCACCTGAGACTAGAACACGTTCCCATTCGTGTCGAGCAGAATGGGTTCCACTGGGACGAAAGTCCCTGACTGCGACTACTAGCGCCAATATCTAGCAAAACTGGCACAAGTTCTATAACGTGTTCTAGTACAAGAACGAAGGGATGTGAGGGGCAAAGATGACGCAGAGTAGCGGCGCATCCGGCAAGGGCATTCGCGAGATCGACGTGGGAGCCAACCCGACGCGATTCGCCCGCGGGTGGCATTGCATCGGCCTGGAGAGCGAGTTCCTGGACGGCAAGCCGCACGCGGTCGAGGCGTTCGGCACCAAGCTCGTCGTCTTTGCCGACAGCCAGAACAAGCTGCAGGTGCTCGACGCGTACTGCCGGCACATGGGCGGCGACCTGAGCGAGGGCAGCATCAAGGGCGACTCCGTCGCCTGCCCGTTCCACGACTGGCGCTGGGGCGGCAACGGCAAATGCACGGGCATCCCTTATGCCCGTCGCGTCCCGCCGTTGGCACGCACCCGCAAGTGGATCACGCTGCAGGAGAACAAGCAGCTGTTCGTCTGGAACGACCCCGAGGGCAACCCGCCTCCGGAGGGCGTGACGATCCCGCACCTGCCCGAGGTGTTCACCGACGAGTGGACCGACTGGCGCTGGAACCGGATCCTCGTCGAGGGCTCGAACTGCCGCGAGATCGTCGACAACGTGGTGGACATGGCGCACTTCTTCTACGTGCACTTCGGGTTCCCGAAGTACTTCAAGAACGTCTTCGAGGGCCACGTCGCCACCCAGTACCTGCAGAACCACGGCCGTCCGGACGTGCAGAGCATGGGCACCCAGTACGGCGAGTCCGTGCTGGACTCGGAGGCCTCGTACTTCGGCCCGTCGTACATGATCAACTGGCTGCACAACGACTACAGCGGGTACAAGGCAGAGAGCATCCTGATCAACTGCCACTACCCGGTCACGCAGGACTCGTTCGTGCTGATGTACGGCGTGAGTGTGCAGAAGCCCAAGGGCCTCGACGACGCCACCACCGAGAAGATCTCGCGCAAGTTCACCGAGGGTGTTGCGATGGGCTTCGAGCAGGACGTCGCGATCTGGAAGAGCAAGAGCAAGATCGACAACCCGCTGCTCTGCGAGGAAGACGGCCCCGTCTACCAGCTCCGCCGCTGGTACGACCAGTTCTATGTCGACGTCGCCGATGTCGAGGAGAAGCAGACGCAGCGCTTCGAGTTCGAGATCGACACCACCAAGGCCGTCGAGGCCTGGCAGCGTGAGGTCGAGGAGAACCTGGCCCGCCAGGCGGAGGAGAAGGCAGCGGCGGAGGCCGCCGACAACAAGACGGGAGTGTGAGATGACCTCGACCTGGGCCAAGGCCCCTGACTTCGCCGACAGCCCGGCCCGGGTCGAGGCCGTCCGCGCACAGACCGCCATCGACCTGCAGACCTACCTCGAGGACGGACTGCAGGAGGTGGAGTGCCGCGCCTGCGGCACCTGCGTCCTCGTTCGAAAGAACAGCTTCAAGCACACCAGCATCCAGTGGCAGGCCGATCCGGCGCAGGCGTGCCCGGAGTTCACCAGGTCCGGTGGGCGTACCGGGTCCCAGCAGACCTGCCCGCGGCTGCTGAGCAGCATCGAACACGCGGTCATGGAGGGCATCCTCGAGGTGCGCGACACCGACGCGTAGCGAACGCCGAACATGAAGGGGCGCGCATCCATCCGGATGCGCGCCCCTTTTCCGTATCCGGGACCTCAGCCGGCGGCGGCTTCCCGCTGCAGCTCGAGCGCGATGTCGATCAGCTGGTCCTCCTGCCCGCCGACCAGCTTGCGCTTGCCCGCACGCACCAGCAGCTCGGCGGGCGAGACGCCGTACCGCTCGGCCTGACGCTCGGCGTGCTTGAGGAAGCTGGAGTAGACCCCCGCGTACCCCATCATCAGGGCCTGCCGGTCGAGCAGGCACTCGGCGGGCATCGCCGGACGGACGACGTCTTCCGCGGCGTCGGCGATCGAGAAGAAGTCGATGCCGGTCTTGATGCCGATCTTGTCGCAGACACCGACGAACGCCTCGACCGGCGCGTTGCCCGCGCCCGCACCGAAGCGGCGGGTGCTGCCATCGATCTGCTTGGCGCCCGCGCGCACCGCGGCGATCGAGTTCGCGACACCGAGGCCGAGGTTCTCGTGGCCGTGGAAGCCGACCTGGGCGTCGTTGCCGAGCTCCGACACCAGCGCCTCGATGCGCTCGGACACCTGCTCCAACACGAGTGCGCCCGCGGAGTCGACCACGTACACGCACTGGCAGCCGGCATCGGCCATGATCCGAGCCTGCTGCGCGAGATTCTCCGGGGTGCTCGAGTGCGCCATCATCAGGAAGCCGACGGTCTCGAGGCCGCGCTCGCGGGCCAGGCCGAAGTGCTGGATCGAGACGTCCGCCTCCGTGCAGTGGGTGGCGATGCGGCAGATCGAGGCCCCGTTGCCCTGCGCCTCGATGATGTCCTCCTTGATGCCCAGTCCGGGCAGCATCAGGAAGGCGATCTTGGCCCGCTTCGCGGTGTCCACCGCGATCTTGATCAGTTCCTGCTCGGGGGTCTTGGAGAAGCCGTAGTTGAACGAGGACCCGCCGAGGCCGTCGCCGTGGGTGACCTCGATGACCGGCACGCCGGACGCGTCGAGTGCGCCGACGATCGCCCGCACCTCGTCACCGGTGAACTGGTGCCGCTTGTGGTGCGAGCCGTCCCGCAACGAGGTGTCGGTGACCCGAACGTCCCACGCCGAGTCGAAATGAACGGTGCTGTCGATCACGCCTTTCGATGTCACTGCCATGTCACTCACGCCCTCACGGTGAGAAGCTTCTGGGCGATCTCCTCGCCCACCTTGGTTGCCGCCGCCGTCATGATGTCGAGGTTGCCCGCGTACGGCGGCAGGAAGTCACCTGCGCCCTCGACCTCGACGAAGGTCGTCACGGTCGCGTAGCCGCCAGACACCACGCTCGGCTCGTTGAACTGCGGCTCGTTGAGCAGCCGGTATCCGGGCACGTACTGCTGGATGTCCGCCACCACGCGGTGGATTGAGTCGGTGATCGCGGCATGGTCTGCGTCCTCGGGGATGGCGCAGAAGATGGTGTCGCGCATGATCATCGGCGGATCGGCCGGGTTCAGGATTATGATGGCCTTGCCCTTGCTGGCACCGCCGATGACCTCGATGCCACGGCTGGTGGTCTTGGTGAACTCGTCGATGTTGGCGCGGGTACCCGGCCCCGCGGACAGCGACGCGACCGACGCGACGATCTCCGCGTACACGACGTCGACCACGCGGGAGACCGCGTACACGATCGGGATGGTCGCCTGGCCCCCACAGGTGATCATGTTGACGTTCGGGGCGTCGAGGTGCTCGCGCAGGTTGGCGGGCGGAACGACCGCCGGGCCGATGGCCGCGGGGGTGAGGTCGATCGCGCGGATCCCCGCCTCCAAATACCGAGGCGCGGCGTCGCGGTGCACGTAGGCCGAGGTCGCCTCGAACACCAGGTCCGGCTTCTCGGGCTGGTTCAGCAGCCAGTCGACGCCCTCCGCGGAGGTCTCGAGGCCCATCTTGCGCGCCCGCGCGAGGCCCTCGCTCTCGGGATCGATGCCGATCATCCAGCGCGGTTCGAGCCACTCGGATCGCTGCAGCTTGTAGAGGAGGTCGGTGCTGATGTTGCCCGACCCGACGATCGCAACACTTGCCTTGGTCATGGCTGTCTCCTACTTGAACTGTAGAGAAACGGAACCGAGCCCGCTGAACTCGGCGTGGAACCTGTCGCCTGGGCGGACGTCGAAGGCCCGGGTGCACGACCCCGGGAGCACGATGTCGCCCGCCTTCAGTTGCACCCCGAAGCCCTCGACCTCCTGGGCGAGCCAGGCCACGCCTGCCGCCGGGTTACCGAGGACGGCATCGCTGCATCCCTCCGCGACCAACTCGTCGTTGCGCAGGAGGGTGGCCTGGATAGCGGTGAGGTCGATGTCGCCGGGCCGGACGCGCTGGGCACCGATCGCGTGACCGGCGTACGAGGCGTTGTCCGCGATGGTGTCGCAGATACCGATCTTCCACTCCCTGATCCGGGTGTCGATCAGCTCGATGGACGGCACCACGAACTCCGTCGCGGCGATCACGTCATCGACGGTGCACCCCGCGCCTGGCAGATCCGCCCCCAGGATGAAGGAGACCTCGACCTCCACGCGCGGCAACAGGAAGCGCGAGGTGTCCACCGGCTCACCCTCGCGCAGTTCCCGGTCGTCGAACAGGTGGCCGTAATCGGGCTCGTCGACGCCCATCATCTCGCGCATCGCTGCCGCGGTCAGGCCGACCTTGTGCCCGACCACCCTGGCACCCTCCGCCACCCGGCGGCGGATGTTGATCAGCTGGATCTCGTAGGCGTCCACGACATCGAGGTCCGGGTATTGCTCCGACAACGGATCGATCGCCAGATGATCCTTCTCTGCGGCGTCGAGACGATCCGCGATCTGGCTGCGCAACTCGGTCGTGAGCATCTTCGGTTCCCTTCGTCAGTACCTGGTGCTAGGCGGAGCCACCTTGCGCAGCATGCGCACCGGCCCGGCGGCCGGAGTAGATGCAGTCTGCTAGCGAAAGCCCGCTGACGTAGGAGTTCGAGCAGATCCCCACCGCGGTGCGGCCCGCCGCGTACAGCCCCGGAATGGCTTCGCCCGCAGTCGAGGTGACCTCACCGGTCGCCTCGTCCACGACAAGGCCACCGAGGGTCAGCATCGGCAGCGGGTTGGTCAGGCTCTTCTTCAGCGACACATCGAACAGTGAGAACGGCGCCGTCCGCACCGGCCGAACGAAGTCAGCAGGCTTGCCCATCGGGTCCGCCTCGCCCGCCGCGATCGCGTCATTGTGCGCCGCGACCGTCGCCGCCAGCCCGGCTGCGTCGATCCCGACCTTGGCCGCAACCTCTTCGAGGGTGTTCCCCGTGACGCCCTCGCCGCGAAGCAGGGTCTCGGCCTGGACGCGCTGGAACCACATGGTCTGGGTGCCCAGCTGCAAGCGCGCCTCCTTCACGAGGTCGGCGTCGGCCAGCAGCCACCCCTGCCCGGAGTTCTCGGCGATCATCGCGTACCCGAGCGCGGCCCCGTACCGGGACTCGTCGACCATCCGGTTGCCCTTCTCGTTCACGAGAACCGAGCTGAGGAAGGCGCTGGGCGGAACGATGAAACGCCAGGCCGAGATGTTGGAGAGCTTGTCGGTCGCGGCGCCGACGGCGGTACCCATCTGGATTCCGCTGCCGTCGTCGCCCGCCGTGCCGAGCGCAAGCCCGCCGCGATACTGCGGCGCGTGTTCGGCGACGAGTTCACGGTTCGCGATGAACCCGCCCGCGCTGAGCACCACGCCGGAACGGGCCTGGATGCGGATCGGCTTGGCGTACCGCGCCTCCATCTTCTCGATCTGCTTCTGCAGGATCTTGCGCATCGGCGGGTAGTAGATGCCCGGCTTGGCGGAGAGGGAGGTCAGCGCGGCATACCGCGCGCGCACCTGCTTGGGTGCGCCGCGAAGGCTCAGGCATTGGACCCCGACCACGGTCCCAGTCTCGTCCATGATCAGCTCTGTCGCACGGGATTGCTGTTCAAGCCTGACGCCGTTTGTCAGCGCGGAGGCGATCAGGGGCCCGTAGAGCATCTTGCCCGAGGTCCCCTTGCCCTTGGCCCGGTGTCCGCGGGGCGCCGGCTTCGCGATGTCGCGGAAGCCGCCCGCCGCCTCGCTACCCGAGTAGTACAGGTAGTGGCGGTTGCTCGGGTACGACGTCTTGTACGGGCACAGCGAGGCCTCGAACGGCACCCCGTGGCCGGACAGCCAGTCGATCATCGCGGGGCTCTGGTCGCAGAACTTGCGCAGCGTCTCCTCGCTGACGGCGTCCCCGACCTCGCGGCTGAGGTAGGCGAACATCGCGTCCGAGCTGTCGGCGACCCCGGCCTGTTTCTGAACCCAGGTCCCGCCGCCGGCATAGACGATGCCGCCCGAGATGGTGCTGGCCCCACCGCCGCTGTAACGGTCGAGCGCGATCACATCCGCACCCGCCGCGACGGCCTCGAGAGCGGCGGAGACACCCGCGACGCCCACCCCGACTACAACGACATCCGCGGAGAGGTCCCAGGACACCGCGCACCACCTTCCGTCCGCCTGCAACGTGTTTTCGTTTGGTTCCGGTTGTCAAGACCCAGTTCGGCAATACTTCCTGGCAGAAAGCATGGACTGAGACCCACTTGATTCTATAACGTGTTCTACATGAGCAAGCAGGAATACGACATCGTCGTTGTCGGTAGCGGCGCGGCGGGCATGACCGCGGCCCTGACCGCCGCCCACCAGGGTTTGAGCGTCGTCATCGTCGAGAAGGCCGCCCATTACGGCGGCTCCACCGCCAGGTCCGGTGGCGGCGTCTGGATCCCCAACAACGAGGTGCTCGAGGCCGACGGTGTCACCGACACCCGCGAGGCAGCCCGCGAGTACCTGCACAGCATCATCGGCGACGTCGTAGCGCCCGAGCGCATCGACACCTACCTCGACCGTGGGCCGGAGATGCTCTCGTTCGTGCTGAAGAACAGCGCACTGAAGCTGCAGTGGGTGCCCGGCTACTCGGACTACTACCCCGAGGCCCCCGGCGGACGTCTCGGCGGACGCTCCGTGGAGCCGTCGCCCTTCGACGGCAACCAGCTCGGCGACGACCGCAAGAACCTCGAGCCGGATTACGTCAAGGCTCCCAAGAACTTCGTCATCACGCAGGCCGACTACAAGTGGCTGAACCTGTTGATGCGCAACCGCCGTGGACCCGTGCGCGCGATGAAGGTCGGCATGCGCTTCCTGGCCGCCAAGGCCACCGGCAAGGACCTGCTGGTCCGCGGTCAGGCCCTGGTCGCGGGCATGCGCATCGGCCTGCGTGACGCAGGCGTGCCGATCCTGCTGAACACGCCGCTGACCGAGCTGTACACGGAAGACGGCGCCGTCCGCGGCGTGAAGGTGCTCGTCGACGGCGAGGAGCAGGTCATCCGCGCCAAGCACGGCGTCGTGCTTGGCTCCGGCGGGTTCGAGCACAACGAGGAGATGCGCAAGAAGTACCAGCGCGCCCCGATCACCACCGAGTGGACGGTCGGCGCCAAGGCGAACACCGGCGACGGCATCCTGGCGGGCCAGAACGTCGGTGCCGCAGTGGACTTCATGGACGACGCCTGGTGGGGTCCGTCCATCCCGCTGACCGGCGGCCCCTGGTTCGCCCTGTCCGAGCGGACCCTGCCCGGCTCGATGATGGTCAACACCGCAGGAAAGCGCTTCGGCAACGAGGCCGCCCCGTACGTCGAGGCCACCCACATGATGTACGGCGGCAAGTACGGCCAGGGCGAGGGCCCGGGCGAGAACATCCCGACCTGGATGATCCTGGACCAGCGCTACCGCAACCGCTACACCTTCGCGGGCATCACGCCGCGCTCCCCGTTCCCCGGCCGGTGGCTCAAGGCCGGCGTCGTGGTCAAGGCGGGCACCATCGCCGAACTCGCCGAGAAGACCGGACTGCCCGTCGACGCCCTCACCGAGACGGTCGAGCGCTTCAACGGGTTCGCGCGCAGCGGCAAGGACGAGGACTTCGGTCGCGGTGACAGTGGGTACGACGCCTACTACGGCGACCCGCGCCTGACGAACCCCAGCCTCGGGGAGATCAGCAAGGCCCCCTTCTACGCGATCAAGATGGTGCCGGGCGACCTCGGCACCAAGGGCGGCATCTGCACCGACACCGAGGGTCGCGCCCTGCGCGAGGACGGCACCGTGATCGAGGGCCTCTACGCGGCGGGCAACGCCAGCGCCCCCGTGATGGGTCACACCTACGCCGGTCCCGGCGCGACCATCGGTCCCGCGATGACCTTCGCGTACCTCGCGGTCCTTGACATCGCCGAGAAGGCGAAGTCGGGCACCGAGTCCGCTTCCGGCGTGAGCGCCGAATCCGCCACCGCCACTTCGAACTGACAGGAAAGCCACGTTGCCCATCGACCCCAACATCGCGATCGGCGCCGAGCTGCCCACCCAGGAGTTCTCCTGGACCAGCTCGGACGTGCAGCACTACCACCTCGGCATCGGAGCGGGCGCGCGCCCGCTCGACGCCAAGGAGCTGCGTTACCTCGAGGACGGCAAGCCTCAGGTGCTGCCGACCTTCGCCACCGTGGTGGCGAACTTCCATGCCACCGAGGCACCGAAGGTGTCCTTCCCCGGCGTGGAGATCGACCTCGCCAAGGTCGTGCACGGCAGCCAGGAAGTGACCGTGCACCAGCCGATTCCGGCCGAGGGAAATGCACGCACCACCACCCGGATCTCCGAGGTGTGGGACAAGGGCAAGGCCGCGGTCATCGTCCAGGAGTCCACCACCACGGACCTGGACGGGAATCCGCTGTGGACCGCACGCTCGTCGATCTTCGCTCGCGGCGAGGGCGGCTTCGGCGGCGAGCGCGGCCCCTCGGAGTCCGTCACACTGCCCGACCGGTCCCCCGACTTCGAGGTCGAGGCGCCGATCCTGCCGCAGCAGGCGTTGCTGTACCGGATGTGCGGTGACCGGAACCCGTTGCACTCGGATCCCCAATTCGCCAGCGCAGCCGGCTTCCCTGCGCCTATCCTGCATGGGCTGTGCACGTACGGGATGGTCTGCAAGGCCGCTGTCGATGCCGCGTTGGACGCTGACACATCGAAGGTGAAGGGCTACAAGGCCCGCTTCGCCGGGGTGGTCTACCCGGGAGAGACCCTCAAGATCCGGATCTGGAAAGAAGCCGGCCAGTTGCTCATCTCGGCAAGCGTTCTCGAGCGCGACGACTCGCCGGCCCTGGCAGACGTGGTCCTCACGCTCGCCTGATCCAGCAAGAACGACTGGTCGGTCGGCCGTTCCCAGCACGGCCGACCGACCTACCCAGCACTGACGAACACAACTCCCCCTCTCTCACACACGACTGGAGTAAACGCATGCCGGAATCGAACGATAAGCGTCTCGGCTTATCAAGGCGGGGATTCCTCGCTGCAGGGGCGGGGGCCCTGGCAGCGACGGCGGCGGGCGCGTGGACGCCCGTCTACGCCATCCCGCTCGGCTCGTCGGGCTCGGCAGGCGGCTCGGGCTCGCTCGGCGGGCCGACACTCCCCGCGCCGCCGAGCTTCCCGGACGGCATCGAACTCGCGCAGCAGGCGTACCAGAACTGGTCCAAGGAGATCATGCTGGACTCCGTCTGGACCTGTCATCCCAAGTCGCCCGACGACGTCGTCCGCCTGGCGAACTGGGCGCACGCCAACGGGTACAAGATCCGTCCGCGCGGCGCCATGCACGGCTGGACCCCGCTGACCGTCGTCAACGGCGCCCCCGTCGACAAGGTCATCCTGGTCGACACGATGAAGCACCTCAACGGCGTCTCGGTCAACGCGGGCGGCGCCCCGGCGACCGTCACCGCGGGCCCGGGCGCCACCCTGGACGCGATCACCACCGCGCTGCAGGCACAGGGCCTCGGCTTCGCGAACCTGCCCGCGCCGGGCGTGCTGTCGATCGCGGGCTCGCTTGCCGTGGATGCGCACGGCGCCGCCCTGCCCGCCAACGGACAGGCCACCACCCCGGGCCACACATACGGCTCGCTGAGCAACCTGGTGACCTCGCTGACCGCGGTGGTCTGGGACGGCTCCAAGTACGCGGAGAAGACCTACTCCCGCAACGATCCTCAGATCAAGCCCCTGCTGACCAACCTCGGCCGCACCTTCCTCACCTCGGTGACGCTGCAGGCGGGTCCGAACTTCCGGATGCGGTGCCAGAGCTACACCGACATCAAGTGGACCGAGATGTTCGGAGCCAAGGGCGCCTCGGGCCGCACCTTCGAGAGCTACGTCGCCTCCAACGGCGGCGTGGAGGCCATCTGGTACCCCTTCACCGAGAAGCCGTGGCTCAAGGTCTGGTCGGTCGCACCCACCAAGCCCGCCGGGGCGCGTGAGGTCACCGGCCCGTACAACTACCCGTTCTCGGACAACCTGCCCGAGGCGGTCACCGACCTTCTCGGACAGATGAACTCGGGTCTGCCCGGCATCGCGCCTGCGTTCGGCAACATCATGTACACGACCACGGTCGCCGGGCTCGCCGCGACCGGCGCCAACGACATCTGGGGCTGGTCGAAGGACATCCAGTTCTACATCAAGGCCACCACCCTCCGCCTGACCGAGGGCGGCGGCGCGGTCATCACCAACCGAGCCAACATCGGTCAGGTCATCCACGACTTCACCCACTGGTTCAACGAGCGCATCGAGTTCTACAAGGCGAAGGGTCAGTACCCGCTCAACGGTCCCGTCGAGATCCGCTGCTGCGGCCTCGACCAGGCCGCGGACGTCAAGGTCCCCTCGGCAGGCGCGCCGACCATCTCCGCGATGCGTCCGCGCCCGGACCACCCCGAGTGGGACACCGCCATCTGGCTGAACGTGCTCGGCGTCCCGGGTACCCCCGGCATGTTCGAGTTCTACCGCGAGATGGAGCAGTGGATGCGCTCGCACTACACGGGCAACGACTACACCTTCCGCCCCGAGTGGTCGAAGGGCTGGGCGTTCGGCGCGGACCCGTACACCGACGGCGGGATCATCAGCGGCGCCCTGCCGCAGAGCTACCGCGACGGTGTGCCCGCGAGCGACAACTGGGACAGCGCGCGGGCGGCGTTCAACACGCTCGACCCCCACCGGATCTACAGCAACTCCTTCATGGATCAGCTGCTGCCGTAGCGCAGAGATCCCCGTTCCACCGACGCCGGTGGTGCCCGCGAACCCGCGCGGGCACCACCGGCGTCCGCGTTCGCGGGGTGAGGAACTCACCACGGCATGACGACGGCCGGCCGTGGCAGCGCCACGACCGGCCGTCGTCACTCGATCTGTTCGGCTATCCGTCGGACATGGTGGCGGACAGCCGATCACGCAGAGCGTTCTTCTGGATCTTTCCCGTCGCGGTGGTCGGCAGCGCAGCGAGGAAGCACACACTGGTCGGCGTCTTGAATCCGGCCAGGCGTTGGCGGGCAAACGCGATGACCTCCTCCTCGGTGAGGGTTTCGCCGTCCTTGGCGACCACGAACGCCACCGGGGTCTCGCCCCACTTCGCGTGTGCGGCACCGACCACGGCCACGTCGCGCACCTGGGGCATCTGCGCGATCGCCAGCTCGACCTCGCGGGTGTAGACGTTCTCCCCGCCGCTGATCAGCATGTCCTTGCGTCGGTCGACCAGGGTGATGAAGCCGTCCTCGTCGGCCCAGCCCAGGTCGCCGGAGTGGAACCAGCCGCCGCGCAACGCTTCGGCCGACTCCTCGGGGCGCATCCAGTACCCGACGAACACGTTGTCGCCCCGGACGAGGAGTTCGCCAACGGTGCCGGCGGGCACGTCCTGGTCCCGGTCGTCCACGATCCGGGTCTCGATGCCGAACAACGACCGGCCGATGGACCCGGCCTTGGTGCGAACGTGCTCGGCGTCGAGCTTCGCGACCGACGGCGCGCACTCGGTCATCCCGAAGCCCTCCTCGATCGGGATGCCGAGATCGGCGAAGAACTCGAGCACCGCCATCGGCGCGGGCGCCCCGGAGATGAGCGCGCAGTCCAGCGAGGACAGGTCGTAGCGCTCGAGATCGGGCACCGCCGTCACCGCCTGCCACATGGTCGGCACGAGCAGCAGCTGCGTCGCCCGTTCCTTGGCCACCAGCTCCAGGACGACGGTCGGGTCGAACGACGGCAGGATCACGTTGCGGGCGCCCAGGTAGATGAAGGGCAGCGTGTGCAGCCCCAGCCCACCCATGTGGAACATCGGCAGCGCGGTGATGGTGACATCGCTCTTGCGCAGCCCGAACGCCGAGGTGACGGCGACGGCGTTCGCCCGCAGGTTCTCGTGCGTGAGCATCGCCCCCTTGGGGCGGCCGGTGGTGCCCGAGGTGTACATGATCACCGCCACGTCGTGCCGGTCGACCTGCGAGGGCACCGGCACCGAGCTCCCGTCGGACAGCAGGGTGTCGTACTCGTCGCCCAGGGTCACGACGTCGCGCACCCGCACCCCCGGCTCGGTCAACGCGTCCGGCACCTGGCTGAACTGCCCGTGCGCGAACAAGAGCTCCGCGCCGAGATCGGCCAGCACGTACCCGATCTCCGGCGCGGTCAGGCGCACGTTGATCGGCGTGAAGATCGCCCCGAGCTTTGCGCTCGCGAACAGGATCTCCAGGCACTCCACCGAGGACGCGACGACGGCCGCGACCCGATCCCCGCGCCGGACCCCGAACCGACCACGAAGCTGGTTGGCCAGTCGGTCGGTGTGGTCGTTGAACTCGCCGTACGTCCAGGAACGCTCGCCGTAGACGAACGCGACCTTGTCCCCGCTCAGCTGGGCGCGCTGGACCGCCCACTCACCGATTCCCTGCATTGTCGACTCCCTTGCGTTGTATGGGTCCGGCTCGGAATGTGGTCGCTCAGCCGACCTTCGGGGTGATGCGGCCGAGGATCGCCGCGAAGTCGACACCGCCGGGCAGGGTGCCGTAGACGCTGCCCCGGTCACCGTCGAGGCGGGTCGCGATGAACGCGTCGGAGACGGCCGGGTCGCCGAACCGGACCAGCAGCGATGCCTGCAGAACCAGTGCCATCCGTTCGATGACCCGGCGGGCCAGGACCTCAGCGCCCGCGAGATCGGTGAGCTGGGCCTGGATCTCGGCAACGGCGCGCTGGATGCTGGGCTCGGGGCCCGCGAGGGCGACCTCGGCGAAGAACGCCTCGACGGACTGCGGGCTCTTGGCCATGGCACGCAGCACGTCGAGTGCCGCCACGTTGCCGCTGCCTTCCCAGATGCCGTTGAGCGGGGACTCGCGGAAGAGCCGCGGCATCTGCGACTCCTCGATGAAGCCGTTGCCGCCGAAGCACTCCAGCGACTCCGCCGCGTGCGCGGGCCACCGCTTGCACACCCAGTACTTCCCGATCGCCAGCGCCAGCCGGAGGAACCGGGACTCCGCCTCGTCACCGCGGGTGGACCGGTCGTGCGCTCCGGCCAGGCGCATCATCAGCAGCGACGCGGCCTCGGATTCGACCGTCAGATCCGAGAGCACGTTGCGCATCAGGGGCTGATCGATCAGGTAGGCGCCGAATGCCTTGCGGTAGGTCGCGTGATGCGCGGCCTGGGTGACGCCGCGGCGCATGCCCGACGCCGCGCCGATCAGGCAGTCCAGTCGCGTCATGTTGACCATCTTGATGATGGTCGGCACGCCCCGGCCTTCCTCGCCGATCCGCCAGCCGACCGCGTTCTGGTACTCGATCTCGCCGGACGGGTTCGACCGGTTGCCCAGCTTGTCCTTGAGCCGCATCAACCGCACGTCGTTGAGGGTGCCGTCGGGCAGGACGCGCGGCACCAGGAAGCAGGTGACGCCCGCGTCCGTCTGCGCGAGGGCCAGATAGAGATCGGCCATGGTGGCGGAGGTGAACCACTTGTGACCGATGATCCGATAGCTGCCGTCCGGCTGCGCGATCGCCCGCGTGGTGTTCGCACGGATGTCGGAGCCGCCCTGCTTCTCGGTCATGGACATCGTCGCGAGCAGGCCGGCCTTGCCGAGGGGAGCCTTCAGGCCCGACTCGTAGAAGCCGTTGGACAGCAGCGGCTCGTAGGTGGCCGCCAACTCCGGGTTGTCCCGCAGGGCGGGGATCGCGGCGTACGTCGCCGAGATCGGGCAGGTGTGACCGGCCTCGACGTTCGACCACACGTAGAACTTCGCGGCGCGGGCGACATGGCTGCCTGCGCGGTCGTCCGACCACGGCGCGCCGTGCAGGCCGTTGGCCACCGCGGTGGACAGGAGGTTGTGCCAGGCCGGGTGGAACTCGATGTCGTCGATCCGGTGGCCGAAGCGGTCGTATGGCCGCAGAATCGGCGGGTTCTCGTTGGCCAGCCGTCCCCAGTCCTGCACCTCGGCGGTGCCCGCCAGCTCACCGAGCGCGCTCACCTCGCCCACGGACCATTCGGCGCCCTCGCGGACGAGCCCGTCCATCAGCGTCTGGTCGTCGGCCACGTTGTGGCCCTCGAGCGGGTTGGCCTGATTGAAAACCTCATGCGTCTGCATGGCTGCCTCCTTCGACTATGCGAGGGACATTACGTTTTTCAAACAGTCGATGTCAATGAGTAATATTCAGCTCTCCGAACCGTCTCCCACCTCGGGGATCGCGACAAACTCCTCCTGATAGGCGGCCCACGCCACGTGCACACGCTCCGCGTTCCACGGGCGCGGCTGAAGCTGAGGCGGCAAGACGGGATCGGTGAGCAGGTGGCGCACGATCGCGGTGGCCACCGTGAAACGGTCGACAGCGCTGACGGCGAGATCCATCAGGTCGAGCAGCCGACCGGACTCCGCCTCCCAGGCGGAGAGGTCCCACAGCTGGGCGGCCAACTCCTCGGCGCCGCCGTCCGGCCGACCCCGCATCGTCTGCACCGGCTGGTCCGCCAGGTTCAGCGGGCGAATCAGGTTCGCCGGACGCAGCCACACCCCCTCGCGCAACTCGGCCAAGCGCAGTCGCGACAGCCGGGACCGGAGGGTGACCCGGTCGCCGGGATCTCGCCCGGTCCCGGTCACGACCACGATCTCCCACTCCCCGTCCCAGGCCCTGGTGTCCTGCTGCACCTCGTGGAGCACCCGCTGACGCCGCTCGAGCAGCGACGAACTCAGGTGGAATCCGTCGGCGGTCCGGATCAGGTCACCGCCGGTGACCATCCGGCTCAGCGCGACCCTGGCAGCGGACTCCTTGATGCCGAAGGCTCCCGCCGCACGAACCACCTGCGCCGGGGTGGGTCGAGCCGGATGGTTGCTGACGAGCAGGCTGAGGATCACGCCACGCGCCGTCAGACGTGGGAGGTGTTCCTCCAGGTCCAACGCCGAAGAATCGGTGGTGCCGTCCACGTACTGATGCTCCTTGCTGTGGGTGTGAGGCAGTCGCGCCACCCCGATTGTCACCGGGTGGCCGATCACGAACGACCCTGTCGAACTCGATCTCACTGCCGTGGGTACTTCGCCCAACCGTAGGACCAGATCGGACCCAGACCTCCCGGTGGGTGCGCGCGCCTGGTTCGCCGCAGGGTCCGCGCGGCCCGGCCGCTCAGTCCACCAGATGCCGATCACCGGCACTACCAACCCGTTTCGTCGAGGCATAGGGCGCGAGCACCAACGCATACACCGCCAGGCAGGCGATCGGCCCGACCAGCGGCAGCCAGGCGATCTCGAAGGGCAAAAGGAACACCGACACCGCCGCGCCTGCGGTCACGACCGCCACCGCGAGCACCAGTCCCACCTCGGTGACCGCGGTCCCAGGGGTGTGCGCGGCATGAGCGGCCAGCACGAACACCGTCGCCCCGACTCCGGCGAGGCCCGCCTGCACCGGCGTGGGCTCGCCGAGCGCCAACGCGAGCAGCGCGCACTGCACTGCACAGACCACGGCCACCCGGCTCCACCTCGCGGCGAGCACCCCCACGGCGGAGAGCCCGGCCGCGATCAGTGCAGGCGCCTGCGCGTGCGGAACGACGGCGGCGCTCATCGAGAAGCCGGCCCCGAGGGCCATCACGCTCGGTCCGGTGAACCCCGTCATCGCGGCACCACCACCCGCCTGCCCCGACGGCCGATCCCGGCCAGTACACGATCGAGGGACGAATCACCCTGCCAGCCAACGACATCGATCCCCAGGACGCCGAGATCCCGATACATGTTTCGGCGTTCGAGCCGCCACATCCTCGCGACGGTCGGATCGAGCTCGTCCGAGAACGGCGGACCCGCGAGCACGTCCACCACGGCCACGGTGCGGCCCCGCTTGCGGAGGTCGATGAGCGCCAGGGCGAAGTCCGTGTCCAGCAGCGTGGTGAAGGCGACCACCGCGGCGCCGGGCGGCACGGCGGGCCTCGGCACGAGCGTGCCCTCGAGCGGCACGGTGCGCTCCCCGGCCCCGAGCACGGCCTCGACGAGGCGATAGAACTGCCGACGACCGAGATCCGGTGCGAGCCATCGCGATCGGGCTCCGAGCACGACGACCGCGGTGCGGTCACCACGCCGAAGAGCCGCCTGCGCGACCTGACAACCGCCGCGCACCGACCGATCCAGGCTCTCGCTCGCGGGCCCGGGCGCCTGCGGGTGTGCGTCGATCAACACCACGACGTCCGCCGCTCGGTCCGTCCTACGTTCGGTGACGTGCAGGGCACGACGACGCGCACTCACCGGCCAGTTCACCGCTCGCAGTTGGTCGCCGGGGACGTAGGCGCGGATGTCGGCGTACTCCACCCCTGGCCCGTGCCGTGCGGTCGGATGCGCCCCGAACCGATCGGGCAGGTCCGTCGGGGGGATCCCCGGCTGGTTCGGATCCACCAGTGGGAACACATCGACCGTGGCCACCTCGGCCACCGCCACGCCCACCAACAACCCGCCCGCCGCGGTCGCGTCGACCGCCACCCGCGGCCGATATCTCCCCCACCGCCCGGCGGTGATCAGCACGCCCGTGCGCGGATCGCCCGAGCTCGCCGCTTCCTGGTCGATCTCCAGCCCTTCCTGCGGAAGGGCGCGGACACCGCATCCCGGCCACGAGCCGGCCTCCTCCACCGCGACCGCCAGCCGCACCGACTCTCCCTCGAACAGCCGGACCGTCGTGGGCTCGCCGCGCACGGTCACGCGATCGACGGGGCGCGGCAGCAGTGCGCGAGCCGCGAGCGCGCCGAGCATCGGGGCGGCGAAGGCCAGCAACTCCGGCCTGCCGCCGACGAGCGCGACGACCAGAGCGGTGGCCGCGCACGTCGCCAGCGCCGCCGCCGCGGGCGAGGCCCGCCACTCGATCGCGCTCACGTGCTCGCCCTCGGCACCGGCAGCCGGCGCAGGATGTCGGCGACCACCTCCTCCGCGTGGATCCGGCGTACCCACATCTCCGGTCGCAGCGAGATCCGGTGCGCCATCGCGGGCGCGGCCAGCGCCTTGACGTCCTCGGGGATGACGTAGTCCCGACCGCCCAGGAGCGCCCGCGCCCGGGCGAGCTGGACGAGATCGAGCTCGGCCCGCGGGCTCGCGCCGACCTCCACCTGGGGGTGCGAGCGGGTCGCGGCCGCCAGCGAGACCACGTAGCGGAGCACGTCCGGATGCACCGAGACCTGCTCGACGCTGCCGCGCATGGCGTGCAGTTCCTCGGCCGTCACGATCGCCCGGACGGTCACGGTGTCGGCGCCCCGGTCCAGGCGGCGCTGCAGCATCTCCTGCTCGTCCGCGGTGCCGAGGTATCCCACCCGCAGCCGCAACATGAACCTGTCGAGCTGCGCCTCGGGGAGCGGATAGGTGCCCTCGTACTCGATCGGGTTGTCGGTGGCGAGGACGATGAACGGATCCGGCAGCCTCCGGGTGACGCCGTCGATGCTCACCTGTCCCTCCGCCATCGATTCCAACAGTGCCGCTTGTGTTTTCGGCGGCGTGCGGTTGATCTCGTCGGCGAGGAGGACATTGGTGAACACCGGTCCGGCGCGGAACTCGAACCGTCCGGACTGCATGTCGTAGACGGTCGAGCCGAGCAGGTCGGCTGGCAGCAGATCGGGCGTGAACTGGACACGGGTGAACTCCAGACCGAGCGCCGCCGCGAAGGATCGCGCGATCAGCGTCTTGCCCAACCCCGGCAGGTCCTCGATCAGCACGTGCCCACCGGCGAGGACCACCAGCAGCACGGTCGTGATCGCCTCCCGCTTGCCGACCACGGCCCGTTCGACCTCGGCGAGGACCGCCCCGGCTCTGGCCGTGGTGGCCTGCGTCGCGGCGGTCACAGCTGCTCCAGTCGGGTCAGGATGCGCTCGAGTGCGCCGCGCCCGGGGCCGGGCCCATCCGGATCTCCCGCGCGCGCCCCGGCCGGGTCCACCCACCGCCACAGGTCGGCGCCGAACATCGCCGCCCCTGCCGCTTCGATCTCGGCATGACCACGGGGCGCACGCGGTCCGCTCACGTGCACGAACTCGCGGGCGAGCAGTGGTCGCAGGTGCCGGTCCCAGTCCGCGCACGAACCGTCCGCCCAGCTCACCAGCGTCTCCGTGCGCAGCCGCCAGCGACGCAACATCTCCTCCTGGGAGTTCAGTGGCGCGGCGACCTCTCCCGCCGCCGGTGCCGCGTCGACGGTTCGGCGCATCGCGAAGATCACGACGGCGGCCGACGCTCCGACCGCGATCAGCGAGGCCGCAGGCGCCCCCGCCCGCAGCGCGATCGCCTCCAGCGCCGCGACGAGGAGGATCCCGATCACGGCGACGCGACGCATCGCGTCTCCCTCAGCTCGGCCAGGACCGCGCGCAACAATTCCGCCGCGGTACTCCGGTTCTGCTCGGTCATCTCGTGCCCGCTGAACCTGGCCTCCTCGAAGAGCCCGACCAGCGCCGTGGCGCTCTCCCGGTGCAGCACGCCGTGGCGTACCGCACGTGCCAGCACCTCCGACGGGGTGTCGGACGCGAGCGGCGCGGCGTCGGGGGCCGCACCCAGACCGCGTTCCATCGCCAGGTAGCAGGCGATGATGGCCGATCGGGGGTCGGCCCCGGTGTTCGCGACCGCGACGAGGCCCAGTTCCGCTGCGCGCCGCAAGGATTCGGCGGCCGCGCGCCTAGCCGCGGGGACGGCGTCCTCCTCGCGGGCATCGCTCCGATCAGGCAACAGGAGCCGCGCGCGGGCAACGGCCCCGGCCAACAGCAGCGCGGTCAACAGCGGCAACACCAGCAGGACGTCCGGCCAGATCTCGCTGCCCCGCGGCGCCGGTGGCTGTCCGACCGCTGACACAGTCGGATCCGTCGCACCGCCATTCGGATCGGTGGGGGCCGCCCGGTCCCGGTTCGGTGCGAGGGCGAGCGCGGCGACCACCACCAGTCCCGCGAACCCGAACCATGCCGCCCCCTGCCACCACCGGCCGGGCGCCGCGCGATGGCCGATCCACGTCGGCGCCGGCCGCACGGGCCTACGCGAGGGGCCCAGTACCAGCACCGCTACGAGGGCGACCGCGGCCACCAGGACCGCGAGGGCGGCGATGACGAGCATCGCGACCAGCGCGGCCCTTCCGTCAGACCTGGGTGGCGCCGTCGGCTGCTCGATCTCGGGCAGGTAGCCGCGGAGCGCAAGGACGCTCACCACGATCAACGCGATAACCGTGGCAGTGCGACCGACCGCCGTGCCCACCACTCCATCGTCGCACGGCGCCCGCACGGGATCGATGGATGCGCGCAGGTCGATCCGCGATCAGCGAGGCGGGAACACTCCCGCGTGGGCGTCCGCGAGGAGGGTGACGAGCTCCTTGCCCTCGGACTCGTCGAGGACGTCGAATGCCTGGGAGGCGAGTTCGTCGGTGATCTCCTCGGCGCGCGCCCACCTGGCCCGGACATCCTCGCCCGGCGCCGTGTAGGGCGCGGGCCAGCCGTAGAGGGCGGCCTGGTCCGGCCCGCTGGCCAGCGGCGACCCGGCGATCAGGACGGCGTCCCGTGGGCTGACGCCCTGGCTCTTGACTGCGACGAGGTGGAGCCCGCCGCGCAGCTCGCGCAGGACGTGGGTCAGCTGGAGGACCCGCGCCCGCGGCTCTGCGGGCAGTGGCACGGCACGCCAGCCGGCGAACAGCGGCACGCCCGCGGGATCGGCATTGCCCGCGACCGCATCCATCAGTTCGGCGAGCCGCTCGGCGGCGTCGAACGCGGCGAGCTTGCGGACACCGAACTGCTGCGCGGCGAGCGCGTACCCACGGGCGGCCTCGGCGGCGGGCATCGTCACCGACTCCCAGGCGGCCCGGACGCTGTCGGCGGGGAAGAACCCCGCGGCGGCCGTCACGACGTCGGCGTCGACCTCGCCGAGGACACCGCACCGGCCGCGCATATACGGGCCGATGAAGCCGTCCACCCCGGTGGTACGGCCGAACTCCTTGGCCTCACGGGAGAACATGAATCCCCCACCGATCTGCTGGATCTGGTCCTTGACCGCGTGTGCGACCGTCATCGATTCCACCTCTCGCCGGGTACCGTCCCAGCGAGGCTATGCCACCCGTCATAGCAGCGGAAGACCGCTTCGTCGACGCGGCGACGACGGTGCGCCCTCCGGCACGACCAATCTGGGCGATATGCCCAATTCCGGTGCGGACACCCGTATCTTTGCGCCGAGACTTCTGCCGGCGACGCGTGCACGCCGCGAGACTTCCAGGAAATGGGGACCAGCGATGAATTCCGGGCTGTCCACTGTCGCACTGCCGCTCGCGTTGGCGATCATCATGTTCGGCCTCGGCCTGTCCCTGACCGTCGGAGACTTCGCCCGCGTGGCCAGGCATCCCAAGGCCGTCGCGATCGCGCTGGCGTGCCAGTTGATCCTGCTGCCCGCGATCGCGTTCGGACTGGTGCTGCTGTTCGACCTGCCGCCACTGCTGGCGGTGGGGATGATGCTGCTTGCCGCCTCCCCCGGAGGGACAACGGCAAACCTGTTCAGCCACCTGTTCCGCGGCGATGTGGCACTGAACGTCACACTCACGGCGGTGAATTCGGTGATCGCGGTGGTGTCGCTGCCGCTGATCACCAACTTCGCGCTCGGACACTTCGCACCGTCGGACGGCACGGGTTCCCTCGGCCTGCAGTTCTCGAAGGTGCTGCAGATCTTTGCGATCGTGCTGATCCCGGTGGCCGTCGGCGTCTGGGTACGGCAGGCGTGGCCCGCCTTCGCGGACCGGATGGATCGTCCCGTCCGGATCGGCTCGGCCGTGGTCCTGGCCCTGGTCATCGTCGGCACGGTGATCGCCGAGCGGGAGAACGTCACCGGGTACCTGGCGGACGTCGGGCTGATCACGTTGATCTTCTGCATCCTGAGCCTGAGCATCGGCTACGTGCTGCCGCGGAGGCTGGGCATCGCCAGCAGGCAGTCGATCGCCAGCTCGATGGAGATCGGCATCCACAACAGCACGCTCGCGATCACGATCGCGATCAGCCTGCTCGACAGCACCCGCATCGCGGTCCCCGCCGCGGTGTACGGCGTGGTCATGTTCCCGGTCGCGACGGCCTTCGGATGGCTGATCACCCGCGGCCGCGGGGACGAGCAGGGGCCGTCGGCGGCGGCGGGGTCGTCGACCGATCGCGACCTCGACCCCGCCGCCGGCTAGCTCATCCCAGCAGCGCCAATCTACTGCGGGTGCGTGTCAGGTCCAGCCCGCCCGCGACAGGCTCGGGTCCCGGCACCCGCCAATCCGCGCCGACCAGCGTCAGTTCGGTGTCCTGGTCGTGGAGGATGTCGACGACATTGCAGAATCGTTGCACCCCATCGGGACTCGCGTCCGCCATCCGCGGCACGCCGCTCAGCACCCAGCGCGGGTATGCCGCCGCCAGGCTCAGGTAGTCCAGCGTCGAGGTCGGCCGCTCGCACAGGTCCGCGAACTCGAACCAGACGAGATCGCCTGCCGCCGAGAGCGCCGTGATGGCCTGGGTGGTCGGGCGGAGCGTGACGCGATCGCCTGCCGCGGGCCACTGCAGGCCGGCCGCGTCGGAGAGGTACCGCCCCGCACCGAATCGCCGCCCACCGGCCCCCTGCCCGCGGTAGTCGACGGCGCCCGCGACCTCGACGACCTCCATCCGCGCCTTGAGCACCTCGATGGTCGGCACGAACGTGTCGTGGAACAGCGGGTTCGGCATCAGCCCGTCCGGCGGATAGTTCGAGGTGACCACCAGCGTCACCTTGCGCTTGCCCAGCGCCCCGAGCAGCCTGGTCAACAGCGCGCCGTCGCCGACGTCGTGTACGTGGAACTCGTCGAAGAACAGGATCTTGCTGCGCCCGAGCAGCCGGTCCAACGCGCGGTCGATCCCCTCGGTGTGCGCGAGCTCGTGCAGTCGGCGGAAGAACTCGTGGAAGTGCACGCGAACGGTCGGAACGCCACTCATGCCATCGTGGAACACGTCCATCAGCCAGGTCTTACCCCTGCCGACCGGGCCCCAGAGGTAGATGCCACGACCGGTCTTGAGGTCCATCGCGGCGAGACGCTCGGCGGCCGCCCGCTGCGCGGGATCGAGCACGAATCCGGCGCCCTGCGCGGCCCGGTCGAACGCATCCACTCGGATCGATTTCATAGTGCGACTCTACAAATGTAGAGTTTCATGGGTCAACGTGATCGGAGCAACATCAATGACGGAAACGACGGACCGACGGGCGCGCATCACCGATGCCGCGCTCGACATCATCGCCACGGACGGCATCCGCGCACTCACCCATCGCGGCATCGACCGGCACCTGGGACTGCCCGCGGGATCTACGTCCTACTACTTCCGGACCAAGCGCGACCTGCTGGTCGCGACGGTCGGACACCTCACCGAGCGGTCACGACGCGCCTTCACCGATTCCCAGCCGGAGCCGCAGGAGCCGAACACGGACATCGCCGAGATCGCCCACGGGATCGCGGTCTACGTCGACGGGTTGCTCGGCGACCGCGCCCGCGACATCCGTGCCCGCTACGCACTCACGCTGGAGATGGTGCACGACACTCAGATTCAGGCCGCGCTGGCCGTGAGCCTGTTCTCCCGGGAGCGGGCGGTCGGGCTCACCCGCCTGCTCGACACGGGCGACCCGGAGCAGGACGCGGCGGACCTGATCGCCCTCCTGGAGGGCCTGGTCTTCGACCGGACCGTCGGCGCCAGGGCACTCGAGGGCCCCGTGCCGGGTACCGCCGAGAGCATCGCCGCGCTCACCGCGCCGATCGCAAAGGCGCTGACGCGCCCGTGCGCGGTTGACGAGTCCTAGCACTCGTCAACCGCGCACGGGCGCCGGAGGCGCCTACGCCGTCAGGACCAGCCCGGAGGTCGGCACACCGGTGCCTGCCGTCACGAGGACGTTCTGCACGTCCGGAACCTGGTTCACCGACGTGCCGCGGATCTGGCGGACACCCTCGGCGATGCCGTTCATGCCGTGGATGTAGCCCTCGCCCAGCTGCCCACCGTGGGTGTTCAGCGGCAGCCGTCCGCCCAGCTCGATGGCACCGTCCGCGATGAAGTCCTTGGCCTCGCCGCGGCCGCAGAAGCCGAGCTCCTCGAGCTGCATCAGCACGTACGGGGTGAAGTGGTCGTAGAGCACCGCGGTCTGCATGTCCTGCGGACGCAGCCCCGACTGGGCCCACAGCTGGTCGCCGACCAGCCCCATCTCCGGAAGACCGCTCAGGCCGTCCCGGTAGTAGCTGGTCATGATGTACTGATCGGCCCCGCTGCCCTGCGCCGCGGCGGCGATGATCGCGGGCGTGTTCGGCAGGTCCTTCGCGCGCTCCGGCGAGGTCACGACGATGGCGATGCCGCCGTCGGTCTCCTGGCAGCAGTCCAGCAGGTGCAGCGGCTCGGCGATCCACCGCGAGGCCTGGTGCTCCTCGATCGTGATCGGCTTGCCGTAGAAGAAGGCGTTCGGGTTGGTCGCCGCGTGCTTGCGGTCCGCGACCGCGACCCGTCCGAAGTCCGCACTGGTGGCGCCGTACACGTGCATGTAGCGCTGGGCGATCATCGCGACGAACGACGCCGGGGTGCTCAGCCCGTGCGGGTACGAGAACGCGTTGTCGGTGCCGGAGGAGTTCACCTGCTGCACCAAGGCCGAATTCACCTGTCCGAAGCGCATTCCCGAGCGTTCGTTGAACGCACGGTAGGCGACGACGACGTCCGCGACGCCGGTGGCCACCGCCATCGCGGCCTGCTGGATGGTGGCGCAAGCCGCGCCGCCGCCGTAGTGGATCCGGCTGAAGAACTTCAGATTCGGGATCCCGACCGAACGCGCAACGGCCACTTCGGTGTTGGTGTCCATGGTGAACGAGGTCAGGCCGTCCACGTCGGACGGCTTCAGGCCCGCGTCATCGAGCGCGGCCTGGACCGCCTCGGCGGCGAGACGCAGCTCGCTGCGCCCCGAGTCCTTGGAGAAATCGGTGGCACCGATGCCGACGATGGCGGCCTTGCCGGACAGCTCACTCATGCCGTCGCTCCGTCCATGACGAGGGTGACCGTCGACTTGATGTGGTCACCGAGACTGTCCTTGCCGACGATATCGAGGGTGACGAGGCCGTCCTCGACCGAGGAGACGGCACCGGTCAGGGTCAGCGTGTCGTAGGCGTACCAGGGCACACCGAGACGCAGCTTGATCGACTTGATGACCGCACGCGGACCGGCCCAGTCGGTGACGTACCGCTGCACCAGCCCGGTGTCGGTGAGGATGTTGACGAAGATGTCCTTCGATCCGCGCTGCTGCGCCTTGTCCCGATCGTGGTGAACATCCTGGAAGTCCCTGGTGGCCAACGCCGTCGACACGATGAACGTCGGATCGCCGTGGATGGACAGGGCGGGCAGGGTCTCCCCCACCGTCGCTGTCAGGGTCGAGCTCATCACTGCTCCTTCACGGGACGCCACGCGTACAGCGTCCACGGCTGTTGTCCGGTCTCGTCGTCGCCCGGCAGGTCGAGGAACTCCACCTGCACCGGCATCCCGATCGCGACCTCGCTCGGATCGACGCCGCGGAGCTCGCCGAGCATCCGCACGCCCTCCGCGAGTTCCACGAGCGCGACGACGAACGGCAGCGAACGACCCGGCACCTTCGGCGCGTGGTGCACGACGTAGCTGAAGACGGTGCCGAGCCCGGAGGCCACGACGTAGTCCGTGCGCTCCGACTTGTCCTTCCAGATCGCCGGCACCGGCGGGTGCTGCAGCGAACCGTCCTGGCGCTGCTGGAGACGCAGCTCGTGCGCCGCGACGCCCTCCCAGAAGAACTCGGTGTCGCGCGACTGCGAGGGACGCAGCATCCGGGTCGGGTCGAGATCGTCGAGCGACTCGCCCAGGCTCGACGACGCGACTCCCGCGGGAGCGGGCGCCTCCTTCGCCGGGGGCGCGAACTTCAGGATCCGGAAGAGCATCTCGGCGACGACCTCGTCGCCGACCTTCCAGAAGTTCCGGGTGGTGAAGAACCAGCCCTCGCCCAGACCCGTCTTCTTCGGGCCCACAACGTCTTCGAGGACCGACTCGATGGTCACCTCTTCGCCCGGGCGGACATAGCGGTGGTACGTCTGGTCGCAGTTCGTCGCGACCACCGACGTGTACCCGGCCTCGTCGAGGATCTCCGTCATCCGGCCGAGCGGATCGTCCTCCTCGCGCACGGCACCAAGACCGCGCATCGTCCAGACCTGCGCCATGGCGGGCGGGGCGACGATGCCGCCGTGGCCCGCCGCGACCGCGGCGTCCTCGTCGACGTAGATGGGGTTCTCGTCACCGATCGCCTCGACCCAGTTGCGGATCATCGGCATGTTGATCGGGTCGCGGCCGGCGCGGGCCTTGCTGGCGCCGCCAGCCCGCACCCGCTCGGCCGCCGCGAGGATCGATGCTTCCTTGTCGCTCATAGACCCGTCGTTCACTGAAACCTCCGCCGCGGTCATCGGGGCACCTTCGGCAGGCCGAGGCCGGCCATCGCGATGAGCTCGCGCATGACCTCGTTGACGCCGCCGCCGAAGGTGATCACCACGTTCCGCTTGACCTGCACGTCGAGCCAGCGCATCAGCTTCGCGGTCTCCGGGTCACCCGGGTCGCCGTGCGCGCCGATGATCTCGTCCGCGATCCGGCCGACACGCTGGATGCGCTCGGTCGCAAAGACCTTCGTCGCCGACGCGTCCGCGATGTCCACGTCGCCGGTCGCCGCAGCAACCTGCCAGTTGAGGAGCTCGTTGAGCCGGTAGGTCGCATGGATCTCGCCGAGGCCGCGCTGCACGTCGGATTCGGAGAGCAGGTCCCGCTTGGCCGCCCACTCGTGCACCTTCTCGTACAGGCCCGCGACACGGCCGGCCGGTCCGAGCATGACGCGCTCGTGGTTCAGCTGGGTGGTGATCAGGCGCCAGCCCTTGTTCTCCTCCCCGACCAGCATGCTCGCGGGCACGCGGACGTCGGAGTAGTAGGTGGCGTTGACGTGGTGGGCTCCGTCGGCGGTGATGATCGGGGTCCACGTGAAACCGGGATCCTTGGTGTCCACGATGAGGATCGAGATGCCGCGGTGGCGCGAGTCCGCGTCGCCGGTGCGCACGGCGAGCCAGATGTAGTCGGCGTCGTGGCCACCGGTGGTGAAGATCTTCTGGCCGTTCACGATGTACTCATCGCCGTCGCGCACCGCCGTGGTGCGCAGCGCGGCCAGGTCGGTGCCCGCCTCCGGCTCGGAGTAGCCGATCGCGAAGTGCACCTCGCCCGCGAGGATCGAGGGCAGGAACTTGCGCTTCTGCTCCTCGGTTCCGTAGGTCTGCAGCGTCGGGCCGACGGTCTGCAGGGTGACCGACGGCAGCGGAACATCCGCCCGCACAGCCTCGTTGACGAAGATCTGCTGTTCGATCTCGCCGAAGCCACGGCCGCCGAACTCCACCGGCCAGCCGACGCCGAGCCAGCCGTCCTTGCCCATCCGGCGAATGACCTCACGGTAAGTGGGGCCGTGCCGCTCGGTGAGCATGATCTCGGCCTCCTCCGGAGAGATCAGGCCTGCGAAGTAACGGCGCAGTTCCGCCTGCAGCTCACGCTGTTCGGGTGTCAGATCGATGAACACCGGGCCCCCACGAGGTCGAGTCGAGATGAGGCGCCGCCGACGAGGCGGGCCAGGTCTTTGGCAATGGAGAAGTAGCGGTGCATCGGGTAGGTCACGTCCACACCCAACCCGCCGTGCAGGTGGTGCAGGGTGCGCATCGCGGCGGGCACCTCTGCCGCGATCCAGTAGGCCAGCACCTCGAGGTCGTCATCCGCCTCGAGGCCCTCGGCCACCCGCCAGCCCGACGCCAGCGCCGAGACGTGCAGGGTCCGCGACGTCACGTAGACGTCGGCGATCTGCTGGGCCACGGCCTGGAAGGTCGCCAGGGGCTTGCCGAACTGCTCACGGGTGCGCAGGTGCTCGGCGGTCAGCGTGGTGGCGCCTGCGAGCAGTCCGTCGGTGTAGGCACCGATGCTCGCGAGCGCGATCCGGTACAGGGTGGCGTTGTCGCCTCCCAGCACCTCCGCCGCGGGGACCCGGACGCCGTCGAGCCGCACCGTGAACTCCGGGCTGCCCGAGGACGAGGAGATCTTGGCCAGCGTGACGCCGGGGGCGTCGGGCGAGATGAGCACGACGCCCGCGTCGGTCGGCACCAGGATCCGGTAGGCGAGGTCGGCGAACGGAACGGCGACCTTCAGGCCGTTGACGACGACACCGTCACCGTCGGCGACCGCGGTGGTCGACGGCGACGCCGCAAATGCCGCTCCGGGCTCGTTCAGAGCCGCGGTGAGCACCCGACCGGTCGCCACCTCGGCGAGGATCGCGTCCTGCTGTTCCTGCGTCCCCAGCGCGAGCACCGGGAGCAGGCCGAAGCCGAGGGTGGCCAGTGCAGGCACCGGCGCGGCACCGCGGCCGGTCTCGGTGAGCAGCGGCAACACCTCGGGCAGGCCCAGCCCGGCGCCGCCGAGCCGCTCCGGCACCGCGAGCGAGAGCAGGTCGGCCTTCGCCATCGCCTCCCACAACGCTGGGTTGAAGCCGCTGGTATCGGCGGGATCGGAGACCTCGCGGGCCAACAGCCCCACGACGATCTCCGCCACCGTTTCTTGTGTCTGATCCAGAGAGAAATCCACGCTGAACAATCCCGCCTACGAGTTAGAACTTGTTCTAGTTGTATCAGCTCCCCGGCACGGGGACAACGGTTCGGGCCCGGCACGGGGACAACGGTTCGGGCCCGGCACGGGAGCAACGCTTCGCCCCCGTGCCGGGCACTTCCTGCCGCAGCTAGTCCCGCGGCAGCCCGAGGATCCGTTCCGCGGCCACCGTCAGCAGGATCTGCTCGGTGCCGCCTGCGATCGAAAGGCACCGGGTGTTCAGGAACTCCCGGGACAGCGGGCCCTCGATGGCGCCGCCCGGCCCGGACAGCTCCAGCGCGAACTCCGCGACCGCCTGGCGGTGCCGGACACCGACCAGCTTGCGCACGCTCGACTCGGGACCGGGATCCTGTCCGTCGAGCTGACGCAGGGTGGTGCGGTGCTCGAGCAGCGAGCCGACCATGGCCTCGCCGATCAGAAAGCCGACCCGGTCCTCGGTCACGGCGTTCGGGCCGCCGCGCTCGGCCAGCTCGAGCAGCTCCTCCATCGCCTTGCCCAGCGAGGAGCCGCCGCTCATCGCGACGCGCTCGTTGGCGAGCGTGGTGCGGGCCAGCTTCCACCCACCGTTGACCTGCCCGACCACGCCGTCGTCGGGCACGAACACGTTCTCGAAGAACACCTCGTTGAACAGTTCGTCGCCGGTGATCTCGCGCAGCGGCGAGACCCGGATCCCCGCGGTGCGCATGTCCACCAGGAAGTAGGTGATGCCCTTGTGCTTGGGCACATCCTTGTCGGTGCGAGCCAGGCAAATGCCCCAATCCGCCTCGCGGGCCAGGGAATTCCACACCTTCTGACCGTTGAGGACCCAGCCCCCGTCGACCTTCTCGGCGGTCATGCGCAGTGCCGCGAGGTCGGAGCCCGCACCCGGCTCGGAAAACAGCTGGCACCAGATCAGATCCCCGCGCAGCGTGGGCATCGCGAACCGCTCGATCTGCTCGGCGGTGCCGTGCTCGAGGATCGTCGGCACCGCCCACCACCCGATGACCAGGTTCGGCGTCTCCAGTCCGGCGCGCACCAGCTCCTCGCCGATCAGGATCTGCTCGGCCGCCTTCGCGGACTTTCCGTACGGCGCCGGCCAGTGCGGAGCCAGGTACCCGGACTCGGCGAACGCGGCGCGACGCTCCTCCTCGGGCAACGCGACGATCGCCTCGATCTCGGCGCGCACCTCGGGACGCGAGGCCTCGAGGTCACCCAGATCGACGGTCAGGTGCCTGCGCTCGCCCGCCTGGGTGAGCTCCGCCACCCGGGCCCGCCAGTACGCGCCGCCGCCGAGCAGCTGCCGCAGCGAGAGGACCCGTCGCAGGTAGAAGTGCGCGTCGTGCTCCCAGGTGAAGCCGATACCGCCGAGCACCTGGATGCAGTCCTTGGCGGTGTCCACGGCCGCATCGAGGGCGACCGACGCGGCGACCGCGGCCGCGATGGGCAGTTCGGCGTCCGATTCCGCCGCGACCGCGGCATCCCAGGCCACGGCCCGGGTCTGCTCCACGCGGCAGAGCATCTCGGCACACAGGTGCTTGATGGCCTGGAACGAGCCGATCGGCTTGCCGAACTGCTCGCGGATCTTCGCGTACTCGACGGCGGTCCGCAGGCACCAGCCCGCCACACCCGCCGCCTCCGCGGCGACCAGGGTCGCGGCCAGATCCCTGACCAGTCCGGGGCGCAGCCCGACGACGATCCGGTCCGCACTCACCCGGACACCCGCACAGGACACCCGGCCCAGCGGGGTGCTCAAGTCGACGTTCTCCAACGCCTCGACGGTCAGTCCGTCCGCCTCGGCGTCGACGAGGCACCACACAGTGTCGTCGCCACGCGAGGCCGCGAGCAGCACGCCGACACCGGGCGCGCCGCCGAGCGCGAGCCCGGCCTCACCGCTGAGGACCAGGCCGCCGTCGCCGTCGGCCTCGGCCGTCACGACGCCGTCGACCACGACGCCGACCGGCAGGTTGCCCTCGGCCAGTTCGGGGCCCCACTGCTTGGCCGCGGCCTCGCCGCTGCGGCCGACGACCAGCGCCGCGAGCGCGGTCGAGAGAACAGGACCCGCGGCCAGCGAGGCGGCCGCCTGCTCGAGCATCACCGCGAGGTCGACGATCTCGCCGTCGGCGCCGCCGACCTCCTCGGCCTGCGCGACCGAGAACAGGCCGAGGTCCGAGATGGCGGACCAGTGCGACCGCCACGAATCGGCCGGCCCCTGCCGTAGCGTCTCGATCGGGTTCGTCGCGCGGGCCCAGGCCTGAATCGATTCCTGGACGGCACGCTGCTCGTCTGTCGTGGCGATTGTCACAAGGGAGGCCAACCTTTCATTACTGACAAATTTGTCTAGAACGTGTTCTAATATGTGGGCTGGGCAAGAGTCAAGACCTGGCACGAACTGCACGAACTCAACTACTCGCCGATATCAAGGAATCTGTGGATGACCTCCTCATCTCGAACCCGTTCCGCGGCTAAGACCGCCTCGACCAACGGGGCCGTCTCGACGCTGACCGACGAGGATCTCAGTTCCAACGCGCAGCGCGAGCGTCGCAAGCGGATCCTCGATGCCACCCTGGCCCTCGCGTCCAAGGGCGGCTACGAGGCCGTGCAGATGCGCGCCGTCGCCGAGCGTGCCGATGTCGCGGTGGGAACCCTGTACCGGTACTTCCCGTCGAAGGTCCACCTCCTGGTGTCCTCGCTCGCCCGCGAGTTCGAGAAGATCGACTCCCGCAAGAAGTTGCCGCCCGGCGACACCCCGATCGAGCGCATGCACCTGATCCTCGGCCAGATCACCCGGGCGATGCAGCGCGATCCGCTGCTCACCGAGGCCATGACCCGAGCCTTCATGTTCGCCGACGCCTCCGCGGCCGCCGAGGTCGATCAGGTCGGCAAGCTGATGGACTCGCTGTTCGCCCGCGCGATGAGCGACGGCGAGCCGAGCGAGGAGCAGCTCGCGATCGCTCGCGTCATCTCCGATGTGTGGCTCTCGAACCTCGTCGCCTGGCTCACCCGTCGCTCCTCCGCGACGGACGTCGCCAAGCGCCTGGAACTGACCGTCGAACTCCTTCTCGGCGGCGGTTACAAGGATCCGGGCGTCGCGTAAGTAGACTTTGCGCAGTGAGTGCGCAAGACCTACCCGTCGAGCTTCGCAGGCGTCTCGTATCAGTCGCGAGAACGCCTCGGCTCCTCGTGGCGTCGGACTATGACGGCACGATGGCGCCCATCGTCTCCGACCCCGCGAAAGCCTTCCCGCACGCTGAGTCCGTGCGGGCCCTCCGCGCGTTGGCGAGCCTGCCCGCCACCACATCGGCGGTGATCTCGGGCCGTGCGCTCCGGGACCTGGCGATGCTGTCCCGACTCCCGGTCGAGGTGCAGTTGGTCGGCAGCCACGGCTCCGAGTTCGACGTCGGCTTCGTGCGCGAGATCGACGACGACGCCAAGCGATTGCTTCGGGAGGTCACCGAGGAGCTACAGGCCGTCGCCGCCGCGGGCCCGGGCGTCACCGTCGAGACCAAGCCTGCCAGCACAGCCCTGCACGTGCGCAATGCCGCCCCCGAGATCGCCGAGGCGGCGTTGTCGCGTGTCCGCGGTGGTGCCGCCACCTGGAACGGCGTACAGGTCACCGAGGGCAAGGCCGTGATCGAACTCGCGGTGATCACCACCGACAAGGGCGAGGCGCTCGACATCCTGCGGCACCGCGAGGGCGCCTCCGCCACCGTGTTCTTCGGCGACGACATCACCGACGAGAAGGCGTTCAGCCGGCTCCAGGGACCGGATCTCGGTGTGAAGGTGGGCCCCGGCGAATCGCTGGCCGAGTTCCGGGTGTCGAGCACCGAAGACGTCTCCGCCGCGCTGGCGTTCCTGCTCGAGGAGCGGCGCACCTGGCTCCACGGCGAAAGCGCCACCCCGATCGAGCGTCTCAGCATGCTGGCGAACCCCAGGACGGTCGCGCTGCTGACCCCCGACGCCACCCTGACCTGGCTCTGTCATCCGGAGCCCGATTCCGCCGCGGTGTTCGCGCACCTACTCGGCGGCGTCGGCGCCGGCCACTTCACGGTCGGCCCCCTGCGGGAGGCGCTGCCGCTCAGCCAGCGGTATGTCGACGGCACCATGACCGTCGAGACCCGTTGGGCGAGCCTGCAGGTCACCGACTACCTACCCCACGACGTCGAGCAGGGCCGCACCGACCTCACCCGCGTGATCACGGGTCAGGCCAAGGCCGTGGTGACCTTCGCGCCGCGTCCCGAGTTCGGACAGGTGCAGGTGCACCTCGAGCAGGAGGCCGACGGCCTGCGGGTGTACGGAACCAGCGATCCGCTCGTACTGCGCTCCCCCGGCATCGAGTGGGAGATCACCAGCGACGGTGTCCAGCAGAGCGCGCGTGCCGTCATCGACCCCGCGCAGGGACCGATCGTCCTCGAACTGCGCTGCGGCACCACGGAACTCGGACCGACCTCCGTGCCGGAGTCGGAGCGCCGGTCGCTGGCCGAGTCGTATTGGAGCGACTGGGCCGACGGCCTGACCCTGCCCGCCCGCAAGCGCGGGCTGATGAAGCGCTCCGCCCTGACGCTGCGGGGCCTCGTGCACGCAGACTCGGGCTCGATCCTGGCCGCGGCCACCACCTCGCTGCCCGAGGAGATCGGTGGCGTCCGCAACTGGGACTACCGCTACTGCTGGCTCCGGGACGCGTCGCTGACCGCGTCCGCGCTCGTCTCGCTCGGCTCGCTCGGCGAGGCCGAGGACTTCCTGGAGTGGGTGCACGGGGTGCTCGAGACGCTGCCCGGTCCCGAGCGCCTGCATCCGCTGTACACGATCTACGGCGCCAACCTGCCGCCGGAGGCGGTGCTCGACTCCCTCCCCGGTTACTCGGGCTCACGGCCGGTCCGAGTCGGCAACGCCGCGAACTCACAGGTGCAGCTCGACGTCTTCGGTCCCATCGTCGACCTGATCTCGCACCTCGCCGAGGCTCGCGAGAAGGCAGGACTGACCGAGGTACTCACCGACGCCGATTGGAACCTGGTGCAGGCCATGGTCTCCGCGGTCGAGCGCCGCTGGGACGAACCGGACAACGGCATCTGGGAGATCCGCGGTAACCCGCGCCACCACGTGTACTCGAAGGTCATGTGCTGGGTCACCGTCGACAGGGCTCTGACCCTGGCCGAGCGTTTCGGCCGGCAGTCCGGCCCCGGATGGACGGCGCTACGGGCCGAGATCGCAGACGAGGTCAAGGATCGCGGTTGGAGCGATCGTGCGCTCTCGTACACCGCTGCCTACGACGGCACCGATCTGGACGCGGCGACGCTGCACATCGGGCTCTCCGGGCTCATCGACCCGACCGATCCGCGGTTCATCGCGACGGTCAGGGCCACCGAGGCGGAGCTGCGCAGCGGCTCGACCGTGTACCGGTACCACCACGACGACGGCCTACCCGGCGGCGAGGGTGGATTCCACCTGTGCGCGGCCTGGTTGATCGAGGCCTACCTGCTGATCGGGGAGCGCTCGGACGCCGAGGCCCTGTTCGCGCAACTGGTCGATGCGGCGGGCCCGACCGGACTGCTCGCCGAGGAGTACGACCCGGTGGCCGAGCGTTCGCTCGGCAATCACCCGCAGGCGTACAGCCATCTCGGCCTGCTGCGCTGCGCGCACCTGCTGAGCTGATCCCGCAGTACTGAGACACCCGGCCGTCGACTCGACGGCCGGGTTTTCTCGTCGAGTGTGCAGTTGTTGGGGCATCGGCCGAGTAGGTATGTCGGTAGCTGCACACTCGGCCGACCGGGTGGTGGTGTCGAGTGTGCAGTTGTCGGGGCATCGGCCGAGTAGGTATGTCGGTAGGTGCACACTCGGCGAGTGGCCGGGGTGTGGTGGCCGGCGGGGCGTGTGTGTGTTTCTGCCCCGGATATGCGAAATGCCTCGCATCGCAGTCTCTTTCGAGTCTGTGATGCGAGGCATTCGCAA
>NZ_JBEPSX010000009.1:0-256235 GCF_040548995.1 Rhodococcus sp. PvR044
ATGGCCGCGGGCGCCCTGCCCGCCGCGGCGGGGCGGGACGGCCGGATAAATCCGCCCGTGCTGGTGGGGGGGTTAAACCGGTCAGCCGGGCGGCCGCCCCCCCCGGGGCGCGGCCGCCCGTGCGCTATCGCGGGACTGAGTCCCCCTGCCGAAAGGCACTCGCGAGGATCGCTCGTGAACCCTTCTGCCCGTCGAGGATTCGGCTGGTCCGCGTCGTGACCCGCCACCCGTCCTTGGTGCGGATCAGCTCCCACCTGTTAGCCGTGACCCGGCTCACCTGATAGCCGCTCCCATCGGGCTGCCGGAGAATCAGCTGCGTGTGACACACCGCCACGGCCGTGTCGCCGTCGACGGTGATGTGTGCCGGACTCATGATGTGTCCGCATCCTTGCTGGATGAAGCCCTGGTGCGGGTGGGTCCGGACCATGTCCTCGATCGCCCGTCGGCCGGCCATCCGCCCGGTGTCGACGTCGTAGACGCCGTCCTCGATCCAGAGGCCGCCGACCACATCGTCGAGGCCGCTGTCCACGCTCGGGCCGTAGGAGTACATGAGTCGCATGATCGCGTTGTGGTCCTCGAGTATCCCAAGGCGTTGCTCGAGGACGAGCAACCGACGCTCGAAACCCGGATCTGTCTCGGTCATCGGCGCCCCATCATCGCGCGGGCCTCGGCGGACGCTGCCCTGACGATCTCGGCGCGGGGGAAGCCGGCACAGCCGGCGGCCAGCTCGTAGTTGCCGCCCGCGACCCAGATCGGTCCATCGGCGAGGTGGTCGAGACCCTCGCGCGCGACCGCATAGGGATCTGAGGCGTTGAGACCGGGTAGATCGAAATCGAGGCCGGCTCGTTCCATGGCGGGCGTCCGGGTGACGCCGAGGACGAGCTCGAGCACATCGACGCCGTGCTCGGCCATCTCGAGCCAGAGTCCCTCGGCGAAGACGCGGCTGAATGCCTTTGCCGCCGCGTAGATGCTCATGTGTTCCGCGCCGACGAAACCGGCCAGCGAGCCGAGCAGGATGATGCCACCGCGGCCGCGTTCGCGCATCGGTGCGCCGAAGACCTGGGAGAGCTCCAGTTGGCGGTCGATGTTGAGCGTGAGGACCTTTCGGCAGGCGTCGAGGTCGCCGGTGACGAACTCGTGGCCGTAGGTGTTGGCACCGGCATTGAAGATCAGCAGTCCCACGTCGAGATCCGCGGTAGTCTCCCGGATCCGTTCGACGGCATCCGCCGCCAGGAGGTCGACGGCGAGGGTGCGCACCTCGACTCCGTGAGCTCGCGCCTTGGCCGCGGTCTCCTCGAGGGGGCCGGGTTTGCGGGCGAGCAGCACGAGGTTCAGTCCGGCCTCTGCCAGTTCCTCGGCGAACCCGGCACCGACGCCCTCCGAACCGCCTGCGATGACAGCCCATGGGCCGTACTTGTCTTTGTCGATCATCGTTGTCTCGATTCCTTTGGGTCGGTTGTCAGTCGGGGACGGGGATGCGTCCGTCCACGGCGGCCGCGACGATGGATTCACGCAGTGCGGGGCAGCGCCCCACTCGGCCCCGCGCAGCGTCAGTGTCGGGTCGTCCCGGTACTCGTCGCAGACGGTGTCGGGGCGGGCGGTGCTCCACTGGACGGTGGTGTGCTGCCAGCTGTTCTTCTCCACGAGAACCTGGACTCCGCAACGCGCACAATCGATGTGCCGCATCAGACCGACAACTTCGCGGCATCACGCCGGGCGAGGTTGTCGGCGACTTCCTGCTTCCACACCTCGACCGGCCTTGTGGTGTCGAGCTCGAACTCGAAGCGGTCAACCATCTCCGGCTTGACGTCCGCGACGTCGACGTAGAACTGCTCGTACCAACGGCGCAGCTGGTAGACCGGGCCGTCCTCGTTGGTGAGCAGCGGGTTCTCGATCCGGGTCTTGTTCTTCCAGATCTCGATGTCCTGCTCGAAGCCGACACCGATGTAGCCGATCATCGCGTCGACCAGTTGGTCGGCGATCTCCGCCGGGATCTGCTCGGTCTTCTTCACGGAGATGCCGTACATCAGCACGAATTGGTTCGGTGAGATCGGGTAGTGGCAGTTGATCAGGACGGACTCGACGTCGTACTTGTCGTAGTGGTAGACGAGGTCGTCGATCATGAACGACGGCCCGTGGTAGGCCGCGATCGAGCCGTGGCCGACCAGCTTCGGGACATCGGGGTCGGTCCACTCGGTGATGTCCTCGCGGCCGACGCCTGCCTGTTCCTGGATCGCGACGTGTCCCTCGAAGATGTTCTTGAAGTACGTCGGGAACGAGTAGTGCACGTAGAAGAAGTGCGCCATGTCGACGACGTTGTCGATGATCTCGCGGCAGTTGGTGTCGATGACGATCGACTTCCACTGCCAGTCGGTCCACTCGGCATCGTCGGCCCGCATGGCTGGGATCGCGACCTCCGGTGGGGGCGGATTGCCCTCCGGGTCGTTCCAGACGAACAGCAGCTCGTCCTGCTCCATGATCTCCCAGGCGCGGGTGCGGGCCAGCGGCGGGACGCGGCGGGCGTAGGGGATGCCGGTGCACTTGCCGTTGCCGCCCCAGCGCCAGTCGTGGAACGGGCAGGCGATCGAATCGCCCTTGACCGTGCCCTGGCTCAGGTCGCCGCCCATGTGCCTGCAGAAGGCGTCGAGGATCTTGATCTCGCCGTTGCGGTCGGAGAACACGACGAGCTTGGTCCCGAAGGCCTCGATGGAGTGCGGCTTCCCGTCGCGGAACTCCGCCACCAGCCCCAGGCAGTGCCAGCCACGTGCGAAGCGAGCGGGCGGCGTGCCCTCGTCGATGATGCGAACCTCATCGGATTCCTCGATGTCCACAGCGGGTCCTCTCGTTTGTCTCGGCATTCACAGGGTCGGCCGCGGCGGGGTCGATGTGATCACGGTCACCGCGTGAGGTGACCTTCTCAGCCCGGCGAACCTGCCTCAATTCGCGCACCCGCTGACCGGAATAGACGCAGGTCAGTCGTGTCGGGCAGCTCCAGTGCCGCCGGCACCGCACTGCTGGCCGTCCGCCTCCCCCTGGTCATCCCACTGAACGGACGACCCCATGGCGTCGCACCGCTCCCCACGGTGGGATTGTCAGTGCCTGCGCACGCCCGGAGGTCCGTCGGCGATGCCGCGAAGGTCGCACGGGAGGAGATGACAATGTCGGCCGGAGACAGCTCGAAAGCGAGCGTGCCCACCTCCACGCTCGATCGACTCTCCCTGGTCCTGGACACCTTCCGGAGCGCGCCGCGGCTCAGCCTGACGGAGGTGTCCCGCGGAACCGGCATACCCCGGACGAGCACGCTCAGGATGCTCGAGCAGTTGGTGAGGATGGGGTGGCTCCGCCGCAGGGGTGCCGAGTACGAACTCGGGGACACGCTCGCCGAACTCGGGGCGCTGTCGCTGTACCGGGACAGTGTCGACCGGGTCGTGACACCGCTGCTACGCGAACTGCACCTGGTGACGGGCCACGTCGTCCATCTAGGTGTTCTCGACGGCAAGGACGTGCTCTACCTCGAGAAGGTCGGTGGTTCCGCGGCGCCCCACCTGCGGACACGGGTCGGGACACGCATACCCGCGCGATCGTCGACAATCGGCAAGGCGCTGCTCGCGTCGGCACCACGACCCGGCGTCTCGTTCGGTACCTGTGTCACCGGGTTCGGTTGCATCGGAGCGCGTGTCGGATCACTGGGCGGTGCCGAGGTCGGCCTGTCGGTCAGCGGACCGATGGACCGGTTGAAGTTCGACCAACGGCATGCGGCGCCCGTGCGGATGGCGGCGGCGGCGATCGCGCACTACTTCGACCTCACCGGAGCGGGTTGGCCGCGAGCCTGACCCGGCCTCCCCGCCCTGACCTGGCCTGAGTCCGCTGATCGGAAACGAGAATTGCCCGCGCGCCGGCTCCCTGACAGCGTGTTGCCATGAACTCCGAGCTCACACTGACCGCCCCCGAACAACTCCTGGCGATCGAGCAGATCAAGCGCACCTTCGCGGCCCGGCTGCGGTGCATGGACAACAAGCAGTGGGACGTCTACCCGACGCTGCACACCGACGACGTGGTCTCCGAGACGTGGGGCGGCCTGCCCGGAGACAAGCAGCCACAGACCGAGAGCACCTCGAACCGCGTCGTGGGCAAGGACAAACTGACCCGCGCGATCAGCACCCTCCTCGGCGGATCGACCGCGGTGACCACCGTGCACCACGGCCACACCCCGGAGATCGAGTTGACCTCCGACGACACCGCCCGCGGGATCTGGGCGATGGAGGACAAGCTGTGGTGGACCAACGGCGACCACGAGGAGCACCTCCACGGCTACGGGCACTACCACGAGGAGTACCGAAAGGTGAACGGCCACTGGCTGATCAGCTATCGAAAGCTCACCCGGCTGCGTGAGGACGTCACCGAGGGTTTCTTCGACTACCTGCAGGCGCTGTGAACCCGCTCTTCGCCCCGATGCAGATCCGGTCGCTGGCGCTGCCGAACCGGATCGTCATGTCCCCCATGACACGAGAGCACTCCCCTGCCGGGGTCCCCGGCCCGGAGGTGGCCGCCTACTATCGGCGGCGCGCCGAGGGCGGTACCGGCCTGCTGATCACCGAGGGCGTGGCGATCGACCACCCGACGGCCGTCGACAGCACCAGAGTCCCCCGCCTGCACGGAGAATCGGCACTGGCGGGATGGCGCACCGTGGTCGACGAGGTGCACGCGGCAGGCGGCCGGATCATTCCCCAGCTGTGGCACGTCGGCCCGCTGTGGGGCGCGATGCGCGCGGTGGATCCGGCACTGACGCCGATGCGCCCCTCCGGGCTGTGGGGGCGGGTCGGCAAGACCGTCTACCCGGAGGACTACCTCGCGCGGGCGAGCGTTCCCACCCAGGCGATGACCGAGCGCGACATCGCGGACGTCATCGACGGTTACGTGCGGTCGGCGCGCAATGCGGTCGACGTCGGGTTCGACGGGATCGCGATCCACGCCGGGCACGGTTACCTGCTGGACGCCTTCCTGTGGGAGTCGACGAACCAGCGAAACGATCACTGGGGCGGTGACCTGCAACGACGTACGGAGTTCCCGGCGGAGGTGGTGCGGGCGATCCGGCGCGAGATCGGTCCCGACCTGCCGATCTTCTACCGGTTCTCGCAACACAAGCAGCAGGACTACGCGGCGCGGATCGCGGACACCCCCGACGAACTCGCCGTCGTCCTGAACGCGCTGGTCGAGGCAGGCGTGGACGTGCTCGACGCGAGCATCCGCCGGTTCGACGCCCCCGCGTTCGAGGGCAGCGCGCTGACCCTGGCCGGCTGGGCGAAGAAGCTGACCGGCGCGGTCAGCATGGCGGTGGGTAGCGTGGGGCTCGACAAGTCGCTTCGCGATGCAGGCACGCCGAGGCCCGCGGATCTCGACGGGCTCCTCCGCAGGCTCGAGGACGAGGAGTTCGACCTCGTCGCCATCGGACGACTACACCTGGCCGATCCGGCCCTCGCGACGATCCTCCGCGACGGCGGGCCCGTCCCGGCGTTCGACCGCAACTTGCACGAGCGCCGGCTGTACTGACCACGGAACGTCGACGGCCCCGGTCACACCTGAGGTGTGACCGGGGCCGTTCGAGGTTGTCGGCGCAGATACCGCCGCGTCAGAAGGCCCGGCAGGACCTGATGTCGGACGCCAGGATCGCCTTGGCGCCGATCTCGGCGAGCTGATCCATCACGTCGTTGCTGACCTTGCGCGGCACCAGCGCGCGGATCGCGACCCACGCCTCGTCGGCAAGCGGCGAGATCGTCGGCGACTCCAGGCCGGGGGTGATCCGCAGCGCTTCGTCGAGCAGGCCGCGCGGGCAGTCGTAGTCGAGCATCAGGTACTGCTGCGCGAAGACGACGCCCTGCACGCGGGCGATCAGCTGATTGCGCGCCTTGTCGGTTCCGTCCGAGCCCTCGCGCTGGATCAGCACCCCCTCGGAGTCGCAGAGGGATTCACCGAAGGCCACCAGGTTGTGCTGGCGCAGTGTGCGGCCGGAACCGACGACATCGGCGATGGCGTCCGCGACGCCGAGCTGGATCGAGATCTCCACGGCGCCGTCCAGACGGATGACGGTCGCCTCGATGCCGCGGGCGGCGAGGTCCCTGCGGACCAGGTTCGGGTACGAGGTCGCGATCCGCAGGCCTGCCAGGTCGGCGGGCGACCAGTCCTTGCCCGCGGGGGCCGCATAGCGGAAGCTCGAACGACCGAACCCGAGCGACAGCCGCTCGGAGACCGGGGCGCCGGAGTCGAGGGCGAGGTCACGACCGGTGATGCCGAGGTCGAGTTCGCCGGACCCGACGTAGATCGCGATGTCCTTGGGACGGAGGAAGAAGAACTCGACCTGGTTCGCCGGATCGAGGACGGTCAGGTCGCGGGAGTCGGTACGGCGGCGGTAGCCGGCCTCGTCGAGGATCTCGGCGGCGGACTCGGACAGCGAGCCCTTGTTCGGTACTGCGACGCGCAGCATGGGGTGTTCCTTCCGGAAATGGCGAGAAAGTGGCCAGAGGACGTGCGGAGTCGGTGCGGAGCGCGACTCACAGATGTCGGTAGACGTCCTCGAGCTTGAGGCCACGACCGACCATCAACACCTGCACCCAATAGAGCAGCTGCGAGATCTCCTCGGACAGCGACTCGTCACTCTCGTGCTCGGCGGCGATCCACACCTCACCCGCCTCCTCGAGCACCTTCTTGCCCTGCGCATGGACGCCCGCGTCCAACGCGGCCACGGTGCCGGAGCCCTCGGGACGGGTGGCGGCACGGTCGGTCAGCTCGGCGAACAGCGAATCGAAGGTCTTCACGGGTCACGATTCTTTCACGGACGAGCCGGGACTCCCCACCGCCCCGCCACAACCCGCCCCCAGTGTTGTTTCGAGCGACCTGCAAGCAGTCGCTACGGGGGATCAGAGTTCCGGCAGGACCAGTTTCGGAGCGCTCGCGATGAGCGTTCGGGTGTACTCCTCCCGCGGCCGCTCGTACACGTCCTCGGTCGGTCCGCACTCCACGATCCGGCCCCGATGCATCACCGCGACCACGTCGCACACGTGCCGAACCACGGCCAGATCGTGCGAGACGAACAGCAACGTCAGCCCGTACTCGTCGACCAGTTCGGCCAGCAGGTCGAGGACCTGAGCGCGGACCGAGACGTCGAGCGCGCTGACCGGCTCGTCCGCCACCAGGATCTTCGGCTTGGTGATCAGTGCGCGGGCGATCGAGATGCGTTGACGTTGACCGCCGGAGAACTGGTGCGGGTACCGGTGTGCCATCGCCGGTTCGAGCCCGACGGCGGTGAGCATCTGGGCGACGGCCTCGGCCGAGCCCGCGCGCGTGTCGAGCGGCTCGGACACCACGTCGCCGACCTTCATCCGCGGGTCCAGCGAACCCATCGGATCCTGGAAGACGATGGAGACATCGCGCCGGAACTGCCGCAGCTCCCGTTCCCGTGCCCCGACGATCTCCTGCCCGTCCACCACGATCGAACCCGCCGTCGGTGTGTCGAGGGCACACAGCAACCGGATCAGCGTGGACTTGCCCGATCCCGATTCGCCGACCACGCCGAACCGCCGGCCGCGACCGATGTCGAACGACGCGTCGGCCAATGCGTGCACCGGCACCGCGCGACGCCACAGCGTGGACCGCGACCCCCGGTAGGTGCGGCCGAGCCCCCGCACGGACACCAGCGGCTCGGCCTGTTCATTCGACACCGGCGCGGCAACCGTTGGCTCCCCCGGCCCCGATCCCGCCGCCACCGTCCCGCCGAGCGTCGACCCGCTCAGGTCCGACGCCTCGAGCAGGGCGCGGGTGTAAGGGTGCTGCGGAGCCCCGAACACCCGCTCGATCGGTCCGGACTCGAGGATCGACCCGTCCCGCATCACCAGCACCCGGTCGCACAGCGCGGAGACCACCGCCAGGTCATGGGTGATGAACAGCAACGCGGTGTCGTGCTCGCGGACCGTGGTGTCGATCAGGTCGAGGATCTGCGCCTGCACGGTCACGTCGAGAGCGGTGGACGGCTCGTCGCAGATCAGCACCCGAGGGCGGTTCGCCATCGCGATGGCGATCAGGACCCGCTGTCGCTGCCCACCGGACAGTTCGTGCGGATAGGACCGCGCGATACGCGCCGGGTCGGGGAGGTTGACCGCGGCGAGCTGCGCGAGCGCCGCCTCCCGCCGCTCGCCGCGGCTCAGCGCGCCGTCGTGGAGCTCGATCACCTCGGCGACCTGCCTGCCCACCTTCATCAACGGGTTCAGCGCCGTCATCGGCTCCTGGAAGACCATCCCCAGGTCGTCTCCCCGCAGGGAGGTCAGCAACCGCTCCGGAGCACCGACGAGATTCGCGGCGACTCCGTCGAGGGCGATCGAACCCGTCGCCGACAGCTGGTCCGGCAGCAGCCCCATCAGGCTCAGCGCCGTCAGCGATTTGCCCGACCCGGATTCGCCGATCAGCCCCAGCCGTTCGCCCCGCTTCAGGGTGAACCCGATGCCGTCCAGCAGGGTGCGACCGCCCGCGCAGACGGTGAGGTCAGAGACCTCGACCAGCGGGCCCGTCACTGCCGCACCGTCTTCGGGTCGAATCGATCGCGCAGCCCGTCGCCGAGCAGGTTGAACCCGAGCACGGTCAGCGCGATCGCCAGGCCGGGCCACAGCATCACCGCGGGCTGCAGGTACAGGTACGGCTGCGACTCCTGCAGCATCCGGCCCCATGACGGGGTCGGCGGCGGGGTCCCGAAGCCCAGATAGGAGAGCGCTGCCTCGGCCAGTACGGCGATCGCGAAGGTCACCGACGCCTGCACGATCAGCGCGCTGGAGATGTTGGGCAGCACGTGCCGCAGCGCGATCCGCAACGGGCTCTTGCCCGCCGCCCGCGCCGCCAGCACGTAGTCCTTGGCCATCACCTGTCTGGTGCCGCCGCGGGCGACGCGAGCAAAGGCGGGCGCGGTCCCGACGCCGAGTGCAGTCATCGCCGTCACCGTCGACCCGCCCCAGACCGCGGCGAAGACGATGGCCAGCAGCAACGCGGGGAACGCCAGCAGTACGTCGTTGCCACGCATCAGGATCTCGTCCGACACACCGGGGCGCATACCGGCGGCCACCCCGATCGGGATGCCGATCGACGCAGCGATGGCCACGGCCACGACGCCGACCAGCAGCGTCGTCCTGGCACCCACGAGGAGCGAGCTGAAGATGTCCCGGCCGAAATCATCGGTACCCAGCCAGTGTTTGGCGCTCGGATGCAGCAGCCGCGCACCGGAGTCGACCACGGTCGGGTCGTAGGGCGTCCAGACGAAGGAGAGCAGCGCGGCAAGCACCACCGCGGCAACCAGTCCGACACCCAGGGCCAGCGTGCCCGTCCACCGAACCCGATTCATGCCCAGCTCCGCATGCTGTGTCATGCCGCGCTCCGCATGCGGGGATCGATCGCGGTGTAGAGCAGGTCAACCACGAGATTGAGCAGCAGCACCATCAACACCAGCACCATCACGATGGACTGCACCTCCGCCATGTCCCGCTGACTGACCTTGTCCAGCAACAGACTGCCGAGCCCGGGCACCACGAAGACCCGCTCGACGACCACAGCCCCGATCAGCAGCGTGGCCAGCTGGAGTCCTGCGACGGCGACCACCGGCACGGCGGCGTTGCGCAACCCGTGCCGCAGCAGCGCTCCCGTCCGGGTCAGGCCCTTGGCCCGCGCCGTCCGCAGGTAGTCCGCCCCCAGCTCGTCGAGCACGGCGGAACGGACATACCGCGTCAGCACCGAGCCCTGGACGAGTCCCAGTGCCAAAGCGGGCAACGTCAGATAGCTGAGGAACCCGCCGATCCCCTCGATCGGCGCCTGCCAACCGCTCGACGGCAACCAGCCCAGCTCGACGGCGAACACGGTGACCAACAGCACGCCGGCCAGGAACGCCGGGATCGCGATGCCCACCTGGCTGAGCCCGCCGATCAGCACTCCGTCGGGGCTGCTGCGCCGGACTGCCGCCAGGACCCCGAGCGGGATCGCGACGACCAGCGCGACCACCATGGCCGCACCGACGACCCAGAGCGTGACCTGCAGCCGATCGAAGATCTCCGGTCCGACCGGCTGCCTGGTCAGGTAGGACTCGCCCATGTCGCCGTGCAGCATGCCCCACACCCAATTGCCGTAGCGCACATGGGCAGGCGCGTCGAGGCCCATCGCGGTCCGCTCCCTGGCCACCTCCTCGGCCGTGGCCTGCACCCCCAGTGCGATCCGTGCCGGATCGCCGGGGAGCACCGACAGCAACGCGAACACGAGCACCGATGCGGATGCCGCGGTGAGCGAGAAGATGCCGAGCCGCCTGATCAATTGAATCGCCATCACGCCGCCCTACCCGCGCCGCACCCGGGACAGGTCGAGCGCCAGGGAGGTCGCGTTCGCCGGGAGCCCGGAGATGTCGGCGTCGGTCACCGCCAGCAGCGGAAAGAGGAAGAGCCAGTTCGCCGCCGCCTCGTCGGTGATCGTCCGCGCCACCGTTCGCATCTTCTCGACGTAGCCGGCCTCGTCCGCCGCGTCGGCCTCCGCGAGCAACCGCGTGACCTCGGGATTGCGATAGCCCCAGTAGTACTCGGGATTGCCGAAGGTGGCGATGTCGCGCGGCTCGGCGTGTTGGATCACCGACATCTGGTAGGCATGCCTGCCGAACACGGAATCGAGCCAGACCGCGGGGAACTCGACCGGGTTGGTCTTCACGGTGAAACCGACCTGCTGCAGTTGCGAACTCACCACCTGCGCGGCGGCCGTGGCATAGGGCAGGTTCGGCACGTCGAACCGCACCACGGGATTCGGGGTGCCCGCCTCGGCCAGCAACTCGCGGGCCCGCTGCGGATCGAACGGGTACACGCCGGTGAGGTCCTCGTACCAGGGGTCGGTCGGCGGCACCATCGATCCGATGAGCTCGCCGTAGCCCGCATACGCGGTGTCCCGCACGGCCTTCCGATCCACGGCGTACATCACCGCCCTGCGGACCCGGATGTCGTCGAAGGGCGCGACCGCCCCGTTCATCGACAGCGTGACCTCGCCGTTGGTGCCGCCCTCGATGACCCGGAACCGGGGATCGGCGCTGAACTGGCCGAGCAGTTGCGGAGCCCCGAGACTGTAGATCGCGTCCACCCCGCCACTGAGCATCGCGTTCGCCTGCGCGGTGGCATCGGCAAAGTACTTCAGCCGCACCGTCTTCATGGCCGGTTGCGCGCCCCAGTACCGGGGGTTGGCCGCGAGCACCAGCTCCGAGCCCGGGTTCCAGCGCGCCACCGTGAATGGGCCGGTCCCGATCGCGGTGGTGGCCAACTGGGTGACGCCGCGCGGGGTGAACATGGCACCGACGGGACCGGTCATGTTGAACAGCCAGGCGTTGCTCGGCGCCCGCAGGATCACCCGCGCCAGATGCGGCGACGGAGTCTCCACCCGATCCACCACGGCCATCAGTGCGGGCGAGTTCGCCGTCCACTCGGTCTTGACGCGATCGAGGCTGAACTTGACGTCCTCGGAGGTGAACGCCTCACCGTTGGAGAAGGTCGCGTCCTCGCGCAGCACGAACTCGTAGACGGTGCGGTCCGGGCTGGTCGTCCACGAGGAGGCCAGCAGCGGGACTATCGCGCCGTGGTCGTCGAGCCGGACCAGCCCCTCGTACACGTTGTCCAGCAACGCCTGCGGGATCGCCGCGCCCGCGGTGCGGGTGAAGTCGAGGTTGTCCGGTTTCGCGGTGAGCGCGACGGTGAACGTGTCCGGTCCGCCCGCGCTCGACAGGCCGGCGCCTGCCGAGCAGGACGCCAGCACGGCGACGGCCACGGTCGACGCGGCCACCCCACGCAGGAGCCGACCGGTCCACCGAGGCGTCATGCCAGGAATCCTGCCATGGCTCGGCTCAGGCGTGGACGGTCCGCCACGCGGCGGTGAAGCCCGATTCCCCGATCCCCTCGAGACTCTCCCGGTGCACCCGCCGCGGTCCGGTCGGCACCGCGACCTCGCACGGCACCACCAGGACCGCGCAGCCGGCCGCCTCCGCCGCCGCCGAGCCCGTCGGCGAATCCTCGACGGCCAGGCAGTGTTCCGGAGCGATGCCGAGCAGCTCCGCCGCGCGCAGGTACGGATCCGGCTCCGGCTTGCCACGCGGGACCTCGTCACCGCAGACGGTGATGTCGAAGTGCTCGCGCCCCAACGTGTCCAGCGCCTGCTCGGCCAGCACCCGCTCGGTGTTGGTCACCAGCGCGGTGCGCAGCCCGCTCTCGCGCACCGTGCGCAGCGCCTCCTGTGCGCCCGGCCGCCACGGGATACCGAGCGAGAACAGCTCGGTGACACGGCCGTTCACCCACGCCGCGGCGTCCGCGAGGGCGGCGGCCGTCGGATCGAGCTCCAGAGCCCCGAAGATCGTCGCCAGCGCATCGGGCCCGGAGGCGCCGATGATCGAGTGCCGTGTGCTCGGCGTCATCACCCCGCCCAGTTCGGCGGCGAGCTCGTGCATCGCGACGTCCCAGAGCTTCTCGGAGTCGAGCAGTGTGCCGTCCATGTCCCAGAGCACAGCCTTGAGATCGGGACCCGACACCGCCATTGCCGCCTCGAACACCGAGGCCTCAGACATTGAAGTACTTGGCCTCGGGGTGGTGCAGCACGAACGCATCGGTCGACTGCTCGGGATGCAGCTGCAACTCCTCGGACAGCACCACTCCGATCCGCTCCGGCTCGAGCAGGGCCACCATCTTGGCGCGGTCCTCGAGGTCGGGGCAGGCGCCGTAACCGAACGAGTAGCGGGCGCCCCGGTAACCGAGCTTGAAGAAGTCCTCGACGTCGTCGGGATCCTGCTCGGCGAGGTTGTGACCGCCCGCCAGCACCAGCTCCTCGCGGACGCGACGGTGCCAGTACTCGGCGAGTGCCTCGGTGAGCTGCACGCCGATGCCGTGCACCTCCAGGTAGTCCCGGTACGAGTTCGCGGCGAACAGCTCGTTCGCGAAGTCCGCGATCGGCTGGCCCATCGTCACCAGGTTCAGCGGCAACACGTCGACCTGGCCGGTGCTGCGAGCCTCCTCGCGCGAGCGCACGAAGTCGGCGATGCACAGGAACCGGTCCCGGTGCTGGCGGGGGAAGGTGAACCGGAACCGTTCCGGCGCATCGGGAGTCGGCTCGGTGAGCACGACCACGTCGTCACCCTCGGAGACCGCCGGGAAGTAGCCGTACACCACCGCGGCGTGCGCGAGGATGCCGTCCGTGCTGAGCCGGTCCAGCCAGTAGCGCAGCCGCGGCCTGCCCTCGGTCTCCACCAGCTCCTCGTAGGTGGGTCCGTCACCGGCCCGCTGCCCGCGTAGACCCCACTGCCCCAGGAACAGAGCCCGCTCGTCGAGCAGGCCGGAGTAGTCCGCCAGCGAGATGCCCTTGACGATGCGGCTGCCCCAGAACGGCGGCGTCGGGATCCCGATGTCGGTGGCGACATCGGAACGTTCGGGCACCTCGACCGGGACCTCGGCTGCCTTGCGCGCCTCCGCGATTCGCTTCGACCGCTCGTGCCGCGCCTTGCGTTCGGCGGCCTTTTCCTTCGCCGCGATGGCCTCCGGGCTGTCCGGGTCGGGTCCCCCGCCGCGCTTGGTCGTCATGATGGTGTCCATCAGGCGCAGGCCTTCGAAGGCGTCGCGCGCGTAGGACACCTCGCCCTCGTAGATGTCGGCGAGGTCGTTCTCGACGTAGGTCCGCGTCAGTGCCGCGCCGCCGAGCAGGACCGGGAACTGCTCGGAGACGCCCTTGGCGTTGAGCTCCTGCAGGTTCTCCTTCATCACCACGGTCGACTTCACCAGCAGCCCGGACATGCCGATCACGTCGGCCTTCTTGTCGATCGCCGCGTCGAGAATGGTCGCGATCGGCTGCTTGATGCCGAGGTTGACCACCTCGTAGCCGTTGTTGCTGAGGATGATGTCGACCAGGTTCTTACCGATGTCGTGCACGTCGCCCTTGACGGTGGCGAGCACGATCCGGCCCTTGCCGTCCTCGTCGGTGGCCTCCATGTGCGGCTCGAGGTACGCGACGGCCGCCTTCATCACCTCGGCGGACTGCAGCACGAACGGCAGCTGCATCTGTCCGGAACCGAACAGCTCGCCGACGATCTTCATGCCGTTCAGCAGCGTCTCGTTGATGATCACCAGCGGCGGCTTCTCGGTCATCGCGTCGTCGAGGTCGGCCTCGAGTCCGTTGCGCTCGCCGTCGACGATGCGCCGCTCGAGCCGCTCGAACAGCGGTAGACCGGCGAGCTCCTGCGCGCGGGTCTCGCGTGCCGAGGCCGCGGACACGCCCTCGAACAGCTCCATCAGCTTCTGCAGCGGGTCGTAGCCCTCGCTCCGGCGGTCGTAGACCAGGTCGAGCGCCACCGTGCGCTGTTCCTCGGGGATCCGTGCCATCGGCAGGATCTTGGACGCGTGCACGATCGCGGTGTCCAGGCCCGCCTCCGTGCACTCGTGCAGGAAGGCCGAGTTGAGGACCTGCCGAGCGGCGGCGTTGAGTCCGAACGAGATGTTCGAGATGCCGAGGGTGAAGTGGATGCGGGGGTGAGACGCCTTCAGCTGTCGGATCGCCTCGATCGTCTCGATGCCGTCCTTGCGCACCTCCTCCTGGCCGGTGGAGATCGGGAAGGTGAGCGCGTCGATGATGATGTCGGACTCGTCGAGGCCCCAGTTGGCGGTGATGTCTTCGATCAGCCGCTCCGCGATCCGCACCTTGTGCTCGGCGGTGCGCGCCTGACCCTCCTCGTCGATGGTCAGCGCGACGACGGCGGCGCCGTGCTCCTTGACCAGCCGCATGATCTTCTGGAACCGCGAATCCGGCCCGTCGCCGTCCTCGTAGTTCACGGAGTTGACCGCGGACCGTCCGCCGAGGTGCTCGAGGCCGGCCCGGATCACGTCCGGTTCCGTCGAGTCGATCATGATCGGCAGCGTCGAGGCGGTCGCGAGCCTGCTCGCGAGTTCGGTCATGTCGGCGGCGCCGTCGCGCCCGACGTAGTCGACGTTGAGGTCGAGCATGTGCGCGCCGTCGCGGGTCTGATCCTTCGCGATGTCGATGCACCGGTCGAGGTCACCGGAGATCATCGCATCGCGGAATGCCTTGGAACCGTTGGAGTTCGTGCGCTCGCCGATCACCAGGATGCTGGCGTCCTGCTCGAACGGGACCGCAGCGTACAGCGAGGACGTGCCGGGCTCGGGAACCGGCGTGCGCGTGGCCTTCTCGACCAGGCGCACCGCATCGGCGACCTGACGGATGTGGTCGGGCGTGGTGCCGCAGCAACCGCCGACCATGCCGAGCCCGAACTCGGAGACGAAGCCGCTCAGCGCCTCCGCGAGTTCCGGTGCGGTGAGCGGGTATTCGGCACCGTTTGCGCCCAGCACCGGGAGTCCAGCGTTCGGCATCACCGACACCGGCAGCGTGGAGTGCTTGGACAGGTGCCGCAGGTGCTCGCTCATCTCCGCGGGACCGGTCGCGCAGTTGAGGCCGATCATGTCGATGCCGAGCGGCTCGAGCGCGGTCAGCGCGGCGCCGATCTCGCTGCCGAGCAACATGGTTCCGGTGGTCTCGACGGTGACGTGGGTGATGATCGGGATCCGGCGTCCGAGCTTCTCCATGGCGTGCTGGCTACCGATGATCGCGGCCTTGACCTGCAGCAGGTCCTGGCAGGTCTCGACCAGGATGGCGTCGGCGCCCGCCTCGATCATGCCGAGTGCGGATTCGGTGTACGCGTCGCGGAGCACCGCGAACGGCGCGTGCCCGAGGGTGGGGAGCTTGGTGCCGGGCCCCATCGAACCGAGCACGAACCGCGCCATGCCGTCCCGGCCGGGGCCCATCTCGTCGGCGACCTCGCGGGCGATCCGGGTGCCGCGCTCGGAGAGATCGCGGATCCGGTGCGAGATGTCGTAGTCGGCGAGGTTGGGCAGGTTGCATCCGAAGGTGTTGGTCTCGACGGCGTCGGCGCCGGACTCGAAGTACGCCCGGTGGATGTCCGCGAGCACGTCAGGGCGGGTTTCGTTCAGGATCTCGTTGCAGCCCTCGAGGCCGAGGAAATCGTCGAGGGTGAGGTCCGCGGCCTGCAGCATGGTTCCCATCGCACCGTCGCCGATGACAACGCGCTGCGACAGCGCATCCAACAGGGCGGAGTGAAATGGGGCAGACATGCCGTCCAGAGTAGTGGGCCCCTTGAAGGACCCTGGTCGTAGGCTGGTCGGGTGAGTCCAAGCGAACCCGAAGTCACGTCCGAGCACGACGCGCCCGCGCTGCGTGACCCCATCCTCGTCGCCGCCTTCGAGGGCTGGAACGACGCGGGCGATGCCGCCAGCGGCGCCGTCGAGCACCTGGAACTCATCTGGGACGCACGACCGCTGGCCGAGCTCGACTCCGAGGACTACTACGACTACCAGGTCAATCGTCCGACGGTTCGCCAGGTCGACGGGGTCACCCGCGAGATCGAGTGGCCCGCCACCCGGGTCTCGGTGTGCTCGCCCCCCGGCAGCGAACGGGACGTGCTGATCCTGCGCGGCATCGAGCCGAACATGCGCTGGCGCAGTTTCTGCGACGACCTGCTCGAGATCATCGAGGACCTCGGCGTCACCACCGTGGTCATCCTCGGCGCCCTGCTCGCCGACACCCCGCACACCCGGCCGGTGCCCGTCACCGGCACGGCGTACAGCACGGAGTCGGCCGAGCGGTTCAACCTGGAACAGACCCGGTACGAGGGGCCGACCGGGATCACCGGGGTGCTCCAGGACGAATGCGTCAAGGCCGGGGTGCCCGCGATCTCGTTCTGGGCCGCCGTCCCCCACTATGTGTCGCAGCCCCCGAACCCGAAGGCCACCGTCGCGCTCCTGCAGCGGGTGGAGGAGGTGCTCGACGTGGAGGTGCCGCTCGGCGAGCTGCCCGCCCAGGCCGAGGAGTGGGAGCAGTCGGTCACCGAGATGACCAAGGACGACGAGGAGATCACCGAGTACGTGCGCTCGCTGGAGGAGCGTGGCGATGCGGAGGTCGACATCTCGGAGGTCATCTCCAAGATCGATGGCGATGCCATCGCGGCGGAGTTCGAGCGCTACCTGCGCAGGCGGGGACCTGGCAGCTTCGGCGGTCTGTGAGATTCGTCTCTCCCGGTCGGCGGGAGCCTCTGCGGCGGGATCGGGACAGGCCTGCGAGACCGATCACGCCAGATCACAGGCCTGTCATTCATGTCCTGACATGTACCCGATCCGCCCGGTGAGTACTTCCTGATTCCCACGTAACCTCTGCGCATCCACTTCGTCACCGGAGCGCAGCACCCTCGAATCCATGACGAGCACACGGCGGTACCTGCGCAGCGTGGACAGGTGCACCGGCGGGGCCGTCACGGACCTCGGACAGGTGGTGCTCTGATGCGACGACTGGTTGTGATCGGCAACGGAATGGCGGGCGCCCGCACGGTGGAGGAGATCCTCGCCAGAGGCGGCCGCGACCAGTTCGACATCACGATGATCGGCGACGAGCCGTACGGCAACTACAACCGGATCATGCTCTCGCACGTGCTGGCGGGCGAGTCCAGTACCGACGACGAGGACCTGATCCTCAACCCGATGAGCTGGTACCGGGAGAACGGCGTGACGCTGTACGCAGGCGACCGCGCCATCCGGCTCGACCGCTTCGCGAAGACCGTGACCTGCGAGAGCGACCGCGAGGTCAACTACGACGTGCTGATCGTCGCGACCGGAAGCAACACCTTCTTCCCGAACATGGACGGCTTGCGCGAGACCGACGGACGGCTCGCGCGGGGCGTGTTCGGATTCCGCACCATCGCCGACACGAACGGCATGCTGCAGATGGCACAGGCGGAGGACGACGTCTCGGCGGTGGTCATCGGCGGCGGCCTGCTCGGGCTCGAAGCGGCCTACGGGCTGCGCACCCAGGGGCTGACGGTGAACGTCGTCCACTCCCCCGGCCACCTGATGAACCAGCAGCTCGACGAGCGCGGCGGATCGGTGCTGCGCGCCAAGATCGAGGCGCTCGGCGTGGGTGTGCACACCTCGGTCCGGACCGACGCGGTGCTGCGCGACGAGCAGGGGCGGGTGACCGGTGTCGCCTTCACCGACGGCAGCTCCCTCGCCGCCGACATGGTCGTCGTCACCGCCGGAATCCGTCCGAACACCGAGCTGGCCCGCGCGGGCGGACTGGTGATCGAACGCGGCATCGTCGTCGACGACCAGATGCGCTGCGAGGACGAGGGTTCGGTGTACGCGGTCGGCGAGTGCGCACAACACCGCGGCGAGCTGTACGGCCTCGTCGCGCCGGTGTGGGAGCAGGCCGTGGTGCTGGCCGAGCACCTCACCGGCTCGAATCCCGAAGCCGCCTACGAGGGTTCGCGGTCGACCACCAAGCTGAAGGTCGCAGGCGTCGACGTCGCGGCGATGGGCGTCAAGGGCCCCGAACTCGACGACGACGAGTTCCTCCAGTTCTACGATTCGCGCAACGGCACCTACAAGAACGTCGTGGTGCGCGACGGCAAGCTGATCGGGGCGACCCTGATGGGCGAGGTCGGCAAGGCCGGGATGCTGACCCAGGCCTTCGACGGCAAGATCGAGCTCCCCGAGGATCGCCTCAGCCTGCTGTTCGACCTCGCCGACGGCCGCGCCGCGACCAGCGCGGCCGACCTGCCGGACGCCACCCAGGTCTGCAACTGCAACGGGGTCAGCAAGGGCGACATCGTGTCCTGCGTGCACGCGGGGGCGTCCTCGCTCGGCGAGGTCATCGCGAAGACCAGGGCAGGAAAGGGCTGTGGCTCCTGCAAGGGGCTCGTGGCCGACATCGTCGCCTGCGCGGCGGGTGGCGCACTGGTGCCGGATCCGTCCGCCGACTGGTACGTCCCGTGCATCCCGATGACCAAGGCCGAGCTGATCTCCGCGATCCGGGAGCAGGACCTGCGCGCGGTCTCCCAGGTGTTCACGGCGCTCGCGGCCGACGGCGCCGAGGACGCGGGGTCCAAGATGCCGCTGGCCTCGCTGCTGCGCACCATCTGGGGACCGGACTGGGTCGACGAGCGCGGCGCCCTCTTCATCAACGACCGGGTGCACGCGAACATCCAGCGGGACGGCACCTTCTCGGTGGTACCGCAGATGAAGGGCGGGGTGACCACCCCGGACCAGTTGCGCCGCATCGCCGATGTCGCCGACAAGTACCAGGTGCCGCTGGTGAAGGTCACCGGCGGCCAGCGCATCGACCTGCTCGGGATCCGCAAGGAAGACCTGCCCAAGGTGTGGGGTGATCTGGACATGCCGTCGGGCTACGCCTACGGCAAGAGCATGCGCACGGTGAAAACCTGTGTCGGCAGCGACTTCTGTCGGTACGGTCTTGGCGATTCGACCGCGCTGGGCATCGCGCTCGAGGACCGGTTCCAGGGGCTCGAGACGCCCGCCAAGCTCAAGCTGGCGGTCGCGGGGTGCCCGCGGAACTGCTCCGAGGCGCTGTGCAAGGACTTCGGCGTGGTGTCGGTGGGCGAGGACCGGTGGGAGATCTATGTCGGCGGCGCGGCGGGGGCCCACATCCGCAAGGGTGATCTGCTCGCGACAGTCGAATCGTCGGACGCGGTACTCGACGTGGCGGGGCGCTTCATCCAGTACTACCGCGAGGACGCGAAGTGGCTGGAACGCACATATGCCTGGGTTCCACGAGTGGGCCTGGAACACTTGCAGGCCATACTGATCCGCGACGAGGAGGGGGCCGTGGCCGGATTGGACGAGCGTATGGCCATCGCGGTCGCGGGGTACCGCGACCCGTGGCAGGAACGCACCGAACCGAAATCGCCCGCACAATTCGTGCCGTCGCTTCCGCTGCTCCCGCTCCCCCAGGTGCCGGTCCGATGACCGCGCTGCGTTCGCCGAAGTGCCCCGAGGGCGCGACGCCGACGACGCTCGGCGCGGTCACCGACCTGACCCCGGGTGAGGGCAGGGCGTACGCCATCCGCGGGCTCCAGCTGGCGGTGTTCCTGTTGTCGGACGGCACGATCCGCGCGATGGACGCGGTGTGCCCGCACAAGGGCGGCCCGCTCGCCGACGGGCAGATCGACGGCGGCGTCGTGATGTGTCCGCTGCACCAGTACGCGTTCTCCTTCGACACGGGCGCGTGCACCTCGGAGGGTGTCGGTGCGGCGCAGACCTACCCGGCCCGGGTCGTCGACGGAATGGTGACGGTCGACATCTAGGCACCTGGCACACACGACGCAGCTCAACAAGTGGGGCCCAGCCGGCGGCAGGGCCCGAAGATCCTCGGAGAGGTACCGATGCCAAGCTCAACCACGCCCGGCAGCACAACCGGAGTCGCGGGAACAGATCTCGCCGATTCACTGCTCAAGTTCGGCAAGCACTTCCAGCGCGGCGAGGCCTCCGAGGACCTGCGCACGCTCTACCAGATCGGCGGCCGCACGTCGGACGAGTTCTACCGCGATCGAATGTCCTACGACAAGGTCGTCCGGTCGACGCACGGCGTGAACTGCACCGGTTCCTGCTCCTGGAAGATCTACGTCAAGGACGGGATCATCACCTGGGAGGCCCAGCAGACCGACTACCCCTCGATCGGCCCGGACAAGCCCGAGTACGAGCCGCGCGGCTGCCCCCGCGGCGCCTCGTTCTCCTGGTACACCTACTCGCCCGCGCGGGTGCGCTACCCGTACGTGCGCGGTGTGCTGCTCGAGATGTACCGCGACGCCAAGGAACGCCTCAAGGATCCCGTGCTCGCGTGGGAGGACATCGCGTCCGACCCCGAGAAGTCCAAGCGCTACAAGTCCGCCCGAGGCAAGGGCGGATTCGTCCGCGCCGAGTGGTGGGAGGCCGCCGAGATCGTGGCGGCCGCGCACGTGCACACGATCAAGAAGTACGGTCCCGACCGCGTCGCCGGGTTCTCGCCGATCCCGGCCATGTCGATGGTCAGCCACGCGGTCGGCACCCGGTTCATCTCGCTGATCGGCGGCGCGATGCTGTCCTTCTACGACTGGTACGCCGACCTCCCCGAGGCCTCGCCGCAGGTGTTCGGCGACCAGACCGACGTGCCCGAATCGGCCGACTGGTTCGACGCCGGCTACCTGATCATGTGGGGCTCGAACGTCCCGGTCACCCGAACCCCGGACGCCCACTACATGACCGAGGCCCGCTACCGCGGCCAGAAGGTCGTCGTGGTCTCGCCCGATTACGCCGACAACACGAAGTTCGCTGACCAGTGGCTGCCGGCGCGGCCTGGCACCGACGGCGCCCTCGCGATGGCGATGGGTCACGTGATCCTCAAGGAGTTCTTCGTCGAGAAGAACACCGAACGGTTCACCGAGTACGTCAAGAAGTACACCGACCTGCCGTACCTGATCACGCTGGACGAGCGGGGCGACGGGTACGTGCCCGGAAAGTTCCTCACCGCAGCCGATCTCGGTGACTCCGAGGAGGGCGCCGAGCACAAGACGGTGCTGCTGAACGCGGAGACCGGTGAAACAGTCGTCCCCGGCGGCTCGCTTGGCCACCGGTTCACCGAATCCGGCAAGGGCCACTGGAACCTCGATCTGCACGGCGTCGACCCGCTGATGACCATGCACGAGGACCAGGAGATGGCGGCCAACGCTGTCGCCGTGGACTTTCCGCGCTACGACACCTCCACCCCGGGGGTGCTGCGCCGCGGTGTGCCCACCCGGATGGTGGCGGGCAAGCGCGTGACCACCGTGTTCGACCTCATGCTCGCCCAGTACGGCGTCGGACGTCCGGACCTCCCCGGAACCTGGCCCGCCGGCTACGACGACACCGAGGAGCCGTACACCCCGGCGTGGCAGGAGGGCATCACCGGCGTCTCGGCTGCCGCCGCGGCGCGCGTCGCCCGCGAGTTCGCCGACAACGCCGCCCGCTCAGGCGGCCGGTCGATGATCCTGATGGGCGCGGGCACCAACCACTGGTTCCACTCCGACCAGATCTACCGGTCCTTCCTCACCCTGACCATGCTCACCGGCTGTCAGGGCGTCAACGGCGGCGGCTGGGCCCACTACGTCGGGCAGGAGAAATGCCGCCCGGTCACCGGTTGGGCGACACTCGCATTCGGCTCGGACTGGTCCCGGCCCGCCAGGCAGATGCAGGGCACGATCTTCTGGTACCTGGCCACCGACCAGTGGCGCTACGACCCCTTCACCGCCGAGGTGATGTCCTCGCCGCTGGCGAACGGCACGTTCGCGGGCCGCACCGCGGCGGACAACATCGCCCTCGCCACCCGCCTCGGTTGGATGCCGAGCTACCCGACCTTCAACCGCAATCCCCTCGACCTGGCGGACGAGGCGGACCGGCTGGGCAAGAGCGCGGCCGAGCACGTGGTGGACGGCCTCAAGACCGGTCACCTGCAGTTCGCCGTCGAGGACCCGGATGCGCCCGAGAACTTCCCGCGCTGCCTGACGGTGTGGCGCTCGAACCTGCTCGGCTCGTCCGCGAAGGGCAACGAGTACTTCCTCAAGCACCTGCTCGGAGCCGATTCGAACCTCAATGCCCGCGACTCCGAGGGCATTCGGCCCGAGGAGCTGATCTGGCGGGACGAGGCCCCCGCCGGCAAGCTCGACCTGCTCACCACGCTGGACTTCCGGATGACGAGCACCACGCTGTTCTCCGACGTCGTGCTGCCCGCCGCCACCTGGTACGAGAAGCACGACCTGTCCAGCACGGACATGCACCCGTTCGTGCACGCTTTCTCCCCCGCGATCTCCCCGCCCTGGGAGACCAAGACCGACTTCGAGGCGTTCCACCGCATCGCCCGCGGCTTCAGCTGGCTGGCCGAGAAGCACCTCGGCACCAGGCGCGACATCGTCGCGATGCCGCTGATCCACGACACCAACGACGCCACCGCTCAGCCCGGCGGCCGGGTGCTGGACTGGAAACGCGGTGAATGCGAGCCGATCCCGGGCAAGACGATGCCGAAGATCGTCGTCGTCGAGCGGGACTACTCGGCGATCGCGGAGAAGCTCAGCGCGCTCGGACCGCTGGTCGAGGAGCTCGGCCTCACCACCAAGGGAGTCACCACCCATCCCACCGAGGAGGTCGAGTACCTGCGCGGCGTGAACGGAACGGTGCAGACCGGCGTCGCGGCCGGGCGTCCCTCGCTGGCAAAGGACAAGCACGCCTGCGAGGCGATCCTCGCGCTGTCGGGCACGACCAACGGACGGCTGGCCACCCAGGGCTTCGAGCACCTGCAGGAGCGCACCGGGACCGAGCTGGTCGACCTGGCCGCCGAGAACGAGGGCACCCGAATCCGTTTCGCGGACACCCAGGCCCGGCCGGTGCCGGTGATCACCTCGCCGGAATGGTCGGGGTCGGAGACCGGCGGCAGGCGGTACTCGCCGTTCACCATCAACACCGAGCGGCTCAAGCCCTGGCACACCCTCACCGGCAGGCAGCACTTCTACCTCGACCACGACTGGATGGCCGAGCTCGGTGAACAGCTGCCGATCTTCCGTCCGCCGCTCGACATGACGGCGCTGTTCAGCGAGCCCGCGGTCGGCGAGACCCACGGAAACGGGGTCGGCGGCACCGTCACCGTCCGGTACCTCACCCCGCACTCGAAGTGGTCGATCCACTCGGCGTACCAGGACAACCTGCACATGCTCACGCTCTCGCGCGGCGGCCAGTCCATCTGGATGTCCGACGTGGACGCGGCCAAGATCGGTGTGGCGGACAACGACTGGATCGAGGCGAGCAACCGGAACGGCATCGTCGTCGCCCGCGCCATCGTCAGCCACCGGATGCCCGAGGGCACCGTCTTCATGTACCACGCCCAGGATCGCGCGGTGGACGTGCCGCGCACCGAGCGCACCGGGAAGCGCGGCGGTATCCACAACGCGCTGACCCGGCTGATGATCAAACCCTCGCACCTGATCGGCGGCTACGCCCAGCAGTCCTTCGCGATGAACTACCACGGCCCGACCGGCAATCAGCGCGACGAGGTCACCACGATCCGCCGCCGCGACCAGGAAGTGACGTACTGATGAGAGTTATGGCGCAGATGGCCATGGTGATGAACCTGGACAAGTGCATCGGCTGCCACACCTGCAGCGTCACGTGTAAGCAGGCCTGGACCAACCGTGGCGGCGTCGAGTACGCCTGGTTCAACAATGTGGAAACCCGCCCCGGCCAGGGCTATCCGAGGCAGTACCAGGACCAGGAGAAGTGGAAGGGCGGCTGGACGCTCAACAAGCGCGGCAAGCTCACGCTGCGCACCGGCTCCCGGCTCAAGCGCCTGCTCAACATCTTCGCCAATCCCGACCTGCCGACTGTCTCGGACTATTACGAGCCGTGGACCTACGACTACGAGAACCTGCTGGCCTCGCCCGCCATGGACACGGTCCCGGTCGCACGCCCGAAGTCGCTGCTCACCGGCGAGGACACCAAGGTCACCTGGGGTGCCAACTGGGACGACGACCTCGGCAGCGGGCCCGAGCAGGTCGGCAAGGATCCGTTGCTGGCCAAGGTCTCCACCAAGGTCAAGCTCGAGTTCGAGCAGACGTTCATGTTCTATCTGCCCCGCATCTGCGAGCACTGCCTGAACCCGGCCTGCGCGGCGTCGTGCCCGTCAGGAGCGATCTACAAGCGCTCCGAGGACGGCATCGTGCTCGTCGACCAGGACAAGTGCCGCGGCTGGCGGCAGTGCGTCACCGGCTGCCCCTACAAGAAGATCTACTTCAACCACAAGACCGGCAAAGCGGAGAAGTGCACGTTCTGCTACCCCCGGATCGAGGTCGGCATCCCGACCATCTGTTCGGAGACGTGCGTAGGCCGGCTGCGGTACATCGGCGTGATGCTCTACGACGCCGACGCGGTGCTGGAGGCCGCCTCGGTCACCGATGACAAGGATCTCTACCCATCGCAGCTGGGCGTGTTCCTCAACCCCCACGACCCGAGGGTGGTCGCCGAGGCCGAGCGGGCGGGCATCTCCGCCGAGTTCATCGAGGCCGCGCAGAACTCCCCGGTCTACAAGCTGATCGTCGACTATCAGGTGGCACTGCCCCTGCACCCGGAATACCGCACCATGCCGATGGTCTGGTACATCCCGCCGCTCTCGCCGATGGTCGAGGCCCTCTCGGACACCGGCCACGACGGCGAGGAGGCCGACAACCTGTTCGGCGCCATCGACTCGCTCCGCATCCCGGTCGAGTACCTGGCCGAACTCTTCACGGCGGGCGAGATCGGGCCCGTGCGCGCCTCCCTGCAGCGTTTGGCGGCGATGCGCGCGCACATGCGCCGGGTCAACCTGGGCGAGCCGACGCGGCCCGAGGTCGCGAACGCGGTCCGGTTGACCGAGACCGAACTGGAGTCGATGTACCGCCTGCTCGCCATCGCGAAGTACGAGGACCGGTACGTCATCCCGAACGGGGCGGGCTCGGACGCCCACCGGCTCGACGCGCTCGCCACCGGGTGCAGCCTCGAGGGCGACGGCGGGCCGGGCATGACCGCGTTCGACGTGATGGCCGACAAGTTCCACCTCACCGAGCTGGCCGTCGACACCAATTCCGGTGTGGCTCCGGACAACAAGTCCGGCCGGATCAACCTGCTCAACTGGGACGGCAAGAGCACGAGGGGTCTGATCCCGGCCGCGGCGGGTTCCGGCACCGGGCCGGGCGCGGGCATCCCGACGCCGGGATCGGACGGCGCCTGATGGTCGCGCTCGGATTGCGCCGCAAGGTGTCCAACAAGTTCCGGCCAGGGGCGGAGGCGTCGTTGTCCGAGCGGGACCAACGGGTCGTGTGGCGGATCGCCGCCCTCCTGCTGGACTACCCGACGGAGCAGACGCTGGGGATGCTCGGCGAACTGCGCGCGGCGGCCGAGACCGTGCCGGGGCAGCCGGGCGCCGACCTGGTTGCGTGCGTGGACTTCATGCAGCGCACGCCCCGGATCGAGTTGTCCTCGCTGTACGTCGAGACCTTCGACCTGCGCAGGCGCAGCAGTCTGCACCTGTCCTACTACGCGTACGGCGACACCCGCAATCGCGGAATGGCGCTGCTGCGCTTCAAGAACGCCTACCGCAACGGCGGCGTGACGCTGGGCGACCACGAGCTGCCCGACTTCCTGCCCGTGGTACTCGAATTCGCGGCGACGACCGATGCCGCGCGCGGCTGGCGGCTGCTTGTCGACCACCGCGCCGTGGTCGAGGTGCTCCGACTGTCGCTGCGCGACAGCGATTCCCCCTTCGCTCCCGTCCTGGACGCGGTCTGCGCGACCCTGCCGGAGCTCGACACCGACGACCGGCAGAAGGTGGCGAAGATGGCATCCGAGGGGCCACCCGAGGAAGCGGTGGGTCTCGACACCTACGCGCTCGACCCCGCATTGCACCCCGAGATGGGAGAACGACGGTGACCACGCTGATGTGGCTGACCCTGCCCTATATCGCCCTCACCTCATTCGTGGTGGGGCATGTCTGGCGCTACCGCAAGGACCAGTTCGGCTGGACCACCCGCTCCTCCCAGATGTACGAGAGCCGTTTGCTGCGCCTGGGCAGCCCGCTGTTCCACTTCGGCATCCTTGCCGTGCTCGCGGGGCACATCGGTGGCGTCTTGATCCCGGCCAGTTGGACGGAAGCGCTTGGCATCTCCGATCACACCTATCACCTGCTCGCGGTCGGATTGGGTGTGCCTGCGGGAATCGCCACCGTCGTAGGCCTGTCCATTCTCGTGTACCGGCGGATCAGTGTTCCTGCCGTGCGTCAGTCCAGCAGCACCAGCGACAAGATCATGTACGTGCTGTTCATCGCCGTCATCGCGACGGGGATGTTCAACACCCTCGGCGAGAACCTGATCCTGGGCGACTACGACTACCGCTCGACGGTCTCGCCCTGGTTCCGCAGCCTGTTCACGCTGAACCCGCAGCCGGGCCTGATGGTCGGCGTACCGCTCAGCTTCCAGCTGCACGGGCTGACGGTGCTGGCGCTCCTGGCGATCTGGCCGTACACCCGCCTGGTGCACGTGTTCAGCGCGCCGATCGGATACCTGGGCCGGCCGTACGTGGTCTACCGGAGCAAGGACGTCAAGCGGCCCGGCGGCAACCGCTACTACAAGGCCTGGGAGACGGCAAACCAGAACCGCGCGTGAACACTCACCGCCACACCGCCGAAAATGTCGCGGCATCGTCACAGATCAACTAGCGTTCGAGAAGCATCGGGGATCTGTGTTGATTTGAGCCAATCGCAAGTACGTGATCGGAAAACTCGACCGAACGGATGTGGATTCATGGCAGGAATTCGTGGACCTCGGCGCCGCCGCGGAACCGGGCCCCGTCGAGCGGCAGCGATCGCCGCGGTTGCGGCCGTCGGGATGGTTCTGGGCAACGGCACCTCGGCGGCAGTGGTCAACAATGCGAACAGCCTCATCGACGGCGCGGGTAATCGCGTCGAAGTCTCACAGGGTGACACCTTCATCAATGCCGTCCCGCCACTCGACAGCTCACCGCTGAGCCGGGAGTTCTTCCACAACGGCTACGCGCAGGTCACCATCGACGGCCCCACGGCAGCCAGTTTCACCGGCACCAAGCTGTCCTTCGGCTACCAGATCGGTTACCCGGTCGCGCTCACGGGCGCGTCGGTGCAGCTGAACACCCCAGGCCTCGGCTTCGAGCTCGAGCACACGGACGGCTTCGTCCTGGGAGGCGTCCTACCCGGCGGAGATCCGGCCGAGCTGGCCATCGCGGACGAGAACCGCGCGATGTTGGCCGGTGACATCATCCCGCAGCAGAACCTGATCGTCGACCTCGAACCCGGCGGCATCACCGATGTCCCGCTGGTCAGCGAGAAGGAGTTCGACGGCCCGGGGGCCAGGATCCGGCTCGCGGGTGTGCACGGCAGTATCTCGGGGGCCCTCGGACAGGTCACGCTCCGCCCCTACGCCCGGGTCGAGACGGCGTCCGGTGACATCGCGATGACCTACGGCGCGCCGGTGCCGCTGTAGGTCCGGACACAGCGCAGCACGAGGGCCGGGGGACGCGGGGTCGCGTCCCCCGGCCCTCGTGCTGCGCACCGGGCGATCGGCCGCGAAACGCCGATCCCAATGCCCGCTAGGTGCCGTCCGGCCGCTCCCCTACCCTGTTCACGATGAGTGATTCCGGAACGTCCAGCGCGGGCCAGCGCGACGCGTTCGCGCGCGACGACCGACTGCGGTTGTTCGCGTTCACGAACGCGGAGAAGCGCGCAGAGTACCTGTGGGTACTGCGGGCGTTCGACCATGCAAGGGCGAACTATGTCGTGCTGCTGCACGCGGGCGAGATCGCCGAGATCCTCGGCAGGATCGCGGGCGACGACCAGGCGGGCGGTGCCGGCGGGCGGCTCGCCGCCGACGAGATCACGCCGCTGCTCGAGCAACTGCACCTGTGGGGTGTGCTCGAACGCAGCTACGACGGCAGCCGGGCGGCCACCCTCGCGGAATACCGCAACCGGCACTTCGTCTACCAGTTCAGCCAGGCCGGCTACCTGGCTTTCCGGGCGGTCGAAGACGTGCTCGGGGCCCGGCTGGAGGACTCCGCGCTCTCCCGCCTCGCGCTGCCCGACCTACTGGCGGACATGCGGGAACTGGCCGAGGCGAACCGGGCCGCGGACAGCGACCTGATCTACCGCAAACTCAGTCGGCTCGATGCCACGTTGTCGGACATGGCGACCAGGGCGGCCCAGTTCTACCTCACCCTCGGTGACCTGGTGCGCACCACCGAGATCACCCCCGAATCGTTCCTCGCGCACAAGGACGCCCTGCTGACCCACATGCGTGAGTTCAGTTCCGACCTCGCCCGCTACGCGCCGAAGCTCGCGGAGGCGATCGCGGCCGTCGAGGAGACCGGCATCGACCCTCTCATCGCCCGGGCCGCCACCAGCGACGAGCGGGTGTTCCTGGCCCTCGGCGAGCGCGAGGAAGACTGGAGATCCCGGTGGTCGGGCCTCAAACACTGGTTCGTCACCGAAGCGGGGGTCAGCGAATCGGACCGGCTGCGGGAGGGCACCATGAGCGCCATCGCCGCGGTGCTCTCGCTGCTGCGCCGCGTCACCGAGACCCGCAGGGGCGGGGTGAGCCGGGAAAGCCAGCTGCGGCACCTGGCAGGCTGGTTCGCCGCGGCACCGACCGAGGACGCGGCGCACGCGCTGTACCAGGTCGTGTTCGACCTCGGCAGGCCGCGGCACCTGTCGATGCTGCACCCCGACGCCGACGTCATCCCCGAGTCTCGATCCTGGTGGGAGGCCCCTCCGGTGGAGATCTCCCGCACCCTTGCCGAGACCGGCCGCACGCCGTCGCCCGGACTGCCCGGACGCGTCCAGCGCAACGACGCCAGCGTCCGCCGCCTGCGTGACGCACAGCTCGCCGGGCAGCGGGCCCGAGCCACCGCGGCCAAGTCGCTGGCCGCCGGCGGGGTCTACGACCGGGTCCTCGACGAGCAGGAGACGGAGGTGCTGTTGAGCCTGCTCAACGCCGCGCTGACCGCGCGGGTGCCGGTGAGCGGTCGGGTCAACAGCTCGACCGGTGCGGAGAACGGGGTCCGGTTGACGCTGCGCCCGCACGACGTGTCGACCACGGTGGAGACCGCCCGTGGCAGGCTGCACCTCGACCGGCTGCAGGTGAGTGTGCAGTGAGAGCGCGCGAGATCCCGCCGCTGGCCCTCGACTCCTATCAGCGGGCCGCCCGGATAATCCTGTCGAATCACCTTGTCACACAAAGCTATCCGGACCGGATCGCGCTTCCGCTGCTCCGCCGATGGGCCACCGAACTGCGCGAGGACCTACTCGAACTGTTCGGCTACCGGCTCGAGGTCACCGAGACCACAGCGCGGCTGTTCACGGTGGCCGACCGGCTCGACCCGACGGCCGCGGCCAGGACCACCAACGACCGAACCTTCGACCGGCACCGCTACGCCTACCTCGCGCTGTGCCTCGCGGCGCTGGGGCGGGCCGGAAACCAGATCACCCTGTCGGAGCTGGCGGACCACGTCGCCGCCGACGCGGCCCAGGTCGACGGTGTCGACCTGTCCACCGAGCGGTCTGCCGACCGCGACGCGTTCGTCGACGCTGTCGGCTGGCTGGCGGCCAGGGGCGCCATCACGCTCGCGGACGGGGACGCCGGCGGCTGGGCCGCCAACCCCAGCGCGGGTGAGGCGCTGTACGACATCGACCGCTCCGTCGTTGTCGCGCTGTTCCGGCCGCCGCGCGCACTCCAGCACCTGACCTCGATCAGGGGCCTGCTGTCGGGATCGGAGGCCCAGGCGGCCGACGAGGACGGGTACTCACCCGACCGGTCCACGGACCTACGGGAGACGGCGAGGCGCGTGCGCCGTTCGTTGGTGGAGCGCCCCGTGGTCTACGCGGACCAACTCGACGACGACGAACGTCTGCAGCTGGCACTGCCAAGGACCGCGGCGGACGTCGAGGCACTGACCGGCCTCGTCGCCGAGCGGCGGGCCGAGGGCATCGCACTGATCGACACCTCCGGTCGCATGTCGGACCTTCGCTTCCCCAGCACGGGAACCGTCGCCCAGGTGGCCCTGCTCCTGGCCGGCGAGATCGCCGATCGGGTGCTCGACCCCGATGCGGTCCAGCTCGTGCGGATGCCCGTGCCCGAGGCGCGGACGAGCGACCTCATCGCGCAGCTCGACAGCGCCATTCCCGCAGGAGGCATCTTCCACGGGCTCGCCGAGCGCACCGCCGAGATCCCGGTTGCGGAGGGCGGCGCAACCGAGTTGTTCCCGTTGATCGAGGACAGCTGGATCCGGCACACGGTCGAGGACCTGATTCGTCGCTACGGCAGAACCTTCGCGGCGCAGTGGCAGGCCGACCACGACGGACTGAGGCATGAGGCCGTTGCGGTGCTGGACAAGCAGCGGTTGGTACGGCGCACGTCCGGCGGCGTGCTGGCGCTGCCCGCGCTGGCGCGCTATCGCGGCGTCGTCGTGAACATCCGCGACCGGGCCGGCCAGCCGCAACTGTTTGCAGACGACCCCGAGTCGGTCGCCGTGCAGGCTCCGGTCCTGGCCCCCCAGCCCCCGTCCGAACCCGTCCCCAGTGACCAGTGACCAGTGACCAGTAGAGAAGTAGAGGCAGAATTCGCATGGCAAGCGCGCGCTTTCGCCCGACCCGGGCCGGGATCATCAACCTCTGGGACTACCGGGACCAGGAGTTCTCCTTCGCCGACGGCCGCCTGGTCCTGCGCGGGCCCAACGGTTCCGGCAAGACCAAGGCGCTCGAGGTGCTCTTCCCGTTCGTGCTCGACGGTCGCATCGAACCGCGGCGGCTGAACCCGTTCGCGGGCGAAGAGCGCACCATGAAGTCGAACCTGCTCTACCGCGGTCAGGACAGCGCGCACTCCTACGTCTGGATGGAGTTCGCTCGCGGATCCCAGGCGGACCCCGAGGCGGTCACCGTCGGCATCGGGATGCGCGCCACCCGGCAGAACGACAAGGTCACCCGGTGGCATTTCGTCGCGGACGGGCGAGTGGGCGTCGATTTCTCCCTGCTCGGCGACGACGACCGCCCGCTGACCAAGCGGCAGCTCGCCGATCAGATCGGCACCGACGCGATCACCGACCGGCCCACCGACTATCGGGCCGCGATCGATGCCCGGCTCTTCGGCCTCGGCGCCGAACGCTACGACCAGCTGATCAACCTGATCCTCACCCTGCGCCGGCCGCAGCTGGCGAAGAACCTCGACCCGAAGGGACTGTCGCAGGCCCTCACCGACGGTCTGCGCCCCCTCGATTCCCAGTTGGTGCTCGAGGCAGCGCGCTCGTTCAGTGACATGGAAGAGGTCGGTCGCGCGCTCGAGGGTCTGGCCGCCGCGGACCACGCCGCACAGGGCTTCGTCACCGTGTACACCAAGTACCTCCGCCAGCAAGCCCGAGCGGACATCGAGCAGGTGTCGAGGCGGCTCGAGGCGGTCGACCAGGGCGTCCTCACGCTGTCCGAGGCTGCCGGTCTACAGGAGCAGCGGCGGAAGGATCGGGTCTCGGCACAGGCACGGTACGAGGCCGCCGAGCACGAACTGGACATGGCCAAGGCAGAGAAGGATGCGCTCGAGCAGTCCAACGCCTACACCGGCAAGCAACAACTCGACGACCTCGCCGCGGTCGTCGCCGAACTCAAACAGTCCACCGACAAGCAGTCCGACAAGGCACAGAAGGCGCAGGCCAGCCTCGAGCAACGCGCCGACGACGCCGCGAAGTCCGCCGCCGCGGTCACCAGGACGTTGGAGACCCTCGCCAGGTCGGAGGACGAATTGCAGTCCGCCGCAGAGGATGCCGGGATCGCGTGGACTCCGCTGCCCGCCACCGCACGGGCCGATCAGATCACCGCCGCCGTGCGCGGACACGCCGAGGAGCGTGACGGCGACGTGCGGACCGTGCGGGCCGCGGTGGCCACAGTCGAGAAGGCACAGACCGAGCGGGAGCGGGCACAGCACGCTGCGGACCGTGGACGCGAGCTGCTCGAGTCCGCGACCGCCGCGGTGTCCGAGGCGGAGGCCGCGGCCGCACTGGCGCGCAGCGAATGCGCCGCCGCGGTCCGCTCGTGGTGGACTGCGAACTCCCGCCTGTACGCGTCGATTGGCGTGAACAGCGACCTATTCGTCGCGCTGAACGACACTGTCGCGGAAATCGGGGACGACGACGCCTCCGGGTTTGCACCGGTGCTGAGCGAGCACACCGAGGATCAGATCGAGACAGTCCGCTCCCACCGCAGGCAGTCGGAGATCGAGGCCGAGCAGGCAGCCGCGAGCATCGCCGAACTGACCGAGGCCAGGACCCGGATCTCCGCCGAACGTGACGACGCGCCACCCGGATTCGCGGCGCGCACCGGCTCCCGCGAGGGCCTGGTGGGGGCGCCGTTGTGGCGCCTGGTGCGCTTCGCCGACAACGTCGACGAAGCCGAAGCGGCAGGCGTGGAAGCTGCTCTACAGGCCGCGAACCTGCTCGACGGCTGGGTATACGGCGGCGACGGCACCCCGCCGGATGCGGAGTCGGAGCAGTACCTCTCCGCCCTCGCCAAGAATCAACGACCGTCCGGTCCGACCCTCGCGGACGTGTTGCTCGTCGAACCCGAGGCGGGCGTCCCCGAGGACAGGGTTGCCACATTGCTGTCCTCGATCGCGCTGCGACGCGACGCGACGGCACCCGGGACGGGCGTCGCGGTCGGGGTGGACGGCCGGTTCTGGCAGGGTGTGCAGCAGGGCAGGCACGTCAAACCCGAGGCGGAGTACATCGGCGCGACCGCCCGCGCACGCCGCAGGCAGCAGCGCCTCGCCGAGATCGACGCCGCGCTGGATCAGAACCGCCACGCCGAGGACACCGCACGCACCGCGCAGCTGGCGGCGAGCGAGCTGCTCGCCTCGCTGGCAGCGGCCGCGAAGTCCTTGCCGCGCACCGCGGCCGTGCACAGCGCACTCCGCGCGGTTGCCGTTGCGGCGGGCGCGCGGCGGACCCGCTCCGAGGCGGCGGCCGCTTCCCAACGCGAACTCGACCAGGCCATCGCGGACCTGAGCACCAAGGAGAAACAGCTGCGGGAAACCGCGGTCTCGCACCGCACCCCGAATCAGGCACGGGACCTCGATTCGCTGGCCGCGGCGATCCGGCACTTCGAGAAACAGGGTGACCTGGTACTGCGCTGTAGGCGGGATCGGGAGAAGGAGCTCGAGCACCAGCGCGAAGCGGACGACCGGCACGCAGAGGCCCGTGACGTCGCCGAGGAGTTCGCCGAGGAGACCGCAGTCGCCCAGGAGAAGCTGGCTCAGCAGATCCAGCGCCTGGCCACGTTGCGCGACGCACTCGGAGCCTCGACGGAACAGATCGACGCAGACCTCGAGCGGGCTCGGGCACGGATCGAGGCCTGCACCGGCGAGCAACGGGCGGCACGAAAGGCGCACGAGTCCGCGGTCGAACAGATCGGCAAGGCCGAGGGCGCGTACAACACCGCCGTAGAGGCACTCCGGAGCGCCCTCACCGAGAGTCGTTCGGACGCCGACCGTCTGGCCCCGTACGCCCGGCGCGACCTCCTCGAACTCCTCGGGGTCTCCGGCGGCCACTCGTGGCCGGCCAGCGACGCGGCCTGGCTCAGCACGGATCAGTTGCTGTACACGATCGAGGGGAATCCGGGTGAGCGCGGCGCGGTGCTGCCCCCGGAGGTCGACGCCCTCTATCGCGCGATGTCCGGCGCGACGGAATCGGTGCGGGTGACCGAGAGCGCGGGAAAGTCGACGCGGACTGCGCTCACCGCCGCCCTGCAGGACTTCGACGCTCAACTCGCCTCCGCGGGCCAGGACTATCGCCTGCAATGGGACGCACCCGACGGGGTGACCACCGTTCAGGTGCAGGACGACCAGGGCCACTCGTCGATCGGCGAGTTCGCGGCCCGGATCCGCCAGGCCCGACAAGATCAGGAGCTGCTGCTCACCGAGGCGGAACGGCGAATTCTCGAAGACGCCCTGCTGACCGGTCTGGCGCAGCAGATCCACGAGCGCACGGTCGACGCCCGTGACCTGATCGCACAGATGAGCGCCGAGATGCGCGAACGCCGTATGTCCTCCGGCAACACCATCGGAGTGCACTGGGTGCTGGCCGACAACCTCGACGAGAGCTCGAGGGCGATCTCGAAGCTTCTCGACCGCGATGCCTCGGCGCTCGGCCCCGATGAACTTGCCACCATGCGAGCGCATTTCGCGACACAGATCCGGATTGCACGAGCTGCGCATCCGGAGCGCTCGTACCCTGAGATCCTCGAGGGCGCGCTCGATTACCGTCGATGGCGCGTCTTCTCCTTCACGCTCATCGGAGGCGACGGCAGCGAGGATCGGCTCACGGTGGCTCGGCACGGGGCCCTCTCGGGCGGCGAGCAGTCGGTGTCGCTGCACCTGCCGCTGTTCGCGGCCGCACACGTGATGCTGTCCTCGGCGGACCCGCACTCGCCACGACTGCTCGGCCTCGACGAGGCGTTCGCCGGAGTCGACGACAACGGCCGCAGCGAATTGCTCGGCCTCAGTGTGCAGTTCGATCTGGACCTGTTCATGACCGGATACGACCTGTGGGTGACCTATGCCGGGGTGCCGGGATGCGCGCACTACGACCTGGCTCATTCGACCGCGGAGCAGACCGTGAGCGCCGCCCTGTTGGTGTGGGCCGACGGTGAGCTGCTCGCCGAGCACGACGGCAGCGACCTCGCGGCCGCGCTCGGGTCGCCGCTGCGGCGCCGGGTCCTCACGTCGGCAGAGGGCAGCCTGCAGTTCGCGGAGGTGTGAGCATGGGTCGCTGGGAAGGAACGCCCGAGTTGGAGGTACTGCTCGGCGCGGCGCGAAAGAGCCTGGAGGGAAACTGGCTGCGGGTGGAGGGGCCGATCAATGTCCATGCCTCCCCGGACGCACCGAATCTCTACCAGCTTTTCCCCGCGATCCGTGGGGGTCGTCCGCAACGCTCGAAGACCTTCAAAGTCGAGCTCGTGGAACTCGATGAATGGTTGCGCCGACCACTCAATGGTGGACGTTCGCTCCTCGACACGTTGGCCCCGTTGCGCAACCTGAAACTGGACAGGGCGGAGTCCGAGGCATATCGGGACAAGGCCGAACGCGAGGTGCGCGACATCCTGGGTGACGGCGCTTACGAACCGTGGCTCGAATGGCTCCGAAAGCGCGGCGCCCTCACCCGGTATGCCCAGACACGGGTGTTGCTCGACGCCGCTCGAGTGCTCACCCGACTCCCCGCTGCCGGTATCTCGCTGACCGAACTTGCCGAGGCCGCGACCGGCAACACCAAGGCGCTGAGCAAGGGTCCGATCGAGGGCCTGGTGCTTCGCGCGCTCGCGACGGAAAGTGCTGAGCCCTATCCAGATTCCGCCGAGCAGAGGCGGGCACTATGGGAGTCGAACGGCGTCGCCCCGGACACCCTTTCAAGTCAGGTGATCGGCCTGGGCCTGCGTTCCCGCGACGACCACTTTGTCGGACGGTGGATGAACGCGTGTGCCGATGCGGGTGCGCCATTCGTTGTCACGCTCGACCATCTGATCCGCCATTCGGTGAAACTCACCGGCGCACCGGTCTACGTCTGTGAGAATCCGGCAGTCCTCGCCGCTGTGGGACGATCCCTGGGTTCGCGCGCGCCTGCGATGATCTGCACCCAGGGCCTGCCATCTGCCGCGGCACGACGCCTGCTGGACGCGGTGCCCGGACCCATCCACTGGCGGGGCGACTTCGATTGGACCGGAATCCGCACGACAGCGGACGCGATGAAGCGGTACCGCGCGACACCGTGGCTGATGGATGCCGCAACCTATCGCGAGGCACTGGGCAGGGGCATGTCGGAGAAATTCAAGGACAAGGATCGCCCCTGCCCGTCACCGTGGGACCCGGATCTCTCCGTGGCGATGCTCGACGAGGGGACGGCCGTCATGGAGGAGCGCATCATTCCCGAACTGCTCAAGGACCTTTCGGCCAGGGGAGCTCCCTGAGCACACGGCAGGGGTTGCCTGCCGCGAACACCCGCGGCGGCACGTCCTTGGTCACCACGGAGCCCGCGCCGATCACCGTGCCGTCCCCGATGCTCACGCCGGGACAGACGATCACTCCACCGCCCAGCCAGACGTTGTCGCCGATCACGACCGGCGCGGCCGACTCCCACCGCTGCCGCCGCGCCTCGTGGTCCTCCATCGGGTGCAACGCGGTGAGCAGCTGGGCACGGGGGCCGATCGACACGTCGTTCCCGATCGTGATCGGCGCGCAGTCTATCAGGATGGCGTCGTAGTTCAGGAAGCTGTTCGAGCCGATCGTGATCAGCGATCCGTAGTCGCACTGGAATCGCGGCATGATCCAGGACCCCTCGCCGATCGAGCCCAGGAGCCGCGTGAGCAGGTCGAACCTCAGCGAATCCTCATCGGCCCCAGTGGCATTGAACTGATCGAGCAGGCGCTGGCAGGCCTTCCGCTCCGCGACCAGGTCGGCGTCGCTGTCGCGATAGAGCTCGCCACGCAGCATTCGATCTCGTTGTTCCCCCATGACGCCGACCCTAGCCGACGGCACGGGGTGCCGGTCAGCGCAGCGAGACCCCGAGCAGTCCGTCGACGGCGTCCGCGAGCGCGCCGGGCGCCGAGGCGTCCGAGCCGCCGTGGTCCACGGCCCACCGGGCCCAGGCGTCCACGGCGTCGATCGCCTTCGGGGTGTCCAGGTCGTCCGCCAGATGCTGACGCAGCCGGGCGATGGTGTCGTCCGCGGACTGCGCCGACCCCAGCGCGGCGGCTCGACGCCACAGCGCGAGACGCTTCTCGGCCTCGGCGAGCACGTCGCCCGTCCAGGCCCGGTCGGTGCGGTAGTGCCCGGACAGCAGGCCCAGCCTGATCGCCATCGGATCGACGCCCTCGCCGCGCAGCTTCGACACGAACACCAGATTGCCGCGGCTCTTCGACATCTTCTCGCCGTCGAGGCCGATCATCCCGGTGTGCACGTAGTGCCGCGCGAATCGACGGTCCAGCACAAGCGATTCGGCGTGCGCGGCCGAGAACTCGTGGTGCGGGAAGATCAGATCGCTGCCGCCACCCTGGACATCGAAGCCCGAGCCGATCCGGTTCAGCGCGATCGCGGAGCACTCGATGTGCCAGCCCGGCCTGCCCGGACCGAACGGCGACGGCCAGGACGGCTCGCCCGGTCGCTCGGCGCGCCAGACCAGCGCATCGAGCCGGTCCTGCTTCCCGGCCCGCTCGGGATCTCCCCCGCGCTCGGCGAAGAACCGCTCCATGGTGTCGCGGTCGTACCCGGACTCGTAGCCGAACTGCTCGGTGGCGTTCGCCCGGAAGTAGACGTCCGGGTACTCCTCGTCGTCGACCACGTACGCGGCGCCCGCGGCGAGCAGCTTCTCGACCATCTCGACGACCTCGTTCACCGATTCCACGGCGCCGATGTAGTCGCGGGGCGGCAGCACCCGCAGCGCCTCCATGTCCTCGCGGAACAGCGCCGTCTCCCGCATGCCGAGGACCACCCAGTCCTCGCCGTCACGGGCAGCGCGCTCGAAGAGCGGGTCGTCGACGTCGGTCACGTTCTGCACGTAGTGCACGTCGTGCCCGCCGTCGCGCCAGAGGCGATTGACGAGGTCGAACGTCAGGTAGGTGGCCGCGTGCCCGAGGTGCGTGGCGTCGTAGGGGGTGATCCCGCACACGTACATGGTGGCGGTCTCGCCCGGGGTGACGGGCCGGACCCGGCGGTCCGCGGTGTCGAAGAGCCGCAGCGGCGGCCCCTGACCGGGAACGGAGGGAACGGCTGTGTCGGACCAGGACTGCATACGGACGAGCCTATCGGAGGGTCAGAAGTCGCCCGGAACGCGTTCCCGCTAGAACGCGGGCCACGGGATCGGCCGGTGGTCCCCGGGCAGCGGCATCACCGGGTCCGCCAGCATGCCCTCGGTCCGAGCCACCAGCGCGTCGACCTCGTCGCGGGTGATGTGCTGGCGCAGTCGGTCGGCCAGCGGGCCCCGCAGGCGCTCGGCGAGGGCCTCGACGTCGACGAGCAGTGCGCCGGTTACCGGCTGACCGGCCCAACCCCACAACACGGTGCGCAGCTTGTCCTCGCTGTGCAGGCAGATGCCGTGGTCGACGCCGTACACCGAACCGTCGATCCCCTCCAGCGCATGACCGCCCTTGCGGTCCGCGTTGTTGAGCAGGACGTCGAGCACGGCCATCCGCTGCAGACGGGGGTCGTCGGCGTGCACCAGCGCCACCTGCTCGCCGTCGCCGTCGTACGCGAGGAGCACCTCGAACCAACCGGCAGGCACCTGATCCGGCGGGCAGATGTCGACCAGCGCCATCCGCTCACCCAACTCGCCGGTCGGTTCCGGGGTCTCCACCCAGCGCTGCACCATGCCGGGGCCGTACGGCCCGTCCCGCAGGATCGTCTCCGGGATCACGCCCCAGCCGAGCGCCTCGGAGATCAGGTAGGACGCGACCTCGCGGCCGGCGAGGGTGCCGTCGGGAAAGTCCCACAGCGGCCGCTCACCGCGGATCGGCTTGTAGACGCAGCGGACGCTCTGCCCGTTCGTCGTGGCCTCACAGACCAGTGTGGCGTTGCTGGCGCTGACGATCCGACCCAGCACTGACAGTTCGCCGGTGTGCAGCAACTCGGACTCCTCGTCCAGGACGTGGTCGGCGGTCAACGGCTATTCCTCTTCGGGTAGTTCGTCGATGCGCTCGAAGTTCGCGCCGCGGCGGTAGCCGTTGGTGCGGATGCAGACATGCCCCTCCGGGGCCAGCGGCTCGCCGCACAGCGGGCACGGCGCGCGCCCTGCCGCGATCACCCGCACGGACCGCAGCGCGAACGCCCTGGCCTGCTCGGGTGTCAGGAAGACCCGGACGGCGTCCGGCCCGTCCTCGGCGTCGTCGAGGACCACGGACTCGTCGAACTCCGACTCGCTGACCGCCAGCAACTCGACGACCACAGAACCGGCATCCGCATCCCAGCCGAGGCCCATCGTGCCCACCCGGAACTCGGCATCGATCGGCGTCATCAACGGGCTGAGGTCCTCGAGCTCGACGTCCTGCGGCGGCACGGCCGTGCCGAACCGGCGGTGGACCTCGTCGAGCAGCAGCCCCATCCGGTCGGCCAGCACCTGCACCTGCTGCTTCTCCAGCAACACGCTGATCACGCGGGACTCGTGGATCGCCTGGAGATAGAAGGCGCGGTCACCTGGCTCGCCGACGGTTCCGGCGATGAATCGATCAGGGGTGCGGAAAACGTGTATTGCTCGGGACATCAGCACCTCCGTCTGGTCGAGTGGTCGTTATCTGTGATTATCCGCCTACCCCTACCTTCCCACCTCGCCGCCGGGAACGGCATCCGACGATCCGACACCGGCGGGCTTGGCGGGCGCGCTGCCGTTGAGTCCAGACAGGTCGCCGGTGTCGTTCATCCGCAGCACGAACGGTCGGGTCGCGGTGTAACGCACCACGCTGACCGAGGCCGGGTCGGCGACTATCCGCTGGAACCCGTCCAGATGGGTGCCGAGCGCATCGGCGAGCACCGACTTGATGACGTCGCCGTGCGTGCAGGCCAGCCAGAGCACGTCCCCGCCGTGTTCCTCGGCGAGCCTGGCATCGTGCGCCCGGATCGCGGCGACCGCCCTGGCCTGCACCTGCGCCAGGCCCTCGCCGTCGGGGAAAACCGCGGCGGATGGGTGCTGCTGCACCACCTTCCACAGCGGCTCCTCCAACAGGTCCTTGATCGCCTGTCCGGTCCACGTGCCGTAGTCCACCTCGATCAACCGCTCGTCGGCGATCGGGTCCAGGTCCCGGTCCCGCGCCAGCGGCTCGACGGTCCGTTCGCAGCGCAGCAGCGGGGAGCGAACGATCGCCGCGAGCGGCACGCCCGTGAGCCGATCCACCACCGCGCGGGACTGCTCCCGGCCGCGATCGTCGAGATCGACGCCAGGTGACCGGCCGGCGAGCATGCCCGAGGTGTTGGACGTCGACCGTCCGTGCCGCAGCAGGATCACTGTCATGGGCCCAGCCTAGGTCGCGGAGATCACGCCCGTGCCCAGCAACCCGAACACCAGCAGACCCAGGATGATCCGGTAGCCCACGAACCAGTACATCGAGTGGTCGACCACGAACCGGAGCAACCACGCGATGGTGACGTACCCGATCACGAAGGCGATGAGGGTCGCGACGATCAGCTGGGCCCCGCTGGCGTTGAGTCCCTCGCCCGCGGGCGCGAATGCGTCGGGGAGGCTGAACAATCCGGCCGCGGTGACCGCGGGGATCGCCAACAGGAACGAGTAGCGAGCGGCGGCCTCACGGGTGAGACCGAGGAACAGGCCTGCGCTGATGGTGCCGCCGGAGCGTGACACGCCTGGGATCAGGGCCAACGCCTGAGCCGAGCCCATGATCACGCCGTCCTTGAGCGTGAGCTGTTCGATCGGCCTGCGCTTGCGCCCGTAGTACTCCGCTGCGGCGATCACCAGCGCGAAGACGATGAGCATGCTCGCGACCAGCCACAGGTTGCGAGCCCCGGTGCGGACCTCGTCCTTGAAGATGAACCCGAGGATGCCGACCGGGATGGTGCCGACGATGACGTACCAGCCCATCTTGTAGTCGTGATCGCCGCGCTTGTCCGGGTCGAACAGGCCACGGAACCAGGCCATCGCGATCCGCCAGATGTCCCTGGCGAAGTAGACGAGCACCGCGGCCTCGGTGCCGAGCTGCGTCACCGCCGTGAAGGAAGCGCCCGCATCGGTGTCCCAGAACAGTTCCGACACGATGCGAAGGTGGCCGGAGGAGGAGATGGGCAGGAACTCGGTCAGTCCCTGGACCACTCCGAGGACGATGGCCTGCAGCCACGTCATCGATTCCACGATCACAGGCCGACTCCCGGGGACACGTACACGCGGCAAAGAAGATTCACGGGAGCGACCGTACCCGGCGCGCCCTCTGCGCGCGCACCGCGCGGCACCACTACGCTCCCCTTCTTGTGGTGATCGAATTATGAGGCAGCGCGCGGTCGGCGACAGCGGACTCCGGGTGTCCCGCATCGGACTCGGCACGCTCGGCTGGGGTCGGGACACGGACGGCGTCGAGGCGGCGGCCCAGCTGATGGGTTTCGCGGAATCCGGTGGCACCCTGGTCGATTCGGCACCGTTCTACGGCGACGGCGTTTCGCAGCGCATCCTGGCGGAGCTGCTCGACGACGTGGTGCCGCGCAATCAGCTGGTGCTGAGCAGCAGCGCGGGCATCCACCCCGGCCGAGAACGCCTGAACTGCTCGCGACGCGCGCTGATCGGTCAGCTCGACGCGACCCTCAAGGAGCTGGGCACCGACCACCTCGACCTGTGGCAGGTTGCGACCTGGGACCCCTTCACCCCGGTCGAAGAGGTGGCCTCGGCCCTCGAGTTCGCGGTCGCGACCGGGCGGGCCCGGTACGTCGGGGCGCGCGGCCACCTGGGCTGGCAGCTGGCCACCGCGGCGGCGGGCACCAAGCTCATCGCCACCCAGGCCGAGTACTCGCTGCTCGCGCGCGGGGTGGAGGACGAACTGATCCCGGCCGCGGACCACCACGGCATCGGCCTGCTGGCCGCGGTCCCGCTTGCGGGCGGCGTGCTCACCGGCAAGTACCGCGACGGCATCCCCGCCGACTCCCGCGGCGCCACCGAGACCGGCGCGGACCTGGTCGTCGGGTACCTGAACGCCGACCACACCGCCCGGGTCGTCGAGGCCGTCGTCACGGCGGCCGACGGGCTCGGGGCCTCCCCGCTGGCCGTGGCGCTGGCGTGGGTGTGCGACCGGCCGGGGGTGGCGAGCGCGATCGTCGGTGCGAGGGACTACGCCCAGCACACCGGCGTACTGGCGGCCGAGGACCTGGAGCTGCCCGCGGCGATCGCCGCGGCCCTCGACGACGTCAGCGCCTGACCGCCCACTTCCCGCGCGCAGGTGCTCTTTGGTCGCTCCGCAGGCTGCCGCTCCGGTGCTCCCCGGTCGCTCCGCAAGCTGCGCTCCGGCGACCTACGCTGAAGGGGTGCCGCCCCCGTCGATACCGCAGGCCGAGCTCCACAGCCGGTTCGCCCGCGCACGGGTCGCGACGCTGGCCACGGTCGGGGCCGAGGGCCTGCCGCACCTGGTGCCGGTGGTCTTCGCGATGGCGGGCGGGCTGATCTACACGGCGGTCGACGACAAGCCCAAGTCGACACGACGGCTGCGGCGGCTCGACAACATCACCGCCACCGGGCGGGTCAGCCTGCTCGTCGACGAGTACGCCGAGGACTGGTCGCAACTCTGGTGGATCCGCGTCGACGGCGCGGCGCGCGTGCTCGACGACGACGCGCAGAGCCGGATCGGCATCGACGCGCTCGTACGGAAGTACGTGCAGTACACGGCGTCTCCGCCCGGGGGTCCGGTGGTCGCGATCGATCCGGACCGATGGGTCTCCTGGTCAGCCCTGGACACCCGATCTACTAGGGCAGGCTAACCTAGGATGAATTGCGCTTCCGAAGAGCTACAGGAGTAACGATGACAATGCTCGATTCCGGTGTAGACGCCGCGGATGATGCGACCGGATTGGCCGAGCGGATCAGGACGCAGACCGACGCTGCGCACCGCCAGACCGAGCAGTCGCGCTTCGTCGGAGATCTCCTCGCGGGCAAGCTGACCAGTGCCGGATATGCGGCCCTGCTCGGCCAGACCTACCTGGTCTACCTCGCGCTCGAGGAGGCGGGCCGCGCCCAGGCATCGAACCCGATCGTGGCGGAGTTCCTCGGCGACGAGCTCCTGCGCACCGAGGCACTCGAGGCCGACCTGGAGTTCCTGCTCGGCGCGAACTGGCGAGACGAGATCACCCCGTTGCCTGCCACCACCCGGTACGTCGACCGGCTCCACGAGATCGCGTTCGACTGGCCCGCCGGCTTCGTCGCGCACCACTACATCCGCTACATGGGCGATCTCTCCGGCGGACAGATCATCCGCCGGATGCTCGAGCGCGCCTACGGCTACACCACCGACGGCCTGCGGTTCTACATCTTCGACCAGATCGAGAAGCCCAAGCTCTACAAGGACGCCTACCGGGGCAAGCTCGACGCCGCGCCGCTGTCCGCGGACGAGCAGCAGCGTCTGATCGACGAGGTGATCCTGGCCTACCGTCTCAACGGAGATCTGTTCGCGGACCTCGAGGCCGAGATCGAGAGCTACCTCGTCAAATGAGCCGACTGCTCGGCGCTCGGGGCGTGCGATTGCTGGCCATCGCGCTGGCCGCCGCGGCGATGACGACCGCCTGCGCGACCGGCGGCGACGCGCCGACCGGCGCGCAGACCGGCCGGACAACGGCCACCCTCGAGAGCCTCGACCCCGAGCCGATCGCGGAGCACCCGGTCTCGACCCTGCCGGTGACCGTCCGGAGCGCGGACGGCGTCGACGTGACGATCACCGACACCAGCCGGATCGTCGCCGCGGATCAGTACGGCACCCTCACCGAGACGGTCTACGCGCTCGGTTTCGGTGACCGTCTGGTCGGCCGGGACATCGCGGCGAAGTTCCCCGCCGTGGAGTCGGTCCCGAACGTCACCCCGAGCGGCCGACAGCTGTCCGCCGAGGCCATCCTGAACCTGCACCCCACCGTGGTGCTCACCGATTCCAGCATCGGGCCGAGGGCCGTCCAGGACCAGTTGCGCGCGGCGGGCATCCCCGTCGTGTACTTCGACCCCAGCCGCTCGCTGGCGAGCGTGCCGGACCAGATCCAGGCCGTCGCCGACGCGCTCGGGGTTCCCGCCGAGGGCACCGCGCTGCGCGACCGGACCGCCGCCGAGATCGCCGAGGCCTCCGCCCTCGTTCCGTCGAACGCCGACCCGCTGACCATCGCATTCCTGTACATGCGCGGCCCCGCGATCACGATGCTGGCCGGCCCCGGGTCGGGTGCGGACTCGCTGATCGAGGGACTCGGAGCCACCGACGCGGGGACCGCGGCCGGGCTCACCAAGGACTTCACGTCGATCACCAGCGAGGCGATGATCGCGGCGGGGCCGGACGTGTTCCTGATGATGACCGGCGGCCTCGAATCCATCGGAGGCGTCGAGGGCCTGACCGCGATCCCGGGCATCGCGCAGACCCCCGCCGGCAGTAACCAGCGGATCGTGGACATGCAGGACGGCGCCCTGCTCAGCTTCGGGCCGCGCACCGGCGCCGTCCTGAAAGCACTGGCGACGGCCGTGTACGGCCCGCCCGCCCAGTGACCGCGACGACGGCCGCCCCCGCCGCCGCGCCGCCGCGCAGGCGGCTCCGCGGCGGGGCGGTCCTGGCTGCGCTGAGCATCGCGCTCCTCGTGCTCGCACTGGTCTCCGCCTGCGTTGGGCAGGTGCCGACCGCGCCGATGGAGGTGATCGGCAGCGTCCTGCACCGCATCGGTCTCGACCTCGGCCCCATGCCCGCGCACCCGAGCGGCGAGGTCACCCTCTGGCAGGTCCGGTTCCCGCGGGTCGCGCTTGCGATCGTGGTCGGCGCCGCGCTCGCCTGTGCGGGCGCGCTCCTGCAAGGCGTGTTCGCGAACCCGCTCGCCGAGCCCGGCGTCATCGGTGTCTCAGCAGGCGCCGCGGTGGGGGCCAGCGCCGTGATCGTCACCGGCGGCGCATTCGTCGCCGGTCCCCCCGTTGCGGCGGCCGCCTTCATCGCGGGGCTCATCACCACGGCCCTGGTGTACCTGCTGGCGCGGTCCGAGGGCCGCACCGAGGTGGTGACCCTGGTCCTGACCGGCATCGCGATCAACGCGTTCGCGGGCGGCCTGATCGCCTACTTCACGTTCGCCGCTTCCCCCGCGGCCCGCGATCAGATCGTGTTCTGGCAGCTCGGCAGCCTCAACGGCGCCACATGGAACTCGGTGGCCATCGTCGCGCCGATGGCGGCCGTCGGCATCGCGGTGACCATGACGATGGCGACCAAACTGGATCTGCTGGCCCTCGGCGAGAGCGCCGCCGCGCATCTCGGCGTGAACGTCGAACGGGTGCGCCAGCTCGCGGTCGTGGTCGTCGCGCTGCTGGTCGCCTCGTCGGTGGCGTTCACCGGCATCATCCTGTTCGTCGGCCTGGTGGTGCCGCACCTGATGCGGATGATCGTCGGGCCGGGCCACCGCCTGCTGATCCCGGCCAGCGCGCTGGGCGGCGCGATCCTGCTGCTCGCCGCGGATCTCGGGGCCCGCACCCTGGTGCCCAACGCCGACCTGCCGCTCGGCATGCTGACCTCGTTGGTCGGCGGCCCGTTCTTCTTCTGGCTGCTGCGCCGGACCCGTCGCCAGCAGGGTGGGTGGGCCTGATGGCGACGCTGGCAGCGCAGCTGCGCACCCTGTTCGCGCGCGAGCTCGAGGTCCCGGAGCGCCGAGAGCCGGGCGCGGTGAGCATGCGCGCGGTGGACGTGAGCGTGGACCGCGGGCAGCGCCGGGTACTGGAATCCGTCTCGCTCGACGTGCGCGTCGGCGAGGTGCTCGCCCTCGTCGGACCGAACGGCGCAGGCAAGTCGACGCTGCTGGCGGCGATGGCGGGCGATCAGGACATCGCCGCGGGCCACGTCGAGCTCGACGGCAGGCCGCTTGACCGCTGGACCGGCACCGACATGGCCCAGCGGCGCGCGGTACTCCCGCAGCAGCACACCGTCGGGTTCTCGTTCACCTCCCTCGAGGTGGTCCGGATGGGCCGGGCGCCGTGGGTACGCACCGCCTGCCGGGACGAGGATGCGGACGCGGTGCGTGAGGCCATGGAGGCATGCGACGTCGCCAGGTTCGCGGAACGGCCGTTCGCCGCACTCTCGGGCGGCGAACGCTCGCGCGTGGCCCTGGCCCGGGTGTTCGCCCAGCGCACGGAGACGCTGCTGCTGGACGAGCCCACCGCGGCGCTCGACCTCGGCCACCAGGAGGCGGTGATGTCCCTGGTGCGTGAGCGCGCGCGGGCGGGCACCGCGGTCGTGGTGGTGCTTCACGACCTCGCGCTGGCCGCGGCCTATGCGGACACCGTCGCCGTCCTGGAGGCCGGCGCGCTCGCCGCGTACGGCAGCCCGCGCGAGGTGCTCACCGAGAACCTGCTCAGCCGGGTGTACGGCCACCCCGTCGAGGTGATCGCGCATCCGCGCTCGGGCGCCCAGTTGGTCCTGCCGCAGCGGGACTGAGCCGAGTGTGCAGCTGCCGGCGCATCGGCCGAGTGCGGGCGACGGCAGCTGCACACTCGGCAGGGCTCAGCGGCGGTCGAGTATCGAGCTGAGTCGACCCAGCAGCGCCCGGAGGGTGGTACCGGTTGCGGTTCCTGGGTTGACCGGTTCCGCCGCGGCGACGGCATCGCGCACCGCGGCGGCGATACTGCGCTCGTCGGTCAGGTCGACGGTGATCATCGAGCGCTCGGCAGTCGCGACCACGTCCGACTTGTCGGGGACGGTGGACTCGAGGTCCGCGCGATACACCTCGACGAAGAGGGTGCTGCGGCGGACGCGGAACGCGAAGGCCTGGCCACCCGCGTTCGTGCCGAACCCGTGTGCGTAGGGACCGACGCTCAGGTCCTCCAACGCGAACCCGGTGGTCTTGCCTGAGTCCACGCCGTCCCCTCCCTGCCGCGGTCCACGAAAACTGCCGGACGCCAGTCCAGGTCCGTTCACGGTAGTCCCGATCCGGCCCGCAGGCCCGAGTCGGATTATTCGGACGAGACGCGATCAGGGATGCTAGGTGACGGACACGGTGAACACCGGGCAAACGGGTCGGCGGCGGGCACGCCGCGGCCTCGGCCCGCGACGCCGAAACGCGACTGAGGAGACGTACATGCGGGTACCGGCGGGACGCACCACCACGGTCTTGGCGGGGGCGCTGTTATTGCTGGTGACCGGCTGTTCCTCGAAGGACGAGGGCGAGAATCTCAAGACCATCGAGCCGGCCACCGCGGCGGTCTCCCCCGCGACGGTCGCGCCGCCGGCCGGCACTGTGCGACCGCTCCCCGGCGCCGTCGAGACGGCGGCATTCGACCCGAAGACCGGGACCGTGGCCTTGCTCACACCCGATGCGGACCGTCTCCTGCTGCTGCCCGCCGCCGATCCCGCGGCGGCCCCGCGTGAGGTCCAATTGCCCGGCGGCGTGGCGAATCTCGGCGCGGCACGCGACGGCGTGTTGCTGGTGCCCGCAGGCCGCGCCGTGGTCCGGGTGGACCTGGCCTCGGGGCAGACGACCACCGTCGAGGTCGACGGCGACGTCAGCTCCGCCGCCCTCCTCGAGTCCGGCGCGACGGCGGTCGGCACCTCCGACGGCTCGGTCCTCGTCCTCGACTCGGCAGGAAAGGAAACCGAGCGGATCTCGGGGCTCGCGTCGGTCGACGCGCTCGGCGTCACCGGCGAGCAACTGACCGCCCTCGATCGCAGGCAGACCTCCGTCACCGAGATCGACATCCCGGACAAGCACCTCGGCCGCGCCCTGCGCGCAGGCGAGGGTGCCACCAACCTCACCACCGACCACTTCGGCCGGGTCCTGGTCACCGACACCCGCGGCGGCGAGCTGATCGCCCTGACCACCGATCCGCTGATGATGCGGCAGCGCTTCCCGGTCCCGAACTCCCCGTACGGCATCGCCTACGACGACACCGCCAACCTGGTCTGGGTCACGCTGACCGGCAGCAACGAGGTGATCGGCTACGACCTCTCGACCGGCATCCCGGTCGAGAAGCGTCGCTTCCCCACCGTCCGCCAGCCCAACGCGGTGGCGGTCGACCCCGGCACCGGCACGCTCTTCGTCGGCTCGGCGATCGGCGACGGACTGCAGTCGATCGACACCAAGGCGCAGTCATGACGGTGGTCACCGCCCACGCTCGCACGACCGGAATCTAGGGAGATTCGTTGTACAGCCTGCTGCTTCGCCTGATGTTCCGCCTCCAGCCGGAACGAATTCACCACATCGCGTTCCGCGCCATGCGGCTGGTCACCGCCGTAGGGCTGGTTCGCGCACTGGTCGCCAAGGTGCTCACCGTCTCCGATCCGGTGCTGCGCACCCGCGTGTTCGGGGTGGACTTCCCGGCTCCGCTCGGCCTGGCCGCCGGATTCGACAAGGATGCGACCGGCGTGAATGCCTGGGGCCCACTCGGGTTCGGCTTCGCGGAGGTCGGCACCGTCACCGCCCAGGCACAGCCGGGCAACCCGGCGCCGCGCCTGTTCCGGCTGCCGGCCGACCGCGCGCTGATCAACCGGATGGGCTTCAACAACCACGGCGCGGGCCACGCGGCGAACCAGCTGCGCCAGCGGCATAACGGGGTGCCGATCGGCGCGAACATCGGCAAGACCAAGGTCGTGCCCGCGGCCGAGGCCGACGCCGACTACACGGCCAGCGCCCGTCTGCTGGGCCCGCTCGCCGATTTCATCGTCGTCAACGTCAGCTCCCCCAACACGCCGGGTCTGCGCGACCTGCAGGCCGTCGACTCGCTGCGTCCGCTGCTGAGCGCGGTGCAGGCCGCCGTGGACGTACCGGTACTGGTGAAGATCGCGCCGGACCTGTCCGACGAGGACGTCGACGCGGTCGCGGACCTCGCGGTCGAGCTCGGCCTGGCAGGCATCGTGGCCACCAACACGACGATCAGCAGGAGCGGCCTGCGCACCCCGGAGTCCGACGTCGCCGCGATCGGCGCGGGCGGCCTGTCCGGCCCTCCCGTCGCGGACCGGTCGCTGGAGGTCCTGCGCCGCCTGTACCTGCGGGTCGGGGACCGGCTGGCGCTGATCTCCGTCGGCGGCATCGAGACCGCCGACCAGGCCTGGGAGCGGATCCTGGCCGGCGCCAGCCTGGTTCAGGGCTACACGGGGTTCATCTACGGGGGCCCGTTCTGGATGCGCCGGATCCACAAGGGCCTGGCACAGCGGGTCCGGGCGGCCGGGTACTCCTCGCTGTCCGAGGCGGTCGGCGCCGAGCACCGCGCCTGAGCGCTCGTACGATGGCATGATGCGTCACGCGCCCGTCATCGCCGGTTTGCTGTTGAGCTGGCTGCTCGGTGCGGTCGTCGTGCGACTCGGCCTGGACTGGGCTGACACCTATCCGTACAGCGAGGCGTCCGAGCGGCGCTATCTCGGCGTCGCGGCCGCCGCGCTGCTGGTGGCGATCGGTGGTTCGGTCACGACGGTGCTCGTCGCTCGCCGTCGGCAGCGCCGAGACTGAACGGACCTATCGACCCCAGCCGTTGCCGTTGAACGGGATGATCTTGGTCCGGGACCCATCGGGATGCCGCGGCGCCACCGACGAGTACCTGCTGGCCGCCCTGTCGCGGAGCAGGTTCCCGGGGCGAAGCAAATCCAGACCCGCCCTGACCCATCGGAACCGAGGACGGCCTTGGGACTGCGCTGGCCGGGGTTCCGGCTCGACCGGTTCCTGCCTGACGTAGTGGCTCATGTACGGATTCTAGGCGCGTGAGCCCCGTTCCCGGCCGTGGCTCTACAGGTCCACCTCGATCAGGGCGAGCTTCTTGATCAGGTCCGCGCTCACCGTCGCGACCCGCGGCTCGTCGATGATCTGGATGTGATCGCCACCGACGTGCAGGATCTCGAGGTTCTGCACCGCCTCGCCCCAGCCGCCGTCGGGCTGACGGGTCCGGAACGACGGCTCGAGGTCCATCAGGTCGTCCTGGTAGCTGTCGGTCAGGTACAGCACGACGTCCCCGTCGTAGGTCCCGAGATCCGCGGTCTGGATGGCGCGGTACTCGAGCCAGGAGTTGCGCTGATGTTCGATGATGCCGCCGGGGATCTTGGTGCCGCTCATCTTGAGGAGATCCATCAGGATCTGAATCTGCGCCTCGTCGCTCTCGGCCGCCGCCAGCTTGTCGTAGGGCAGCGGGTAGTCGAGGTTGTACGTCTTCTTCGCGAATGCCGCGTACCGCTGCCACCGCCTGCGGGTCTCCTCCGGTGTGTCCTCGACCTTTTCGCCGGGCATGACCGTGTCGATGAGACCGACGATGCGAACGTCCGCTCCCTCCTCGCGGAGCCGTTGGGCGACTGCGTAGGCCAGTGCACCGCCGAACGACCAGCCGTAGAGCACGTACGGCCCGTCACCCTGGATGTCGCGGACCAATGGGAGATACGCGGCGGCTCGCTCGTCGAGCGAGCCCGCGGCGCGCTCGAGACCGTACATCGGGGTGCCCGCCGGTAGCCGCTTGAGCAGCGGCTCGTACGCGACCGTCGAGCCGCCTGCCGGGTGGAACACGAACACCGGCACCGCGGTGGACCCCTCGGGCCTGGCACGCAGGGTGCGGACCAGCCCGTCGATCTTCATGCCGTCCTCCAGGTGCTCGCGCACCTTCTCCGCGAGCTGCTCGATGGTCTCCGAGTCGAGGATGTCGTCGAAGGTCACCTCGCCACCCGCACGTTCGGTCAGGCGCGCGGCCAGCCGCTCCGCGGTGTCGTCGTCGAGCACCGGCAGGGTGTTGAAGATGCCCTTCGCCGACTTCCCGGTGACGACGGCCCAGCTCGCGAACGTCAGCCGCTCGGCGGCATCACGCGGGGGCACATCGACGTCGGACGGCGCGGCCTGCAACGCCTGCGCGGTGATCTCGGACTCGGCGGGGAGTGCCGCGGGCGCCTGCTCCGACTCCTTCTCCTTCCGCTGCTGCTCGGCGAGCGCCTCCACCTCTTCGCGGTTCTCGATCGCGTAGCGCAGGTACTTCTCCACCTCGCGCAGGCTTGCATCGCGGACCGCCTGCAGCTGCAGCTGCGGGATGTCGAACTCGTACTCGACGCGGTTCTTGATCCGCACCGCCATCAGCGAGTCCAACCCCAGCTCGATCAGCGGGATCTCGGCGGGCAGATCCTCGGGCGCGTAGCCCATGGACTCCGCGACGATCAGCCCCAGCCGCTCCTCCAGACTCTGGCCACTGCCGGAATCCCACCTGCCACCGAAGGATTCGACGACCTCGGGCAGCTCCTCCATCGGCGAAGTGGACCGCTCCACCGGCACGATTGCAACCGGCTCGGGCAGGGCCACACCGGACGAGACGACCGCCTCGAACAGGAGCGTGAAACCGCCCGCACCCGCCTGGCGGAAGACCTGCACCGAAGCCCCGCCGAGATGCGGCACCAGGGTCAGCGTGAGGCGCCCGTCCGACGGCAGCTGGCCGTGCGTGACGGTGGCGCCAAGGACCGCGTCCGGCAACACATGTGCGCCCGCCGCCGTGACGAGCGCGCCGAAGTCAGTGGCCGACGACGCCCGAACCTCCCACGCGTGCCTGCCGTCCGGCAGCGGAACATACGCACCCAGGGTGCAGCTGGTTTCGCTCGACATGTGAAGCTCCCCTCCTCGCGACGCTCGCCGGTATTGCGGCACAGCGCCCAGATTTCATACGTGCGACACGCGGGTCCCGCCGCCCCGATCCCCCGGCATCCAGCCCCAAACGGGAACGATCATGACACGTCAGGAGGCCTCGAACTGCTCTATCGCGCAATGGTGCTCGTTCGTTGCGGATGCCTGCGGCTCGGTGTGGCTATGGTGGGTCCGGTGACTGTGACGACCGAGTTCAGAACCGAACGGCGTTCTCTCAGCGGGTGGGGTAGGCGCGCAGCGACACCAGCCGACGTGCTGTCGACCCCCGATCTGGAGGCCATCGCCAAGGCGGTGAGCCAAGCCGGACCGAGGGGGGGTCATCGCCCGCGGCCTCGGCCGTAGCTACGGCGATCCCGCACAGAACGCGGGCGGACTGGTCATCGACATGACCGCCCTCGACCAGATCCACAGCATCGATCCCGATTCCGGCATCGTCGACCTCGATGCCGGGGTCAGCCTCGATGCGCTGATGCGTGCCGTTCTCCCGCACGGCCTGTGGGTTCCCGTGCTGCCCGGCACCAGGCAGGTCACGGTGGGCGGAGCCATCGGCGCCGACATCCACGGCAAGAACCACCACTCTCACGGCAGTTTCGGCAACCACGTCGAGTCTCTCGACCTGCTGACCGCCGACGGGAACATCCGCACCATCTCGCCTACAAGCGACAAGAAGGCCCTGTTCTGGGCCACCGTCGGCGGAATGGGGCTGACCGGCATCGTTGTCCGCGCGCGCGTGCGGATGAAGCACACCGAAACGGCCTATTTCATCGCCGATCACGACCGCACCGCCAACCTCGACGAGACGATGGAACTGCTGACCGGCGGCTCTGACGAGGGCTACGACTACTCGATGTCGGTGCCCGACACCATCTCCACCGGGCCGAAGCTCGGCCGAGCCGGGTTCACCCGTGGATCGCTGGCGACCATTGACCAACTACCGCCGAAGCTGCGCCGGGACCCCTTGCGGTTCAACGCTCCTCAGCTGCTGACCGTCCCGGACATCTTCCCGAGTGGCCTGGTCAACCGCCTCACGACGCGGGTCGCCGCGGAGGCCGCCCACCGGATGTACCCGAAGCACGGCCGGGGCACCGTCCAGAATCTGACGCAGTTCTACCACCCGCTCGACCTGCTCGGAGAGTGGAACCGCGCCTACGGCCCCCAGGGGTTCATGCAGTACCAGTTCTCCATCCCGTTCGGCGCGGAGCAGCAACTCGCCGACATCGTGCGCACGATCGCCGAGTCCGGGCATCGATCGTTCCTCAACGTGTTCAAGAGGATGGGCGACAGTAATCCCGCACCGCTCTCGTGGCCGCATCCGGGTTTCATGCTGAGCCTCGACTTCCCGATTCGCTCCGGGCTCGGGCGATTCTGCGACGAGCTCGACGAACAGGTGCTGGCCGCAGGCGGCCGCCTCTACTTCGCCAAGGACTCCCGCACGACTCCCGACCGCATCGCCCGGATGTACCCGCGGCTCGACGAATGGCGAAAGGTCCGCGACGGGGTGGACCCAGACCGGGTCTTCGCCTCCGACCTGGCCCGACGGCTTCGACTGGTGTCGGGCTAGCTGGATCGCGGCACCACGCCGAGGATCCGGCCGGTGCGGTCGAGGGTGGTGTCGACGCTGGCCTGATCTGCATCCACTCGGGTCTCGATGCCCGGCATGAGCTTCCGCAGTATCGGCTCCCAATCCTTGTGGCGGGCTGGGAAGCAGGTGGCGAGAAGCTCGACCATCACCGACGGGGCGATCGACGCACCGGGTGATGCGCCGAGCAGTCCGGCGATGGTCCCGTCGGCCCCGGTGACCAGTTCGGTCCCGAAGGTCAGTACACCGATCTTGCGTGGGTCCGGCTTGATCAGCTGGGCACGTTGGCCGGCCTGCACCAGCTCCCAATCGGCGGGGTCGGCGCCGGGATAGAAACGCCTCAGCTGCGCGAACTTTCGTTTTGGTGACGCCAGCAACTCACCGATCAGATAGCGGACGAGCGGCAGGTTCTTGGCCCCGACGGCGAGCAATGGCGCCAGGTTGTGCAGCCGAACGGTGGTGAACAGGTCGGTGAGGCGGCCCTGCTTGAGAAGTCGGGTGCTGAAGGTGGCGTAGGGGCCGAACATCAGGGACGGACCGCCGTCGACGACGCGTTTGTCGAGGTGGGGTACCGACATCGGCGGCGCGCCGACGGACGCTTGGCTGTATATCTTCGCATCGTGCCGTGCGACGACATCTGGGTTGCCGGTGCGCAGGAACTGCGCACCGAGGGGAAACACCGCGTAGCCGCGGACCTCCGGGATCTTCGCCTTCTGTAGGAGCTTGAGGGCGTACCCGCCGGCACCGACAAAGACGAAACGGGACCTGATCCGAAAGCGGTCCCCGCGGCTACGGTCCCTACCCGTCACGGTCCACCGGCCGTCGGCTCCCCTGGAGAGCCCCGTGACCTCGTGGTGCATCCTCACCTGTGCACCGCGTGCGGTCATGGAGCGGATCAGGGTGCGGGTCAGCTCGCCGAAGTCGATGTCGGTGCCGGCCTCGTAACGTGTCGCGGCGATCGGCCCGGTATTGGCGCGCCCCTCCATCAACAGCGGTGCCCATTGGCGGATCAGGTCGGGATCCTCGGTGAACTGCATCGCCGCGAACAGCGGCGAACGCTGCAGGGTGGCGAATCGTTGCCGCAGGTAGCGGATGTCGCGGTCGCCGAAGACGACGTCCATGTGCGGCGTCGGATTGATGAACGACGAGGCGGCAGGCAGGTCACCACTCTCGACGAGCGCGGCCAAGAACTGGCGCGAGAGGTGGAACTGCCGGCCGATGTCCTCGGCCTTCGCGGGGTCCTCGGGATCGGGCATGTAGTTGAGCTCGCACAGCCCGGCATGGCCGGTACCGGCGTTGTTCCACGGACCCGAACTCTCGCCCGCGAGCTCGCCTAGACGCTCGAGCACGACTATCGACCACTCGGGCTGCAACCTGGCGAGCAACGCACCCAGCGTTGCGGACATGATGCCCCCGCCGATGAGAACGACGTCGACCACCTCGGGGTCGATACTCGTTCCCGCGCTTGCCGTTTCACTGTGGTCCATGGGATCGCACTCCTGGTCGCCGGTGGTATCCCTCAGGGTGCGCCTGCGCCACTCATCCGTCCAATGAGGAGATGATGGACTTACAATCCGAATATGGATCGATTCCTGTCGGACGAGGTCGCGGCCGCGATTCCGCTGTTCGCAGCATTCGACACCGCTGCCCGCGAAGGCCACATCACCCGCGCAGCCGATGTCCTCGGGGTGCCACAGTCGTCGCTGAGTCGCCGCCTCAAGTCCCTCGAACAAACGCTGGGAGTGCCCCTCTTCCAACAGGTCGGACGAGGCGTCTCCCTCACCACCGCCGGACGCGAACTCCACGAACGAACCCGGGACCTGGTGTGGGCACTCGACGACGCCGTGAGCGCGGTAAAGGGCAACGCCGATCCAGACAGCGGACTCGTGCGCTTTGGATTCCCTCTCACCCTCGGTCCGGTGAGCATCCCCTCACTGCTCGCCGGTTTCCACCGGGTGGCACCGAGAATCCGACTACATCTCGTGCAGGCGCACGGCGAAGCGCTGTCGGAGATGGTGCGCGACGGCCGGCTCGACCTCGCCGTGATCATCCCACCACCCGACGATCTGCCAGTGACGGTCTTGGGACGCCAACGCATCCTGCTCCACGTCGCACGTACCCACCCGCTGGCCGGACGCAGCCAGGTAGAACTCGCGGAACTCGTCGAAGAGCACTTCATCGCCAGCCCGCCGACTTACCACCTCCGGCAACGCCTGGACTCGTGGTGCGCCCGAGCAGGGTTCACGCCACACGTTGCGTTCGAGATCAGCGAGTTCGAGACAATTCGAGTCCTCGTCGGACACGGACTCGGCATTGCCCTGCTACCCGCCGCGGAGACATCCCACCCCGACCTCGTGGGCATCACCCTGTCGGGGGTGGGTGACCGGACCATCGGGCTCGTCACGGGCAACCAACGACCGTCCGCCGCGGTGACGCGATTACACGATCACGTCACCGGCCACGCGGGTGAGTTCATCACGAACGCCACGAGGTGACTCCGCCACGCGAAAACGCGCTGAGCAGTCGCCGTAACGCTCCTGCAGCCAACGGCGACGGAACCAGCAGGACCGTTCGCCACGTCAACGGAGGAGCACTCATGCGAAAGAGGCAGACCAGGCGCACCGCAACGATTCTCGGACTGCTGGCGGCACCCGTCGCCCTCGGGGCCACGCTCGGCACCGCAACCGCGAGCGCGCAGCCGTGGGAGTTCGGACCGCTCTACCGGTCGGAGTTCTCCGGCGAGTCGGCCCAATACCTGTGCAGCAAGGCCGCGCTTCTCGAGCAGACGTCGCGCGCCATCGTCATCGTCCCGTGCACGCAGGATCCCGCGACGGGCAACTGGTACCGCGTCGTGTTCAACCCCCTCGGCCACGGCAGCTGACCGGCGCACGTCACCGCCGCGACAGATCGGGCCAGGGCGGACGGCGAAGGACCGCCAGGGTGGCGATGACCGCCGACGCGAGACCGACGGACAGGGCCATCAGCGCTATCCGGGTCTCGTCGACGGCGGGCCTCCAGGAGACCTCTCCGCCGTGGATGACGAACACGCCGACGGGCACCGCGGCGACGTCGTGGGGGCCGAAGCGGCGGCCGCCGACCCGGGCGACGGTGATGATCGTGGCGCCCTTGGCGGTCTCGTACGGCTCCCCGTAGACACGCATCTCCACGCTCGCTCCCCCGTTCCCTCGTCGGTGCGCGGGCCCTCGACCGGTCGGTCCGAGGGCCCCGCGCGCCGGTCGGTTCGCTACTGCTCGTATGTCCCGGTCAGCGTCGCGCGCGCGATCGCGTGACTGTAGAGGTTGAATCCCAGACGGGCCGGGCTGACAGACGCGTCCACATCCAGCTTCTCCGCCCCGACCGCGTGCACCGCGACGATGTACCGGTGCGGGCCGTGCCCGGCCGGCGGCGCGGCACCGAGATACCCGTACAGGCCGCCGTCGTTGAGCAGCTGCACCGCACCCTCGGGCAGGCCGGACCCGTCCGAGGTACCGGCACCGGACGCCAGCGACGTCACCGTCACCGGGATGTTCGCCACGGCCCAGTGCCAGAAGCCGGAGGCGGTGGGGGCGTCCGGATCGAACACCGTCACCGCGAAGCTCTTCGTCTCCGCGGGGAAATCTGACCACGACAGCTGCGGCGAGATGTCCTGGCCACCGGCCCCGAAGATCCCGCTCACCTGAGCGTTGGCCAGAACCTGGCCGTCCTCGATGTCCGTCGAGGTCAGCGTGAAGGACGGGAGCTCGGGAAGCGCGTCGTAGGGATTGTGCGAGGAAGCCATGGTGAGACCTTTCAGCGGGTGAGGGGCGGAACCGGAGCGATCACTCGATGGATTGCTGGCACTAGCAATTATGGAGAAAATGCTCGAGAACTCGGGTACCGAACTCGAGCGCGTCGACGGGCACCCGTTCGTCAACGCCGTGGAAGAGAGCGGTGAAGTCGAGCTCAGGCGGCAACTGCAGCGGCGCGAACCCGAAGCAGCGAATCCCCAGCTTCGCGAACGCCTTCGCGTCCGTGCCACCGGACAGCATGTACGGCACCGTCCTGCCGTTCTCGTCGTGCGCCAGGATCGCGGCGTTCATCGCGTCCACCAGGTGCCCGTCGAAGGTGGTCTCGTAGGAATCCAGCTTGGTGATCCACTCACGGGTGACGTCCGGCCCGATCAGCTCGTCCACCTCCCGCTCGAAGGCGGCCTGCCTGCCGGGGAGCACGCGGCAGTCGACCACCGCCTCGGCGGTCTGCGGGATCACGTTCGCCTTGTACCCGGCGCTGAGCATGGTCGGGTTCGCGGTGTCACGCAGCGTCGCCCCGATGATCCGCGAGATCGTCCCGAGCTTCTCGAGCGTGCCGTCGATGTCCGGTGAGGTCGGGTCGAACTCGACCCCCGTCTCCGCGCTCACCGCGCCGAGGAACTCGGCGACCGAGTCCGGCACCACCAGCGGGAAGGTGTGCCTGCCCAGCCGCGCGACCGCCTCGGCAAGGATCGTGACGGCGTTGTCCTCGTGCAGGAAGGACCCGTGACCGGCGCGGGCCTTGGCCGTCAGCCGCATCCAGCCGAGCCCCTTCTCCGCCGTCTCCACCAGGTACAGCCGGGCCTCGCTGCCATCGGGGCGCGGCACGCTCAGCGAGAAGCCGCCGACCTCGCCGACCGCCTCGGTGACGCCGTCGAACAGGTCCGGGCGATGCTCGACCAGCCACTGCGACCCGTACTTGCCGCCCGCCTCCTCGTCGGCGAGGAACGCGAACACCAGATCCCGCGGCGGCACGGTGCCCTCCGCCTTGAACTGGCGGGCCAGCGCGAGGGTCATCCCGACCATGTCCTTCATGTCGATCGCCCCGCGGCCCCAGACGTAGCCGTCCTCGACCGCCCCGGAGAAGGGGTGCACGCTCCAGTCCGCGGGCTCGGCGGGCACGACGTCGAGGTGACCGTGGATCAGCAGCGCGCCACGGGACGGGTCGGCGCCCCGCAGCCTGGCGAAGACGTTCCCGCGGCCGGGCGCGCCGGATTCGACGTACTCGGTCTCGTAACCGACCTCCTCGAGCCGGGCGGCCACCCACTGGGCACACTCGCGCTCCCCCTTGGTGGTGGCGAGCTCACCGGTGTTGGAGGTGTCGAATCGGATCAGCGCGCTGACCAGTTCGACGACTTCGGCCTCTGCTCGGCCCCGATCGGAGTTGATCTTGATGACTGACACCCCACTTTCCTACCACCGAACACCCCCTCCCAGCAGCGCAGACGCGCTGATTTTGGTGTGGGGCGCTGCATCAGCTAATCTTTCCCAGCACGCAGAACACGGCGGGCGAACAACAAGGTGTGCATGCGCGAGTGGCGGAATGGCAGACGCGCTAGCTTGAGGTGCTAGTGTCCTACTAATGGACGTGGGGGTTCAAGTCCCCCCTCGCGCACTCTGAGTTGAGACAGACGAGCAAGGCCCCGGATCACGATCCGGGGCCTTTTTCGTTTCTCCGAATTCTCTTGTCCGACATCATCGTCGGCCCGTCGCCACCTCCGCCCTTGCGTGCTCGGCGGCCGTCAGTTCGCGCATCGCCAGGTCCTTCGCACAGGCGAGCAGCGAACCGACCGCGCTGACCCTCGGGAAGGACAGCCCGGTGTGCCCGACGTTGTCGTGCTCGTCGTCGCCGTCGTAGATGACGGTGGCGCCGCGAACCAGCCACCGCTTCACGTCGGCGACCGACGGCAGTTCACCCCTGGTCCGCAGGTAGAAGGACTGCAACAGCAGGACGACTCCGGTCGCGATCGGTGTCGCCTGGCTCGTCCCGAACTGGAGCGACTCGCCGGTGTCGTTGAGGATGCCCGCCGACGTCACCGGAGACCCCGGCGCGAAGATGTCCGTCGCACACGGCCCACCGATCTTGCGGTGCAGCCGCTGCGAGAACGGCGTCATGCGGTCGGCAGCCGTCTCGAACGCCTTCGCCCCGTCCCGGTAGCGGAAGCTGCCCTCGTCGGCGTCGTAGACCGACCCGACGCTGATCGTCTGCCGGAAGATCGCCGGATAACTCATCCCCTGCAAGCCGCCGTGCGCGTAGTAGTCGTTGCCCGCCGACACGCAGCAGCAGACACCCTCGTCGGTCAATTCCTGGAGCAGGGCGCCGATGCCGTCGCCCGGCATGTCGGTGTCGGTCGTCCGGTTGTCCGAGGCGCCAAGCGCCAAGCAGACCGCCGAGATGCCCAGCGACGACCGCCGCTCGAGCACCCAGTCCAGTCCGTCCCGAATGTCCGTGAAGCTCCCGCCGCCGCTGTCGTCCAGGACCTTGACCGGGACGATGCGTGCGTTCGGGGCGATGCCGGTGTGGATCCGCGCCGCGCACACGATTCCCGCCACGTTCGTGCCATGGCCGTGACCGTCCGCGACCTCCGCGGGGTCGCCGGCGTTGTCGCGGGTGAAATTGCGCCCCGGCACCACCCGGCCGGCGAAATCCACGTGTGTGGTGCGTAATCCGGTGTCCAGCACCGCGACGGTGACACCGGAACCTCCGACGTTGAACTCACGACGGGCGTCCGCCGCGCGGACGAGGAGATCGACCTCCGTCAGTTCCGGCAGGAACGGTCCGTCCTTCTGCACCGGGGCCTCGACGGGTACCACCGACTCGACGTGCAGCAGCGAGTTCGGACGGGCCATGTCGTCGGTCACTGCTCTCGGGAACCGGGGCGGATCCGTGGAACCATTCATCTCATTCATGATCTCGGCCTTTCGGTGATCGGCATCGACTGCCGACGAATCCCCCGATACCGAAATCCTCCTCGGGCTTGTGAGCGATGTCACCACCTGTGTCAGCGGAAACTGCGATGGTCTCGGCACATCCCCGGACTCGGTAGAATCCGACGTCGACCGGCACTTCGAGATCAGAACTGAGCGACCTACCGATGGCACAACCAATGACGGGCATCGATCCCGCCGACCTGGAGATCTGCCTGCGCGTGCTGTCCGAGGCCGGCAGCCTCGACGCCGACCACCCGGATTCGATGGTCCTCCAGCGGGCCAGCGGCAAGATGTTCAAGCAGCTCAAGCGGCGCCGACGGGTGGAGGCGCGCGACGCAGTCTCCGAGGCCGACCGCCAGGTCGTGGCCTCGACCGCCACCGGTTCGCCCGAGCGCATCGACGACGAGACCGCTGGCGTGCTGCTCACCTCGAACGCGCCAGGCGCGAGCGCGGGCACTCTGATCCGTCCGCGGCCCTGCTACATCTGCAAGCAGCGCTACACGGTCGTCGACGCGTTCTACCACCAGCTCTGCCCCGAGTGCGCGGCCAGCAGCCACGCCAAGCGCGACGCCAGCACGGATCTGACCGGCAGGCGGGCGCTGCTCACCGGCGGCCGGGCCAAGATCGGCATGTACATCGCGCTGCGGCTGCTGCGCGACGGCGCCCACCTCACCATCACCACCCGCTTCCCCAACGACGCGATCCGCCGCTTCAAGGCGATGGAGGACAGCGGCGACTGGATCCACCGGCTGCGGGTGGTCGGCATCGACCTGCGCGATCCCGCCCAGGTCGTCTCGCTCGCCGACTCGGTGGCCGAGCAGGGTCCGCTCGACATCCTCATCAACAACGCGGCTCAGACCGTCCGGCGCTCCCCCGGCGCCTACTCCGCGCTCGCCGAGGCCGAGTCCGGCCCGCTGCCCGCGGGCGAACTGCCGGACGTGCTGACCTTCGGCAAGACCAGCGACGCGCACCCGGCCTCGCTTGCCAGTTCGCTGCCGACGCCGGAGTCGGTGATCCACCAGGTCAGCGAGCTCGCGCTGGTCGCCGGTTCCGCCTCGCTCGAACGCATCGAGCAGGGCATCGCGATCGACGCGGGCGGCCTCGTGCCCGACCTCGCGCACACCAACAGCTGGGTCCAGACCGTCGCGGAGGTCGATCCGATCGAGCTGCTCGAGGTGCAGCTGTGCAACTCGGTGGCACCGTTCATCCTGGTGTCCCGGCTGCGCCCCGCGATGGCCGCCGCGGCCGCACGCCGCAAGTACGTGGTCAACGTCTCCGCCATGGAGGGCCAGTTCAGCCGCGCGTACAAGGGTGCCGGGCATCCGCACACCAACATGGCCAAGGCCGCGCTGAACATGCTGACCCGCACCAGCGCCAAGGAGATGCTCGATGAGGACGGCATCCTGATGACCGCCGTCGACACCGGGTGGATCACCGACGAACGCCCGCATTACACCAAGGTCCGCCTCGCCGACGAGGGCTTCCACGCCCCGCTCGACCTGGTCGACGGCGCGGCCCGGGTGTACGACCCGATCGTGCAGGGCGAGCAGGGCGTCGACCTGTACGGCTGCTTCCTCAAGGACTACAAGCCGTCCCCCTGGTGACGTGTGGAAGCGCCGCTACGGCGCGGGGCCCAAAGCGGGGATACTGAGTCCGGGGCGTCAGCACCGGCCGAGGAGTATCCATGGGCCACGAGGTGACACGGCTGAAGTTCTCGCGCCGGGACCGGCAGGACTTCCGCGAGAAGGTGCAGGCCTGCCTCGATGCCCTGGCCACCCTCCTCGAGAACGCCGCCGAGATCCCCAGCCCGAAGATGGGCATGGAGATCGAGCTGAACCTGGTCGACGAGAACTGCGAGCCCGCGATGGTGAACGCCGCGGTGCTCGCCGCCCTCGCGGGCCCGAAGTATCAGTCCGAGCTCGCCCAGTTCAACATCGAGATCAACGTCGAGCCGAGGCCCCTTGCCGGCGCGAATCTCGCGGCACTCGAGGACGACCTGCGTGCCTCGCTCGACCTCGCGGACGCCCGCGCCCGCGAGTCAGGCGGCAGGCTCGCGATGATCGGCATCCTGCCCACGCTGCGTGAGGATCATTTCGAGCAGAAGTGGATGTCGTCCGACACCCGGTACACCGTCCTGGAGCAGCAGATCCTTGCCGCAAGGGGCGAGGACATCGAGCTGAGCATCGCGGGGGTGCCGCTGCCGGGCCACAGCGCGTCCGATCACCTGACGACCCTGACCCACACGATCCTGCCCGAGGCGGCGTGCACATCGGTCCAACTGCATCTGCAGGTCTCCCCCGCCACCTACGCAGCGCACTGGAACGCCGCCCAGATCCTGGCCGGGATCCAGGTGGTGCTCGCCGCCAACTCGCCGTTCTTCGCCGGGCGGGCACTCTGGAACGAAACCCGGATCCCGTTGTTCGAGCAGGCCACCGACACCCGGCCGCCGGAGCTAAAGAATCAGGGGGTCCGTCCGCGGGTGTGGTTCGGCGAGCGCTGGATAACGTCGGTGTTCGACCTGTTCGAGGAGAACTCGCGCTACTTCCCCGCGCTCCTGCCGGATTTGACGCCGGAGGATCCTGTCGCGGTGGTCGCGGGCGGCGGCACCCCCGAACTCGCCGAGCTGACGATGCACAACGGAACGATCTACCGGTGGAATCGGCCGGTCTACGACCCCACGGACGCCCAGGCGCCGCTGCGCCTGGAGAACCGCGTGCTGCCAGCGGGCCCGACCATCGTCGACACCCTCGCCGATGCCGCGTTCTACTACGGCACGCTTCGCTCGCTCGCCCGCTCCGACCGACCGTTGTGGACCCAGATGCCGTTCGCCGCCGCGGAGGAGAACCTTCGGGTCGGCGCGAGGAACGGCTTCGACTCCGTGATGCAGTGGCCGGGGAACGGCGCGGTGAGCCCACAGGATCTCGTGGAGCGCACGCTGCTGCCGATGGCGGACGCCGGACTCGAGGAATTGGGGGTCGACGCCGGCCTCCGCGACAAGTACCTGGGCGTGATCGAGGGCCGCGCTCGCGCGGCCCGCAGCGGATCGGTGTGGCAGCGCGAGTGCGTCGCCGCGCGGGAACGTGCCGGTCAGTCGCGCGACAGCGCCCTGAGGTCCATGCTGTGCGAGTACCTGGAGCGGATGCACTCGGGCGAGCCGGTGCACACATGGAGCTGGTAGCAGGGCGGCCGCGAACGCGGTGATCCGCGTAGGGTTCTGATGCATGACCCGCACTCGCGATCTCGACATCGTCGTCTACGGCGCCACCGGATTCGTCGGCAAGCTCACCGCGCAGTACCTGGCCAGGAGCGCCCCGCGCGGCGCGCGGATCGGTCTCGCCGGGCGATCCACGGCCAAGCTGGAGACGGTGCGGGCCGAACTCGGCCCGGCCGCCGCGCAGTGGCCGATCATCGTCGCGAACGCGGACGACCCCACCTCCCTGACCGCGCTCGCCGAGTCCGCCCACGTCGTGATCACCACCGTCGGCCCGTACGCCAAGTACGGCATCGACCTGGTCCGGGCCTGCGCCGAGGCGGGCACCGACTATGCCGACCTCAGCGGCGAGGTGTTGTTCGGCCGCGAGAGCATCGACAGGTTCCACGATGTCGCGGTGGCCTCCGGGGCCCGGATCGTGCATTCCTGCGGGTTCGACTCCATCCCCTCCGACATCGGCGTGCACGTCCTGCACAAGCAGGTCGCGGCCGACGGCGAGGGCGACCTCACCGACACCACGATGGTGGTCAGCTCGCTGCGCGGCGGCGTCAGCGGCGGCACCATCGATTCGATGCGCAACCTCGTCGACACCGTCAAGGCCGACAAGTCCGCGCGCCGCATCGCGGTGAACCCGTACTCACTGAGCCCGGACCTCACCGCCGAGCCCGACCTCGGCCGCCAGTCCGACGTCGAGATGCTGAAGGGATCGGACATCGCGCCCGGCCTCGGCGGCCGCACCGCGCCGTTCGTGATGGGCTCGACCAACACCAGGGTCGTGCGCCGGAGCAACGCGCTGCGCAAGTGGGAGTACGGCCGCGCGTTCCGGTACCGCGAGGTGATGAGCGTCGGGCAGTCGGTGCTCTCGCCCGTCTTCGCGGCGGGGGTGTCCGCCGGCCTCGGCGCCCTGATGGCCGGCCTCGCCTTCGGCCCCACCCGGTACGTCCTCGACCGGGTGCTCCCCAAGCCCGGCGAGGGGCCGAGCGAGAAGTCCAGGGCCGCAGGCCATTTCACGACCGACACCTACACCACCACCAGCACCGGCGCCCGCTACGTCGCCCGGGTGCGAGCCAAGGGTGACCCGGGCTACGCCGCGACCGCGGTGATGCTCGGCGAATCCGCCCTCGCCCTCGCGCTCGACAGGGACGCCCTGCCCGATGCGGCGGGCGTGCTGACGCCCGCGACGGCGATCGGCGACGCGCTCGTGGATCGGCTGCGCACCGCGGGCGTCGAGATCAGCGCCCGGCGGAACTAGTCCCGACGGGGGGTGCTGGCGGTCGCGCGTGCGGCCGTGAGCACGCCCGCCGCGATGAGCACCGACATGAGTGCGGCGAGGGTCCCGCGTCCGAGCGTCGGTGTCGGGGTCGGCAATCATCCGCCCATGCGAGCGGCGGGTATACCGTCCAGGGATGGCGTCTGGGGAGCTACTCGTCACCGACTACGCGAACGGATGTGGGCTGCCGCGCGACCCGGGGCAGGTGGGCTTCCCGTCCGGCGACGGCTTCCTCGCATCCCGCTTGCCGACAGCCGCCCTCGCCCTCGGGTCCGTCGGCGCACTGGCCTCCGCCGTCGACCGACTGCTCGTCGTGCGTGGCCAGGAACCGCACCGCTGGAGCCTCGACCCGGAGCGGATCGCGGCCTCGTTCGCGGGCGACCGGATGATGCGCATCGACGGTGACCCGGTGCCAGGTTTCGCGCCGATGTCGGGGTTCTTCGCCGCATCCGACGCGTGGGTCCGGACACACGCCAACTACCCTCACCACCGCGTCCGGCTCCTGGAGGCGCTGGACCTGCCCGAGGACTCCGATGCCGGCCTCCTCTCGTCCCGCATCGGAACGCTGTCCGCACAGGAGATCGAGGACCGTGCCGCCGATGCGGGGGCCGTCGCGGCACGAGTGCGCACCGAGGCCGAGTGGACCAGGCATCCACAGGGCATCGCCTCCGGCGCGGGTCCGATCGTACGGATGGACACGACCTCCGGAGTGACCTTCACCGGTCCGACACCACTGACCACCGATCCGCTGCGACCGCTGGCCGGGCTCCGAGTTCTGGACCTGACGCGGGTGCTCGCGGGACCGGTCGCGGCACGGGCTCTTGCACTGCTCGGCGCGCAGGTACTGCGGGTGGACCCACCACAGCTGCACGAGATCGACTGGCAGCACCGCGACACCGGCCAGGGCAAGCGATCGGCGCTGCTCGACCTCGCGAGTGCCGACGGCGCCGACGCCGTCCATGCTCTGCTCGCGACGGCTGACGTGCTGGTCACGGGCTACCGGCCGGGCAGTCTGGACAGGTTCGGGCTGCACGAGGGCACCTCGGGCCTCGTGCACGGCTCCGTCAGCGCCTGGGGCAATGACGGTCCGTGGGCACATCGGCGCGGGTTCGACAGCATCGTCCAAGCCGCCTCCGGGATCTCCCTTGCCGAGGGCGGCCTGCATCCGGGCGCGCTGCCGGTGCAGGCGCTAGACCATGCCAGCGGGTACCTGTTGGCCGCCGGCATCGTGGACGCGCTGGCACTACGCGCCGTGGACGGACGGGGGCGTTCGGTGTCGGTGGCACTCGCCCGGACCGCCCGCTGGCTGCTCGACGCGCCGGGCCGGGTGGCCGATCCTGCGGAGCCGCGGGTTCCCGGCCCCGCCGCCACCGCCACCCACGGTGCCGTCACCTCCGCGCGCCCACCGCTGCCAAGCCACCCGCAGTATCCCTACCCCGCACACGACTGGGGATCCGATGCGCCCCACTGGATCTGACCCGTCCTGGGAAACAGGCGGACCCGTCACACACCGGATCTGAGAGGATCTTCCACGTGCGCGACCACCACTACGAACTCACCGTCACCTGGACCGGCAACCACGGCACGGGCACGACCGACCCGCGCGCCTACGGCCGCGAACACCTGGTGACCGCGGACGGCAAGCCGGACCTGGCGGGCAGCGCGGATCCCGCGTTCCTGGGCGACCCGGCGCGGTGGAACCCGCAGGAACTGCTGGTCGCCGCCCTGTCGCAGTGCCACATGCTCTGGTTCCTGAACCTCGCCGCCATCGCGGGCGTGGTGGTCACCGACTACCTCGACCGCCCGACCGGGACGATGACCGAGGAACACAACGGGGCAGGACAGTTCGCGGAGGTGGTGCTGCGGCCGGAGGTCACTGTGGCGGCCGCCGACATGCTCCCGAAGCTGCCGGAGTTGCACTCGGCCGCGCACGAGAAGTGCTTCATCGCCCGCTCGGTGAACTTCCCCGTGCACCACAGGGCCACCGCCCTCGTGGGGGCATGAGATGATCCGTCCCGTGCACTCCATCGTGCCGATGATCGTCGACGTCGACACCGGCATCGACGATTCGCTGGCGCTGCTCTACCTGCTCGCAAGCCCCGAGGCTGAGATCCTCGCGATCGCCAGCACCGGCGGCAACGTGCCCGTCGCGCAGGTCGCCGCGAACAACCTGGCGTGGCTGGACCTGTGCGGCCGGACCGACATCGAGGTCACCGTCGGTTCACCCACGCCGCTGCGAATCCCGCTGCGGACCACCGAGGACACCCACGGGCCGCAGGGCATCGGGTACGCGGAGCTGCCGCACTCGTCCCGCGGGCCGTCGGACCGCAGCTCGGCCCGCACCTGGGTCGAGATCGCGCGCCAGCGCCCCGGCGCGGTGACCGGGCTGGTCACCGGGCCGCTCACCAACCTCGCCCTGGCGTTGCGGCTCGAGCCCGAACTCCCCCACCTGCTCAAGCGTCTCGTCGTGATGGGCGGGGTGTTCAACCATCCCGGGAACACCACCCCGACCTGCGAGTGGAACATCTTCGTCGACCCGGAGGCCGCGCAGGAGGTCTTCGCTGCGTTCTCGGTGGTCCCCGCCGACCGTCGGCCGCTGATCTGCCCGCTGGACGTCACCGAGACGATCGAGATGCGACCGGAGCACCTCCGCCTGCTCGCCCAGGTGGCCGGGAGCGAACCCGCCGAGCTCATCACCGAACAGGACCCGCCCGGCACCCGCTCGCGCACGTCCAATCCCATCGTGCGGCACCTGTCGGACGCGGTGCGGTTCTACCTCGAGTTCCACCGCGACCACGGCCAGGGCTTCCTCGCGCACATGCACGACCCGTTCGCCGCGGCCCTCGCGCTGGATCCCGGCCTTGCCGTCACCCGCCCGGCGACCGTGGACGTCGAACTCGAGGGCACCCTCACCCGCGGCACCACCGTCGCCGACTGGACCGGCATGTGGGGCCGCGAGCCGAACGCGGACATCGCCGTGGGCACCGACCCCGCCGCGTTCTTCGTCCACCTCATCGAACGGGTGGGCGGCTTCGCCGCCCGTGCGCGGTTCGCGAGTCCAGAGACTCGTTAACCGCGCACGGGCGCGCAGCGCCTACTTGTCGAAGGCGTCCAGGATCTGGTGTGCGGCCAGCGCCGCCGTCAGCGAGCCGTCCCGCACCTGCTGCTCGACGTCATGCCGGATCGCCTTGACCTCCGGGTCGGTCTCGAGCCGGCGCAGCAGCTGGTCGTGCACCATCGACCAGGTCCAGTCCACCTGCTGCTGGTGCCGCTTGGCCTCGAGTTCCCCCGCGTCGCCGAGCACCTTGCGATGCCGGAGCACAGTGTCCCAGAACTTGTCCACGCCGTCGTTCTCCAGCGCGCTCATGGTCAGCACCGGCGGCTTCCAGAGCGCGTCGTGCGGGTAGATCAACCGCAACGCGCCCGCGAGCTCGCGTGCGGCGGCCTTCGCCTCGATCGCGTGCTTGCCGTCGGCCTTGTTCACCGTGACGATGTCGGCGAGCTCGAGCACACCCTTCTTGATGCCCTGGAGCTGGTCGCCGGTCCTGGCCAGGGTCAGGAAGGTGAAGGTGTCGACCATGTTCGCCACGGTCACCTCGGACTGACCGACGCCGACGGTCTCGACCAGGATCACGTCGTACCCGGCGGCCTCGAGCAGCACGATGGTCTCGCGGGTCGCCTTCGCGACGCCCCCGAGCGTGCCGGAGGTCGGGGACGGCCGGATGTACGCGTTCGGCTCCACCGACAGGTTCTGCATCCGGGTCTTGTCGCCCAGGATCGAACCGCCGGTGCGGGTCGAGGACGGGTCGACCGCCAGCACCGCCACCTTGTGACCGAGCTCGAGCAGGTGCATGCCGAGCGCCTCGATGGTGGTCGACTTGCCCACCCCCGGGACGCCGGTGATGCCGACGCGGATCGCGCCGCCCGCGTGCGGGAGCAGGCGCAGCAGCAGCTGCTGCGCCTGCTCCCGGTGGTCCGCCCTGGTCGATTCGACCAGGGTGATGGCCTTCGCGAGCTGTGCGCGCTTGTTCGCGAGCACGGCGTCGCCGAGGGCCGTCAGATCGAGGGCGGGCCTGTCAGCTGGCACTCAGATCGTGCCCCAACTGAGCGGCCAGCTTCTCCAGCAGGCCGGTGGCCGCGTCCGCGATCACCGTTCCTGGCGGGAAGATCGCGGCCGCGCCGGCCTGGTACAGCTCGTCGAAATCGCCGGGCGGGATGACGCCGCCGACCACGACCATGATGTCGGGCCGTCCCACCGCGGCGAGCGCCTCCCTGAGCGCGGGCACCAGCGTCAGGTGTCCGGCTGCCAGGGAGGAGACACCGACCACGTGCACGTCGGCGTCGGCGGCCTGGTTGGCCACCTCGTCGGGGGTCTGGAACAGCGGTCCCACGTCGACGTCGAAGCCGAGGTCCGCGAACGCCGTGGCGATCACCTTCTGGCCTCGGTCGTGTCCGTCCTGGCCCATCTTGGCGACCAGGATGCGGGGGCGACGACCCTCCGAGTCGGCGAACTTCTCAACGAGTTCCGTTGCGGTCGCGATGTTCTCCGCCTTTCCGGCCTCGTCCCGGTACACACCACTGATGGTCCGGATCTCGGCCTGGTGACGCCCGTACACCTTCTCCAGCGCGTCGGAGATCTCGCCGACCGTCGCCATGGCGCGGGCCGCGACGACGGCGAGGGCCAGCAGGTTGTTCTCCATGCCGCCCTCGGTGGAGGCTGCGGCCCTGGTGAGCTCGGCGAGCGCGGCCTGCGTCGCGTCCTCGTCCCGCTCCGCCCGCAGTCGCTCGAGCTTGGCGAGCTGCTCGGCGCGCACCTTCGAGTTCTCGACCTTGAGCACCTCGATGCTGTCCGGCTCGTCCGGCACGTACTTGTTGACGCCGACCAGCGGCTGGCGGCCGGAGTCGATGCGGGCCTGGGTGCGGGCCGCGGCCTCCTCGATGCGCAGCTTCGGGATGCCCTCGCCGATGGCCTGCGCCATGCCGCCTGCCGCCTCGACCTCGGCGATGTGCGCGCGGGCGCGGTTCGCCAGTTCGTTGGTCAGCCACTCGACATAGTGCGAGCCGCCCCACGGGTCGATCGGCCGCGTGGTGCCCGACTCCTGCTGCAGCAGCAGCTGGGTGTTGCGGGCGATGCGGGCCGAGAAATCGGTCGGCAGCGCGATGGCCTCGTCGAGCGCGTTGGTGTGCAGCGACTGGGTGTGGCCCTGGGTCGCGGCCATCGCCTCGATGCAGGTGCGCGGCACGTTGTTGAACACGTCCTGCGCGGTGAGCGACCAGCCCGAGGTCTGCGAGTGGGTGCGGAGCGAGAGCGACTTGCTGCTCTTGGGATCGAACTTGGCCACCAGTTCGGCCCACAGCAGTCGGCCGGCCCGCAGCTTCGCGACCTCCATGAAGAAGTTCATGCCGATTGCCCAGAAGAAGGACAGTCGCGGCGCGAAGGCATCGATGTCCATGCCCGCGTCGAGCCCGGCCCGGATGTACTCGACACCGTCGGCAAGCGTGTACGCCAGCTCCAGGTCGGCCGTCGCCCCGGCTTCCTGAATGTGGTAGCCGGAGATGGAGATCGAATTGTACTTCGGCATCTCGGCACTGGTGTACGCGAAGATGTCGGAGATGATCCGCATGGACGGCTTAGGCGGGTAGATGTAGGTGTTACGGACCATGAACTCTTTCAGAATGTCGTTCTGAATGGTTCCGGCCAGCTTGTCCGGCGTGACGCCCTGCTCGCCCGCCGCGGCGACGTAGAGCGCGAGGATCGGCAGGACCGCGCCGTTCATGGTCATCGACACCGACACCTGCGACAGGTCGATACCGTCGAAGAGCTGACGCATGTCGAGGATGGAATCGATTGCCACACCGGCCATTCCGACGTCACCCTGGACGCGCGGGTGGTCGGAGTCGTAGCCGCGGTGGGTCGCCAGGTCGAAGGCGACGGACAGACCCTTCTGGCCGGACGCGAGGTTGCGCCGGTAGAAGGCATTCGACTCGGCGGCGGTGGAGAATCCGGCGTACTGGCGGATGGTCCACGGCTGGTTGACGTACATCGTCGGGTAGGGCCCGCGCAGGAACGGGGCCGCACCGGGGAAGCTGTCGAGCGGGTAGCCCTGTGCCTGCGCCGCGTCTCGATCGGCCTGGGTGTAGACCGGCTTGACGTCGATGCCCTCGGGGGTCGACCACACCACCTGATCGGCGGTGTAGTGATTCGCCGCCGCGGCCTCCGCGATATGAGCGGTCGCCTCATCGGCGGTCGGCGCCTGCGGGGCCGGGAAGTCGGGATCCGTCAGCGGCACGTCGGCGAAGCTGCCGATCACGTGCTTGACCTCGCGGGTGGTCATTTCACTCCCAAGGTGTCGAGCAGGTCGGACAGCGCCGACACCGCATCAATACGGGCGGTGAGGAATCCGTCGGGACGGTCCTGGCCTTCCGCCTCGGCAAAGGTCTTCTCCGGACCGGCCAGCAGCACGGTGGTGATGCCCGCCGCGCGCAGCGCGTCCACCGCAGGTACGCCGTCGGCGACGTACCGCTTGTCGGTGCCGCAGAGCACCGCCACGGTGGTGTCCGCCTCGCGCACGATGCCCGCCACGGTCGCGAGGTCGAGGGTGCCCGGGTTCACGGCCTCGATGCCGCCGGACGCGAGCAGGTTCGAGGCGAAGGTGGTGCGGCCGTTGTGCTCGGCCACCGGGCCGAGCGCGGCGAGGAACACCTTCGGCCGGGAACCGTTGTCCGCCAGGTACCGGTCCGAGCGGTCCCGCAGGGCCTCGAAGGCCGCCGCGTAGCGGGAGACGTCGGCCAACGGCGACTCGGCGTCGACCGGAAGCGGCTTCTCGTCGAGGTTCGGGAACTCGTTGACACCCGTCAACGAGGTCTTGCGGTGGGCGATGTCGGACTCACGGGAGGTGCGAGTGGCCGCGACCCGATCGGCGATCAGGCCCGACTCGAGCGCCGCCGCGTAGCCACCGTCGGCCTCGATCTGCTGGAAGAACTCCCACGCCTTCGCCGCGATGGCAACGGTGAGGTCCTCGACATACCAGGATCCGGCGCTGGGATCGAGCACCCGACCGATGTGGGACTCCTCGAGCAGCAGCAGCTGGGTGTTGCGGGCGATGCGGGCACCGAACGACTTCGACGTCTCCAGCGTGCCCTCGGGCACCGCCACGTCGAAGGGCAGCACGGTCACCGCGTCGGCACCGCCGACACCGGCGCCGAACGCGGCGAGGGTGGTGCGGAGCATGTTCACCCACGGATCACGCTGGGACATCATCGCGGCCGAGGTGACCGCATGCTGCGGCGCACCGCCGAACTCGGAGGCGCCGCAGACCTGCGCGATGCGGGCCCACAGCTGGCGCGCCGCGCGGAACTTCGCGATGGTCTGGAACTGGTCGTCGGTTGCGGCGAACCGGAACTCGACCTGACCGAGGGCGGCCGAGATCGTGATGCCTGCGCCCGTGAGCGCGCGCAGGTACTCCAGCCCGGCCGCGATGGCCGCACCCAGTTCCTCGGCGTCGCTCGCGCCCGCGTTGTGGAATGCGGTGCCGTCGACGGTGATGGCGCGGACCGTCTCGGCCCGACCGGCCGCGGTCCGTGCCAGCGCGACCGCGGTGGCCGGGTCGATGTCGCCGCGACCGGAGAAGGCACTGGTCAGCGGTGCGGCACCGAAGCTGACGGTGACCGCGGAGCGATCCGCGACACCATCGCCCGCGGCGGCGCGCTCGTCGAGCAGGGTGAGCACCGCCTCCGCGGCGGTGACCGTCTCGGCGCCCGCGTCGAGGGTCAGCGGCGCGAGGTCGAGCAGCACCCCGTCCAGGGCCTGCGCGACGGTCGCGGCGGGCAGGTTGTTACCGCCCGCGCTGAGCCAGATCGCGCTGATGCCGTTCTCGAGCCCGTCCAGGATCGTCTGGTTGGCCGCCTTCGGATCCGCTTCGCCCGCACCGAAACTGGCGCTGACGAGCCAGCCGCGGTTCACGTCGCGGTGGGCGTCGCGACCTCGAACGAAGGGGAACACACCTGGGAGGGTGGTTTCGGGGGTCTCGTCGCGCCGGGTGTACAGGGGCGCGACGGTCACACCGTCGTAGGTGGTGGTGTCGAGCAGCCGCTCGGGTTCGGCGGGCATGTCAGCCACATCGACCTTGCGGGCCTTCGCCAGCACCGCGGCCACAGCCTTCTGCCACTTCGCGTAGTCGCGCGCAGCGTCCTCGGCCTGTGAAGCGTGTGACACAGGAGCTTGTGACACGGTGTCTGCTTCCTCTCCATATTCGGACACAGTCATTGTTTCTGTGATGCTAGCCGCACCCTTTCGGCCACTATCGCCTGGATCACCTACCCTTCGGTAACCTCCACGCAATGAGCATTGCGAATGTCCGGACGGGCGCCGAGCGGAAGACGCCACAGGCCCTGTTCCGGGTCAGTCCGGCCACCCGCGACGGCGCGGTGAACCGGATGACGATGGACCTGGGCGCGCCCGAGCCACACGGCAGGACCGCGGCACTCGGGGTGCTGCTCGACGACTGCCTCGGTTTCACCATGTACGAGCGGCGCGGCGACCGGGCCGGGCTGGTCAGCGCCGACCTGTCCGTCGACTTCGTCCGGCCGACCGGCTGGACCGGGCCGCACCTGACCGCCGAGGGCAGGCTCGAGACCCGCGGCGAGGACGGCGCGATGAGTTCGGTGCGGGTGTTCGACGCCGCAGGCGAGCTGGTCGCCACCGGCACCGCCTGGGGCAACTTCGTCGACGGCGTCCAGCAGTCCCGCGACGAACGCCCGCTCGCACCCGCCGACGGATCCGGACCGACGATGACGCCGCTGGAGACGATCGGCGGCACCATCGAACGGACCGACCGCGGCGCACGGCTGACCGTGCCGCCGAACCGGTCGCTCGCCAACGCGCTCGGCGTGATGCACGGCGGCGTGCAGGCCTGCGCGTACGACCTCGCGGGCAACGCGGCCGCGGCCGGGTCGGCGGGCGCCATGGACACCAGTTCCCTGCGGATCAACTTCTTCCGGACCGTGCCGCTGGACCGCCCCGTCGTCTTCGAGGCCGAGGTGCTGCGCGCCGGACGCCGGGTCGCGGTGAGCCGGGTCACCTGCACCGACGCCGACGGCAGGGAGTGCGGGGTCGCGACGGTCACCTGCCGCCGCCCCGCGCCGAGTACTCTTGGCGAACGTGACCAGGCGCCTTCGTGATCCGAAGCTGATCGCCGGGCTGCTGGTCGTCGCGGCGCTGCTGGTCGCTGCACTGCTCGTGCCGCACCCGTCCATCGAGCAGGTTCGGGAGTGGGCGCGGTCCGTCGGCCCCGCATTCCCGCTGGTTTTCTTCGCCGTGCATGCCCTCGTCACGGTCGCCCCGGTCCCCCGCACCGTCTTCACGCTCAGTGCCGGGGTGTTGTTCGGGGCGGCGACCGGAATCCTGATCGCCGTCGCCGCGACCACCGTCAGCGCCGTGCTCGCTCTGCTGCTCGTGCGCGCCGTCGGACGCGACGCGTTCGCCTCGCGGATGACGCACCCGGCGATCCAGGCGATCGACGACCGGCTCGCCCGGCGGGGTTGGCTGGCCGTGGGTTCGCTGCGACTGATCGCCCCGGTTCCGTTCTCGGTCATCAACTACTGCAGCGGCGTGTCGTCGGTCCGGCTCCTGCCCTACATGCTCGCCACCCTGGCCGGAGTGCTGCCCGGCACCATCGGTGTCGTGGTGCTCGGCAACGCCCTCGGTGGCGATACCAACCCGGCCCTGCTCGCCTTCTCCGCGGTCTGCATCGCAATCGGCGTCTTCGGCCTGGTTCTGGATACCCGAATGGGCGTGCCGACCAGGAGCGACAGCGTCGATGTCAAGGCTGCACACTAGATCACGTCTAATCAAGTTATGAACCTTGACGTCATAGGATCCAGTTTCTAGCCTTGATAGATGTTCGTCATGACGGTCGACCAGCGTGGCAGCCGCCGCGACGTCGACCGCGTCGATCCGATCCTGCGCGAGTTCGCCGACGCACCGCTGCTACGCCCCTTCGAGCGCACCGCGGGCGACGAGGTACAGGCGGTGGCGGAGCGGGCCGATGTGGTCGTCGACCTCGCACTCGAACTGGCGACACGCGGGTACTGGAGCGTCGGGATCGGCGTCGGCCCCGTCGAGAGCCCCCTGCCCGCCAGCACCCGAGCCGGACGCGGGCAGGCCTTCGAGGCCGCAAGGGACGCCGTCGATCGCGCCAAGAACCTGCCCGGCTCGGTCGCCGTCACCGGGCCCGACGCCCCCTCCGCCGCCGATGCGGAAACCGCCCTCATGCTGGTGTCCGTCCTCGTGTCGAGGCGGTCCGAGCCGGGTCGGGAAGCGGTCGCCGCGATGCGGGAGGGACTCACCCAGGCCGAGGCCGCGGAGCGGCTCGGCATCAGCAAACAGGCCATCTCGCAGCGGTTGGCCGTGGCCGGATGGCAGGCGGAGTGCGCCGGACGCATCCTCGCCCTGCGACTTCTCCAGGAGGCCGCCCGATGACCACGCTCGCCCTGATCCTGCTCGGCCTCGCCGCGGTCGCCCCCGTGGTGCTCGCGAGCGGCCGGATTCGGCTGTGGATCAGCCCGACCATCGCGACGCTCGCCCTCGGCGGCGCCGCGCTCGCCGCCACCGCGACGCGGCCCGTCACGGGATTCGCGCTCGGCGCGACCCTGGTACTCGCCGTCCTTGCCGCTACCACCGGCGGAGCACCGTTGGTACGCGCGGCATTTCGCATCGCCAAGCGTCAGGAGGATGCGGGACCGACGCCCGACACCGCCATGCTCTCTCCTCGCATCGCCGGTGAGGGCCCGCTGCGCGGCGGCCGGATCATCGGCGTGCTCGAGCGCAGCGCCGTCGCGGTGGCGATCCTGGCCGGCTGGCCCGAGGGCCTCGCGATCGTGCTCGCAGTCAAGGGCCTGGCGCGCTACCCGGAACTGCGCGAACCCCATGCGTCCGAACAGTTCATCATCGGCACCTTCACCAGCGTGCTGTGGGCGGTGGCGGTGTGCGGGGTCGCCAAGGCGCTCATCACTTAGACGCTGAAGCACCTAGACACTGAAGCACTCAGACGCTCAAGGACCTAGACCGTCGGCGCCAGGATCACCTTCCCCGTGGCGGCCCGCTTCTCGATCCTCTCGTGCGCCAGCGCGGCGTCGCCGAGTGGAAGGATCGAGTCGACCACGGGTGTGACGGTTCCGGCGGCCGCCCGCTCGAGGATCTCGGTCCTTGCCGCCGCGACACGCCCCAGCCAGGCCGGCCCGCCACAGCCCGTGAGCGTGAGCCCTCGCGGCATCAGGTCCGCGGACCCGATGGCCGCCGGGCGACCACTCAGCAACCCGTAGAACAGCATTCGGCCCGCCAGCGGGGTCATCAGATCCAGCAATTGCGCCGCGGACTCGCCGCCGATCGACTCGAACGCGACGTCGATGGTCGCATCGCCCAGGACGTCGCGCACGCGGCCCGGCCATTCCGGGTCGGAGTGATCGATCACGTCGTCGGCGCCGAACGAGCGCGCCCGGTCGCGCTTGTCGGCTGCCCCTGCGGTCGCGAGGATGCGCGCCGCGCCGAACTCTCCGGCCAACTGCGTCAGGTACGCGCCGACTCCCGTCGCGGCGGCTTCCACGAGCACCACCTCACCGCCCCTCAGGTCAGCGGCACGCAGCAGGGTCAACGCCACCGCACCCGGCACCGCCACCGCGACCGCGTCGGTCAACGACAACCCCTCGGGGACTCGGACGGCCGCGGCGGCCGCGGCCACCACCCGCTCGGCGTAGGCGCCGGTGCCATCGGTCGTCGCGATCACCCGCGCGCCGATCATGCCCCGGTCGACGCCCGCGCCCACCTCGACGACCGTCCCCGCCGCCTCGCCCCCGAAGACGAACGGCGGGACGGCCGGCGACGGGAAGATCCCTGAGCGGAGCTGCGTTTCGGCGAAATGGACCCCGATCGCCTCGGCTCGGATCACCACCTCACCGACCCCGGGCTGCGGTGCGGGCACGTCCCGCTCGACGAGGACCTCGGGCCCACCGACCGATGTCATTACTATTGCCCGCATCGACACTCCCTAATTTGACCGCTGGTCCAGTTGTCGGACGAGAGTCACGTTATGGACCGAAGGTCAACTTGTCAACGGAGGTACACGGGTGGGTAGCGGATCAACGCGGGAGCGCAGCGACGCCGCCCGAAATCGGCGCGCGATTCTCGATGCGGCCAGTGAGCTCCTGAGCGAGTTCGGCGCCGAGAACGTCTCGATCGAGCAGATCGCCGCGGCGGCAGGCGTCGGCAAGGGAACCGTCTTCCACCGGTTCGGTAGCCGCGCCGGGCTGATGAAGGCCCTGGTCCTCGAGCGCGCGCACAACCTGCGCGACGCGGTCGTGAGCGGCGAGCCGCCGCTGGGACCCGGCGCGCCCGCAGCCGACAGACTGCTCGCGTACTTCGACGCGATGTTCCGACTGGTCGCGGACAACGTCGAGCTGATGATCGCCTACGACGACGCCACCCCCGACGCGCACACCGAGGCGATTCACGGATTCTGGTACGGGCACATCGCCGCTCTGCTCGCGGATGCCCGACCAGATCTCGACGCCGAGGCAGTGGCCCCGGTCCTGCTGGCAGCCATCAACCCCGACATGGTGCTCCACTACGTCCGCGACGGCGAGACCGAGCGTCTCGCGGCCGCCGTCCTCAGCGTCGTCGAATCGGTCGTCGGTCGACCCGCACCCACGCCGACCTGAGCGACCGCATCCGGCTACGCGGGCGGCAGCTGCCCACCCGGATCCGCCGGGCCCGCGGGCAGCTCGCCCGACTCGTGACGCTGCGGCTCGAGCTGGTGCTCGGGCACCAGTGAGGTGTCGACTGGTTGGCGCGCAACGGCTTCCGCCGCCGCGACCGCGCGCGCGACGGTCGGGTCCGCCTTCATCTCGAACCAGTCGGCGACCTCCGCCGAATCGTCCTCCGGCTTGGGCAGGTCCTCCTGGACCTGGCTCGGCTCGTAGCGGAACACCCCGTCCTCCCCCGGCGCCCCGAGGGTCCGCGCGAAGCCCTTCAGCGCATCCCCGAAGTCGCTCGGCACCAGCCACACCTTGTTCGCGTCGCCCTGTGCCATCTGCGGCAGGGTCTGAAGATACTGGTACGCAAGCAGTTCCGGCGTCGGCTTGCCTGCCTTGATGGCCGCGAACACCTTTTCGATCGCCTTCGCCTGGCCCTGTGCCTGCAGGTACTTCGCGGCCCGCTCACCCTGCGCACGCAGGATGCGGGACTGTCGCTCGCCCTCCGCGCTGAGGATCGATGCCTGCTTGGCGCCCTCGGCCGCGAGGATCCGTGACTGCTTGTCGCCCTCCGCGGTCTTGATGGCGGATTCGCGATGTCCCTCGGCGGTGAGGATCATCGCCCGCTTCTCGCGGTCCGCCTTCATCTGCTTCTCCATCGACTCCTGGATCGACGGCGGCGGGTCGATGCTCTTGAGCTCGACGCGGGCGACGCGCAGGCCCCAGCGGCCGGTGGCCTCGTCCAGCACCCCGCGGAGCTGCCCGTTGATCGAATCGCGGGAGGTCAGCGTCTCCTCGAGGGTCATGCCGCCGACCACATTGCGCAGCGTCGTGGTGGTCAGCTGTTCCACGCCGACGATGTAGTTGTTGATCTCGTACACCGCGGCCTGCGGGTTGGTCACCTGGAAGTAGACGACGGTGTCGATGTTCAGGGTCAGGTTGTCCTGGGTGATCACCGGCTGCGGCGGGAAGGACACCACCCGCTCGCGCAGGTCGACCTTGGCCCGGATCCTGTCCACGAACGGCACCAGGAAGGTGAGCTGGCCGGACACCGTCCTCGCGTAGCGGCCGAGCCGCTCGATGACGGCCGCCTCCGCCTGCGGGACCAGGGCGACCGACTTCGCCACCACGATCACCACCAGCAGCACGATCACGGCCAGAACGATCAATGCGGCCATTTAGGGCCCCCTCCATACGACGGCGGTCGCGCCGTCAATCTCCATCACGGTCACGGTCGTTCCTGGCGGATACACCTCGGAGCTGTCGAGCGGGCGGGCGGTCCACACCTCGCCCGCGAGCTTGATCTGGCCCGCGTGCTCGGCAACCTCCTCGAGCACCAGTGCATGCTTACCCGCAAGCGCCTCGACATTGGTGGGTACCAGCGGCGGCTTCGCGAAGCGGCGCAGCAACGCGGGCCGCACCCCGAGGACGAGTGCGAGCGAGACCACACCGAACACGACGGCGTCGACCCACACCGGCCAGTCGGTCACCGCGCTGACCCCGGCCGCGGCAAAGGCGCCGCCGGCCAACATCAGCAGGAAGAAATCCCCCGACAATGCCTCGGCCGCGGCCAGCAAAACTCCTGCTATCAGCCAGACAAGTGCTGCCACAACACCATCTAACCAGAGTTCCCCGCGAGTGCGGCCCGGGAAGCGACCGCGGGATCAGTCCGTGGCGGTGACGAAGTCGACCAGCCGCTCGACCGCGCCGATCAGCGGCGACTCCAGGTCGCGGAAGCTGGACACGGCGCCGTAGACGCGGCGCCACCCGTCCTGTGGGGTCCCCCAGCCCAGCTCGCGGCAGATTCCCGTCTTCCAGTCCTGCCCGCGCGGGATCTTCGGCCACGCCGCGATGCCGACCGCCTTGGGCCGCACCGCCTCCCACACGTCGATGTACGGATGACCGGTGACCAGCACGTGCGGTCCGACGTTCTGTGTCATCCGGGACTCCTTCGAGCCCTCGACCAGATGGTCGGCGAGCACGCCGACCCGCCGTCCCGGTCCCGGCCGGAACTCGGCCAGCCGGTCGGCGAGATTGTCGAGCCCCTCCAGGTGCTCGACCACGACGCCCTCGACCCGCAGGTCATGGCCCCAGACCCGCTCGACGAGCGCGGCGTCGTGGATGCCCTCCACCCAGATCCGGCTCGGCAGCGCGGTGCGGGCCTTCAGCCCCTCCACCCGGGTCGATCCGGACGCGGACCTGGTGGCCGCCGCCGGCTTCTTCGCGGCGGTCGGCCGCACCAGGGTCACCGGCTTGCCGTCGATCAGGAAGGCAGCCTCGCGCATGGCGAACAGTCGCGTCTGGCGTCGAGAGTCCTCGAGGCGCACGTAGTCGCCGTCGTACGTCTTCTCCATGCCGACCACCGCGCCGCAGTAGCCGGTCGCCGAGTCCTCGACCACGAGCCCCTTGTCCGCGGGGACCTTCGGGTACTCCGGCCGTCGGCTACGGGTGTGACCGGAGAAGATGTTTCCGCCGTACATGTCGCGTGCACTCACGGTCGACAACGCTAGGACACCGATTCGGTTGGTCGCCGCCCGCCACGCCGACCTATGCTGGAATACCGTGTCCTGTCCCAGCACCACCCTGACCATGTGGGCCGCGTCCTGGCTCGCGGGGGCCAGCTCCCCCGACGACGTCATCGACGCCGTCCAGTCCTGGGCGCCCATGCACCTGGTCGGGGCCGGCGACGCGGAGGTCGCGCTGCGCCTGGACCTGCCGTGGCCGCAACTCCAGGACAACGGACCGATCGTGCTGATGCGGATCGCCCGCACGCTGAGCGCCGAGGACCCGGACACCCAGCTCACCCTTGTGTTGCCCGCGCCGGGCGATGTCCGCGGGCTGCCCACGGGTACCGACTTCGCCGCGGCCGCCATCCACGCCGAGGAGGGCATCCTTGTCGGTGCCCCCGGCCAGCCGGGGGCCGGCATCGTGCCGACCGTGGAGGGGCCGGATGTGCTGCGCTGGACGGTTTTCCCGGTGCCGGTCATCCCGCAGCCCGTCGAACAGATGGGGCTGGGCGAGGCGGAGTTCGAGATGCGCAGCGCTGTCCGCGACGCCGCCGACACTCTCGCCTCGATGCGCGGCGGGTTCGCCGCCGACGACCGCGACCCGCGCGCCCGCGTCGCCGAGGCGCTCGAGGAGTTCTCGCACCACAGCTACCCCGAATCGACCCCCGATCGCGCGCTGCGCATCTTCGACACCGCCGACCAGGTGGCCGCGATCCTCACCGTCGCGGGCGAAACCGGACTCCGAGCGCAGACCGCCGCGGGCGTGGCGGCACGCGAGGAGACCCTCCGGCCGCTCTGGTCGACGATCCGGGCGGCCCGCCTGGGTGCGGTCGCCGCGACCGTGCGAGCAGCCAGGCCGCGGGTGTAGCCGGCCGCTATTTCGTGGCCGTCAGGTACGCGGGAGTCCGCGCCAGGTCCGCGAGGTCGTCGGGAAGATCCGGGACCTCCACACCGTAGGCCGCGGTGAGTTCGACCGGGCTGAACCGCCGCACGGTCCAGCCGTGGTCGGTCAACCACTGCGCCGGGTCGGCCCGTTCGTCGTCGTAGAACAGTGACGCGATATCGATGTCGTCCAACTGCTTGTCCCCGAAGTACTTGTCCCGCAATGCAAGGAACCGTTTCACGTCCGTCCCGGCACCGAATCCGTCGAGGGCGATCCGGCTGCCAGCAGCAGAGAGCCCGTCGATCCGCTCGAAGAGCGCATCGTGCGCGGCGCCGGGGAGATACGGCAGCAGGCCCTCGGCCGACCACGCACACGGCCGGCCGGGGTCGAATCCCCCGGCCTCCAGTGCGGTCGGCCAGTCCTCGCGCAGGTCGACGGCGACTGGCCTGCGGTCGACCTTCGGCCGGGCGCCGTGCGCGGCGAGCACGCCGGATTTGAAAGCCAGCACCTTCGGCTGGTCGACCTCGAAAACCGCCACGTCCGGCGCCCAGTCCAGTCGGTAGGCCCGCGCGTCCAGTCCGGCCGCGACGATCACCGCCTGCGCCACCCCGTCGGCGGACGCCGCGGTGAAGTACTCGTCGAAGAATCGGGTCCGCACACCCATGAAGCCAGGAAAGAAGAACGGCATCTTCTCGAGGGGGGACGGGTCGGCCAGCAGCCGGGTGAAGTGCTCGTCACCGGCCGCCTCCACGAACCAGCGCGCGAATCCGTCCGTGATCAGCGGATCGGGACGTTCCGATTCCAGCGCCCGGAAGGTCGCCACCCCCAATGCGGTGCGGCCCACGCTGCTCACGATGTCCCAGGTGTCTCCGTCGGTACGCATCAGCACCATCGCCTCTCCAGGTTCCGACGGTCCGAACACTACGCCGGTGTTCGCCGGCCCGACACCGTCGACGAGGTACGTCGACAACCTGCCGGGCCGAGGAGGAGGATCCTCGGTGATCAGTTCCGCGTCCTACAGCTGACCCCGCCCTGGTCGGCCTGCTCCATCTGTTTCGGCATCGGCATCGTCGACACCTCCAGGCTCGGCGAAGGGCTATCTCCGCCTGATCCGAGCGGTCAGCGCCGCGGCCTGCGCGGCGGCTCGCAGCACGCCACCGCACACAGGGCGCCGTTCGCGCCCGCCCCGTACAGCGGTTCCGATCCGAGCCGCTGCGGGGCGGCGCCGTCCGACTGCTCCCGCACCAGCGCCGAAACCAGCTGCGCGAAGCGCGGATCGGTGCCCGGCGTGCCGACCCGGACGTAACCAAGCCCGAGCTCGGCGGCCCTGTCCCTGGCCTCGGTGTCCAGGTCCCAGATCACCTCGAGGTGATCGGAGACGAAGCCCACCGGGCACACGATCACTGCCTCGGTGCCCGCCGCGGCCAGCGCGTCGAGGTGATCAGAGATGTCGGGCTCGAGCCACGGGATCTGCGGCGGACCCGACCGCGACTGCCAGACCAGGTCGAACTCCTCGACACCGACTGCATCCGCGCACAACCGGGCGGCCTCGGCCACCTGGCGGCTGTAGAGCCGGCCGCCGTCGGCGGGCGGACCAGCCGAGGCGTCGGCGGAGACGGGGATGGAGTGCGCGGTGAACACGAGCCGGGCCCCGGCGCGCCGGTCCGCGGGGAGCTGCTCGCGGGCCGCGACGATCGCCTCGGCGAACGCGGCGATGAGCAGGGGGTGGTCGTAGTACTGGCGCAACTTCACCAGCGCGGGCGCCCCGTCGCCGACCGCGGACCTCGCCCGCTCGATGTCCTCGTGGTACTGCCGGCAGCCGGAGTAGCCGCCCCACGCCGAGGTGGGGAACACCAGTGCCGAGCGGACACCGTCGTCGCGCATGCGAGCGACGGTGTCCTCGACCATCGGATGCCAGTTGCGGTTGCCGAAGTAGATCGGCAATTCGATTCCCGCACCAGTGAACTCGGACTCCACCGCGGCGATGATGTCGCGGTTGAGCCGATTGATCGGCGACACCCCACCGAAGTGCAGGTAGTGCTCGACCACCTCGTCGAGGCGCTCGGGCGGCACTCCCCTGCCCCTGGTCACGTTCTCCAGGAACGGGCGGACGTCGTCGGGCTTCTCGGGTCCGCCGAAGGAGAGCAGCAGCAGGGCATCGAACTCGGTGGTCATGGTGAGAGAGCTCGTACCTATCCGGCCATCGCGTGGAAGCCACCGTCGACGTAGATGATCGAGGCGCTGGTACCGGGCAGCCAGTCCGAGAGCACCGTGCAGACGCTCTTGGCGACGGGCGTCGGGTCATCGACGTTCCAGCCGATCGGTGCGACGTCGTCCCAACCCGTGTTCAGCCTGTCGAGCTCGGCACCCGGTCCGGTGCTGTCGCCCGCGATGGCCTTGGCGGCCAGGGTCTTGATCGGACCCGCGGCAACGAGGTTCGAGCGGATGCCACGGACGCCGACCTCCTTCGCCACGTAGCGGTTGACTGCCTCGAGGGTGGCCTTCGAGACACCCATCCAGTTGTAGAACGGCATCGCCCGCGACGGGTCGAAGTCCATGCCGACGATCGAGGCGTTGTCGTTGAGCACCGGCAGCAGTGCCTTCGCCAGCGACGCGTACGAGTAGGCCGACACCTCGAGTGCGGTCGAGATGTCCGACCACGGCGCGTCGAGGAAGGGTGCACCCAGGCCGGAGCGCGGAGAGAACGCGATGGAGTGCACGACGCCGTCGATGCCCTCGGGCGCGAGTTCACGGACGCGGTCCGCCAATGTCGCGAGGTGCTCATCGTCCTGCACGTTGAGCTCGATCGCAGGCGGCACCGGCTGCGGCAGGCGCTGCGCGATGCGGTCGATCAGCCGCAGCCGGTCGAACCCGGTGATGATGACCTTCGCACCCTGCTCCTGCGCCACCTTCGCGACGTGGAACGCGATCGACGAATCGGTGATGATCCCGGTGACGAGGATGGTCTTGCCTTCGAGCAGTCCGCCCATGTTTCTACTCCTGTGAATGAAAGTCGTTGGGTGCGTGATGTTTCGAGCGGAACTAGTGGCCCATACCCATGCCGCCGTCCACCGGGATGACCGCGCCGGAGACGTACGCGGAGTCCTCCGAGGCGAGGAAGCTGACCACGGCGGCGACGTCCTCTGCCTTGCCAACGCGCTGCAGCGGGATGAACTTCTTTGCCATCTCTTTCATGTCCTCCGGCAGATCGGCGGTCATGTCGGTCTCGATGAAGCCGGGCGCCACCACGTTCGCGGTGATGGACCGCGAACCCAGCTCGCGGGTCACCGAGCGCGCCAGACCGATCACGCCGGCCTTGGAGGCGGCGTAGTTGATCTGCCCGGCCTGACCGGCCATGCCCACCACCGAGCCGAGGAAGATCATCCGGCCCCAGCGTCCGCGCAGCATGCCCCGGTTGGCCCGCTTGGCGCAGCGGAAGGCGCCGGTCAGGTTGGCGTCGATGACGTTGGTGAACTGCTCCTCGGTCATCCGCATGAGCAGCGTGTCGTCGGTGATGCCCGCGTTGGCGACCAGCACCTCGACCGGACCCTGGTGCTCCTCGACCTCGGTGAACGCCCGATCCACCGACTCCGCGTCGGTGACGTCGCACTTCACGCCGAACAAGCCCTCGGGAACCCCGGACCCACGGTGCGTGACCGCCACCTTGTGGCCGTCCGCCGCCAGACGCTGGGCCACCGCGAGGCCGATGCCGCGGTTGCCTCCGGTCACGAGCACGGATCGGGACGGGGAGGGGGTGTTCGACATGCGATCAACCTATCTGTTCGTGTACGCCGCATCGGCGTCGGTCGGTGGAATTGTGGCGGGTCATGGCCCCGCTAGGGCAGGCGTTGGCGCAGAACCAGCGCCATGGCGAGCCCCGCCGTTGTGCACAGCACCCCGAGCACGAGCCAGGGCCTGCTGGCGTCGCCCCTGGTCGTCTCGAACCCGATCTGTTCCTCGAGGGTGTCGTAGACCTTGCGCAGCTCCTCGAGGCTGGATGCCGTGAAGAAACTACCTCCGGAGAGGTTCGCGATCTCGCGAAGCGACGGATCGTCGACCGGGACCGGGATCCGCTCGTCCTCGATGTCGACGGTGCCGTAGGTGGTGCCGAACGAGATCGTCGAGATCGGCACGCCCTTCTCCTTCGCCTCGCGTGCGGCGGTGTAGCCGCCGCGCGGGGCATCCGGGTCGTCCGGGACGGTCTGCTTCCCGTCGGAGAGGAGCACGATCCGCGCGGGCGGCGCCTGATCCCCGCCGCCAAGGACCGCACCGAGCGTCTCGATCGACTGCAGCGAGGTGAAGATGGCCTCGCCGGTCGCCGTGCGTTCGCTCAGCTTGAGGTGGTCGATCGCGGTCTTGGTCTCCTCGCGATTGATGGTCGGCGAGACCAGGACCGAGGCGGTACCCGCGAACGCGACGAGCCCGAGGTTGATCCCGGGCGTCAACCCGTCCGCGAAGTCCTTCGCGGCGGCCTTGGCGGCGTCGAACCGGGTCGGCTCGACGTCGGTGGCCTTCATCGACAGCGAAACGTCGATCACCATGATCACGGTGGCCCGGTTCCGCGGCACCCGCTTCTCCGAGGTCGGGCCTGCGAGCGCCACCGTGAGCAGCAACAGTCCGCACAGCACCAGCGCGGTGGGCACGTGCCGGTACCGTCCTGGCCGCGACGGGGCGACCTTCTCGAGCAGCTCGAGGTTGGAGAACCGGAGCAGATGCTTGTGCCTGGTGCGCTGGACGAGGACGTAGGCGACGGCGAGGGCCGCCACCACCACGAGGAACGCCAACCACAGGGGGGACGCGAAATCAGCGAAGCTCACTGGCGCGGCACCCGATTCACCCGAGCACCATAACTGTGTCGGCGCGACGCCACGAAGCGAACGACATCGGCGATCCAGTCCCGGTCGGTGCGCAGCGCCAGGACGGGAGCGCCGCACCCCCGCAGCGTGTGCTCGACGGCGCGGCGGTGCTCCTGCGCGGCCGCGGCGAAGTCGGCACGCAGTGAGGTGCTGGTGTGGAATTCCCGGGTCCGGCCCGTCTCCGGGTCGTGCAGCACCACGTCTCCGACATCCGGCAGCTCCAGGTCACGGGGGTCGAGGACCTCGATACCCAGCAGGTCGTGCCTGCCTGACAGCGCGCGCATCGACCGCTCCCAGTCGAGCGGACCGAGGAAGTCGCTGATCACCACGGCGAGCCCGCGTCGGCGCTGCGGTCGGCGCAGCGACTCGATTGCGCCACGCAGGTCGCCCCGCACCCCGTCCGGGGCGTGCGGGGTGGTCGCGATCTTCCGGAGCATCGCCTGCGCGTGCAACCGGCCGCCGCGCGCGGGGATGCGCACGGTCCGCTCGCCGGTCGCGACGATGGCACCGATCCGGTTGCCGCCCCCGCTGGTGAGGTGGGTGACGGCGGCCGCGGCGGCCACCGCCAGGTCGCGCTTCTCGGCCCCGGTCGTCCCGAAGTCCAGGCTCGCGGACAGGTCGACGACCAGCCACGTCTCGAGCTCGCGATCGGCGACGGACATCCGCACGTGCGGATGCGTCGTCCTCGCGGTCACCGACCAGTCCATCTGGCGAACGTCGTCGCCGGGCTGGTACTCGCGGGCGTCGCCCGATTCGGTGCCCGGCCCCGGGATCAGCCCGAGGTGCTCGCCGTGCAGGACGCCGTCGAGCCGCCTGCGGACCGTCAGCTCGAGAGTGCGCAGGGCCGCGGACAGCTCCGGGTTGCGCAGCTCGCCCGAACGGAACGAGGGCAACGCGCCGCCGTCACGATGAGCCGGGGCGCTCACCGCTGCTGGCCACCGACCGACGCGGTCGGGTCGGCGACAGCCTGTTGCTGCGGCGTGCCGTTGGACTGCGGGGCCGCCTGCGGGGCGACCGCTCCGTTCGGCGCCTGCGCGGGCGGGGCGACCGGCTGGGCCGCGACCTGCGGGAGACCGACGCTCTGCAACACCCGGGTGATGACGTCGTCGGGTGAGACGTCGTCCGCGAGGGCGTCGTACGAGAGCACCAGGCGGTGGCGGAGCACGTCCGGGATCACCTCGAGCACGTCCTGCGGCACCACGTAGTCACGTCCGCGCATCAGCGCGAGGGCGCGTGAGGCGGCGATGATGCCGAGCGTCGCGCGCGGCGAGGCGCCGTACGCGATCCACCCGGCCACGTCGGTCAGGCCCAGATCGGCGGGGGTACGGGTGGCCGCGATGACGCGAACCACGTAGTCCACAAGGGCGTGGTGCACGAAGACCGCGCTTGCGGCCTTCTGCAGGCGGATCAGCTCGGCGGGATCCAGGATCGGCTTCGGCTCGGGAGCCGCGACACCCATCCGGTAGACGATCTCGCGCTCCTCCTCCACGGACGGGTAGTCCACCAGGATCTTGAACAGGAAGCGGTCGCGCTGCGCCTCGGGCAGCTGGTAGACGCCCTCGCTCTCGATCGGGTTCTGGGTCGCCATCACCAGGAAGGGCTCCGGCATGGGGAACGTCTTGCCGCCGATGGTGACGTGGCGCTCGGCCATCACCTCGAGCAGTGCCGACTGGACCTTCGCTGGGGCCCGGTTGATCTCGTCGGCGAGCACGAAGTTCGCGACGACGGGACCGAGCTCGGTGTCGAACTCCTCCCGGCCCTGCCGGTAGATCCGGGTACCGACCAGGTCGGTGGGCACCAGGTCCGGGGTGAACTGCACGCGGGAGAACGAACCGCCGACGACGGTCGCGAAGGTCTCCACCGCCAGGGTCTTGGCGACGCCGGGCACGCCCTCGAGGAGCACGTGCCCCTTCGCGAGGAGTCCCACGAGAATGCGCTCGACCAGCCGGTCCTGCCCGACGATCACTCGCTTGACCTCGTAGATCACCTTCTCGAGGATCTGCACGTCCGTACTGCCGGTTGCCCCGTCAGCTGAGGTCACCAAGAATCCACCGCTTTCACATCGATCGCCTCGATCCGCCTCCGTGTCCCGGAATGCGGTCAGGTCGCTACACCATTCGGACCACGTACGGGGTCATGCCGTCCCAGCGCACCGGCGACACCTTGACGATGGAACCGGACTGCGGCGCCTCCAGCATCTCCCCATTGCCAAGGTACAGCGCAACATGCTGACTGGCGTTCGGTCCGTAGAAGATCATGTCGCCGCGTCGCATCTCCGAGGACGGAACCTGCTCGCCCGCGGTGTACTGATAGCCGGTGTAGTGCGGCAGCGAGACGCCGATGCCGGCGAAGGCGTAGATCATCAGGCCCGAGCAGTCGAAACCGACCTTGTTGAAATCGCCGTAACTGTCCGCCACGCCACCGTCACGGATACCGAGGGTCGGCCCGTTCTCGTCGCCGCCGCCCCAGGCGTAGGTGACACCGAGCTGCGACATCCCGCGGTCGATCACGGTCTCGACGGCGGCGCTGCCGGTGACGGCCGGTTTGGGCTTGCTCGGCTTCGGCTTCGGCTTGACCGGCTTCGTGGTGACCGGCGGCGACTCCTCGGACTCCTCCGACGCTTCGGACTCGGCCTCCTCGGATTCCGAGTCGACGGTGCCCGATTCCTCGGTGCCGTAATCGGTCGCGGTGTCGTCCTCGATCTGGGTGTGCGGGCGCTGTCCCGTGGCGAGCTCGCGGGCCCGGTCCTTCGCCGCCTGGTTTGCGGCGACGCGCGCCGCGGCCGCGGCCGCGACCTCTCGGGCAGCGGCCGCCGCGGCGGCGATCGCGGCCTGCTCGGCGGCCCGCTGGGTGTCCCAGTTGACGAACGCCTGACGCTGGCTCTGCAGCCCGGATACGTTCTCCCTTGCCGCCGCGAGCGCGGACTCCGCCGACGACTTCTGCGCCTCGATCGCGGCCTTCTTGCCTGCCTGCTCGGCCAACGCGGACCTCGCGACCGAGATGGCGTTCTCGGCGTCGGACTTGCGGGACTCGGCCGCGACTGCGGCGACATCCGCCTGTTGCTTCGCCTCGCGGGTCGACGAATCCTTGTTCGCCTGTTCGGTTCTCGCGCGTTGCAGCGCGTCCATCACCGAATTCTTGTTGGTGGCGAGGATCTTCATCACCTGGGCGCGGTCGAGCACGTCCCCTGGCCCCTGCGATCCCAGGAACGACGCGAAGGACGCGAGCCCGGTGCCCTGCTTGTACGTTCTGGCCGCGAACTCGTCGAACCTGGTCTGCGCCAACTCGATCTGGGCGCCCGCGTCCCGCAGGGCCTGCTGGCTGATGCCGACCGCACCCGCGGCCGCTGCGGCCGCGTCACGGGACATCTGCAGGTCGACCAGCGCCTTGTTCACCTGCTCACGCTTGATCGCGACCTCATCGTCTAGCGCACGCAACTGCTGGTCGGCGGCGGCCACGTCGTTGATGAGGGTGCTGACCTGACCGACGCGCTCGTCGACGCCCTGGCCGGCCTGTTGCAGTTCGGATTCGCTCGGATTCGGCGGTGGCGGCGGCACTGCGGCGGCCAGTCCAGGGGTTCCCGTGACCAAGGAGGCCACTATCGCCATTCCGATCAGCAGTTGTGCACTACGAGTCCTCGTGCGCGGTGCCCTTCGCCTCACAGGTCTCTCCCTCGGTTCTCCACCGAGCCGGACGGATCAGCGCTCAGCTCGGTCGTACCCGCACAGGGAAGACGCGCAAGCTCGGCAGCACACGACGTCAACAGGCCAACGTCGAACTCGCGCCACTTGCGTGGCCATGCTGCTCAAAGCGACACTTCTTCCCCATAAGTGCCAAAAGTATCGTACGACACAATGTCCACTAGTGGAACTCTAGTCACAAGAAAAACACTGGTTCGCACACCCACGGGGCGCCGTGAGCTGCGGGTTTGTCGAATCGGTTGCGAAAGATATTCGCGGAGTTGGGATTTCTCGCGGCGGACGGATCCATCCCGAGGCGGCGCGGACGGCCACCCGAATGAGTCGGCTTATCGAGCGTCGACGTCGCCGTCGACGGTGGCCGCCGAACGCCGTGAGCGCGCCCAAAGGCTCACCGCGGCAACGCCGCCGACCAGCAGCACCAGCGCCGCCGTAATGAGCCCGTACGGCGGGTCCGGCCGCGTGATCGCGCCGAGGAAATTGTCGGCCGAGGCCACCGCGTTTCCGGTGTACGCCTTGTCCTGCGCGTCCTCGACGGTGACCCGGCTGAGGGTGTCGCTGTAGGTACCCACCCAACTCGGGCTCAGCACCAGCACGGTGCCGCCCTCCTGCTTGCCCACCTCGGTCGCGATGTCCCGCAGTTGCGAATCCCGCACCGGGTTCGCCGCAAGCACGACGACGCTCAGCTCGACCCCGTCCTGCTCGGCCCGGACCACGACACTCCTGAGCCCGTCCACATCACTCGCGGGCGCCGACACCCCGTCGTCCTGGACGTCGGCCAGGATCGCGTCGATGCCGATATCGGGGGGGACGTCAGCCAGGACCGGACGAAACACAGAGGTGAGAGCAGCAGGCATCTTTCATCCGGATCGGGTCGAGGGATATGCAGCGGTTACGGGTACGACGGCATGGGGACCATCGCTGCTGACCCGATGCACATTACGTGACACTCGTCGCGGCGCGGCGAAACCCGGGATTGCCGCGTTGCGACCGCCGGTGCCGTCGACAAGAATCGACAGGTGTCGGATCGGGCGCGATGCGCCCTACGCACATGCCCGAAATTCTCACAGGACAAGCGTACTGTTAGACTTGCCGCGATGCGCCCGGCGTGACCGTTTGGTCCGCCGCGATGCGCTTCGCTTCAGCCGTCGGCACAGCCCCGTCGACGGCGAACCTCAATGACGAGTGGAGCTGACGTGAGCACCAGTATTGATTCGTTCGGCGCCAAGGGAACCCTCGAGGTCGGAGAGAACTCGTATGAGATCTTCCGCCTCAACGCCGTTCCCGGCACCGAGAAGTTGCCCTATGCACTGAAGGTCCTGGCAGAGAACCTGCTGCGCACCGAAGACGGCGCGAACATCACCGCCGACCACATCCGCTCGATCGCGAGCTGGGATCCGTCGGCCGACCCGAGCATCGAGATCCAGTTCACCCCGGCCCGCGTGATCATGCAGGACTTCACCGGCGTGCCCTGCATCGTCGACCTCGCCACCATGCGTGAGGCCGTCACCGCTCTCGGCGGCGACCCGAGCAAGGTCAACCCTCTCTCCCCCGCCGACATGGTCATCGACCACTCGGTCATCCTCGACGTCTTCGGCCGCGCCGATGCCCTCGAGCGCAACGTCGACCTCGAGTACCAGCGCAACGGCGAGCGTTACCAGTTCCTGCGCTGGGGCCAGGGCGCGTTCGACGACTTCAAGGTCGTCCCCCCGGGCATGGGCATCGTGCACCAGGTCAACATCGAGTACCTGGCGCCCACCGTCATGATCCGTAACGGCCAGGCGTACCCCGACACCTGCGTCGGCACCGACTCGCACACCACCATGGTCAACGGCCTCGGCGTGCTGGGCTGGGGCGTCGGCGGCATCGAGGCCGAGGCCGCGATGCTCGGCCAGCCGGTCTCCATGCTGATCCCGCGCGTCGTCGGCTTCAAGCTGACCGGCGAGATCAAGCCCGGCGTGACCGCCACCGACGTGGTGCTCACCGTCACCGACATGCTGCGCAAGCACGGTGTCGTCGGCAAGTTCGTGGAGTTCTACGGCAAGGGCGTCGCCGAGGTGCCGCTGGCCAACCGCGCCACCCTTGGCAACATGAGCCCCGAGTTCGGTTCCACCGCCGCGATCTTCCCGATCGACGAGGAGACCGTGAACTACCTGCGCCTGACCGGCCGCAGCGAGGAGCAGCTCGCGCTCGTCGAGGCGTACGCCAAGGAACAGGGCATGTGGCACGACGCCGACGCCGAGCCCAACTACTCCGAGTACCTCGAGCTGGATCTCGGCTCCGTGGTGCCGTCCATCGCAGGCCCGAAGCGCCCGCAGGACCGCATCCTGCTCTCGGACTCGAAGAACGCGTTCCGTCGCGACATCCACACCTACGTGGAGGATCACGCCGCAGCCGACCACAGCCAGCTGGACGAGGCCGTCGAGGAGTCCTTCCCCGCATCCGATCCCGCCGCGCTGTCCTTCGCCGACGACGGTGCGGGCGCCGTGGCGTCGGCCGCGAACGGCGCCGAGGGCCGCCCCTCCAAGCCGGTGCGCGTCACCACCCCGGAGCAGGGCGAGTTCGTGCTCGACCACGGCGCCGTCGTGGTCGCGGGCATCACCTCCTGCACCAACACCTCGAACCCGTCGGTGATGCTGGGCGCCGCCCTGCTGGCCCGCAACGCGGTCGAGAAGGGCCTGTCCACCAAGCCGTGGGTCAAGACCAACATGGCGCCGGGCTCGCAGGTCGTCAACGACTACTACGAGAAGGCCGGCCTCTGGCCGTACCTCGAGAAGCTCGGCTACTACCTCGGTGGCTACGGCTGCACCACCTGCATCGGCAACACCGGTCCCCTGCCGGAGAACATCTCCAAGGCGATCAACGACAACGACCTGTCGGTCACCGCGGTGCTCTCGGGCAACCGCAACTTCGAGGGTCGCATCTCCCCCGACGTCAAGATGAACTACCTGGCCTCCCCGCCGCTGGTCATCGCCTACGGTCTCGCAGGCACCATGGACTTCGACTTCGAGACCGATGCCCTCGGACAGGACCAGGACGGCAACGACGTCTTCCTGAAGGACATCTGGCCCTCGACGCAGGAGATCGAGGCGACCATCGCGTCCTCGATCAACCAGGACATGTTCGTCAACTCCTACGCCAACGTCTTCAAGGGCGACGAGCGCTGGCAGAACCTGTCCACCCCGGAGGGCGACACCTTCGCGTGGGACGAGAACTCGACCTACGTCCGCAAGGCGCCGTACTTCGAGGGCATGACGATGGAGACCACCCCGGTCACCGACATCACGGGCGCCCGCGTCCTTGCGCTGCTGGGCGACTCGGTCACCACCGACCACATCAGCCCGGCAGGCCCCATCAAGCCCGGTACCCCGGCCGCGCAGTACCTGGACGCCAACGGTGTCGAGCGCAAGGACTACAACTCCCTCGGCTCGCGTCGCGGTAACCACGAGGTGATGATCCGCGGCACGTTCGCGAACATCCGCCTGCGCAACCAGCTCCTCGACGACGTCTCGGGCGGCTACACCCGCGACTTCACCCTCGAGGGCGGCCCGCAGTCGTTCATCTACGACGCGTCGCAGAACTACCAGGCCGCCGGCATCCCGCTGGTCGTCCTCGGCGGCAAGGAGTACGGCTCCGGCTCCTCGCGTGACTGGGCCGCCAAGGGCACCAGCCTGCTCGGCGTCAAGGCCGTCATCACCGAGTCGTTCGAGCGCATCCACCGCTCCAACCTCATCGGCATGGGCGTTGTGCCGCTGCAGTTCCCGGTCGGCCAGTCCGCCGCGTCGCTGGGCCTGGACGGCACCGAGACCTTCGACATCACGGGCATCGCCAAGCTCAACGAGGGCGTCACCCCGAAGACCATGAAGGTCACGGCCACCAAGACGGACGGCACCAAGGTGGAGTTCGACGCGGTCGTCCGCATCGACACCCCCGGTGAGGCGGACTACTACCGCAACGGCGGCATCCTGCAGTACGTGCTCCGCAACATGATCAAGGGCTAGGCGCTACGCGCCCATGAGTGTTTTCGGCCCAGATCGGCACTAAGCGCGCACGACCACTTCCAGCGGACAGTTACCGACCGAGGAACGTGGTCGTGCGCGCTTAGTGCATGACGCGACATATCTCGCGAAGGGCCGAAAACACTCACGGGCGACCGACGAAGGAGGGAGCCTAGTGCCGAAGGTCAGCGAAGACCACCTCGCCGCACGGCGGAGCCAGATCCTCGACGGCGCTCGCCGCTGCTTCGCGGAGTACGGCTACGACGGTGCCACCGTGCGCCGCCTCGAGGAGACCACCGGTCTCTCGCGGGGAGCGATTTTCCACCACTTCAAGGACAAGGACGGCCTGTTCCTCGCGCTCGCGCACGAGGACGCCATGCGGATGGCCGATGTCGCCGCGAACCAGGGCCTTGTCCAGGTCATGCGGGACATGCTGGCCCAGCCGGACCAGTTCAACTGGCTCGGCACCCGGCTCGAGATCGCCCGCCGACTCCGGACCGACCCCGAGTTCGCGCGGGGCTGGTCCCAGCGCAGCGCGGAACTGACCGAGGCGACGATCAACCGGCTCGAACGCCAGAAGTCCGCGGGCCGGCTGCGGGACGACCTCCCGACCGATGTGCTGGTCGGTTATCTCGATCTGGTCCTCGACGGGCTCATCGCCCGGATCGCGTCGGGACACGCGGGCGAGAACCTGTCCGCCGTGCTGGACCTGGTCGAGGAATCGGTCCGCCGCAGGGAGTGACGCGATCGGCGCCCGCGATCAATGCGAGAGGCGGCCGCGGCGGTTCGCGCCGCCGCGGCCGCGCAGCGTCACGCCCGCCTCGGTGAGCAGGGCCCGGATGAATCCGTACGAGCGGCCGGTGGCGTCCGCCAGCGTCCGGATGCTTGTGCCCGACTGATAGCGATCCCGCAGCTCGGTCTGCAGGGCCTCCCGCGCACCCCCAGACACCCGGGCGCCCTTGGGTAGTCGCGTGAGCTCGGCCATGGCTGACCTCCGTACAGGAGTGCGCACGAATCCCTCGCGCGCGGCGCGTGCCGTCATTCGGCGGACTTGAGCGAACACTCTCAGGCTAGCCACCCGCGCCGCGCCGCGGCAACGATCAGGCCAGCTGAATCAGTTCCAGGTACTCCTGCGACCAGTGGTCCTCCTGGCCGTCGGGCAGCAGGATGACCCGCTCCGGGTTCAGCGCCTCCGCGGCGCCGGGGTCGTGGGTGACCAGCACGACGGCACCCTTGTAGCTGCGCAGCGCGTCGAGCACCTGCTCGCGCGAGATCGGGTCCAGGTTGTTGGTCGGCTCGTCCAGCAGCAGGACGTTGGCCGCCGAGGAGACCAGGCCGGCCAGCGCGAGGCGCGTCTTCTCACCGCCGGAGAGGGTGCCGGCAGGCTGCTCGAGCTGCGGGCCGGTGAACATGAACGCGCCGAGCAGCGAGCGCAGCTCCTGCTCCCCCGTGTCCGGCGCGGCGTGCCGGATGTTCTCCCACACCGAGGCGTCGTCGTCGAGGGTGTCGTGCTCCTGCGCGAAGTAGCCGACCTTCATCCCGTGACCGGGCACCAGCTCGCCGGCATTGGCCTGCTCGGTGCCCGCCAGGATCCGCAGCAGGGTCGTCTTGCCCGCGCCGTTGAGCCCGAGCACGACCACCCGGCTACCGCGGTCGATGGCCAGGTCGACGCCCGCGAAGATCTCCAGCGAGCCGTACATCTTGGTCAGGTTCTTCGCCATCAGCGGCGTCTTGCCGCAGGCCGCGGGCTCCGGGAAGCGGATGTGCGCGACCTTGTCCGAGACCCGGACCTCGTCGAGGGCGGCCATCAGCTTGTCGGCGCGCTTGGCCATGTTCTGGGCCGCGGTCGCCTTCGTCGCCTTGGCACCGAGCTTGGCGGCCTGCACCCGCAGTGCGCCCGCCTTCTTCTCGGCGTTGGCGCGCTCGCGCCGCCGCCGCTGCTCGTCGGTGGCGCGCGCGTCGAGGTACTTCTTCCAGTTCATGTTGTAGATGTCGGCCTCGCCGCGGACCGCGTCCAGGAACCAGACCCGGTTCACGACGTCCCCGAGGAGCTCCACGTCGTGGCTGATCACGATGAGCCCACCGTCGTGGTTCTGCAGGAACCCGCGCAGCCAGGTGATCGAGTCGGCGTCGAGGTGGTTGGTGGGCTCGTCGAGGAGCAGCGTGGTGTCCGATCGGCCGCCGCTGCCGTCCGAGGCGGCGAACAGGATGCGGGCCAGCTCGACGCGGCGGCGCTGACCACCGGACAGCGTGCGCAGCGGCTGGGCGAGGATCCGGTCCGCGAGCCCGAGGCTGTTGCAGATCCGGGCCGCCTCGCTCTCCGCGACGTAGCCGCCGAGGGACGAGAACCGGTCCTCCAACGCGCCGTACCTGCGCACGGCCTTGTCCAGCTCGGCGCCGTCGACCAGCTCGGCCATCAGGGTCTGCTGCTTTTCCATGTCCCGGATGATGGTGTCCAGGCCTCGCGCGGAGAGCACCCGGTCCTTGGCGAGGACGCTGAGGTCGCCCTCCTTGGGGTCCTGCGGGAGGTATCCGAGGTCGCCGGTGCGGATCACCGAGCCCGCGTAGGGCTCGCCCTCGCCCGCGAGGATGCGCAGCGTGGTGGTCTTGCCTGCACCGTTCCGGCCGACGAGGCCGATCCGGTCGCCTGCCTGGACCCGCAGGGCGGGTCCCGGCGCGGAGAGCAAGGTCCGCACACCGGCACGAACTTCGAGGTCGGTGGCGGTAATCAACTAGAACTCCTAAATGGAAACGGGAAACTTTTTCGTGGCCGGGCAAACGCCGACGGCGCACGAGACACAAGAACGCTCCACTTTACCGTGACATTCCCTGCGGTAGTTGCGCGGCGATGTGATTCGGCTAACGTTCCGCAGATGACGCACCCGAAGGATCTGCAGGGAAAGACGGCGCTGGTCACGGGCGCGAGCCGCGGCATCGGCCGGGCCATCGCGGCCGAATTCCTCGCGCGCGGCGCCGCGGTCGCCATCACCGCCCGCAAGCCGGAGCCGCTGGAGGCCGCCGCGCAGGAGCTTCGTACCGCCGTCGCCGGGGCCGTTGTCCTGCCGATCGCGGGCAACGCGGGCGACGCGGACGCGCGCGCGGAGGCGGTCACGCGGACCGTGGCCGAGCTGGGCTCGCTCGACATCCTGGTCAACAACACCGGCATCAACCCGGTCTTCGGGTCGCTGATGGATGCCGACCTGGACGCGGTCAGGAAGATCTTCGACGTGAACGTGGTCGCCGCTCTCGGCTACATCCAGCAGGCATACAAGGCCTGGATGGGCGAACACGGCGGCGCGGTGGTCAACCTGGCCAGCGTCGGCGGACTGCGATCGACCGGGGTGATCGCCGCCTACGGCGCCTCGAAGGCTGCGCTGATCCGCCTGACCGAGGAACTGGCCTGGCAGCTCGGGCCGAAGATCCGGGTCAACGCGGTGGCCCCTGGCATCGTGAAGACGCAGTTCGCGGCCGCCCTGGTCGCGGCGGGCGAGGATCAGGCCGCGGCCGGCTACCCGATGAAGCGGCTCGGGTCGCCGGAGGACGTCGCGAACCTGGTCGGATTCCTGGTCTCGGACGCCGCCTCCTGGATCACCGGCGAGACGGTCCGGGTGGACGGCGGGCTGCTCTCGACGGGTTCGATGTAGTCATGAGTGAGGAGATGCTGTGACCATTCGTCGAGTCGTGCCGGACATCCGCACCGACGATCTGGACGGGAGCCGCAGGTTCTACGGCCTCCTCGGCTTCGTTGAAGTCATGAACCTGGGCTGGGTGAGGACCCTGGCGTCGCCGTCGAACCCGACGGCCCAGCTGACGCTCATGGGCGCGGACGCCACCGCGGCCGTCCATCCCGACCTGAGCGTCGAGGTGGACGACGTGGACGCGGTGTACGCGACCGTCGTCGAGGCGGGCGCGGAGATCGTGCACCCACTGCAGGACGAGGAGTGGGGCGTGCGCCGGTTCTTCGTCCGCGACCCCAACGGCCGCGTGGTCAATGTCGTGAGCCACCAGTGATCCGATGACGACCCGCGAACCGGCGGCCGATCTCGCCGTGGTCGGACTGGGGCCTGCCGGCCGGGCGCTGGCCCACCGGGCCACCGCCGCCGGGCTCGACGTGGTCGCCGTCGATCCGCATCCCGACCGTCGCTGGACGCCCACCTACGCGGCGTGGTGCGACGAGCTGCCGGATTGGCTCGGCGGGCACTCGGTGGCCGCGGCCCGGGTCGACCGGCCCCGGGTGTGGACCACCCGCGAGCACGTGCTGGCGCGGCCCTACTGCGTGCTCGACAACGACGCGTTGCGGGCGGCGCTGGATCTCGGCTCCGCCCGGGTGCTCGCCGGAACCGCCGCCGACGTCGAGCCGGACCGGGTGATCCTCCGGGACGGCAGCCGACTGCGCGCCCGACAGGTGATCGATGCCCGCGGCGCCCGGCCCGCGCGGGGACTGGCGGAGCAGACCGCCTACGGCGTGGTGGTGTCCGGGGAGGCCGCGGTCCCGATCGTCGGGGACGGCGAGGCATGGTTCATGGACTGGCGCGCGGACAACGGTGCGGCACCGGACGAGACCCCGTCGTTCCTCTACGCGGTCCCCCTCGGCCACGACCGGGTCCTCCTCGAGGAGACCTGCCTGGTGGGCAGACCGGGGCTGTCCCAGGAGGTGTTGCGCACGCGCCTGGAGACCAGGCTGCGCGCGCGGAGGGTGCCGGTTGCCGCCAACGGGGAACGCGAACGGGTGCGGTTCCCGGTTCAGGTTCCGCGCGCGGAGGGCGCGACGGCCACGTTCGGCGCCCGCGCCGGGATCATGCACCCCGGCACCGGATACAGCGTCGCCGCCGCGCTGTCCGCCGTCGACGGGCTGGTCGGCGCCATCCTCGACGACGACGATCCGACAGCCGCGCTGTGGCCGCCCGCCGCCCGGGCGGTCCGCGGTCTGCGCGAGGTCGGGCTGCGCGCGCTGCTCCGGCTGCCACCCCCACTCACAACGGAGTTCTTCGAGGCGTTCTTCGACTTGCCCGCCGGCCGACAGCACGCCTATCTCTCCGAGCGTGCCGACCCGGTGGCCGTGGGCCTGGCGATGGCCGCGGTGTTCCGACGAGCCCCGAACCCGGTCCGGCGCACGCTGGCGAGAGCGGCGCTGCCGACCATCAACCCCAGGCGCTGATCTCGGCCACGACCTCGGTGACCGCGCCGGGGACACCGTCGATCGCCCAGACCGCAAGACCAACCGCGACGAGGGTCAGCAGCGGACCGAGCACCACCTTTTCGACCGTGCCGCCTGCCCGGATCGAGAGCATCGACGGCAGGCGCAGCTCCCACCACCGCCTGCGCCCCCAGGGCAGGAACGGCGCGAGGAACGGCACGCCCTCCTTGGTGATCGCATCGCCGAGGCAGTGCACCGCGCATCCGAGGCCAACCGCGACGCCGAGTGCCCTGGAGCCCACCTCGTCCGGGTACCAGGTCCAGGTGAACGCCGAGAGCGCCGCGGCGACGAGGGTGACCGCGATCCAGCCGTTGCGCGCGGCCCAGCTCCCCGCCAGGCCGCGCAGCGCCAGGCCGAGGGTGACGAACAGGGTGCCGATGATCGCCGGGCGCCCGAACTCGATCACCAACGCGGAGATACCCGCGCTCAACGCGATCGCGAACAACGCTGTGTGCGTGAGCGTCCGATGGCCGCCGCGACGCTTGGGGTCCCGTTTCCCGCGGGTGAGCCGGTAGAACCACAACGAGAGCTCGTCCACACCGCGGGCGACCAGCTGGCTGACCGGACCGAAGGACCTCGCGACCGTGGACTGCGCCGTGTCGAGGTCGGGCAGCAGCGCGGCACCCGCGCACACTCCCGCAAAGGTGAACACCTCGGCCGTCGAGGTCGGCCCACCCCATTCGGGTGGAAGAACCTGTGCGGCAAGCAGACCCGCGACCGCGCCGGAAACAGCATGGGTAGCACCCATCACCATGTGAGAGAACGCCTTTCGGAGAAACCGTCGAGCAGTGCCCGATCGGAGCCGCCCACACAAAACTAGCAACCCGCACCGACACGCCACCTCGACAGCCGTCAACGCACGCCGACCCCGCGAACGGTCAGCCCTCCAGCGGCACGCTCCTCGCCAACGGCTTGCCGTCGAGGTTCGCCGGGCGCGGCACGCCGAGGGTCTCCAGCACGATCGGGGTGATGTCGGTGATCGTGTAGCCGTTGTCGATGCCGCCCGCCTGGTATCCATCGCCGCGCGCGATCACGAAAGTCGATGCCTCGTCGGGGGTCTGGCCGCCGTGCCCACCGAACAGCAGGTGACCGTGGTCGGCGGTGACCAGCACGGTCCACCCCTCGCCGGTGTCGCGCTGACGCTGGTCCACCGCAGCAACGATCCTGCCGACCTCGATGTCCTCCGCTTCCACGGCCTAGTTGTACGCGGGGCCGAGGGTGCCGGTCCAGTGCCCGGCCCCGTCCACCTGATCCACCTGGGTGAAGATGAAATCGGGCCGGCCAGGGTCGGTCCTCTCGATCTGGGTGAACGCACTGGGGTACTGGTCGTACCGGGCGCCGGCGAAGGAGTTGTCCTGGACGCCGTGCTCGGCGTTCCAGACACCGGTCAAGATCGTGGACCAGGACGGCGCGGAGATGGTCGGGTGGCCCAGGATCGACGAGGATCCGGTGGTCCCCTCCGCCATCAGCCGGTCCAGGTTCGGGGTGTTGACGGCCTTGATGTGGTCGAGCATCGTTCCGTCGAGTCCGATGACGACGATCTTTGGGGGGCCGTTCGGCGCGACGGCAGCCGGAGGCGTTGCGGCGATCCGATCCTCCTCAACCCAGACCCGCGACCTGGTCCGGTGTCTTGTCGGGACGGAGACCGCGCCAGCTCGGGTGGCGCAGCCTCCCGTCGCCGGTCACCTCCGAGTACCGCACCTCCCCCACGATTTCCGGGCGCACCCAGTGGGCGGTGCGAGCATCCACCGCGGGGACCGCGTCGCCGAACGGCGAGCTGTCCGCGGACGCGTCGGCCAACAGACGCGCCAGCCGCGCCAGGGCGGCATCGCTGAAACCGGTCCCGACCTTGCCGACGTACCGCAGGCCACCGGCGCCCTCCGGCACACCGAGCAGCAGGGATCCGATACCCCCCGACCGACGACCCTCCCCCTGCTGCCAGCCACCCACCACCACCTCGAGGTCCAGGAAATGCTTGAGCTTGAGCCAGGACGCGGATCGGCCTGCCCGGTAGGTCGAGTCCCAGCGCTTGGCGACCAGCCCCTCCATCCGGGCGGTTCGACTGGACTCGAGCGCCTCACCGAGATCCGCGGGCGCCAGCGGGAGCACCCGCCAGGGCTCGTCCTCGTCCAGGCGTATCGCGTCGAGCACCCTGCGCCGGTCCCGGTAGACCTTGGCGCGCAGGGACGTCCCGTCGAGCTGCAGGACGTCGAAGATCTCCAACAGCACCGGGTACTTCTCCGCCGCCGCTCGCACATCGCGCGGCTTCGTCAGGCCCATCCGCTGCTGCAGCCGGCCGAAGCTCGGGGCGCCGTCGTCGCCGAGCACCACGATCTCCCCGTCCACCACGCCCGAATGACCGTGCAGGCCTCCCGGAACGGCCAGCAACTCCGGATAGCCCGCCGTGAGGTCCGATCCGCTGCGGCTGACCAGCCGGACCGTGGACACGCCGCTCTCGGCGTCGTGATCGAAATGCACAAGGGCGCGAATACCGTCCAGCTTCGGCTCCAGGGCCCACACCTCGGGGTCGGCCCTGGACGTGAAGTCCTCCACGGTCACCGCCGACGCCAGCATCGGGGCCAGATCGCTCGCGGCGGCGCGAGATCGGCGCGAGGAACCTGGGCGCTCGGGCTCCGGAGCAGGCGGGATCCCCGGCTGCTCACCCCCCGCTGTTATCCGGTCGAGGACCTCGCGGAAGTCCAACTGGCGCAGTCCCGGCTGGGTCAGCTCGTCCCAGGTCCGCGGGGCGGCCACGTTCGGGATCGCGGTGCCGCGCAGCGAGTACGGCGACACCGTCGTCTTCGACGCCGAGTTCTGACTCCAGTCCACGAATACCCTGCCGGCACGCTCGGCCCTGGTCATCTTGGAGATCACCGACTTCGGCGTCTCCCGTTCGAGTTCGACCGCGATCTTCTTCGCGAACTCCACGCACCGCGCCGCCGTCCAGCCCTCCCCGATCCCGGCGTACAGGTGAATCCCCTTGCTGCCACTGGTCACCGGCAGCGCACCAAGGCCGCTGTCCGCAAGCCGATCACGAACCCGCAGGGCCACCTCGGCACACTCCTCCAGCGTGACGCCCGGCCCCGGGTCGAGGTCGATCACCAGGCGGTCCGGGTCCATCGGTACGCCGCCCGCGCCGAATCTCCATTGCGGCACATGGAACTCGAGCGAGCCCGCCTGAGCGAAATACACCAGCGACGCCAGGTCGTCGACGATCGGGTAGGTGATGGTCTTCGACGAGTGCGTCATGGTCCGGCGATCCACCCAGTCCGGTGTCGACACGTCGACGTTCTTCTGGAAGAACGGCGTCGCGGACGTGCCGTCCGGCCAGCGCTTTCTCGTGACCGGACGACCGGCGAGCAGCGGCACCATCAGCGGCCCGACCGTGGTGAAATACTGCAGGACCTCCGCCTTGGTGGTCCCCGTCTCGGGGTAGAGAACCTTGTCCAGATTGGTCAGGGACAGGCGCCTGCCCTCCACCATCACCGCGGTGTTGTGACTCATGCTCTGCCCACCCATTTTCGGGTACTGCCTGGCCTGATCCCGTCCTGTGCACCATCATGGTTTCATGCGGTCTATTTGGAAAGGCTCCATCGCGTTCGGGCTCGTGAACGTCCCGGTGAAGGTCTACACCGCGACCGAGGACCATGACATCAAGTTCCACCAGGTCCACGGCGCCGATGGCGGCCGCATCAAATACAACCGTGTCTGCCAGGAATGCGGCAAGACCATCCAGTTCGCCGACATCGACAAGGCGTATTCGTCCGAGGACGGGACGCAGGTGATCCTCACCGACGAGGACTTCGACGAGCTGCCCGCCGCCGAGAAGCACGAGATCCCGGTCCTACAGTTCGTGCCGTCCGAGCAGATCGATCCGATCCTGTTCGAGAAGAGCTACTACCTCGAGCCGGACTCCGCCTCCCCCAAGGCCTACCAGCTGCTCGCGTCCACACTGACCGAGAGCGACCGCACCGCGCTGGTGCACTTCACGCTGCGTCAGCGCACCCGGCTCGCCGCACTGCGGGTGCGTGAGGGCGTGCTGGTCATCCAGACCCTGCTCTGGCCCGACGAGGTGCGGGCCGCGGAGTTCGAGACCCTCGACAAGGCGGCCGCTCCGAGCGACAAGGAACTGACGATGGCAAAGTCGTTGGTGGAGTCGATGTCCGAGGACTTCGAGCCCGAGTCGTACACCGACGAGTACCAGATCCAGCTGCAGAAGATGCTCGACGAGGCGATCAAGAACGGCGGCAAGAAGGTCACCCCGCCGGAGGAGGTCGCCGCACACAAGGAGGACGCGGAGGTCGTGGACCTGGTCGCCGCCCTGCAGCGCAGCGTCGATGCGGCGAAGTCGGGCAAGTCCGGCGAGGCTGCCCCGAAGGCCGCGCCCGCGAAGAAGTCCGCGGCCAAGAAGGCACCCGCCAAGCGCTCCCCCACCCGCAAGACCGGCTGAACCGCCCCGCGGGATCGCGTCCCCCTCCCGTGGACAGATAGTCTGCGCACAGATAGTCTTCACAAAGATCATCTACCGAGGAGCACACCATGTGGGAGTACGAACACAGCATCGACACCGCGGCCACCCCCGAGTCGATCTGGCGCCTGTGGGCTGACGTCGAGAACTGGGTCACCTGGAACGCCGATATCGAGCACATCGAGATCCGGGGCGACTTCGCCGACGGCACCGAGATCATCATGAAACCCGCAGGCGACGAACCGGTGCACCTGCGCCTTGCCGAGGTCACCGAGAACCGGTTGTTCGTGGACGAGGCCGAGATCGAGGGCCTGACCTTGCGCACCGCGCATCGCGCCGAGCCCCTCGCCGACGGCGGCACCCGGGTCACGTACCGGATGGAGGTCACCGGTGCCGGCGCCGACGTGGTCGGCCCCGAGATCGGGCCCGCGGTCACCGGCGACTGGCCCGACACCATGGCGACCCTCGTCGCGAAGGCACTCGATCATGCCGCTTCGGCCCGGTGAGAGCCCGGGGTTCCTGCTCTGGCACGCCACCCTGCGCTGGCAGCGTGGCATCGCCGAGGCGCTCGAACCCCTCGGGCTCACCCACGTCCAATTCGTCCTGCTGGCCTGCACCTGGTGGCTCAACACCCACGACGAGAACCCGAACCAACTCGCCGTGGCTCGCCAGGCCGGAACCGATGTGAAGATGACCTCGCAGGTATTGCGCACGCTGGAGAAGAAGGGACTGATCGAGCGCCACGTCGATCCCGCGGACACCCGAGCCAAGTTGCTGCGGGTCACCGACTCCGGCGCCGCACTGGCGCCGCGGGCGATCGAGGCGGTCGAGGAGGTCGACCGGCGGTTCTTCGAGCCGGTGGACCGCGGTGAGGCCACCGAGCTGCTGCGACGCCTCGCCCCGATGTGATGGAAGGCCGGCTATCCGGCCTGGTCCTTGACCAGGGCGAAGTAGAAATGCTCGCCGCCGTCGAGCACGTCCTTGCCGTTCATGATGCCCATCAGGGTCCGATCATCGACGCGCTTGAAGTGGTCGAACACCGGCATCCCGTCGTAGATCATCGTCGCGGTGCACTCGCCCCTGAACTCCACCATCCACAGGCTCGCCTCCCCCTTGCCCGCCGCCACGTCGGAGTAGAGCTCGCCGTCCGGCCCGCGGCACAGCAGCGGCTGTACATCGAATCGCGCTCCGAAGTTCTTGCCATACCACCCGGACCTGGCGAGCAACCTGCCCGTGCGATGCCCTGTCTCGAAGCCGCTGCCCCGCCATCTGCCCTCGAGCTCATCGATGTGCACGGTCGGCAGCGCCGCCCAGATTCCATCGAGATCGCGCGGATCGACGGGCACTTCACTCTCGAGCAGCTCCCGGAATCTCTGTGTGTCGGCCACGGCCTCTTCCTGTCTTCGGATGAATCGGTCGGTTGACTGCGGTAGTTCAGAACGTGAGCACCGGCTTGACCACGGCCCCGCTCGCCGCCGCCGCGAGCGCCGTCTCGATCTCGTCGAACGGGAAAGTCGTGATCATCCCCCCGAAGGGGAAGCGCCCGGCCCGCCAGAGGCCGATGAGCTCGGGAATGAACATCCGCGGGTCGACGTCGCCCTCGATGACACCGGTCACGCTGCGGCCCATCAACAGGCTCGACTGGTCGAGAAGCACCGGGTTGCGTCGACCTCGCAGGCCCACGGTCGCGCAACTGCCCGGCGAACGCAGCGCGGCAACCGCCAGGTTCAGGACTTCCTCGCTGCTGACGGTGTCCACGCTGTGGTCCGCGCCGCCACCGGTCAGCCTGCGCAGCTCGCGGCCGAGCCCGGGGCCCGCGCTGTCCAGCGCCGCGGTGGCGCCGAGCGTGAGGGCCAGTGCCCGGCGGGCGGGCAGCGGATCGACCACGATGACGGTCGCGCATCCGATGGCGGCGGCCGCCAGGACCGACCCGAGCCCGACCGCACCGGCGCCGAAGACGACGACCGAGGAGCCCGGCTGGGGTCGCAACACCCGCATCAGCGCGCCCGCGCCGGTCTGGATGCCGCAGCCGAGGGGCCCGAGCAACGCCAGCGGGAGGTCGTCCGCGACCTTGACCGCACCCGCCTCGCCCACCACGGCGTGTGTCGCGAAGGAGGACTGACCGAACCACCCGCCGTGCACGTCCTCGGCTCCGGACCGCAGCGTGGTAGTGCCGTCCGGCCGGTACCCCGAGTAGTTGAGCGCGGCGAAACCCGCACAGTAGGCCGGGTGGCCCCCTTTGCAGTTCCGGCAGCTCCGACACGACGCGAAGCTCAGGACGACGTGATCACCGGGGCGGAGCGAGTCGACGCCCGGCCCGATCGACTCCACCACGCCCGATCCTTCGTGTCCGAGAACGGCAGGCAGCGGAAAGGGAATCCTCCCCGCGGCCGCCGTCAGATCGGTGTGACAGATGCCGACGCCGGCCATCCGCACCAGGATCTCCCGATCCCTCAGCGTGTCGGTCTGGATGTCACGGATCCGGGCGGGCTCGCCGTATCCGGACAGCACCGCGGCCCGGCGTCCAACCACCACACCCACCTCCACAGAGTTGAGAACTGCCGTTAACTTACGGGTCCGCACCGGGTCGATCCCAGCCAAATGAGCGTATCGTCCGATGTGAGATGGATCACACGGATCGCGTGGCGCCTGGCCCCGACTGTCCGGCCGAGGAGACCGATCGTCGTTGTGGCCACCTGCCAGGCAAGGAGGTGGGCGATGATCAGCACCAGTTCCCCCTTCACCGCGGAGCCGGCTCCGTGCGGACACGCCGTGGACGGGCGACGCCACCAGGAGAACGACGACGCGGGATTGCTCATCGACGACCGCGTCTACGCGTGCGGTTGCCGCGTGATCCGCCACGAGTATCACGACGGATCCGTGCGCATCAAGACGATTCGGCACGACGGCAAGGTCCTGGCGGATGAGCACAGCGGCAACCACGAGGCCTGAGCGATGACCGCATTCCACTCTGTCGTCATCGTCGGCGGCGGTGGCGCCGGACTGCGTGCGGCCATCTCGATCGCGGAATCCGACCCGAACCGCAGCGTTGCGATCGTGTCGAAGGTCTACCCGATGCGCAGCCACACCGTCTCCGCGGAGGGTGGCGCCGCCGCGGTCATCGCCCCGGACGACTCCCTCGACGAGCACGCCTATGACACCGTGTCCGGCAGCGATTGGCTCTGCGACCAGGACGCCGTCGAGGCATTCATCGACGAAGCGCCGAAGGAGCTGCTCCGCCTGGAGCACTGGGGCTGCCCGTGGAGCAGACAACCGGACGGGCACATCGCCGTGCGCGCGTTCGGCGGGATGAAGAGGAAACGCACCTGGTTCGCCGCCGACAAGACCGGATTCCACCTGCTGCACACCCTCTTCCAGAAGGCGCTGTCGTACCCGGACATCGTGCGCTACGACGAGTGGTTCGCCACCACGCTGCTCGTCGACGACGGGCGGGTGCGGGGCGTGGTGGCCATCGAGCTGTCCACCGGCCGGATCGAGACGATCGTCGCCGACGCCGTCATCGTGTGCACCGGGGGCTGCGGCAGGGTGTTCCCGTTCACCACCAACGCCACCATCAAGACCGGCGACGGGATGGCCCTGGCCTACCGGGCCGGGGCAGGTCTGAAGGACATGGAGTTCGTCCAGTACCACCCGACCGGATTGCCGTTCACCGGCATCCTCATCACGGAGGCCGCCCGGGCCGAGGGCGGTTGGCTGATCAACAAGGACGGGTATCGCTACCTCCAGGACTACGACCTCGGCACGCCCACGCCGGGACCGGTGCTGCGCAGCATGGAGTTGGGGCCGCGGGACCGGCTCTCCCAGGCCTTCGTGCACGAGCAGGAGAAGGGCAGGACGATCGACACGCCCGACGGACCGATCGTCCACCTGGACCTGCGTCATCTCGGCGCCGACGTCATCGACGCGAAGCTGCCGTTCGTCAGGGAACTGTGCGCGAGCTACCAGAACATCGACCCGGTCCACGAGCTGGTCCCGGTACGCCCGGTCGTGCACTACATGATGGGCGGGATCCACACCGACCTGCACGGAGCCACCGATCTGACCGGGCTGTACTCCGCGGGCGAGGTCGCCTGTGTCAGCATCAACGGCGCCAACCGTCTCGGTTCGAACTCGCTGCCGGAGCTGCTCGTCTTCGGCGCCCGTGCCGGAGAGGCCGCCACCGCATACGCTGCGGCGGCTCACACCGCCGGTCCCACCGCAGCGATCGAGGCGCAGGGACGCGACGAGCAACGTCGACTCGAACGCGAACTCGCTCGTCACGACGGCGCGGGCGGTCCAAGGCCCGACCGGATCGCCGACATCCGAACCGGGATGCAGGAGGCGATGGAGTCCGGCGCCGGCATCTACCGGGACCAGCGCACCCTGCGCACGGCGATCGATCGGATCCGCGAACTGAAGCAGCGCTACGCGGCCGCCGTCATCGATGATCACAGCCGGACGTTCAACACAGAACTGATCGCCACTCTCGAACTCTCGGGGATGTTGGACGTCGCCGAGTGCATCGTCGACAGCGCGCTGCGGCGCGAGGAGTCCAGAGGTGCCCACCAGCGCACCGACTTCCCGGACCGCGACGACGACAGATACCTGGCTCATTCACTGATCCACCGGCAACCGGATGGCGAGGCTCGGGTCTCGTATCTGCCGGTGACGATCACCCGCTGGCCCCCGGGGCAACGGGTATACGGGAGGTGAGCGATGGCCGACCACGACACCATCGCCGTCGAGGTCACGCGGTACCGGCCGGAGCAGGAGTCCGTGCCCGCGCCGCAGTGCTATCGGGTCCCACTGCGTAAGGAGTGGACCATCCTCGACGGACTCAACCACATCAAGGACCGGCTGGACGGCACGCTGTCCTACCGATGGTCCTGCCGGATGGGGATCTGCGGCAGCTGCGGCATGACGGTCAACGGCGAGCCGAAGCTGGCCTGTTCGACGTTCCTGACCGACTACGCCCCCGGATCGATTCGGGTCGAACCGATGCGGAACTTCCCGGTGATCCGCGACCTCGTCGTCGACATCAGCGACTTCATGGCCAAGCTGCCCAAGGTCAAGCCCTGGCTGATCCGCGCGGACCAGGACGAGCCAGAGGACGGCGAGTACCTGCAGACGCCCGAAGAAAAGGACGCGTACCAGCGCTACAGCATGTGCATCAACTGCATGCTCTGCTACTCGGCCTGCCCGGTGTACGCCCTCGAACCCACCTTCCTCGGGCCCGCGGTGATCGCACTCGGTCAGCGCTACAACCTGGATTCCCGCGACCAGGGCGCCGAGGACCGGCGCGATGTGCTGGCCTCGGCGGAGGGCGCGTGGGCCTGCACCCTCGTCGGCGAGTGCAGCGTGGCGTGCCCCAAGGGCGTCGACCCCGCAGGCGCGATCCAGCGCTACAAGCTGACCGCGGCGACCAGGTCGCTCAAGGAGTTCCTGCTACCCCGGGGTGCGCGATGACTGCCGAGGGTACCGGCATCGTTCCTGCGCGCCGGTACCGTCAGCCGGTGTCGCGGCTGTGGTGGCTGCGGCGCCGGTCCTACCTGCTGTTCGCGCTGCGCGAGCTGTCCTGCGTGTTCGTGGCGTGGTTCGTCGCGTTCACGCTGATGCTGGTCGTCGCGGTCGGCTCCGGCCCCGAGTCCTATCGGGACTTCCTCGACTGGAGTGCGCGCCCATGGGTGATCGCCCTCAACGTGATCGCGGCGGCGTTCGTGCTGCTGCACGCCGTGACCTGGTTCAACCTGGCCCCCAAGGCGATGGTGGTCCGGTTGGGCGGACGCCCCGTTCGGCCTGCCGCGGTGGTCGCCGCACATTACCTGCTGTGGATCGTGTGTTCGATCATCGCGGTGTGGGTGATCCTGCGATGACGACGGCACCGAATCCGACCGGGCGGGCCAACACCAGGCGGTCCCCCGAACCGATGTTCTGGCTGCTGTTCAGCGGGGGCGGGATGGCCGCCGCCCTGCTCGCTCCCGCCCTGCTGATCCTGTTCGGCGTCGCGATACCGCTCGGCTGGATCCAGGCGCCCGACCATCAACACCTGCACTCCGTGCTGCGCAACCCGATCACGGTGCTGGTGCTCATCGGGCTCTGCGTGCTCGCGCTGTTCCACGCGGCGCACCGCTTGCGGTTCCTGCTGCAGCACGGCCTGCGGCTCGGCGGGGCGCGGGGTCCGCTCGCGGTGTTGTGTTACGGCACCGCCGCGGTCGGCTCCGTCGTGGCCGCGTATCTGTTGATCACGGCGTGAGAGGCAATCCCGGGATGCTCGGCCCGAGTACTTCTGGACGCACGTAACGAATTGTCGGTTTCTCCCGATTTTCGTGTGTCGGCACTCCGAATCATCGCGGGGCTTTGACATGATCGGAAACGGTTAGTTTCAACAAACAGGGGAGATTATGTACATGAACGGCAACACCTTTCGACGCATAGCAACCGCTGCGGCGGTATCGGCCGGAATCGCGGGGGGCCTCGTCGCGGGCGCCGGATCGGCAGCGGCAGAAACACAGGTCGTACCCATGAGCACATGCTTCGGCCTGAGCCCGTACATCGTCGACCAGCCGTACATCGCCAGCAGGGCATTCTTCTATCAGGACGGACCCGGCACCGGCAACCTCACCCTCGCCGACGTGTCGAGCCTCTGGTTCTTCGCCCCGCCCTACCTGTCGGACACCCGCCTCGACTGGCACAACAAGACCACCGGGGCCAGGGGCACTCTCACCGCGACCACGCCGATCGGTATGGGCAGCTCCGTCAACCTCCGTCTCAACAGCGGTCCCGGTGACGTCGAGATCACCAGGAGTGCGGTCAACCGGAATGCGCTGTGGAGCATCCCGACCACGTCCTGCACCGGTACGGTGCGCGTCAACTGATCCCCATGACCGCATGACAAAGGCGCCAGACCCGATCACTCGGGTCTGGCGCCTTCTCTGTCACGTTCGGATCAGACGGTGAAGCCGAGCGCCCGCAGCTGATCGCGGCCGTCCTCCGTGATCTTGTCCGGGCCCCACGGCGGCATCCAGACCCAGTTGATCTTCAAGTCGTTCACGAGGCCGCTCTTGACCAGGGCGCCGCGCGCCTGCTCCTCGATCACATCGGTCAGCGGGCAGGCCGCGGACGTCAGCGTCATGTCGACGATGGCGACATCCTCGGCGTCGACGCTGATGCCGTACACGAGGCCGAGATCGACCACGTTGATCCCCAGCTCGGGGTCGACGACGTCACGCATCGCCTCCTCGAGCTCGTCCACCACGGCCTGCTGGTCGGGGGTCAGCTCGATGACTGCCTGCTCATCGGCGGCGGGCGCGGACTCCTGCACGGCCTGGTCCTCGGTGGACTCGGTGTTTGCCTGGGTCTCGGTCATGATGACGATCCTCCGGTCTGGACCGGCACAGCGGTGCCGATGACATTCTTCGTGGGCGCAGCGTCGGCGCCGTCGACTATTTGAACAACGGCATCCTTGAATGCCATCCATCCCAGCAACGCGCACTTCACGCGGGCCGGGTACTTCGAGACGCCCGCGAACGCGATCCCGTCGCCGATCACGTCCTCGTCGCCCTCGATGTTGCCGCGGCTGGTGATCATCGCATCGAACGCGTCGACCGTCGCGAGCGCATCCCGCACGCTCAGCCCGACGACCTGATCGGTGAGCACCGAGGTCGAGGCCTGGCTGATCGAGCAGCCCTGCCCGTCGTACGAGATGTCCCCCACCCTGCCGTCGTCGGTCAGCGCGACCCGCAGCGTGACCTCGTCGCCACAGGTCGGGTTGACGTGGTGCACCTCGGCGCCGAACGGCTCCCGCAGCCCCCGCCCGTGCGGATGCTTGTAGTGATCCAGGATGACCTCCTGGTACATCTGCTCCATCCGCATGTCTACGAAGCCCCGTCGACCGAGTCGTCGGTAGCACCCGGCGAGGGGTGCGTACCGAAGAAGTCCTGCGCCCGACGGATGGCCGCCGCCAGCGCATACACCTCGTCGGCGGTGTTGTAGACGGCAAACGATGCGCGGGCGGTCGCCGCCACGCCGAAGTGGCGGTGCAGCGGCCAGGCGCAGTGATGGCCGACCCGGATCGCGATGCCCTCGTCATCGAGGATCTGGCCGAGGTCGTGCGCGTGGATTCCGTCCACCACGAAGGACACCGCGCCGCCGCGGTTCTCGGGGGTGGTCGGACCGATGATCCGCACGCCCTCGATGGCCCCGAGCTGTTCGAGCGCCAGCGCCGTCAGCTCGTGTTCGTGCGCAGCAACGGAGTCCATGCCGAGCTCGTTCAGGTAGTGCACGGCCGCACCCAGCGCGACGACCTGCGAGGTCATCGGCACGCCGGCCTCGAAACGCTGCGGCGGGGCTGCGTAGGTGGTCGCCTCCATCGTGACGGTCTCGATCATCGAGCCGCCGGTGATGAACGGCGGCATCGACGCGAGCAGCTCGCGCTTGCCGTAGAGCACGCCGACGCCCGACGGCCCGAGCATCTTGTGCCCGGAGAACGCCGCGAAGTCCACGTCCAGCGCATGGAAGTCCACCGGCATGTGCGGCACCGACTGGCACGCGTCGAGCACGACCAGCGCGCCGACCGCCCTGGCCCGGCGGACCAGCTCGGCCACCGGCGCCACGGCTCCCGTCACGTTCGACTGGTGCGTGAACGACACGACCTTGACCGCGTCGGTCAGCTCCAGCGACTCCAGGTCGATGCGGCCGTCCTCGGTCACCCCGTACCAGCGCAGTGTCGCGCCGGTCCGACGGGCCAGCTCCTGCCACGGCACCAGGTTCGCGTGGTGCTCGAGCTCGGTGATGACGATCTCGTCGCCCGGGCGCAGGTGTCGCTCGAAGCGCTCGTCACCGAGCACATAGGTCACCAGGTTCAGCGACTCGGTGGCGTTCTTGGTGAACGTCAGCTCGTCGGCGTCGGCCCCGACGAAATCGGCGATCGCCGCGCGCGCACCCTCGTACGCGTCGGTCGCCTCCTCCGCGAGCTGGTGCGCCCCGCGGTGCACGGCCGCGTTGCAGGTGGTGAGGAACTCCCGCTCGGCATCGAGCACCTGGACGGGGCGCTGCGAGGTCGCCCCGGAATCCAGGTACACCAACGGTTTACCGTCGCGCACCGTACGGCCGAGGATCGGGAAGTCCTTCCGGATCCTGGTGATGTCGAGTTCCTTCACCGAGGTGGTCATGGAACTAGGCTCCTGTCGCTGCAGCCTGCGTGAATCGGACGTAGCCGTTCTCCTCGAGCTCGTCGGCGAGCTCCGCGCCGCCGGACTCGACGATCTGGCCACCGACGAAAACGTGCACGAACTCCGGGGTGATGTACCGCAGGATGCGGGTGTAGTGCGTGATCAGCAGGACGCCGCCGTGCTCACGCTCCTTGTATCGGTTGACGCCCTCGGACACGATGCGCAGCGCATCCACGTCGAGGCCGGAGTCGGTCTCGTCGAGGATCGCGATCTTCGGCTTGAGCAGGCCCAGCTGAAGGATCTCGTGGCGCTTCTTCTCGCCGCCGGAGAAGCCCTCGTTGACGCTGCGCTCGCTGAACGACGGATCGATCTCGAGCTCGGTCAGGGACTCCTTGACCTCCTTGACCCAGTGCCGGAGCTTGGGGGCCTCGCCGCGGACCGCGGTCGCCGCGGTGCGCAGGAAGTTCGACATCGAGACGCCGGGCACCTCGACCGGGTACTGCATGGCGAGGAACAGGCCGGCGCGGGCCCGCTCGTCGACGCTCATCTCGAGCACGTTCTCACCGTTGAGGGTGATGCTGCCGGAGGTCACCACGTACTTGGGGTGGCCGGCGATGGCGTACGACAGGGTCGACTTGCCGGAGCCGTTCGGGCCCATGATCGCGTGGGTCTCCCCCGAGCGGACCGTGAGGTTCACGCCCTTGAGGATGTTGATCGGCTCGGCGTTCTCGTCGGTGGTGGCGACGTTGACGTGCAGGTCCTTGATTTCCAGAACCGAGTTTTCAGAGGTGGTCATTCAATGTTCCTTAGAGAAGTGTGGTGTCGGCGATCTCAGACGCCGACCGCGGCGAGCTCGACCTCGATGGCTGCTTCGAGGCGCTCGCGCACCTCCGGGACGGCAATGCGGTTGATGATCTCGTGGAAGAACCCGCGGACCACCAGGCGACGGGCCTGGTCCTCCGGGATGCCCCGCGAACGCAGGTAGAACAGCTGCTCGTCGTCGAACCGGCCCGTTGCGCTGGCGTGGCCCGCGCCGACGATCTCGCCGGTCTCGATCTCGAGGTTCGGCACCGAGTCGGCGCGGGCGCCGTCGGTGAGCACCAGGTTCCGGTTGAGCTCGAAGGTGTCGGTGCCCTCGGCCGCGGCGCGGATCAGCACGTCGCCCACCCAGACGGTGTGCGCATCCGGCTTGCCGGAGTGCGGATCGCCCTGCAGCGCGCCCTTGTAGACGACATTCGACTTGCAGTGCGGCTGCGAGTGATCCACCAGCAGGCGCTGCTCGAAGAACTGGCCCGCGTCGGCGAAGTACAGGCCGAGCAGCTCGGCGTCGCCGCCGGGCCCGTCGTACTTCACGGTCGGGGTCAGTCGCACCAGGTCGCCGCCAAGGCTCACCGAGGTGTACCGGAGGACAGCGTCGCGGCTGAGCCGCGAGTGGTGCGCCGCGACGTGCACGGCGTCATCGGCCCAGTCCTGCACCGCGACCACGGTCAGCTTGGCGCTGTCGCCGACGATGAACTCGACGTTCTCCGCGTAGGTGCCGCTGCCGCGCTGGTCGAGGACCACGGTGGCCTTCGCGAAGGCCTCGAGCCGAACCTGGATGTGGCCGTAGGCCACCTTGTCCACGCCGGGCCCGGTCACCACGATGTTGACGGCGTCGGCGACCTCATGCTCCTTGGCCACGGTTATCACCGTGGCCGACTCGAAGCCGGAGTACGCCTGCGCGGCGATGCGGTCGGCGGGCACACCGGCCTGCCCGAGACGGGCATCGTCACGGCCGACGGTCTCGACGCTGACACCCTCGACCGCCTGGACCTCGACGGTCGCGGCGCCGGAGCGGACCGCGGTTCCGTCGTGCAGGCCGCGCAGCCTGCGCAGCGGCGTGAAGCGCCACGCCTCGTCGCGTCCCGCGGGGACCTCGAAAGCGTTGACGTCGTATGAGGTGAACACCTCGCCCTTGTTGGTGGCGGGCACGATGTTCTCACCGGCGACGGCGGCCTTGACCCCGGTCGTCGCCTCGTTTGCGTTGGCCACTAACCCACGGCCCCTTCCATCTGCAGTTCGATCAGGCGGTTGAGCTCGAGGGCGTATTCCATCGGCAGCTCCTTGGCGATGGGCTCGACGAACCCGCGCACCACCATGGCCATTGCCTCGTCCTCGGTGAGGCCGCGGCTCATCAGGTAGAACAACTGGTCTTCGCTGACCTTCGAGACGGTCGCCTCGTGACCCATCGACACGTCGTCCTCGCGGATGTCCACGTAGGGGTAGGTGTCGGAACGGCTGATCTGGTCGACCAGCAGGGCGTCACACTTCACGGTCGACTTCGAGCCGTGCGCACCCTTGTTGACCTGGACCAGGCCGCGGTAGGAGGCGCGCCCGCCGCCGCGGGCCACCGACTTGCTGACGATGGTCGAGGACGTGTACGGCGCCAGGTGCAGCATCTTCGCACCGGTGTCCTGGTGCTGGCCCTCGCCCGCGAACGCGACCGAGAGGACCTCGCCGCGCGCGTGCTCGCCCATCATCCACACAGCCGGGTACTTCATGGTGACCTTGGATCCGATATTGCCGTCGACCCACTCCATGGAACCGCCCGCGTCCACCTTGGTGCGCTTGGTCACCAGGTTGTAGACGTTGTTCGACCAGTTCTGGATGGTCGTGTAGCGGCAGTGGCCGCCCTTCTTCACGATGATCTCGACGACCGCGGAGTGCAGCGAGTCGGACTTGTAGATCGGCGCGGTGCAGCCCTCGACGTAGTGCACCGAGGCGCCCTCGTCGACGATGATCAGGGTGCGCTCGAACTGGCCCATGTTCTCGGTGTTGATCCGGAAGTAGGCCTGCAGCGGGATGTCGACGTGCACGCCCGGCGGCACGTAGATGAAGGAGCCGCCCGACCACACCGCGGTGTTGAGCGCGGAGAACTTGTTGTCGCCGGCGGGGATCACCGAACCGAAGTACTCCTTGAACAGCTCCGGGTGCTGCTTGAGCCCGGTGTCCGTGTCGAGGAAGATCACGCCCTGCTTCTCGAGATCCTCACGGATCGAGTGGTAGACGACCTCGGACTCGTACTGCGCGGCGACACCGGCGACCAGGCGCTGCTTCTCCGCCTCGGGGATGCCGAGCCGGTCGTAGGTGTTCTTGATGTCCTCGGGCAGGTCCTCCCAGGACTCGGCCTGCTTCTCGCTCGAGCGCACGAAGTACTTGATGTTGTCGAAGTGGATGCCCTCGAGGTTGGAGCCCCAGTGCGGCATCGGCTTCTTGTCGAAGGTCTTGAGCGCCTTGAGCCGGATGTCGAGCATCCACTCGGGCTCGTTCTTCTTCGCGGAGATGTCCCGCACGACGGCCTCGGACAGCCCGCGCTGCGCGCTGGCGCCTGCCACGTCGGAATCAGACCAGCCGTAGCCGTAATGGCCGAGCGAGGCGATGGCCTCGTCCTGCGTCAGTGCAGGCGACTTCTCCGTGCTGCCGGATGCCTGATCTTGGGTGACTGTCATGCGAGCTCCTTCCGGAGTCTTGTTGCGTGCCGGTGCGGGCTGGGCATCGGCGTGGGTGGTGCTTACTTCGGGGATGCGTCTGGCGACGAGTCGGGCTCGTCCGGTGGAGCGATGGGTATGTGGGTGGTGCAGGCGCAGTCACCGTTGGCGATGGTCGCCAGGCGCTGCACGTGGGTGCCGAGCAACTCGGCGAAGGCTTGCGTCTCCGCCTCGCACAGCTCGGGGAACTCCGAGGCGACGTGCGAGACAGGGCAGTGGTGCTGGCAGATCTGGACGCCGTTGCCCACGGGGCGGGTGGTGGCGGCGAAGCCGGCCGAGGTGAACGCGTCCGCGATGGCGTCAGCGGTGTCGGCCACTTCACCAGGGGTGTGCGGGGCGACGGGATCGATGTCGGCGACGATCGTCTGGACCCGGCGGCGTGCGAACTCCACGATCGCCTCCTCGCCGCCGACCTCGCGGAGGTGCCGCATGGCTGCGCCTGCGAGATCGTCGTAGGAGTGGCCGAGGCGCGAACGGCCCGCAGCGGTCAGCTGGAACTGCTTCGCCGGGCGCCCGCGACCCTTGTGCTGCCAGCTCGCGGCGTTCGAGGATCGCGCCTCGCCCGCATCGATCAGCGCCTCGAGGTGACGTCGGACACCCGCGGCGCTCAGACCGAGCTTCACTCCGATCTCGGGGGCCGTGATCGGGCCCTGCTCGAGGAGAAGCTGGACGACGGCGGCCCTGGTGTGCCCTTCGTGGCCCACAACGGTTGCGGTCGGGGCACCACTGAGCGCAGGCGAAACAGGTGCATGACCTGCGCCTTCACTGCGCGCGTCCCGAGCCGGTGCCGTTTTCACAACACAAGTGTGACGGAATTATCGGAGCTGGTCCACCAAGGGTGCCCTGTATTACACCGCTACGCTGCCCCATGTGCCGCAGACCGACGACGCACCGGACTCCGGTGACACCCCAAGCGCCGGCCCGGCGACCAGATTCCGCGAACGGGCGGTGACCCTCGCCAAGCGAGGGCTGGGAATCGACGGCCCCCACCACGGCTTCGAGGTCTCGAGCCTGCACGGCGACGAGGCGGAGGCACCCGGGCTCAACAAGCGCGAGACCGGTCAGCTCAAGGGGATCAGGCGCTTCGGTGCGACCGGGGCCGTGCTGATGGCGATCGGCGCGCTCGGTGCGGGCGCGCAGCCGGTGCTGCAGAACCCGGTGCAGGGCCTGCGGATCCTCGGACTGCCTGCGCGCCTCGGCGCGACCGCGCTCACGCTGACGATGACCGGCAGCGTGATGGTGGTGCTGGCGTGGCTACTGCTCGGCCGGTTCGCGATCGGCCGCTACCGAGGGGAAGGCGCCGCGCCCCGGCGGCTGACCCGCTCCCAGCTGGACCGCACCCTGCTGCTGTGGGTGATCCCGCTGACGATCGCACCCCCGATGTTCAGCAAGGACGTCTACTCGTACCTGGCGCAGAGCGAGATCACCGCACGAGGACTGGACCCGTACGCGATCGGGCCCGCCCAGGCCCTCGGCGTCGACCACGTGCTGACAAGGACTGTCCCGACCATCTGGCGCGACACCCCCGCGCCGTACGGGCCGTTCTTCCTCTGGATCGGTCGCGGCATCTCCGCGGTCACCGGCGAGAACATCGTCGCAGGCATCTTCCTGCACCGGTTGCTCGCGCTCGCGGGCGTCGCACTGATCGTCTGGGCACTCCCCCGGCTGGCGCGCCGATGCGGCGTCGCCAGCGTCACCGCGCTCTGGCTCGGCGCCGCCAACCCGCTGCTGCTGTTCCACCTGGTCGCGGGGATCCACAACGAGGCGCTGATGCTCGGCCTGATGCTGGCGGGCATGGAACTGGCGCTGCGCGCCGTCGAGAGCGCCGACCCGATCCGGTTCGACATCCGCGGCGCCACCGCGGGCGGCAGGAACCTGACGTATCTGCTGGCCGGGTCCGGCCTGATAGCGCTGTCGGCGACGGTCAAGATCCCGTCGCTGCTGGCACTCGGGTTCCTCGGCATGGCGCTGGCGCGGCGCTGGGGTGGCACCGTCCGATCCGTGCTGGCGGCCGCCGGACTGCTGATGGCGGTGACCGCGGTGGTCATCCTGGTGGTGAGCCTGGCCAGCGGCCTCGGCTTCGGCTGGCTCTCCCCGGACACCCTCGGCACCGCGAACGAGGTGCGCAGCTGGATGTCGCTGCCGACACTGCTCGGCCTCGGCACCGGCCTGGCGGGCGTGTTCCTCGGACTGGGCGACCACACCACCGCCGTCCTCAACCTGACCCGGCCGATTGCCTCCCTCGCCGCGGCCTTCGTCGCGCTGCGCATGCTGGTCGCCGTGCTCGTCGGGCGCGTGCACCCGGTGGGCGCGCTCGGCGTCTCCCTCGGCGTCCTGGTGCTGCTCTTCCCCGTGGTCCAGCCCTGGTACCTGCTGTGGGCGGTCATCCCGCTGGCCGCGTGGGCGACCCGGCCGGTCTTCCGCATCCCGGCGATCGTCTTCTCGTCGGCGGTGAGTCTGATCGTGATGCCCAACGGCGGCGAGTACCAGCCGTTCATGATCGTCCAGGCCGCCGTCGCCACCATCCTCGTGGTGGGACTGGCGATGTTCCTGACCCGAGACCGGCTGCCCTGGCGGGCCGGGACCGGGGCACCGAACGGCCGCGGATCGAGCGCCGAATACGCTGAGGCCCCGTGAGCTCTTCCGCGTCCGACACGGCGCATCCGGTTCTTCGGCTCGATGGCGTGGTCAAGTCCTTCGGCAGCGTCACCGCCGTCGACGGCCTCGATCTGTCCCTGCACCGCGGCGAGGTGCTGGCACTGCTCGGCCCCAACGGCGCGGGCAAGACCACGACCGTGGAGATGTGCGAGGGCTTCCTGAGCCCCGACAGCGGCACCGTCCGCGTGTTCGGCCTCGACCCGATCGCCGATTCCGGAGCGGTCCGGGCGCGCGTCGGCGTCATGCTGCAGGGCGGCGGCGCCTACCCGGGGTCCCGGGCGGGCGAGATGCTGGACCTGGTGGCGGCGTACTCGGCCGATCCGCTGGACCCGGCATGGCTGCTGCGGACCCTCGGCCTCACCGACGCCGCCCGCACCCCGTACCGCCGGCTCTCCGGTGGACAGCAGCAGCGCCTCGCGCTGGCCTGCGCGCTCGTCGGACGGCCCGAGCTGGTGTTCCTCGACGAACCGACCGCGGGTCTCGATGCCCAGGCCAGGCTGCTGGTCTGGGAGCTCATCGACGCGCTGCGCCGCGACGGCGTCGCCGTGCTGCTGACCACGCACCTGATGGACGAGGCGGAGGCGCTGGCCGACCGCCTGATCATCATCGACCACGGCCGGATCGTCGCCGAGGGCACACCGACGGAGCTGACGCGACACGGTTCGGCCGGACAACTCCGGTTCCTCGCGCCCGAGAACCTGGACCTGAGTGGGCTGCGCGCCGCCCTGCCCACCGGATTCACCCCACGGGAGGTCTCCCCCGGGTCGTATCTGGTCGAGGGCATCGTCGACCCGAAGGTGCTGGCGACGGTGACCGCGTGGTGCGCCGAGCTCGATGTGCTCGCCACCGAACTGCGGGTCGATCAGCGCAGGCTCGAGGATGTCTTCCTCGACCTCACCGGACGGGATCTGAGGGGATGAACGTGCAAGACCGGCTCGCCGACAACAGGTTCGAGGCGGGGACCTTCACCCCCGATCCCAGGCCGAGCGCCGCGCTGCCCATGCTGGCGGCCCAGACCCGGCTCGAGCTCACCCTGCTGCTGCGCAACGGTGAACAACTGCTGCTCACCATGTTCATCCCGATCACCCTCCTGATCGGGCTGTGTCTGCTCCCGATCGGCGACCTCGGCGACCCCCGCGTCGACACCGTCCTGCCCGCCGTGATGATGGTGGCGATCATGTCCACCGCGTTCACCGGGCAGGCCATCGCCGTCGGTTTCGATCGGCGCTACGGCGCGCTCAAGCGGCTCGGTGCGACCCCCCTGCCGCGCTGGGGAATCATCGTGGGCAAGAGCGCCGCGGTCATCATCGTGGTCGCCATGCAATCGGTCCTCCTCGGTGGCATCGCCTTCGCGCTCGGCTGGCGACCCGAGCCGACCGGCCTGCTGCTGGGCGCGCTCATCATCGCGCTCGGGACCATCACATTCGCCTCGCTCGGGCTGTTGCTCGGCGGCACCCTGCGGGCCGAGATCGTGCTCGCGCTGGCGAACGTCCTCTGGTTCGTGATGGCGGGCATCGGCTCCGTCGTGTTCTCCGATGACATCCCAGGACCGCTGCACACGGCGGCCCGGCTGATCCCGTCCGGCGCCCTCGCCGAGGCCCTGCAACAGGCGATCGGCGGCTCGCTCGACCTGTTCGCGGTCGCGGTGCTCGTGGTGTGGGGTTCCGTCGCCGCATGGCTGGCGACCCGATACTTCAAGTTCACCTAATACGGATCGTTCCAAAACGTATTCATTTCCGCCGCGAAGCGGCAATATGCGAAGCCGTGCCGAAAACACTCCGCGCCCTCGCCTGCATGGCCGCCGTCTCCGCGATCACCTTCGGCGGCGGACTCGCCTCAGCCCAGCCCACATGGGGCCCGCTCGCACCGCCCAACCCGTTCCTCGGACCTATGGGCACCTCGACGATGCACGGCGACGCCGGGTCCTCGGACGCGACACCGCTGGACGGTCCCGGCGCCGGAGCCGTCGGGGTGACCTCGTACCCGCTCCTGGCCGCGTGCCCGACCGTGCTGCAGGGCTCCGACGGACTGGTGGTCGCGCTGTGCACCTCGGTCCTCGGCCAGGACCCGACCGTGCACCTGATCGATCCCGCCGCGCCGGCGGCGCCGGTGGGCGGATCGCTCGCCCAGCTCAAGCTGGCCAAGGGCAGCCTGCTCGGCGGGGTGTACGCATTCCTGGACAACCAGAACCGGCTGGTCGCGGTCGACGGTGACCGCAAGCTCCAGCGGGTCGGCCACGCGAACAACGCGCTGTTCATCGACTCGACCGTCGACCTGTCCGGGGCCATCCCGGACGGCGACGCGGTGACGGGCCTCGCGCCGGACTGGCAGGGCAACGTCTGGTTCGCGACGGGCGGCGGGGTGATCGGCTCCGTCGATGCGGCGGGCGTCGCGAAGACCGTCGCGGTCCCGGCAGGCGAGCAGGTGCAGAACAGCATCTCCACCTCCCCTGCGGGCACCTCGGTGGCCACCACCCACGCCCTGTACCAGCTGAGCCTCGCCGCCGACGGCACCCCGAAGATCGATTGGCGCCGTGAGTACGACCGGGGATCGGCCCGCAAACCCGGGCAGCTGAGCTGGGGCACCGGGTCCACCCCCACCTATTTCGGTCCCACCAACGGCTACGAGTACGTCGCGATCGTCGACAGCGCCGACACCCGGGTGAACCTGCTGGTGCACCGCACCGACACCGGGCAGGAGGTCTGCAAGATCCCGGTGCTCGGCGCGGGCGGACCCGGCAGCGAGAACTCCCCGATCGGCGTTGGCAACTCCGTCTTCATCGCGGGCACCTACGGCTACCCGTACCCGAAGGTGCCCGAGGGCGCCGGACCGGCCGTGCCCGCGACCGCCCCGTTCACCGGCGGCATGACCCGCGTCGACCTCGACGGGGCCGGCTGCCATCAGGTGTGGGACAACGCGCTACGCAGCTCCGCGGTGCCGCACCTGTCGACCGCGGACGGTCACCTCTACACGGTGCTGCGGGACGGAACCGGCGGTCCCCTCGACGGCTATGCGTTCGCCGCCATCGACCCGAGCAACGGCTCGATCCTGAACCGCACCGGGCTCCCCGGCACCACGGCGAACGACACCCTGCAGATGTCGGCGCTCATCACCGGGCAGGGCGACTACCTGCAGGGCACCATCACCGGCATGCTCAAGGTCGGTGCGAACGGTTTCGGCAGCCTCGGCAGTGCGGGGAGCTCCGGAAGCTGAGGTTCCGGGGCGCGGCCAGCCCCAACGACGCTCTGTAGTTGACGGGCATCTACCATCGGGGGCGTGCTGTATCGAGGGTTCCTGAGCCTGGTCAACCGTCTGCCGCTCCCCTCATTGGCGGTGCAGAAGTGGATCGCCGTCGCGGTGATCCTGTCCCAGGGCGGTATCGCCGTGACCGGCGCCGTGGTCCGGGTGACCGCGTCGGGCCTCGGCTGCACCACCTGGCCGCAGTGCCATCCCGGCAGCTTCGTGCCCACCGGCACCGCCACCGCGCCGTGGTTCCACCAGGCCATCGAGTTCGGCAACCGGCTGCTGTCGTTCCTGGTGGTGGCGACGGCGGCGGCGGTGGTGCTCGCGGTGACCCGCGCGGCCCGCCGCCGCGAGGTGCTCGCCTACGCCTGGCTGATGCCGCTCTCGACCGTCGCGCAGGCGGTGATCGGCGGCATCACCGTGCTCACCGGCCTGTTGTGGTGGACCGTCGCGGTGCACCTGCTGGTGTCGATGGCGATGGTGTGGCTGTCGGTGATCCTGTACCACAAGATCGACCAGCCCGACGACGGCGTCGAGGTCATCACCGTGCCGAAGCAGCTGCGCTGGCTGACCGCACTGTCCGGCGTCGCGCTGGCCGGGACGCTGGTCGCGGGCACCATGGTGACGGGCGCGGGACCGCACGCGGGCGACAAGAACCCCGAGCGCACGGTCGAGCGCCTGAACCTCGACATCACCAACCTGGTGCACCTGCACGCCGAACTGCTGGTCGCCTACCTCGCGCTGCTGGTGGGTCTCGGCTTCGGGCTGTACGCGGTCGGAGCCAGGGCCGCGGTGAAGCTTCGACTCAAGGTCGTCGTGGGCGTGGTGGGGGCGCAGGCCTGCGTCGGCTTGGTCCAGTTCTGGACCGATGTCCCCGCCGCCCTGGTGACGGTGCACGTCGCGCTGGCGGCCGCCTGCACGGCCGCCACCGCCGCGCTGTACGCCGCCGGTCGGGTTCGCGAGGTCGCCCCGGCCGAGTTGGAGCCCATGAAGTCGGGAATCCGGTGATCACGGCCGAAGAAACGGCCGATCTGGTGGAGCGCGGGTACCGTCAATCCGCATGACCCGATCCAGAACAGTCAAGCGTGTCGCCATCGCCGCAGCCCTGTCCTTCTCGACCGTCGGTCTGCTGGCGGTGGGTCCCGCGGCAGCTGCGCCGAGCACCATTCCGTTCCAGCTAGATCCCTTTATCCCGCTGGTCGAGCTACCCACTCCCAGGCTCGCCGCGACTGTGGGCGAACAACCGGGCGTGGCCACCTTGAGTGTGCTGAGAACTCCCGGAAGCGGAAACCCGCACAGTGCGGTTGTCCACTGGGTCAGTCTCGCCACCGGCGCGTCAGGGTCCGCGTCGTTTCCGACATTGAACGCTGCGCCCGTGACCATCCGTCCGGGCGCTGGTCAGGTAGTTGCGTTGGCCGACCCACAGGCGATCGCGTCACCAGGCTTCGGGACCTTCTTCGTTCCCTGATTCGGCATGGGGAGAGAAACACGTCCTCGACGAATGCGGGCCCCGGTCCATGACCGGGGCCCGCATTCGTTGCCGGTCTTGCTCAGCCGAGACCGTTGCGGGCCTTCGGGAAGCGGGTCTGGTTCGCCACCCAACCGGCCATCTTCCGCCAGTGACCGACACGCGGGGTGACGATGCTGGTGATCGCGCGCTCCCACTCGGAGACGGTGACATTGTCGACCGCGGCAACCACGGCGTTCGCCGTCGCGAGGTCGTCGACGACCTGATCGCCGAGGACGCCGTCGGCGCCGACGAGGGTGATCCGGACGCCGTCGAGGCCGACCGGCTGGATCACCGCCGAGGCCGAACCGCCGTGCTCGGCAACGAACTTCTTCACCGCGGCGACGGTCCGCGGGGGCAGCGATACGGCCGGGGCGCTCGCGCCGGAGTCCTGGGTGTCCACAGTCATGGCGTCAGAATACTGGAGAGTAGAAATAGGGGCATGCGCGCAATCACCGTGACCGAGTTCGGCGGCCCCGAGGTACTCCGAATGTCCGAGATCCCCGACCCGGCACCGGGCGCCGCGGACCTGCTGGTTCGCACAGACGCGATCGGCGTGAACTACATCGACACCTACTACCGGACCGGCGCCTACGCCGTGGACCTGCCGTACGTCCCCGGACTCGAGGGCAGCGGCGTCGTCGAGGCGGTGGGCTCCGACGTCACCGGCGTCCGCGCCGGCGACCGGGTGGCGTGGTCCTCGGCGCCTGGCAGCTACGCGGAGAGGGTCGTGGTGCCCGCCGCGGTGGCGGTGCCGGTGCCGGAGGGCGTCGGCGCCCCCGAGGCCGCCTCGGTGCTCCTGCAGGGCATGACGGCGCACTACCTGATGAACTCGGTGTACTACGTCGAGCCCGGCGACACCGTGCTCGTGCACGCGGGCGCGGGCGGGGTCGGCCTGGTGCTGACGCAGCTCGCGGTCGCCAGGGGCGCGCGCGTGATCACCACCGTGTCCTCGGACGAGAAGGAACTGCTGTCCCGGGAGGCAGGCGCGGCGGAGGTGCTGCGCTACTCCGACGACCTCGCGCAGCAGGTCCGGGCGCTCACCGACGGCGAGGGCGTGGCGGCGGCGTTCGACGGTGTCGGCGCCGACACCTTCGAGGCCAGCCTCGCGTCGGTTCGGATCCGGGGCACGCTCGCCCTGTTCGGGGCGGCCAGCGGGCCGGTGCCGCCGTTCGATCCGCAGCGGCTCAACCCGGCGGGCTCGGTGTTCCTGACCCGACCCACCCTCGCGCACTACACCCGCGACCGCGACGAGCTGCTGTGGCGCTCGGGCGAGGTGTTCGAGGCGATCAGGGAGGGCTCGCTGAAGATCCGGGTCGGCGCGCAGTACCCGCTCGACGAGGCCGAGCAGGCGCACCGCGATCTGCAGGGTCGCCGCACCACCGGCTCGATCGTGCTGGTCCCCTAGGCGCGCCGGCCGCACAACCCAGGCGGCGCCAGCGGTCGGCGCACACCTTGTGACAACGTCGCACCCCCTTTGTGCCCGCAGTGTGTATGCGTCCTTGCCAGAAGGTGTGCGCGCAGGGGTGTGGCCCGGGCACGCGCGGCCTCGCAATCTCCTTACGACGTAAAGCAGCGATCCCTTACGTCGTAAAGAGATACGGCCAGTGTGCGTATGTGCAGTTCAGGGCGATTCCGCGCGCTCTATCGCAATGCTGCGGCTGGCGCCCGCCGCCGGGGACCCGAGAACCGGACCTCGTCCCAAGCCAGGGCTGACCCTGGACGGACATCGTCGCGGACCCGCGATCGAGTAGCGAACGAGGCCGGGGCGACACAGGTCTGTCGACGCGATCAGTGAGTGAACGGCTCGGGCGCACGGATATGACCCTGTGCACCTACACCCCGAGCAAGAGCGAGCTGGTGGACCTGGCGCACCACCGGATGCAGGAACACTCGAGAGAGATGAGGGGACGAAGCGACTGCCCCCGCGATCAGCTGAAGAAGGAGCCGATCGTGTCCATGCCCAGCACCGAGTCCACCGCGAGCCCGCAGAACACCACGGCGAGGTAGTTGTTCGACTGCAGGAACAGGCGCAGCGGCTTCACCGGCTCGCCGCGGCGCACGCCCGCGTACAGCTGGTGCGCCATCAGCAGGAACCAGGCACCGGCGACCAGGGCGATGGCGGCGTAGACGACGCCCGCCGCGGGGACCAGGGCCAGCGTGGTCAGCACGGTCAGCCAGGTGTAGACGAGGATCTGCTTGGTGACGCGCTCCTCGGTCGCGATGACCGGGAGCATCGGCACGCCTGCCGCCTTGTAGTCCTCCTTGTAGCGCATGGCGAGCGCCCAGGTGTGCGGCGGCGTCCAGAAGAAGATGACCAGGAACAGCACGATCGGCTCCCAGCTGATCGAGCCGGTGACCGCGGCCCACCCGACCATCACCGGCATGCAACCGGCTGCACCGCCCCAGATCACGTTCTGCCAGGTCCGGCGCTTGAGGATCATCGTGTACACGAGCACGTAGAACGCGATGGTGAGCACGATCAGCACGGCAGCCAGCAGGTTCGTCGCCCACCACAGCCAGGCAAAGGAGCCGGCGCCGAGGACGAGCCCGAAGACGAGCGCGTGCGAGGTCGGCACCGCCAGGCGGGCCAGTGGCCTGCGGGCGGTCCGCTTCATCACCTTGTCGATGTCCGCGTCGACCACACAGTTGAGCGTGTTGGCGCTCGCCGCGCCCATCCAGCCGCCGAACAGCGTGCTCAGGATGAGCGGGAAGTTCACGTTGCCGCGATCCGCGAGCAGCATCGCCGGGATCGTCGCGACCAGCAGCAGCTCGATCACCCGCGGCTTCGTCAGGGCGAGGTAGGCGAGAACCTTCCCGATCGCCCGGCCCCAGAGGGTGTCGGGCCTTTTCACCTGGGTGGGCTCGGAGCCACCAGCGAGACCGTGTCCGCCATGCTCCACAATCCGCACCATTTCTCCTTGCGACACGCGAGTGACCACCTGATCCTGTCGCGCACCGCTGCGCGCCTGACTTCGCACTACTACACAAGATGGTAGACGGCACGGCGAACAGATCCGAACCGCAGGTCGCACTTACGCCGGTTCCTGCACAGACCGCCCGGTCTCGACACAGCCCTTCGACCGATCGACCGGGATGCGCCCGAGCACTAGTGTTGTCGCGGAACTACCCTTGGCGTTACCGCGTCGCCGTACCCCCACTGTCAGGAGACTTCTGCTCGTGTCGATCACAGACGAGATCCGCGTCCTCACCCAGCCGGTGCACCCCACCGACTGGACGGAGCTAGACACCAAGGCCGTGGACACCGCCCGTGTCCTCGCCGCCGACGCCGTGCAGAAGGTGGGGAACGGCCACCCCGGCACCGCGATGAGCCTCGCGCCGCTCGCGTACACGCTCTTCCAGCGTGTGATGCGCCATGACCCGTCGGACGCCGAATGGGTCGGCCGCGACCGGTTCGTCCTGTCCTGTGGACACAGCAGCCTCACGCTGTACCTGCAGCTCTACTTGTCGGGCTACGGCCTCGAGCTCTCCGACATCGAGGCACTGCGCACCTGGGGTTCGCTGACCCCCGGCCACCCCGAGTACGGCCACACCGTCGGCGTCGAGATGACCACCGGCCCGCTCGGCCAGGGTCTGGCCTCGGCCGTCGGCATGGCGATGGCGGCGCGCCGCGAGCGCGGGCTGTTCGACCCGGACACCGCCGAGGGCGCCAGCCCGTTCGACCACAACATCTACGTCATCGCCTCCGACGGTGACCTGCAGGAGGGTGTCACCTCCGAGGCCTCCTCGCTCGCGGGTGTCCAGCAGCTCGGCAACCTGATCGTCTTCTACGACGACAACGAGATCTCCATCGAGCACGACACCGCCATCGCGTTCGGCGAGGACGTCGCCAAGCGCTACGAGGCGTACGGCTGGCACGTGCAGCGCGTGGAGGGCGGCGAGAACGTCTCCGCGATGCTCGACGCCGTCGCCGCAGCGCAGGCCGTGACCGACAAGCCGTCGATCATCGTGCTCCGCACCATCATCGGCTACCCCGCCCCGACCAAGATGAACACCGGCGACGTGCACGGCGCGGCGCTCGGTGCGGACGAGGTCGCGGGCGTCAAGGTGGCGCTCGGCTTCGATCCCGAGAAATCGTTCGACGTCGACCCAGCCGCGCTGGCGCACGCTCGTGAGGTCGCGGTCCGCGGCGCCGCCGCGCGTGCGGCCTGGGATTCCGAGTTCGCGACCTGGGCGGCCCGCGAGCCCGAGCGCAAGGCGCTCTTCGACCGCCTGCAGGCAGGCGAGTTCCCCGCCGGCTGGACCGACATCCTGCCGACCTGGGAGCCCGATGCCAAGGGCGCCGCCACCCGCAAGGCCTCCGCCAAGGTGCTCAACGCGCTCGGCCCGATCCTGCCCGAGCTGTGGGGCGGCTCCGCCGACCTCGCGGGCAGCAACAACACCACCATCGACGGCTCGGACTCCTTTGGCCCGGCGTCGATCTCGACGAAGGACTGGACCGCGCAGCCCTACGGCCGCACCCTGCACTTCGGCATCCGTGAGCACGCGATGGGCTCGATCCTCAACGGCATCGCACTGCACGGCCCGACCCGCCCGTACGGCGGCACCTTCATGGTGTTCAGCGACTACATGCGTCCGGCCGTCCGGCTGGCCGCGCTGATGAAGACGCCCGCGATCTACGTCTGGACGCACGATTCCATCGGGCTCGGCGAGGACGGCCCGACCCACCAGCCGATCGAGCACCTCGCCGCGCTACGCGCGATCCCGAACCTCGCGGTGATCCGTCCGGGTGACGCCAACGAGACTGCGCACGCATGGAAGACCGCCCTGGAGAACAAGACCGGGCCGACCGCGCTCGCCTTGACCCGCCAGGACATCCCGGTGCTCGAGGGCACCAAGGCCGGATCCGTCGACGGCGTTGCGCGCGGCGCCTACGTCCTCACGGAGGCCTCCACCGGCACGCCGGAGGTCATCCTGCTGGCCAGCGGCTCCGAGCTGTACCTGGCCGTCGAGGCCAGGGAGGCCCTCGAGGCGGAGGGCATCGCCACCCGGGTCGTCTCGGTCCCCTGCCTGGACTGGTTCCAGGAGCAGGACCAGGAGTACCGCGATTCGGTGCTGCCGCCCGCGGTCCGCGCCCGCGTCTCCGTCGAGGCCGGCATCGCGATGCCGTGGTACCGGATCATCGGCGACGCCGGTGAGGCCGTCTCGATCGAGCACTTCGGTGCGTCCGCCGACCACAAGACACTGTTCCGCGAGTTCGGTTTCACGGCCGAGGCCGTCACCGCCGCTGCCCGCCGCACCCTCGACCGAGTGAAGGGTTGATCTCGATGAGCGATTCAGTACAGAACGCCAATCTCGCCGCGCTGTCGCAGGCCGGCGTGTCGGTGTGGCTCGACGACCTGTCCCGTGGCCGCCTCGAGTCCGGCAACCTCGCGGCACGCGTCCGGGAGAAGAGCGTCGTCGGTGTCACCACCAACCCGACCATCTTCCAGGGCGCCATCACCAAGGGTCACGAGTACACGATCCAGCTCAAGGAGCTCGCAGGCCGGGGCGCGAACGTGGATGACACGGTCCGCGCGCTGACCACCGACGACGTCCGCGACGCCTGCGACGTGCTGGCCCCGCAGTTCGAGGCCAGCGCGGGCGTGGACGGCCGCGTCTCGATCGAGGTCGATCCCCGGCTGGCCCACGAGACGGACGCGACCGTCGCGCAGGCGATCGAGCTGTGGAAGATCGTCGACCGCCCGAACCTGCTCATCAAGATCCCGGCCACCCTGGCCGGGCTGCCCGCGATCACCCGGGTGATCGCGGAGGGCATCAGCGTGAACGTCACGCTGATCTTCTCGGTGGAGCGGCACAAGGCCGTCATGGACGCGTACCTGGCCGGCCTCGAGGCCGCGAAGGCCGCGGGCCACGACCTCTCCCAGATCCATTCGGTCGCCTCGTTCTTCGTCTCCCGCGTTGACTCGGAGATCGACGCCCGCCTCGGGGCCATCGGCACCGAGGAGGCGCTGGCCCTGCGCGGCAAGGCCGGGCTCGCGAACGCGCGCCTCGCCTACGCCGCATACCAGGAGGTGTTCGAGGGCGGCAGCACCTACGCGGCGCTGGCGGCCTCGGGCGCCCGCGTGCAGCGTCCGCTGTGGGCCTCGACCGGCGTGAAGAACCCCGACTACTCCGACACGCTCTACGTGACGGAGCTTGTCGCACCGAACACGGTGAACACGATGCCGGAGAAGACGATGGACGCGGTGGCCGATCACGGCGTCATCACCGGCGACACCATCACCGGTACCGCCGCCGCCTCGCAGCAGGTCTTCGACGCGATTGCCGCGGCCGGCGTCTCGCTTCCCGAGGTGTTCGAGAAGCTGGAAACCGAAGGAGTCGACAAGTTCGAGGTCTCCTGGAATGAGCTTCTCGAAGCCATTTCCGGGGAACTCGCGGCCGCGTCCGACAAGGGCTGACCCGGTGCCGGGCACGGGCTCCGCTCCGCGGTGGGACAACCCACTCCGGGACGAGAGGGACAAACGACTGCCGCGAATCGCGGGCCCGTGCGCACTGGTGATCTTCGGGGTCACCGGCGATCTCGCACGCAAGAAGCTGATGCCTGCCGTGTACGACCTGGCCAACCGGGGCCTGTTGCCGCCGGGCTTCGCCCTGGTCGGCTTCGCCCGAAGGGACTGGGCGGCCGAGGACTTCGGCAAGGTCGTCCACGACGCGGTCAAGCAGCACTCCCGCACCCCCTTCCGCGAGGAGGTGTGGGAGCGGCTCGCCGAGGGAATCCGGTTCGTGCAGGGCAGCTTCGACGACGATGCGGCGTTCGTCGAGCTGACCAAGACCCTGCGTGATCTCGACGAGGAGCGCGGCACCGGCGGCAACCACGCGTTCTACCTGGCCATTCCGCCCGCCGCGTTCCCCACCGTGTGCGAGCAGCTGTCCAAGTCCGGGCTGGCGCAGCCGGTGGAGGACCAGTGGCGACGGGTGGTCATCGAGAAGCCGTTCGGGCACGACCTGGAGAGCGCGAAGGAGCTCAACGCGGTCGTCAACACGGTCTTCCCCGAGGACTCGGTGTTCCGCATCGACCACTACCTCGGCAAGGAGACGGTGCAGAACATCCTGGCGCTGCGCTTCGCAAACCAGCTGTTCGACCCGATCTGGAACGCGCACTACGTCGACCACGTGCAGATCACCATGGCGGAGGACATCGGGCTCGGCGGCCGGGCCGGGTACTACGACGGCATCGGTGCCGCCCGCGACGTCATCCAGAACCACCTGCTGCAGCTGCTCGCGTTCACCGCGATGGAGGAGCCCGTCAGCTTCGAGCCCTCCGAGCTGCAGTCCGAGAAGATCAAGGTGCTCTCCGCCACCAGGCTCGCGGAGCCCCTCGACGAGACCACCGCGCGCGGTCAGTACGCGGGCGGGTGGCAGGGCGGCCAGCGAGTGGTCGGCCTGCTCGACGAGGAGGGCTTCTCGAAGGACTCCACCACGGAGACCTTCGCCGCGATCACCCTCGAGGTGGACACCCGCCGCTGGGCGGGCGTCCCTTTCTACCTCCGCACCGGAAAACGTCTGGGCCGCAGGGTCACCGAGATCGCGGTGGTGTTCAAACGGGCTCCGCACCTGCCGTTCGACAAGACCATGACCGAGGAACTCGGCCAGAACGCGCTGGTGATCCGGGTGCAGCCGGACGAGGGCGTGACGATGAGGTTCGGCTCCAAGGTGCCCGGGTCCTCCATGGAGGTCCGCGACGTCAACATGGACTTCAGCTACGGCCAGGCGTTCACCGAGTCCTCCCCCGAGGCCTACGAGCGCCTGATCCTCGACGTGTTGCTCGGCGAGCCGTCGCTGTTCCCCGTCAACGCCGAGGTCGAGCTGTCCTGGAAGATCCTCGACCCGGTGCTCGAGCACTGGGCCGAGTCCGGCAAGCCCGAACCGTACGAGGCCGGCACCTGGGGTCCGGAGTCGGCGCAGGAGATGCTCCGTCGCACCGGACGTGAATGGAGAAGGCCGTGACAATCGTGGAGGCGCTCCAGTGATCATCGACATCCCCTCGACGACCACCGAGAAGATCAACAAGAAGCTCGTCGAGGTCCGCGAGACCGGCGGTGCGGTGACCCTCGGTCGGGTGCTGACGCTCGTCGTCTGCACCCTGGACAGCGAGAACGCCGAGGACGTCATCGACGCGGCCAACGAGGCGAGTCGCGAGCATCCGTGTCGGGTGATCGTGGTCGCGCGCGGCGACCGGTCGGCCGAGACGCGGCTCGACGCGCAGATCCGGGTCGGCGGCGACGCGGGCGCGTCGGAGGTCGTGGTGCTGCGGCTCCACGGTGAGCTCGCCGACCACGAGAGCAGCGTCGTCGTGCCCTTCCTGCTCCCCGACACCCCGGTGGTGGCGTGGTGGCCCGACAAGAGCCCGCCGTTCCCCGCGCTGGATCCGGTGGGGCGGTTGGCGATCCGCCGCATCACGGATGCGACCGGGGCGCGGGACCCGCTGGCCACCATCAAGTCGCGGCTGCAGTCGTACACCGCCGGCGACACCGACCTCGCGTGGAGTCGCATCACCTACTGGCGGGCGCTGCTCACCTCCGCGCTCGATCAGCCGCCGTACGAGCGGATCGTCTCCGCGACGGTGTCCGGCCTCGCCGAGGAACCCGCCGTCGACATGATCGCCGGGTGGCTGGCCAGCCGCATCGACGGGCCGGTCCGACGGGTGGCGGGCGAGCTGAGGGTCGTCCTGGAGCGCGAGACCGGGTCGGTGACGCTCAGCAGGCCGCAGACCGGCAAGACCGCGACCCTGAGCCGACTCGGGGCACCGGATTCACTTGTCTCGCTTGCTCGTCGAGAGACCCGCGACTGCCTGGCCGAGGAGCTGCGCCGCCTCGACCCGGACGAGATCTACCACGCGGCGCTCTCCGGGCTGACGAAGGTGAACTATGAGTGACAACGTGAGCGTGCAGACCTACGCCGACTCCGATGAGCTGGTGACGGCCGCGGCCGCCCAGTTCGTCGACGTGATAGTCGCCGCGCAGGCCGAGCGCGGCGAGGCCGCGGTGGTGCTCACCGGCGGCGGGAACGGGATCGGGCTGCTGCGCAAGGTCCGGGAGAATCCGGGCGCCGTCGACTGGTCCAAGGTCGACTTCTACTGGGGCGATGAACGATTCCTGCCCCGGGGAGATCCGGACCGCAACGAGGTCCAGGCGCACGAGGCGCTGCTCGACCACATGCCGGTGACGCCTGCCCGCCTGCATCCGATGCCCTACGGCGACGGGCTGTACGCGGGCGACCCCGATGCCGCGGCCGTCGCCTACAGCCACCTGCTCAGCGCGCACGCCGGGTCGAACTCGATCCCCGAGTTCGACGTCCACCTGCTCGGCATGGGCGGCGAGGGCCACATCAACTCGCTGTTCCCGGACACCGATGCCGTCCGCGAGGACAAGCGGTTCGTCGTGGGGGTCACCGACTCCCCCAAGCCGCCAGCGCAGCGGGTCACCCTGACGCTTCCGGCCGTGCGGCGGGCCAAGCGCGTGTGGCTGCTGGTCGCGGGCGCGGACAAGGCCGAGGCCGTGAGCGCGGCGCTGACCGGCGCCCGCCCCGTGGACATCCCGTCGGCCGGTGCCATCGGCTCCGAGTCGACCATCTGGATGCTCGACAAGGCCGCAGCGGCAAACCTGCCCGCGAGCTGACGCTCAGCTCTCATCCGGTTCGTCCTCCACGACGGGAGGACGGACCGGATGCACTTCGGGGGCACCCCATACCTCGCGCGGCGCGGCCGCCGATCGGCAGCCGCTGCGGATCGCGGGGCGGTTACGTGACCGCTTGTCGATTCCCCCACGCCATGCTGCCTGCGCTCCTGAGCAGTCGGTCATCGCGGGACTCCCTCCTCGGCCTTTTGCGACCGTTGGGGAGTTTGACGCGAGAACGTGCGCAGCGGTTCCACCATTAGGTCGGCTACGGAGTTGGACTGCGTACGTCCGCATCTGCCACACCGGATTGGAGTCCTTCTCTGTGATCGGTCGGAAGCTGCGCGAGCTCCTGCTAGCCGCGGCCGCGGTGGTATCAGGGGTGGCAGTGGTCGCGCTTGTCCCCATTTCTGCCTCCGACCAGGGCACAGGAGACACCCGGCCGGTACCAGACCACGCGATGACTCGTACCGGCCAGACGACCGGCACGGTGCAGACGTGGAACGCCGAGGAGGGGTGGGGAGTCATAGGACTCCGCACAGACACCGGGTGGTTGCTGGGCCTTCTACAGCAGCATTGTCGGCGAGGGGTTCCGCACGTTGACTGTCGGGGCGACCGTCTCACTCGAGTGGGAACAGGTGATCGATCAGGATGGCTACCGGTATCGGGCCACGCGCCTCCAGCAACACGACAGCTGACACTGCGAGTGCTGCGGCCGAGTCTCGAGCACCACGCCCCGGGGCAGGTCATCTCATTGGCACTGCTGACCGTTGATGCGCTTCTGGGGTAGCCAGGTCGCCAAGGTGCGGCCGAGTGTGGCGACCAGGCGTTCGCCGAACACACACAACGTCTGCTCCCAGGGGTGCCCGAACGTACCCTCGGCGAACCCTTCTCGCGCGAAGATGTAGTAGTCACCATTCGGGTAGACGGGCACTCGCCACTCGGCGTCTGGTGTCGCTGCATGGGTGCCGGCGTCGAACGAGTAACCGGGATGCTGCCAATCGAGGACAACGAACGTCGGGTCATCGGCGAACTCGGTGACGAAAACATCGCAAGGCCTCGGCATTGACCGCGTCGAATCGGGCGGACCACGATGCCGGGGTACCACCGGCATTGGTGAGATCGAAGGTCACCGAAGGCGTCGGCTCGGCGACCGCCGGCCACGACTCGGGCGACACGCCCGGGCGGAAACCGACGACCCTGTCGGTGAAGGCGGTCCAATGCCTTTGCCGGTCGTCCTCGGTCAGTTCGGCCCATCCCGGCGGTAGTGGATTGCCGAAGTCGAGCGTGTATCTCATACGGGTCCGTCCGTGATCGACAGGGCGACGGCGAGAAACACCGTTCTAGCCTGCCCGAACCAGCGCAGGACGCTTCCAGAGGCACACGATCACAATCATGTTTGCCGCAACCATCACAAGGTAGGGGACGACAAACAGCGCTGTTCCGAGAAGCGACAGCGGTCCTGCCCAACTGTTCGGGTCGCGATGTTCGGGTGGAGTGGTCAGATCGGCGATTGCGCCGACGACAAGCGCACCGGCTATGAGCATCATCGCCGAGCTCCCGAGCGAAGACAGCCAGCGACCGAGGTGGAACTTCGATGGCAGTACCCCTGCCCCGAACAGCGAGACCACGACCAACGGAATGAACACCACCAGACCGAATATGCCGACGAGATTCCACATCGCCAGCACATCGCCGACCCACGTTCCGCGATTGTCCTCGACGAAGGCGCCCAGTAACGACACACCGAGAAGCATCAACGGCAGCAACGCAACCCAGATCACCTGGACGCTGTCGCGACGTTGCCAGCCGCCTCTTGCTTTCAGCAGGACGGTTCTGTTCGCCGGTTCAGCCATTGCGTCACACTATGTCGGTTCGATGCTCGACACTCTGAGCGCCGCTCGGCATTGCGTCGATGATCTCGCCAACCGGAACCACCCGGCCGGTGAGCTCCGCGATGAGGCCGAGCGCTGTCGCGTGTCTGTCCTTCGTATGGTCGGCGGTCGCCTCGACGGCGACGAAGCACTGCACGTCTCGCGCGAATGCATCAAAGGTCGTCGCGAGGATGCCCGCCGACGCGAAGACGCCCGCGACGACCAACTGGTCACGGCCGGTGCGGCGCAGCTCCTCGGCGAGATCGGTCGCGAAGAAGGCGCTGTAGCTGCGCTTGCGCACCCACGTCACTCCCGATGCGAGCGAGTCGATCGCCGTCTCGGCCGATTGGCACTCCGTCGGGCCCATCCCCCACAGTTCCCCGAGCAGGCCGCGCTGCCTCGGCTCGGTGGCCGCGCGAGGGGCGCTCCCGATCACGGGGACTCCCCGGTCTGCGGCCCAGTTCACCAACCTGGACGTCTCGGCGACCACTCTCGAACGAACCCCGCTCGCAAGCACATCCGCGTAGTACGGCTGGAGGTCGTGGACGAGCAGCGCCGACCGCTCGACGTCAGGCGTCCACCCCGGACCTGCGGGCATCGCGAGCAGATCGCGCGAATCGTAGTCCTCGACCGTCACGTCAAAGGTCGCCATCGGCGGATCGTCCCCTCCCTCGCCCGAACGTCGATCCGCTACCCGCTGTTGCGCAGCGCCGTGGCCAGGCCGTTCATCGTCAGCTGGATTCCGCGCCGCACCAGATCGCTGTCGTCGCCGGAACGATACCGACGCAGCAGCTCCACCTGCAGATGGTTCAGCGGCTCGAGGTACGGGAACCGGTTGTGCACCGACCTCCGCAGTCCCGGGTTGTCGGCGAGCAGGTCGTCGTTGCCGGTGATCGCCTTGTACATCGCTATCGTCCGCGCGTGCTCGGCGGTGATCTTGCCGAACACCCTCTCCCGCAACGCCACATCCGGCACCAGCTCCGCGTAGCGCGCCGCCAGGCCCATGTCCGACTTCGACATGACCATCGCCATGTTCGAGAGCACCGTACGGAAGAACGGCCACCGCCCGTACAACTCCGTGAGCCTCGCCAGGCGCGCCGGATCGCCGCCGACCCACTCCTCGAATGCCGTCCCCGTGCCGTACCAGCCCGGCAGCATCACGCGGGACTGGCTCCAGGACAACACCCACGGGATCGCCCGCAGGTCCGCGATCGACTTGGTGGCCTTCCGCGAGGCCGGCCGACTGCCGATGTTCAGCGCGCCGATCTCGGCGACCGGCGTCGAGGTGGTGAAGTACTCCACGAACCCGGGTGTGTCGTGCACCAGGTCGCTGTACGCGACCCGGGCCGCCGCGGCCAGCTCGTCGAGCACCGCGTACGCCGGTTCCGCGTCCGTGCCGAGCCCCTCCACATCCAGCAGCGTGGACTCGAGCGTCGCCGCGAGCAGGGTTTCCAGATTGCGGTGCGCCAGTCGGGGTTCGGCGTACTTCGCGGCGATCACCTCGCCCTGCTCGGTGATGCGGAGCGACCCCGCCACCGCGCCCGGCGGCTGCGCGAGGATCGCCTCGTAGCTCGGTCCCCCACCACGCCCGACGGTGCCGCCACGACCGTGGAAGAGCCGCAGCCGAATTCCCGCCGACCGCGTCGCGTCCACCAGGTCGAGCTCGGCCCGGTACAGCGCCCAGTTCGCCGCGAGGTACCCGCCGTCCTTGTTCGAGTCCGAGTACCCCAACATCACCTCCTGCCGACCGCCGCGGGCGGTCAGCAACGCGCGGTACACCGGCACATCCAGCACCGCGGTCAGCGTCGCCGCCCCGCCCTGCAAGTCCTCGATGGTCTCGAACAGCGGGACGATCCCGACCGGGCACGACGGCGCGGACCCGTTCGCCCCCGGATCGAGCAGGCCGACCTCCTTGAGCAGCACCGCCGCCTCCAGCATGTCGCTGACGGAGGTGCACATGCTGATGATGTAGTTCGGGATCGACCCCGCCCCGATGCTCTTGACGGCCTCCGCCCCCGCCGCCAGGATCGCCAGTTCGGAGGTGGTCAACTCGCCGAACCGGGCCCCGGGACCCACCAGCGGCCGCCGCATCCCGAGCTCGGCCGTCAACAACGCGACCCGCTCCTGCTCGGACAGCGACGGGTAGTCCGGATGCACACCCGCCCATGCGAACAGCTCCGCGATCACCTGCTCGTGCACCTCCGAGTTCTGCCGCATGTCCAGTCCGGACAGGTGGAATCCGAACGCCTGCACCGACTCACGCATCGTCGCGAGCCGGTCCTCGGCTACCAGTTCGTCGCCGTGCCCGCGCAGCGAGGCGTCCATCACGTCGAGCTCGGTGAGCAGTTCCGCCGCCGTGCCGAACGGCTCCAGGCCCGGCTGATGAAGGGCCGACCTCGACAGCGCGACCTCGGCCCCGCCGAGGATGCGGACCGCGGTCGCCGTGAGCCGCCCCCGGATCCCGCGCAGCGCACGCCGATACGACTCGTCCGACCGGAACGGCGAGTCGTCGCCCGACGCGTCCGCGAGGGCCCGCAGCGCCGCCGAGGAGTCGACGAGCCGATCCGACATGGACAGTTCCCGCTCGAGCAGCTCGAGCTCACCGAGATGGTGTTCGAGCGCGGTGGCCGCGGCCCGCCGGGTCGCCCGGCGCACCACGTCCGCCGTCACGAAGGGATTCCCGTCGCGGTCGCCGCCGATCCAGGATCCGAGGGTGAGCATCGGCTCGGCCAGTAGGTTCGCCTCCGGCCACCGTCGCCGGAGTTCCGCGCGCAGCTGGGCATTGATTTTCGGAACCACCTCGAACAGGGCCGCGTCGTAGTACCGCAGACCCACTTCGATCTCGTCCTGGATCCGCAACCGCGAGAGCCGGATCAGGGCCGTCTGCCACAGGGTGAGGATCTGCCGGTGCAGGTCGCGGTCGACTCCCGCCAGTTCGCCCGGGTCCAGCTCCGTGCGCTCGCGGAATCGCATCAGCTCGGTGATCCGGTGCTGGGTTTCGAAGACCGTCCGGCGGCGGGTCTCTGTCGGGTGCGCGGTGATCACCGGCACCACCGACGCGCCCTCGAGCTCATGGGACACGGTCGCCGGATCGAGTTGCGCCGCATCGAGTTTCCGGTATGTCGCGGCGAGGCTGCTGTCCTGCGGCGGCTCGCCCGCCCGGACGTGGACCGCCCGGCGCCGCTCGCGGTGCAGGTCTTCCGCGAGGTTCGCCAGGAGGGCGAAGTGGCTGAAGGCGCGGATGACCGGGATCGCGACGCCGACATCGACGCTCGAGAACAGGGCGGCCAGTTCGGCGCGATCGATCTCCGATCGGCGCACCCGGAACGACTCGACCCGGGCGCGCTCGACCAGCTCGAAGACCTCGTCGCCCGCCTGCTCGCGGATGATCTCGCCGAGAATCCCGCCGAGCAGCCGGATGTCCTCGCGCAGCGGTTCGGTGGCCTCCCGCGGAGGCTCGGCCGGGTGGTGGGGACGCGGACCCTCGTGCACGGGCAACGGGTTCATGGAACCAGTATCGGTGCTCAGCCCCGTCCCGGCAGGATCAGGACGCCCAGATGCGGTGGTGTCGTCAGCTGTACTTGATCTGGAGACCGATGCCGAGGATCGCGATCAGCCAGATGATGGCCGTGAACACGGTGAGCCGGTCGAGGTTCTTCTCGACGACCGTGGAACCGGACAGGCTGGACTGCACGCCGCCGCCGAACAGGCTGGACAGGCCGCCGCCCTTACCACGGTGCAGCAGCACCAGCAGGATCAGCAGCAGGCTGGTGATCACCAGCAGGATGTCCAGGAACAGTTCCATGTATTCTCCACGCCTTCGCTGACGGATACGGCCACAAGTCGCCCAAGCCTACCGTTCGGCCCGCCATGGACTCGTATCGGACCGGATTGTGAGCCGTCCAACACGAATTGTGACCGCTGAGCGGGAGGAACGGCCGTCATTCGAGACAGCGGAGCGCCCACGTGACTACCTTCGCCTCCCGACAGACCACAAATCCGACCGGAAGGTTCTTCATGTCTCGACACGGTTCCAGGATCGCGGGATCTCTGCTGGTGACGAGCGGAGTGCTGCTCGCCGGTTTCAGCGGCGCCGGGCTCGCGCAGGCCGACCCGATCCTTCCCCCGGCGCTCGCCGAACTGCTCAACTCCGGGTCCGCCGGCCTCGGTAGCGTCGGCGCCGGCCAGACCGCGCCGGACGCACCGCGGCTCGCCAGCATCGACAACTTCCGCGATGTCGCAGGCACCGGAGCCGGGTACGCGGGAGCGCACGGCAAGAACGTCAACAAGGGCGTGTTCTACCGCGCCAACGCGATCGTCCCGAACGACGCCGACATGGCGACGCTGACCGGACTGAAGCTCTCCACCGTCTACGACCTCCGCGCCGACGACGAGGTCGCCCAGAAGCAGGACGTGCTGCCCGCAGGCGTCACCTACAAGCGCATCCCGATCCTCTCCGGCAACATCAACGAGATGCTCGGGAAGATCAAGTCCCCCGAGGACGCCCGGAAGATGATGCAGGACATGAACCGCGCCTTCGTCACTGGTTCGGTCGAGCGGTCGAAGTTCAACGAACTCCTCACCGACATGGCGAACACCGACGGCGGCCAGGTCTTCCACTGCACCGCGGGCAAGGACCGCACCGGCTGGACCTCGGCCCTGCTGCTCAGCATCGCGGGCGTGTCGAGCCAGACGATCATGGACGACTACCTGCTGACCAACGAGTACGCCAAGGACTCGATCGCCAAGAACACCGAGGGCCTCAAGCGCGCATTCGGTGACGCATACGTCAACTTCATCCCACTGGTCACCGTCGAGTCGAGCTTCCTGCAGGCCGGCCTGGACCAGGTCAAGGCGGATTACGGCACCGTCGACAAGTACCTGACCGACGGCCTCGGCCTGGATCAGGCCACCATCGGCAAGCTGAAGGCCAAGCTGCTCCGCTGATGTGACCCTCGCGAAACGCCGGTGGGCGCGCGGCCCGAAGCCACGCGCCCACCGGCGTTCCGCGTTCCGCTACCGCGGGGTGAGCACGACCAGCGGGATCGGGCGGTCGGTGTGCCGCTGGTAGCCGCTGTAGCGGCCGCCGTTGTTCGCGTCGGCCGCCGCGAACAGCCGCGCGTAGTCCGCGTCCTCCGGCCCGATCAGGCGGGCGGTGACCGGCACGGTGGTGGTGCCGACCCGGACCGAGGCGTCCGGACGTGCCCGCAGGTTGAAGTACCAGCCGGGCGATCGCGGTGCGCCGCCGTTGGAGGCCACCACCACGTAGTCCCGACCGTCCTGCACATAGGTGAGGCTGTTGACCCGCGCCTGCCCGGTCTTCGCGCCGACGGTGTCCAGCAGCAGGCACGGCACCCCGAGGATCCGGTGGCCGATCCGGCCGTTCGTGCGCTCGTAGACCCACTGATGCGCCTTCAACACCTGGACCCCGATCTTCTTGACCGCGGGGATCTCCTCGAACTTCACCGGACGCTCCTCTAGTCGACGACAACTACATGTTACCTCTCGACACATAAAACGCCGATGGGCGCGCGATCCGAAGACCACGCGCCCACCGGCGTTCGTTCTGCGACCGTCAGATCACGGCAGCGGACCGCCCGCAGCGATCGCCGAGAGCGTCGCGAACTCGTCAGCCTTGAGCGAGGCGCCGCCGACGAGGGCACCGTCCACGTCCGACTGGCCGACGATCTCGCCGACGTTCTTCGCGTTCACCGAGCCGCCGTAGAGGACGCGAACGCCCGCCGCGACCTCCGCCGACGCCAGCGTCACGAGCTCGCCGCGAACCGCCTTGCAGACCTCCTGCGCATCCGCCGGAGTCGCCACCCGGCCGGTGCCGATGGCCCACACCGGCTCGTATGCGACGACGACCTTGGCGATCTCGTCCGCGGACAGGCCGGAGAGGGATCCACGCAGCTGCTCCAGGTTGTACTCCACCTGATTGCCTGCCTCGCGGATCTCCAGACCCTCACCGATGCACACGATGGGGGTCAGGCCGTTCTTCAGCGCCGCCTTGGTCTTGGCGAGCACCGTCTCGTTCGACTCCCCGTGCAGGGTGCGACGCTCCGAGTGGCCCACCACCGCGAAGGTGCAGCCCAGCTTGGCCAGCATGGCACCGCTGATCTCGCCGGTGTAGGCGCCGGAATCGTGAGCGGAGACATCCTGCGCACCGTAGGTGAGCAGGAGCTTGTCGCCCTCGACCAGCGTCTGCACGCTGCGGATGTCCGTGAACGGCGGGATCACCGTCACGTCGACCTTGTCGAAGTACTTCGCGGGCAGCGAGAACGCGATCTTCTGCACCAGGGCGATGGCCTCGAAGTGGTTGAGGTTCATCTTCCAGTTGCCCGCGATGAGCGGCTTACGTGCCATCGCTCAGCCCTCCAGCGCTTCGATGCCGGGAAGGGCCTTGCCCTCGAGGTACTCCAGGGAGGCGCCGCCGCCGGTCGAGATGTGCGAGAAGCCGTCCTCGGGCAGGCCGAGCAGCCGCACCGCGGCCGCGGAATCGCCGCCGCCGACGACGCTGAACGCGCCCTTGCCGGTGGCCCCGATGATCGCCTCGGCGACACCCTTGGTGCCGGCCGAGAACTTCTCGAACTCGAACACGCCCATCGGCCCGTTCCAGAACACCGTCTTGGCGCCGGACAGGATCGCCGCGAAGCGCTCCACCGACTCCGGTCCGATGTCCAGGCCCATCCAGCCGTCCGGGATCTCGAGCACCGACACCGTCTTCGACTCCGCGTCGGCGGAGAACGAGTCGGCGATCACCACGTCCTGCGGGATGTGGATGACGTCGGCGTACCGCTCGAGCAGCGACTTGCAGGTGTCGATCATCGACTCCTCGCACAGCGAGTTACCGACGGACACCCCCTGCGCGGCGAGGAAGGTGTAGAACATGCCGCCGCCGATGACCAGGGTGTCGGCCTTGGTGGCCAACGCCTCGATCACGGCCAGCTTGTCGGAGACCTTCGAGCCGCCGAGCACCACCGCGTAAGGCCGCTCGGAGTCCTCGGTCAGCTTCTGCAGCACCTCGACCTCGGTCGCGACCAGGGCGCCCGCGTAGTGCGGCAGCAGCTTCGCCACGTCGTAAACCGACGCCTGCTTGCGGTGCACCACACCGAATCCGTCGGAGACGAACGCGCCGTCGCCGTCGACCAGCTCCACGAGCGCCTTGGCGAGGGATTCCCGCTCGGCGTCGTCCTTGCTGGTTTCACGGGGATCGAAGCGGATGTTCTCCAGCAGGAGCACGTCGCCGTCGGTGAGTCCCTCGGAACGGGCCAGCGCATCCTGTCCGACGACATCGCCTGCCAGCTGCACGTTGCGTCCGAGCTCCTCGCCGAGCCGGGCCGCGACCGGTGCCAGCGACAGCGCCGCGTCGGGCTCGCCCTTGGGGCGGCCCAGGTGCGCCATCACGATGACCTTGGCGCCTGCCTCGGCCAGCGTGCGGATCGTCGGTGCGGACGCGATGATGCGGCCCGGGTCGGTGATCGTGCCGTTGTCCAGCGGGACGTTGAGGTCCGAGCGCACCAGCACGGTGCGGCCCGCGACCCCGGCGTCCAGCAGATCCTTCAGTGTCTGAACAGCCACGTGGATCTACAGGGACTTCGCGACGAGACCGATGAGGTCCGCCAGACGGTTGGAGTAGCCCCACTCGTTGTCGTACCAGGAGACGATCTTGACCTGGTCGTCGATCACCTTGGTCAGGCCCGAGTCGAAGATCGACGAGTGCGGGTCGGTGACGATGTCCGAGGACACGATCGGCGCGTCGGTGTACTTGAGGATGCCCTTGAGGGGGCCCTCGGCGGCGGCCTTCATCGCGGCGTTGATCTCGTCGGCGGTGGCCGACTTGCGCAGGTTCGCGGTGAGGTCGGTGACCGAGCCGGTGGGGATCGGCACCCGCAGCGCGTAGCCGTCGAGCTTGCCGAGCAGCTGCGGGAGGACCAGGCCGATGGCCTTGGCCGCACCGGTGCCGGTGGGAACGATGTTCAGGGCGGCCGCGCGGGCGCGACGCAGGTCGCTGTGCGGGGCGTCCTGCAGGTTCTGGTCCTGGGTGTACGCGTGGATCGTCGTCATCAGGCCCTTGACGATGCCGAACTCGTCATCGAGGACCTTGGCGATCGGGCCGAGGCAGTTGGTGGTGCACGAGGCGTTGGAGATGATGTTCTGGCTGCCGTCGTACTTGTCGTCGTTGACGCCCATCACGATGGTGATGTCCTCGCCCTTGGCGGGCGCGGAGATGATGACCTTCTTGGCGCCGGCCTCGAGGTGACCCTTGGCCTTGGCCGCATCGGTGAAGATGCCGGTGGACTCGACGACCACGTCGACGCCCAGGTCGCCCCAGGGCAGCTCGTCCAGCGGGCCGCGGTGCGCAAGCGCCTTGATCCGCTGGTCGCCGACGACGATGGTGTCGTCGCCGTCGAGGGAGACGTCGTACGGCAGACGGCCCAGGATCGAGTCGTACTTGAGCAGGTGGGCGAGGGTCGCGTTGTCGGTCAGGTCGTTGACCGCCACGATCTCGATGTCGGTGGTGCCGAGCGCCTTCTGCGCATCGACCGCCCTGAAGAAGTTACGTCCGATACGACCGAAGCCGTTCACGCCTACCCGGACAGTCACAATTCGCTCCTTTGACCATTCTCAGTGTTCATCGATCAGATGTGTGCCCCACACTAGTGCTCCGCGCGGGACGCAAAGACAGGTGGCCCAGTGGGATGGATCACCCACTGCACCCGAGGTGAGGCTCAATACACGGCCGGCTCCGCCGCGCTACGCCTCGGTGCCGATGGTCGGCTCCGCTGCGCTACGCCTCGTCCAGCAGGTCGGCGGTCACCGCGGACTCCGTGTCCGGGATCCCCGTGTCCTTCGCCTTGCGGTCCGCCATCGACAGCAGGCGACGGATCCGGCCCGCGACCGCGTCCTTCGTCATCGGCGGATCGGCCAGCTGGCCGAGCTCCTCCAGCGAGGCTTGCCGGTGCTGCACCCGCAGGCTGCCCGCGGCGGCGAGATGATCGGGCACGTCGTCGCCGAGGATCTCCAGGGCCCTCTCGACCCGCGCCGCCGCGGCGACCGCGGCCCGCGCCGACCGCCGCAGGTTCGCATCGTCGAAGTTCGCCAGCCGGTTCGCCGTTGCCCGGACCTCCCGGCGCATCCGGCGCTCCTCCCAGGTCAGCCTCGTGTCCTGGGCGCCCATCCGGGTGAGCAGCGCGCCGATCGCCTCGCCGTCGCGCACCACGACCCGATCCGTGCCGCGGACCTCCCTGGCCTTGGCCGCCACACCGAGCCTGCGAGCCGCGCCGACCAGTGCGAGCGCCGCCTCCGGGCCAGGGCAGCTGATCTCCAGTGCCGAGGAACGACCGGGCTCGGTCAGCGAGCCGTGCGCGAGGAACGCACCCCGCCACGCCGCCTCCGAATCGACGACGCTGCCGCCGACGACCTGGGCGGGCAGCCCACGCACCGGACGGCCACGCAGGTCCAGCAGACCCGTCTGGCGGGCGAGGGCCTCGCCCTCCTTGGCCACCCGCACGATGTAGCGGGAGCTCTTGCGCAGCCCGCCCGCGCCGAGCACGTGCACGTCGGAGGAGTAGCCGTACAGGTCGAAGATCTCGCGGCGGAGCCGGCGCGCGGTGTTGCCGAGGTCCACCTCCGCCTCGACCACCACGCGCCCACCGACGATGTGCAGCCCGCCCGCGAACCGAAGCAGGGACGAGACCTCGGCCTTGCGGGCGGAGACCTGGGTCACCGCAAGCCGGCTCAGCTCGTCCTTGACCTCCGCTGTCATTGCCACGAAGTGGTCTCCCTTCCGGGGGTTGTCTGGCGTTCCTTCGGCACCGCGAGGCGGTCGAGGACCGCGGCGAGCTTGCCCGCGTGGTGTGTCGCACCGCCGTTGTCCGCAACGTCGGCGTAGGTCAGTTCGGCCCCCAGGAGCTGGGCGGCCCGGTGAAGATAGTCGCGCTCGCTGCCCTCCGGCACCGACGCCGAGTCGACGATGATGTCGTCGACCGTCAGCTCGGGCGCATGCTGGGACAGTACGTGCAGATGGCGCTCCGCCGAGAACCCCGTCGTCTCGCCCGGCTCGGCCACCAGGTTCAGGATCAGCGTCTTGCGCGCCCTGGTCTCCATCAGGGCCTGCACCAGCTCGGGCACCAGCACGTGCGGGATGACACTGGAGAACCAGGAGCCGGGACCGAGCAGCACCAGGTCGGCCCGCTCGATGGCGGCGACCGACTCGGGGCAGGCAGGTGGATCCGGCGGCAGCAACCGCACACGGCGCACCTTCCCCGGAGTGGTGGCGACGGCCACCTGCCCGCGGATGCACCGACTGACCCGCGGGTCGCTCTCCAGACCCACCACGTCGGCCTCGATGTCGAGCGCGATCGGCGACATCGGCAGCACGCGACCGTGGATGCCGAGCACCCGGCCCATCTCGTCGAGGGCGGCGACGGTGCCGCCCATCACCTCGCTGAGCCCGGCCAGGATGAGGTTGCCGACCGAGTGACCCGCGAGCGCGCCGGTGCCGCCGAAGCGGTGCTGCAGCGTCGCCGTCCAGGTCCGCACCTCGGGTGTGTCCGCCGCCAAAGCTGCCAGCGCCATCCGAAGGTCGCCGGGCGGGATCACGCCGAGTTCGGACCGCAGCCGACCCGAGGAGCCGCCGTCGTCTGCGACCGTCACGACCGCGGTGACGTCGGAGCTCACTCGCCTCGCTGCACCGAGGGTGGCGTAGAGACCGTGACCGCCGCCGAGGGCAACGATCGTGGGGCCGGCGGGAACCTCCGCGAAGGAGTCGGACGTCATTCGCGCCCCAGGTCCCGGTGCACGACCTTGACGGTCACACCCTGCTCCTGCTCCAACATGCCCGCAAGGGCCTCAGTCATTGCCACACTCCGATGCTTCCCGCCGGTGCACCCCACCGCAATTGTCATGTAACGCTTGCCTTCCCGACGGTATCCGTTGGTCGTCAACTCCAACAAATGCCGGTAGGTGTCCAGGTAGTCCCTTGCGCCGTCCTGAGAGAGGACGTAGTCGCTCACCGCCGCATCCCGCCCGGTGTGTTCGCGCAGTTCCGGAATCCAGTGCGGATTCGGCAGGAACCGCACGTCGCACACGAGATCAGCATCCATCGGCAGCCCGTATTTGAAACCGAAGGACTGCACGGTGATCGCGATCGCCCCGGTCGTCTCGCCGCCGAACGCGGACTCGATCTTCTGCCGCAGCTCGTGCACCGACAGCGACGAGGTGTCGATCACCAGGTCCGCGTCGGCCTTGACCGGCGCGAGCTGCACCCGTTCGGCCTCGATCCCCTCGATCAGGGTGCCGTCGACGCCGTCCTGCTGCAGCGGGTGGCTGCGCCGGACCTGCTCGAACCGTCGGACCAGCACCTGATCGGTCGCCTCCAGGAACAGCACCCGGGTCCGCGTCGCCTTCGATTCCACCTCTTTGATGACCGAGACGAGGTCGCCGGTGAACCGGCGACTCCGGACATCGATCACGACGGCGAGCTTGGGGATACGCGATCCGGGTTCGAGGCCGAGGTCGACCATCCGGGAGATCAGTTCGGGCGGCAGGTTGTCCGCGACGTACCAACCGAGATCCTCGAGCACGTTCGCCGCGGTACTCATTCCGGCGCCGGACAGGCCGGTGACCAACGCCACCTCCATGTCCGACTCCCCCTGCCCCGTCACGTCACTCACTCGACTCCCGCCCTCCTCAGTCCGTTTCCGTGCTGGTCGGAGCCCCCGAACTCACCCTCACCCGCCGTCGTGGCGGTCACGCTGGGACCATCATCCCCCACCGCGGCGTCCACCACCGGGTCATCCGCGCCCATTGATGTCGCGGCTTGTGCCGGATCGGGTTCGGCCCCGAGCGCGACCAGCACCGCCTTCGCGGTGGTGACCCCGATCCCGGGCACCTCGATGATCTCCTCCACGGTCGCCTGCTTGAGCTTGGCCACCGACCCGAAATGGGTGACCAGCGCGGTGCGCCTGGCCTCGCCGAGCCCGCGGACGGAGTCGAGCGCCGAGGCCGTCATCCGACGCGAACGCTTGCTCCGATGGAAGGTGATCGCGAATCGGTGTGCCTCGTCGCGCACCCGCTGCAGCAGGTACAGCGATTCACTGGTGCGCGGCAGGATCACCGGGTCCTCGTCGCCCGGCACCCAGACCTCCTCGAGCCGCTTCGCGAGGCCGACGACGGCGACATCGGTGATCCCCAACTCATCCAGGACGGCCGCCGCCGCCGCGACCTGTGGCGCGCCACCGTCGACGACGTACAGGTTCGGCGGATAGGCGAACCGCCGCGGCCTACCGGTCTGCGGGTCGAGTGCCGCTTCGGGCGCCTGGTCTCCCCCGTCGCCCGCGTCCGCATGGCCGGCGGCGTCCGTACCTGCCACGTCCGCCGCGTGCCGCAGGAAACGTCGACGCGTGACCTCGGCGATGCTGGCCACGTCGTCCGAACGCCCGTCCCCCGCAGCCTCTTTGATCGAGTAGTGCCGGTAGTCGGACTTGCGGGGCAGGCCGTCCTCGAAGACCACCAACGAGGCGACCACGTCGGTGCCCTGGACGTGACTGATGTCCACGCACTCGATCCGCAGCGGCGCCTGGTCGAGGTCGAGCGCTTCCTGAATCCCTTGCAGCGCCGCCGATCTCGAGGTGAGATCGCCCGCCCTGCGGAGCTTGTGCTGCGCGAGCGACTCCTTGGCGTTGCGCTGCACCGTTTCGGCGAGGGCCTTCTTGTCGCCGCGCTGCGGCACCCGCAGGGTCACCGCCGACCCCCGCAGGCCGCTGAGCCAGACCTGGAGTTCCTCGGCGTTCGGCGGCAACTCCGGCACCAGCACCTCGCGCGGCACCACCGTCGTCTTGTCCGCGGTCAGCCCGGGCTGATCGGTCATCGCGGCCTGTTCGCCGTAGAACTGGGTCAGGAACTGTTCGACCAGGTCTTCGGATCCACTCTCCCCGGAGCGCTCGACCACCCAGCCGCGCTGACCGCGCACCCGGCCGCCCCGGACGTGGAACACCTGGACCGCGGCCTCGAGCTCGTCGGCCGCGAAGGCCACCACGTCGGCGTCCGTCCCGTCGCCGAGCACCACCGCCTGCTTCTCCAGCGCCTTGCGCAGCGCCCCGAGATCGTCGCGCAGCCGCGCCGCGCTCTCGAAGTCCAGGTCGTCGGAGGCGCGCAGCATCTTCGCCTCGAGCTCGCGCACCAGTTTGTCGGTGCGCCCGGAAAGGAAGTCGCAGAAGTCCAGGGCGATGCGCCGGTGCTCGTCGGCGCTGACCCGGCCGATGCACGGGGCCGAGCACTTGTCGATGTAGCCGAGCAGGCAGGGCCTGCCGATCTGGTTGTGCCGCTTGAACACACCGGCCGAGCAGGTGCGGGCCGGGAACACCCGGAGCAGCAGGTCGAGCGTCTCGCGGATCGCCCAGGCGTGCGCGTACGGACCGAAGTACCGCACTCCCTTTCGGCGCGGACCGCGGTACACGAACAGCCGCGGGTACTCCTCGTTCAGGGTCACCGCCAGGACCGGATAGGTCTTGTCGTCGCGGTAGCGGACGTTGAAGCGTGGGTCGAACTCCTTGATCCAGTTGTACTCGAGCTGCAGCGCCTCGACCTCGGTGCCGACCACGGTCCACTCCACGCTGCCCGCGGTGGTGACCATCTGTCGGGTGCGCGGGTGCAGGGACGCGACGTCCGCGAAATAGGAGCTCAACCGGCTCCGCAGGCTCTTCGCCTTACCGACGTAGATGACCCGGCCGTGGGGATCGCGAAACTTGTAGACGCCGGGCGCCACCGGAATGGTTCCCGGGGCGGGGCGATAGGTGGCTGGATCGGGCACAACACCAGGCTAGTCGTCCCCACCGACCACCCCGGACAGCCGCACCGAGGGACCCCTTCGCCTGCTAGCGTCGGAAGCCGGGGCACGTAGGCCACTCGTTCTGGGGTGATCGGTGTGAGCACAGGCGACGCGATGCGTCTCGCGGCGGCGACCGCGACGGTCCTGACCCTGACGCTGGCGGTGGGATGCTCCGCCACCGACGACGGTGCGGCAGGACCGTGCACCATCGCGGCGAACGGCACGCCCATCGCCGCCGCACCCCTGACCCAGCCGCCCACCAGTGCGAACCTGTCCACTCATCCCGAGATCGCCACCGGATACCGCGCCGGGATGACCCCCGTCACGACGGCCACGTTCGCGGTGTCCACCGCGAACCCCGTCGCCACCGAGGCCGCTTGCCGGGTACTCGACGACGGCGGCACCGCGGCGGACGCGCTGATCGCGGCGCAGGCCGTGCTCGGTCTGGTCGAGCCGCAATCGTCGGGCATCGGCGGCGGGGCCTTCCTGCTGTACCACGACGCGGCGACCGGGACCGTCGACGCCTACGACGGACGTGAGACCGCGCCGATGGCCGCCACCGAGAACTACCTGCGTTTCATCGACGACGCCAACCGGACCGAGCCGACACCCTCGGCGCGGGCGAGCGGCCGCTCGATCGGCGTTCCCGGGGTGCTGCGCATGCTGGAGATGAGCCATCGCGAACACGGAAAGCAGCCATGGGACACCCTGTTCGAGCCCGCGATCGCACTCGCGGACAACGGGGTCGAGATCAGTCCCCGGATGGCGAGCTCGATCGCGGGCTCGGCCAGGGACCTGGCCGTCGACGAAGATGCGCGGACGTACTTCCTCAATCCGGACGGGTCACCGAAGCCGGAGGGCACCGTGTTGACGAATCCGGCGATGGCGAAGACGTTGGGGGCGATCGCCGCGGAGGGGGCCGACGCGTTCTACGTGGGGCCCATCGCCGAGGCGATCGTGGCGGCGACCGACGACCCGAGCGGAGGTCGCACACCCGGCGCGATGACCACCGCGGACCTCGCCGGATATCAGGCCAAGAAGCGCACCGCGTTGTGTATGGACTACCGAGGGCGCGAGGTCTGCGGGATGCCGAGCCCGTCGTCCGGCGGCACCGCGGTGGCCGCCACGCTGGGGATCCTGAGCAACTTCGACCTGTCGGCGTACCCGCCGACCGCACTCGACGCGGACGGCGGCGAACCCGACGCCACGGGCGTGCACCTGATCGCCGAGGCGGAACGACTGGCCTACGCGGACCGGGACAAGTACGTCGCCGACTCGGACTTCGTGCCGCTGCCTGGCAACTCCCCCGACACCCTGATCGATCCGGACTACCTGCGGGGCCGCTCGGCGCTGATCGACCCGCGCCGGAGCATGGGCACCGCCCAGCCCGGCGACTTCGGCCCGGTCGCCATGGGTACGCAGCCGGGCAACGACCACGGCACCAGTCAGATCACCGTGGCCGACCGGTACGGCAACGTCGCGGCGATGACCACCACCATCGAGTCGGCGTTCGGCTCCTTCCACATGGTCGACGGCTTCCTGCTCAACAATCAGCTGACCGACTTCTCCGCGCAGCCGACCGCGCCGGACGGTTCGCCGCTCGCCAACCGGGTGGAGCCGGGAAAGCGGCCGCGCAGTTCGATGGCCCCGACCCTGGTGTTCGAGCGGGGCAACGGGCACCGCGGCGAGGTGCTGCTGGCCGTGGGGTCCCCCGGCGGCTCCGTGATCATCCAGTTCGTGGTCAAGACGCTGGTCGGCATGCTCGACTGGGAACTCGACCCGCAACAGGCCGTGTCCATGGTCGATTTCGGCGCGGCGAACACACCGAAAACGAACGTCGGCGGCGAGCACCCCAACATCGAGGCCGCCGACAATGGCGCCACGGACCCACTGGTGCGGGCGTTGACCGAGATGGGCCACCAGGTTTCGACGGAACCGCAATCGAGTGGGCTGAGCGTGCTGGGGCGTCACGACGAGGGCTGGATCGGCGGCGCGGACCCGCGCCGGGAGGGCGCGGTGACCGGCGACGTCGTCGGGTAGCCGAAGTGCCAGGGGCGCAGCAACTTACGCGGAGGTGGAGACCAATTTCCGCCGACTCGGTGCGTGCGGATGGTTGCCACGCCCCGCGGGGGCGCGGCGACCGTCGGCCCGACGGAGGTCGGCCAGCCGCTGGGACGGCTGACAACCGGACGGCTGGGACGCGGCGGTCACGGCGGCGCGGGCGCGGTCGAGCCGACGGAGCTCGACGAAGTAGACCGCGCTGATCGCGACGTAGATGGCGGCCATGATGATCGGGCCGCATGCGAGGACGAGGAGGATTTCCACTGGACCTCCAATGCAATTGAGTCGGGCACCCGATCCGAGCGGTCTCGAATTCGACGTACTTGACTCGATCCACACTAGTGGGCTGGTACGCACCAAAAGGTCACAGCCGCGTGAACTCGGGCCGATCCGGACGTGGGATGGGACACACCTTTTCGGATACGAGAACGGCCCGACGCGCTCTTGGCACGTCGGGCCGTGGTGGTCGAGCGGGGCGCCTGGCAGATCTATTCGGCGTCCGCCTGCGCGTATTTCGATTCGAGTTCGCGGAACTTCCTGACCGCGTTCACGGCGTACTCACGGTCGTTCGCCTGGATCGCCATGGCCGGGATGTACTCGTCGTCGGGCAGCTCGATCCGCGCCCAGGCCGCCCCGTCCGGGAAGGTCAGGCCGCGCACCAGATCCCACTCTACGAACCGCTCGGTGAACGCGTTGCGCACCGAGACTCCACTGGCGTTGGCGCGTAGCCGCGGGCGGGTCAGCAGCAGCGCGCCGCCGGCGAGGATCCCGCCGATGCCGACCATCGCGAGCTGATCGATCAGCCGGAAGTACACGCCTGTCGCCGAGCTGCGCAGCAGCACCGCGAGCACGACGAACACCAGCACGAACACAGCCGCGACCGCCATCGCGTAGCGGGCGGACCGCTTGGACCGTACGTCCATCTCCCACGCGCTCATCGGAACGACTGCTCGGTCCAGGGCTGACGCAGGTGACGGAGCGTCACCGCGGTGTCGAGCGCGGCGGCACAGGCCTGACCGCCCTTGTCCTCGACGGAGCCGGGGAGTCCGGAGCGGTCCCTGGCCTGCTGTTCGGTGTCGGTGGTGAGCACCCCGTTGCCGACCGGGGTGCTCTCGTCGAGGGAGACCCGGGTGAGGCCGGCGGTGACGGCGTCGCAGACGTACTCGAAATGCGGGGTGCCGCCACGGATCACGACACCGAGCGCGACCACCGCGTCGTGGGTGCGGGCCAGCGCCTGCGCCACCACCGGCAGCTCGATGGCGCCGGCGACGCGGACGAGCGTGACGTCCTCGAGCTGGGCCTGCTCGGCCACCCGCTGCGCGCCCGCGACGAGGGCCTCGGAGATCTCGGCGTGCCACTGCCCGGCCACGATCGCGAGCTTGAGGTCCTTCGCCTCGTCGAGCTGGAGCTGTGGCAGCCCCTCGCCGCTCATACCGCGCCCCCGCTCTCGAAGTCGTCGAGACCGATCAGGTCGTGACCCATCCGGTCCCGCTTGGTGCGCAGGTAGGTGAGGTTCTCGGCGTTGGCGCGCAACGGCATCGGCACCCGCTCGGTGATCTGCAGGCCGTAGCCGTCCAGCCCGACCCGCTTGGCCGGGTTGTTCGTCAGCAGCCGCATGGACGAGATGCCGAGATCGACGAGGATCTGCGCGCCGATGCCGTAGTCGCGGGCATCCGCGGGCAGCCCGAGTTCCAGGTTCGCGTCGACGGTGTCGGATCCCGCGTCCTGCAGCTGGTACGCCTGCAGCTTGTGCATCAGGCCGATGCCCCGGCCCTCGTGACCGCGCATGTACAGGACGACGCCTCGGCCCTCCTGGGCGACCATGTCGAGCGCCGCGTCGAGCTGCGGGCCGCAGTCGCACCGCAGCGAACCGAACACGTCTCCGGTCAGGCACTCCGAGTGCACGCGGACCAGCACGTCGCTGCCGTCGCCGTCCGGACCGGCCAGGTCGCCGCGCACGAGGGCCACGTGCTCGACCTCGTCGTAGATGCTCTGGTAGCCGACGGCCTTGAACTCGCCGTGGTTGGTCGGGATCCGCGCCTCGGCGATCCGCACCACGTGCTTCTCGTGCTTGCGACGCCAGGCGATGAGATCCGCGATCGAGATCATGGCCAGGTTGTGATCGTCGGCGAAGACCCGGAGCTCGTCGGTCTGGGCCATGTGGCCCTCGTCCTTCTGGCTGACGATCTCGCAGATGACGCCCGCGGGACGCAGGTCAGCCATCCGGGCCAGGTCGACGGCCGCCTCGGTGTGGCCTGGCCTGCGCAGCACGCCGCCCTCCTTGGCGCGCAGCGGCACCACGTGGCCGGGGCGGGTGAAATCGCTCGCGCCCGAGTTCGGGTCGGCGAGCAGGCGCATCGTGGCGGCGCGGTCGGAGGCCGAGATGCCGGTGCCGATGCCTTCCTTGGCGTCGACCGTCACCGTGTACGCGGTGCCGTGCTTGTCCTGGTTGCTGGAGAACATCGGCGGCAGGCCGAGTCGGTCGCAGTCGTCACCGTCGAGCGGGACGCAGAGGTAACCGGAGGTGTAGCGGACCATGAAGGCCACCAGCTCCGGGGTCGCCTTCTCGGCGGCGAAGATGAGGTCGCCCTCGTTCTCGCGGTCCTCGTCATCGACGACGACGACGGCCTTGCCTGCGGCGATATCGGCGACTGCGCGCTCGATACTGTCGAACCTGGTCACGTGGTGCGCTCCATCAAAGTCATGAATAGCTCTCCGTGCACCCGTAAGTGCACCTCAACAGTACGACCCCGACTCCTCGGGCCCGAAATTCGGCTACCGGCCGGCGGTCTGCAGACGCTCGACGTACTTCGCGATCACGTCCACCTCCAGGTTCACCGGGGTACCGGGGGCGGCACCGCCGAGGGTGGTCATCTCGAGGGTGGTGGGGATCAGCGAGATCTCGAAGAACTCGCCGCCGTCCCCGTCGCGACCGAGGGCAGACACGGTCAGCGAGACGCCGTCGACGGTGATCGAGCCCTTCTCCACCACGTAGCGGGCGATCGTGTCGGGCAGCGAGATCCGGACGACCTCCCAGTTCTCCGACGGCGACCGGCTGATGACGGATCCGGTGGCGTCGACGTGTCCCTGCACCAGGTGGCCACCGAGGCGGCTGTTCAGCGCCGCGGCCCGCTCCAGGTTCACCCGACTGCCGACGTCCAGCGCGCCGAGGCTGGAGCGGTTCAGCGTCTCCGCCATCACATCGGCGGTGAAGGAGTCGCCGCCGAGCACCTCCACCACGGTCAGGCAGACGCCGTTGACCGCGATCGAGTCGCCGTGCCCGGCATCGGAGGTCACCAGCGCGCCACGCACGGTGAAGCGGGCGGCATCGGCCAGGTCCTCCTTGGCGACGATCTCACCCAGTTCTTCGACGATCCCGGTGAACACTTCAGTCCGCTCCTCAGTTGTTGGTTCTGTTCTGTTCATTCTCGTCCTCGGCTCGCACGCCGCGGTCGCCGGGCGTCAGGCTCAGCAGCAGATCCGGCCCGAGCGTCTCGACGGACTCCCGGTGGAACCGGAGCGCCTGCGCGATGTTCGTGACCCCAGCATCCTCTACGGCGGCCGCCCCCGCGCCGAGCAGTACCGGTGAGAGGAACGCCAGGATCCGGTCCACCAATCCCGCCTCGAGGAACGCGCCGGCCAGACGGGGTCCGCCCTCGAGCAGGACATCGGGCAGATCGGCCAGCGCCTCGACCACCTCGCGGGGGTCACGGGTCCGCAGCACCAGGGTCGGCGCCGCGTCGTCGAGCACCCGGGCCGAGGCCGGGATCTCGCGCTCCCCCACCACCACTCGCACCGGCTGGTGATCGGCGAGGCTGCCGTCCGGATTGCGGGCGGTCAGCCACGGGTCGTCGGCGAGGACGGTGCCGGTGCCGACCACGATGGCGTCAAGCTTGGCGCGCTCCCGGTGTACCCGCGCCCTCGCCTCGGGGCCGGTGATCCACTGGCTGGTGCCGTCGGCCGCCGCGCTGCGTCCGTCGAGGCTCGCGGCGAACTTCCAGGTGACATGGGATCGTCCGGTGCGCTGGCGGTGCAGCCAGGCGCGCAGCGGCCCGAGTTCGACGTCGTGGGCACCGAAACCGGGCAGCACGTCGATCCCCGCCGAACGCAGGGTCTGCGCGCCGCCCGCGGCCTGCGGATGGGGATCGTCCACCGCGAAGAGCACCCGGGACACCCCGGCCTCGATCAGGGCGAGCGCGCAGGGGCCGGTCCGGCCCTGGTGGTTGCAGGGCTCGAGGGTGACCACCGCGGTGCCGCCCCTGGCCCGGCTGCCCGCGGCGCGCAGCGCCATCACCTCGGCGTGCGGTCCGCCGACCGGGCTGGTCGCCCCGACGCCGACGACCGCGCCGCTCTCGTCGAGGATCACGGCGCCGACCGGCGGATTGGGGCTGGTGGTCCCGCGCACCCGCTCGGCGGCATCGACGGCGAGCCGCAATGCCGCCGACTCGGACTCGGTCGGCTCCGACCCGGGGGCGCGACGGGGACCGGGCACGTTAGTGGGCCAGGGTCAGGTGCGGCGAGGCCGACGCGGCCTGCGCGCGCAGCGCGCGAACGGCCTCCGCCGGGTCCGAGGCCCCGTAGACGGCCGAGCCGGCGACGAAGCAGTCGACGCCCGCCTCCGCGGCCGCCTCGACGGTGTCGGTGTTGATCCCGCCGTCGATCTCGACCAGCAGGGTCAGCTCACCCGAATCGACCAGCTTGCGCACCGCGCGCGCCTTGCTCAGCACCTCGGCCATGAAGGACTGCCCGCCGAAGCCGGGCTCGACGCTCATCACGAGCAGGGTGTCGAACTCCTTGAGGATCTCCAGGTAGGGCTCGATCGGGGTGCCGGGCTTGACGCTGAGGCCCGCCTTCGCGCCCGCCGCCCTGATGTCGCGCGCGACCGCGATCGGATCGTCGGTGGCCTCGGCGTGGAAGGTGACGTTGTGTGCGCCCGCCTCCGCGTACGGCGGCGCCCAGCGGCCGGGGTTGTCGATCATCAGGTGGCAGTCGAGCGGGATGTCGGTCGCCTTGAGCAGGCTCTGCACGACCGGGAGCCCGAGCGTCAGGTTCGGCACGAAGTGCGCATCCATGACATCGACGTGCAGCCAGTCGGAACCGGCCACGGCGGCGGCCTCCTCGGCGAGCCGGGCGAAGTCTGCGGAAAGAATGGACGGAGCGATCATCGGGTGAGCCACAAGTCGCCAGCTTAGTTGGTGCGCGAAGCCTCTTCGACGTGGCGCTTGCGCAACCTCGCGGGCGCCCTGATCCGCCAGGCCTCGGCCACGAGTTCGATCAGCTGTTGCCGATCCACCCGTTCTAGGTCGACCAGGATCGCGCCGTAGCCGTCGTAATGCGGCGTCGTGAAGAACGCGGGGTCGCCGGAGGCCAGCAGCGCCTCCTTCTCCTCCAGTGCGCACAGCAGCATCAGCCCGCCCTCGGCCTCGCTGCGCAGCCGCGCGAACCCCTTGCCGCCGACCTTGAGCGCGGGGGTGTTGTACGAGGTGGACACCTCGACCTCCGGCAGGCGCTCCGCGATGTCGACGACGTCTTCCCAGGTGTGCATGAGTTCAGATTGCACCCGCCAGCATCCCCGGGCTTGGACGTATGGGCAGTTACGCTCGAACGGTGACGCGCGACCGCATCATCCGCCTCCGGCGCGAGGCGTGGGGATTCGCCATCGGATCGATCTTCTTCGCCGTCGGGGCGGTACCGCAGTACGCCGAGGCGGTCGGCGTGGTGGCCACCAACCTCACGTTCTTCGTCGGCGCCATCTTCTTCACCCTCGCCGCCCTGATCCAGCTCGTCCTCAGCGGCAGGCAGCCGCCTCGGCGCGGCACGAACCCCGCCGACCGGGCGGACTGGTGGGCCGCCGCCATCCAGTTCGCAGGCACGCTCTGCTTCAACGTGAGCACGACGGAGGCCCTGCTCACGGTCATGGATGCCGATGCGCACCTGTCGGACGGCTGGCGCCCAGATGCCTTCGGATCGATCTGCTTCCTGGTTTCCAGCGGACTCGCCGTCGTGGCCACCAGGGATCGCCACACCCTGTGGGACACCCACGCCCGCACCTGGCACGGCACCTGGCTCAACATGCTCGGCTCGGTCTTCTTCGGGCTGTCGGCGGTCGGCGCGTACGCGCTTCCCACGACCGGCGACCTCCTCAGCCTGTTCTGGGCGAACCTGGGCACCTTCCTCGGCGCGCTGTGCTTCCTCGCCGCGGCGCTGCTGAGCCGGCGTTCCATCCACGCGGATGGAGCGCCGGCCCCGGTGTCCTGACCCGGCCGGGCCGGTTCAGCAGCAGGAGCCCTGCGCGGGCGCGGCTTCCTCCGCCGACGTCGAGGCGCAGCACACTCCGCCAGCGGGTGCCGCGCTCGCGGCCAACTCGAGCGAGGACGGTCCGGTGCCGAAGGTCTCGCTGTCGGCGAGCACCGTGTACACCTCCCACTTCTCGCCCGCGGGGCCGGTGACCCACACCTTGTCCTGGGTCGCGAAGCAACAGGTGGTGCCGATCTCCTCGTCGGTGAACAAGCCCTCGCCGGTCAGCCGGGCGATCTCCTCGTGCACCACCTCGCTCGATTCCACCTCCACGCCAAGGTGATTGATGCTGCCGCCCTTGCCTGGGTTCTGCAGCAGCACCAGCTTCAGCGGCGGCTCGGCGATGGCGAAGTTCGCGTAGCCCTCGCGCAGCTTGGCCGGTTCGGTGTTGAACAACTTCGAGTAGAACGCGACCGATTCGGTCAGGTCGTCGACGTTGAGGGCGAGCTGTACTCGGGACATGAGAACCTCCAGTGAGACATATATCGAATTAGATACCGCCAACTATGGCACCTTTTTGACATATGTCAACAGACTGGCATGATGGACGGCATGCCCAAGGCCCTGCCATTGCTGGATGTGTCCGCACCGATCTGCTGCGCCCCGGTGGCGGCGGGCCCGATGACGGACGAGGCCGCGCTGCACGTGGCGCTGCGACTCAAGGCGCTCGCCGACCCGACCCGGATCAAGCTGATGTCGATCCTGCTCACCAACCCCGACGGCGAGGCCTGCACCTGCGACCTCGCCGCGGCGATCGAGCTGACCGAGTCCACGGCCAGCCACCACCTCGCCCAGCTGAAGAAGGCGGGCATGGTCGAGTCGACGAGGCGCGGCATGAACGTCTACTACCGCGCCCGCGCCGACTCGCTCGAGGCGCTGCGCCTCGTGCTCGACCCGAACTGCTGCTGACCGGTCCGGTTACTCCGGCTTGCGCAGCGCCGCCATGAACATCGCGTCGGTGCCGTGCCGGTGCGGCCACAGCTGCACACCGGGACCGTCACCCAGCTCGGGCACGCCCGGCACCAGTTCCCTGGTGTCCAGCGCCACGACGCCGTGCCTACGGACCGCGTCGGCGACCACGCCGACGGTCTCCGACAGGTGCGGGGAACACGTCGAGTACAGGACGACCCCACCGGGCCGGACCAGCGAGATCGCCGACGCCAGGAGCTCGCGCTGCAGCTTGACCAGCGCAGCCACATCGGTGGGCTGACGGCGCCAGCGCGCCTCGGGGCGACGCCGCAGCGCGCCGAGGCCGGTGCACGGCGCGTCCACCAGCACCCGGTCGAATCCGGGTGCGAGGCCGGGTTCCCGACCGTCCGCGACGTGTACGTCCACCGGCAGGCCCTTGGTCGTCTTGCGGACCAGGTCCGCCCGGTGCTCGGCCGGCTCGACGGCATCCAGCCGCGCGCCCTCGATATCGGCGAGGGCGCCGAGCAGCGCCGCCTTGCCGCCCGGTCCAGCGCACAGATCGAGCCAGCGTCCACCGTCGGCACCGAGCAGCGGCGCCAGCGCCAGCGCCCTGGCCACGAGCTGGCTGCCCTCGTCCTGCACACCCGCGAGGCCCTCGCGGACCGCGTCGAGCTGGCCGGGGTCGCCGCCGTCGAGGTGCACCGCGTACGGCGAGTAGGGGCCGATCTCGCCCCCGGTCACCAGGGCGAGCTCCTCCGCCGAGATCTCCCCCGGTCGCGCCACCAGATGCACCGACGGCCGGGCGTCGTCCGCCGCCAGCACCCGCTCGATCTCGCCCGCGTCAGGGCCGAGCGCATCGGCGAACGCCTGCGCGATCCAGACCGGATGCGCGTACTCGAAGGCCAGGTGTCCCACCGGGTCCGAGCTCGCATCGGGCGCCAGCTCGGACACCCACTGCTCCTCGCTCTTCTCGGCCACCCGGCGCAGCACCGCGTTCACGAAACCTGCCTTGCCGCCACCGAATTCGCTGCGGACCAGGTCCACCGAGGTGGCCACCGCCGCGTGCGGGGCGACCCGGGTGCGCAGCAGCTGGTAGGTGCCAAGGCGCAACACATCGAGCAGAGGTCCGTCGATCTCGTCGATCGGCCGTCCCGCGCCGCTGGCGATGACGGCGTCGAGCAGGCCCTGCGCGCGGCAGGCCCCGTAGGCGAGCTCGGTCGCCAGGGCCGCGTCCCGGCCGTCCATCTTCCGGTCGCGAAGCAGACCGGGCAGCACCAGGTTTGCGTAGGCGTCGCGCTCGCGCACCGCGCGCAGCACGTCGCGGGCCGCGACCCGGGGCCGATCGACCCCGCTCGCGGACGGGTCGGGCCTGCCGGCCTGGCGCGGCCGGGTGTTCGGGCCGCCCTTCGCGCCCTGCTTGTCGCCGCCGCGCGACTGATCGCGCTTTCCTCGTGCGGGCCTACGGGATTCGGTCACAGTGCACGCACCTCGGGTTCGAGGCGCGCTCCCCGCGCCCAATCGGCGGCCGCCATGGCCTTCTTACCTTGTGGCTGAACCTGACTCAGCCGGACCGCGGTCGTCGCGGTTCCGACATAGCAGCCGTCCTTGCGGACCAGGAATTGTCCCGGCTCCAGGGTCTCGTCGGTGACCTGCACCGGACCGACCTTGAGCCGCAGCTCCCCCACCTGCGTCCACGCACCGGGCGCTGGGGTTACCGACCGGACCAGCCGATCGACCGCCTGCGCAGGCTGATCCCACCGGATCCGGGCCGATTCGACGGTCACCTTCGGCGCGTGCGACACGCCCTCGGTCGGCTGGGGCACCGGCGTCGTCGCGCCGTCCTCGATGCCGTCGAGCACGGACTCGAGCAGCACCGCGCCACCCTCCGCGAGGCGGCCGAGCAACTCGCCCGCGGTGTCGGTGTCGCGGATTCGCTCGGTCATCACCCCGAACACCGGCCCGGTGTCGAGACCCTCTTCCAACAGGAAGGCGCTCGCGCCGGTCATGTCGTCGCCCGCGGCGATCGCCGCCTGCACGGGCGCGGCTCCGCGCCACGCGGGCAGCAGGGAGAAGTGCAGGTTCACCCAACCGTGCCGCGGCACGTCGAGCACCGGTCGCGGCAGCAGCGCGCCGTAGGCGACCACCGGGCAGCAGTCCGGCTCGAGTGCGCGCAGCCGATCCAGGAACTGCGAGTCGGAGGCTCGCGCCGGCGTGAGCACCTCGATGCCGTGCTCGTCTGCGAGCTGCCCGATCGGCGATCGGGCGACCTTCCTGCCCCGACCGGCGACGGCGTCCGGCCTGGTCACGACCGCGACCACCTCGTGCCGGGAGGACTTCAGCAGCCGTGCCAATGACGGCACGGCGGGCTCGGGGGTACCGGCAAAGACGATCCGCATGTCAGCGCACCGTCCTGCCGAACGGACCGGCCTGCGCCGGCTCCGGGGTACCGAACCACTGCGACTGACGGATGGTGCGCATGGCGTCCTTCCTGGCCTCCTGGTCCAGCCGGTCCAGGAACAGGACCCCGTCGAGATGATCGGTTTCATGCTGGAAACACCTGGCCAGGATCCCGGTGCCGTCGATCGTGATCGGCTCGCCGTACTTCGAGAAGCCCGTGGCGACGGCGTTCATCGCCCTGGTGCACTCGGCGCGCACGCCCGGAATCGACAGGCATCCCTCGACCCCGGTCTGGACCTCGTCACCGATCACGCGAACGGTCGGGTTGATCAGGTGTCCCGCGGCGCCCCCGCAGTTGTAGGCGAACACCCGCAGGCTCACGCCGATCTGAGGTGCCGCGATACCTGCCCCGCCCTCATCGTCCATGGTGTCCTCGAGGTCCGCGACGAGCTTGTGCAGTTCCCGGTCGAAGTCGACCACCTCGTCCGCGCGGGTTCGCAGAACGGGATCGCCGAACAGGCGAACGGGCTGAATACTCACGAATCTGCTCCCACGGTTCTCGTCATGTCTGGTCCGACGTCACGAACAGTCTAGGGAAGCCCGCGGGTCCCCCATGACACCCGCGCGCTCCACGACCACGAGAAACACTCCGGCCGCGGTGATGTACACCGCACCCGAAGGGGTATTGACTGGGCCCTGGCGCAATCCGAGTGCCGAACTTCGGTGCGCCGACCGTGAAGTTCCAACTCAGATGGAGGTCACAGTGGCGGGAACCACCGTGGCCGATCTCGGCATCCGTTCGGGTTCCCACAACACTCGATCAAAACTGGTTCGCGCACCTTAGGATTCGCGGCATGTCGTCCCCGAAGCGCAAGTGGCCCCGTCGTGTCCTGCTCGGTTCCCTGGTCCTGATCGTCGTGGCACTCGTCGGTTTCTTCACCATCGCGCCGGGCGCCATCGAGCGGAGCATGAACAAGGTGGTGCCCGCCGATCTTCCTGAGGTGACCGCGCAGACGCGGAGCCTCCACGACAGCCTGCAGATCGCGGACATGCACTCGGACACCCTGATGTGGGATCGCGACCTCCTCAAGCGTTCCGGCCGGGGCCACATGGACCTGCCTCGCCTCCAGGACGGCAACGTGGCATTGCAGGTCTTCTCGTCCGTCTCCAAGTCGCCGAAGGGCCAGAACTACGACGCCAACTCGGACGAGACCGACAACATCGAGCTCCTCACGATCGCCCAGCTGCAGCCGCCGCGGACCTGGGGCTCGCTTCTCCAGCGATCGCTCTATCACGCGGAGAAGCTCGAGAACGCGGCAGCGGATTCGGACGGTCAGCTCCGGTTCGTGAAGACGCGAGAGGAGCTCGCGGCGCTGCTCGCGGACCGCGCGGCGGGACAGAACGTGACCGGCGCCCTGTTCTCGGTCGAGGGTCTGCAGAACCTCGAGGGCAAGGCCGAGAACCTCGACGCGCTCTACGACGCAGGCATGCGGATGGCGGGTTTCACCCACTTCTTCGACAACGAGGCGGCCGGCTCGATGCACGGTGAGGCCAAGGGCGGCCTGACCGATCTCGGACGGACGGTCTTCGCGGAGATGGAGCGGCGCGGCATCATCGTGGACATCGCCCACGCCAGCCACCCGGCAATCAAGGAGATGCTCGAGCGTGCGACGCGGCCCCTCGTCGCGAGCCACGGCGGCGTGCAGGCCACCTGCAACGTCAACCGCAACCTCACCGATGACGAGATCCGCGGGGTGGCGGCCACCGGCGGCGTGGTCGGTATCGGCTACTGGGACGCGGCCGTGTGCGAGCTGACCCCGGCCGCCGTAGTCGACGCGATCGAGCACGTGATCGAGGTCGGCGGCCTCGCGACGGCGGCGCTGGGCAGTGACTACGACGGAGCGACCACGGTCGCCTGGGACACCAGCGAGATCGCGGTGATCACCCAGGAGCTGCGCGACCGCGGCCGCAGCGACGACGAGATCCGGGCGATCATGGGCGGCAACACGCTGCGCGTGATGGGCGAGGTGCTGCCCGCCGGCTGAGACGCCGCGGCACGCACGACCGGGTCAACTGCCGTCGCTGCTGCCGCCACCGAAGTTGCTCTCGTACATCATCTCGGGGATCCCGGTCCCCAGCGCCACCGGGGCGCAGACCGGTTCCGGGGCAACGGGATCGAGCGCACGGAGCACGAGGCCGATGGTGAACGGGTCGTAGACCATGTTCATGTGTCCGGTCCGGTCTTCCGGGCACAGCGCCTGGATGGTGACGTTCGTCGCGCCCCGGCCGCGCAGGGCGACATTCGACGCGGGCTGGATCATCTCGTCGTACTGGGTGCCGATGGTGGTGTAACTCACGCCCGGGACGGTGTCGGCGGGCTCGTTCAGCGCGTCCAGGAATGGTGAACCCTGGATCTGTTGGCCGACGGCCTGTCCGAGCACGGCCTCGATGGCCTCGGCCCCGCCAGGGATTCCGTCGACGACCGGAGCCAGCCCGTAAAAGATCCCGCCGTACGACGGCGACGCCACCCCGACCCACCGCTCGACCGCCGCGGCCCCACCGAGCCGGTTGACGAAGTATCTCGTCACCGTCGCGCCCTGGGAGAAGCCGACCAGGTCGACTTTCTCGGCTCCTGTTGCTGCACGCACCCGCTGCACGAAGTCCGCGGTCTGTTGACCACTGATCCGCATGTCCTCGGTCCCGAACGAGTCCCCGCCGGGCCTGCCCCCGTAGTTGAGGGCGAAGACGCAGTACCCGGCCGCCTTGAGCGCGGGCGAGATCGCGGACCAGTCGGAGTAGGCGTTGGCGTCGGTGCCGTGCGCGAGGATCACCGGACGCGGATGCGCGCCGGATGGCTTGCAGGAGAAGTCGTTCGATCCGGGCGGGGTCGTGCCGGGATGCTCTCGGGCGAAGGCGGCCGCGTCGACATGGGTCGCCTGCACAGGCCCGCGATTCTCGGGGACCTCGGAGATCGACCCGGCGCCCTGGGTCGTGCTGGATTGGGCGTCAGCGGACGAGAGCGGGAGGACGGCGGCGGCGCACGTCAGCGAGATGATCGCGACGACCCTGCGACCCGCTCCCACCCCTGACGCCCTCGTATCGATCCGGTTCACGATCCACATCATGCGCGCGGTGGCCGCGGCCCCGGGACCACCGGGCGGTCACGATTTCAGCACGGTCCGGTTGGGGTTCGGTCACCGATCACTCGTCGGGCTCGGACTCGGTCTCGTCCGAAGCCGGGGTGGTGGCCGTCGGGTTCGGATCATCGGCGAGAATCCGATACAGCGCCCGGCGGGACTCGGTGAGCACCTCGCCCGCCTTGCGGATCTGGTCCGGGGTCCCGACCGCGGCGACCTGGCCGGCCGCACCCATCAGCTGTCCGATCAGTCCGCGCAGGTCCTGCGCCTCCTGGCCCACCCCGGCGCTGACCTCGTCCCACGGGTTCCCCAGGTCTGCCTTGTTCTCCTCCACGTACGCGACGCCCGTTTCGGTCAGGCGCGCGGTCTTGCGGCCTGCCACCTTCTCGATCAACACCAGGCCCTCGTCCTCGAGCTGTGCGAGCGCCGGGTAGATCGAGCCGGGGCTCGGCCGCCACACGCCGTTGCTGCGCTCGACGATCCGCTGGATCAGTTCGTAGCCGTGCATCGGCCCCTCGGCGAGGAGCAGCAGCACCGCGGCGCGCACGTCGCCGCGCCGCCCGCGTCCACCGCGCCCGCGCCCACGGCCGAGCCGCTGACCGCCGGGACCGTGGCCGGGCCCGAAGGCCATACCAGGACCGAATCCGGGGCCGAATCCGTCGCGACGACGATCGCGCCCCTCGCGTCCGGGCCTGCGCCTGCCGCGCCCGTGGTCGTGCTCTCGTTGAATGTGTTCCATGTCAGCCTCCTACGACTGTTCGCGTCAATTATGTCTTCGACGATATATCGACAAACAGTCGGTGGCAAGGGGATGGCTGGCCTCACACTCGAAATGGGTGTGACACGGGTCCCGCGTCAGCTCGAGATGCGGGCTTGAATGCCGTCGAGGAGGAAGTCGAGTCCGATGCGGAAGGTTTGGTCGGCGTCCAGGTGGACGCCGTCGCGAATGACCGTGGACAGCGCGGGGAATCGGCCAGTAGCGAAGGTCCGCTCGAGGTAAGGCCCGAAGGCGGTCTGCCACTGCGTCTTGTCCATCCCGCTGGCCCGCTCGGCGCGCTGTTCGGTGATTTCCCGACGCACCGCGCCGATCACGTACGCATTGACCGCGTCAACCACCGGCATGATGGCGTCCACGTCGACGCCGCCCATCGCGGCCACCACGGCTTCCCCTCTTGCCAACGCATGCGGCCCGAGCTGGGGGCGCCCGCCGATCAGGTCGGCAAGCCATTCGTGCTGGTGAGCAGCCTGTCTGGTGGTTTCAGCAAGGGACCGCAAGACCTCTCGCCAGCCGTCTCCGGCCGGCCGCACCTCGGCGTAGACCGAATCGACCATCAGGTCGAGCAACTCGTCCTTGGTGGTGATGTAGCCGTACAACCGCATCGGCCCGACGTCCAGTGCGGCGGCAACCTTGCGAACCGACACCGCCGCCAGCCCGTCCGCGTCCGCCAGCCGGATCGCGGCTCGCACGATCCGCTCCCGGCTCAATGGGGCAGGCACCGGTCGATCCGGCGGCTCCGGCCTCTCCCACACCAACATGCCGCCGACGATACATCGCATGGTTCGATACAGTGTATTGAACGAATCGGTGTATCGAAGGGGGCGACTGTGACCATCACCATTGTCGGAGCCGGACTGGGCGGCCTGACCCTCGCCAGGGTGTTGCAGGTGAACGGCGTCGACGCCGTCGTGTACGAACGTGAGCTCTCGCGCGGCGCGCGTGGCCAGGGCGGCATGCTCGACATACATTCCGGGCAGCGAGCGCTGCGCGAGGCCGGCCTGATCGACCAGTTCGACGCGATCGCCCGCGGCGAAGGACAGGACATGCGCCTTCTGGAGCCGGACGGCACCTTGCTGCTCCAGGAGGGCACGCCCGACGACGCCCCGCTCGAGAGACCCGAGGTCGACCGCGCCGATCTGCGCAACCTGCTGCTGGATTCCCTCCCTCAAGACGTGGTGCGCTGGGGGCACGCGTACGAATCCGCCGACAACGGCCGCCTTCACTTCGCCGACGGGAGCAGCGCGACGTATGACCTGCTGGTCGGCGCGGACGGCGCGCAGTCCCGGGTCCGCGCGCTGCTCACCGACGCCCGCCCGGCTCATATCGGGCAGAACGTCGTGGAGGTCGGCATTCCGGACATCGACCGCACGCACCCCGACCTCGCGGCGATGGTCGGGCGCGGCAACTACTGGGTGCTCGGCAACGGACTTTCCCTGGCGGCGCAACGCAACGGCGACGGCCGCGTTCGCATCGGCCTCAGCTTCTATAACACCGGTGAAGACTGGTTCGCTACCTGCGGGATCCCGTTCGATGACCCGGCCGCCGCCCGGGCGCGGCTGATCGACCTGCTCCCCGGTTGGGACTCACGGTTCACCGCGCTGATCGCGGCGTGCGACGACACGGTCGTGCCGCGGTCGATCACCACTCTCCCTGCCGGCCTGACGTGGCCGTCGGCGCCAGACGTCACGCTGGTCGGCGATGCCGCGCACCTGATGCCGCCGGTGGGAGAGGGCGCCAACATGGCGCTGCTCGACGGCGCGGTGCTCGGTCTCGCGCTGGCCACGCACCCGGACGACTTTCCCGCCGCCGTCAGAGAATACGAACGCGAGATGTTCGACCGCACCAGCGCTGCCGCCCGGATGTCCACACGCATGCAGGAAATCCTGATGTCGCCGGACGCCAGCCGGAGAATGCTCGCCTTCTTCCAACCTGGCTGAAATGACTCCGGTTCACGGCCGGTGACCGCGGACCGTCCACGCCCGCGCGCACAGGAGGACGGCACCGGAGGCGTTCCGCGGGGTCGTGGCGCGAAGACTCTCCCGCAGGGCGGCCCGATGGTCCTCGGGCAGGCTCGCGCAGTACCCGGGGGCGGGACCCTGACCACCGAGGAACGGGCGCCAGAAGTCATCGAAGTCCGCGAAAACGGTGTCCACCTCGACCTGCCCCACCCTGACCCGGGTCAATCCCGCCGAACCGAACAGCTCGCGCAGTGGCTCGGGGCGGCACAGGGGGAACCGGGCTCCTTCGTCGACCGCGGCGGCGGCCGGGTCCAACTCGATGGCGGCGTCCCAGAACAGCCGGATCATGTCCATACCGTCCGCGTAGTCCCACACGCAGGAGGCGACCAGCCCGCCAGGCCGGGTGACCCGGATCATCTCGGCCAGGGCCGCCCACGGATCGGGTACGAAGTTGAGCACCAGCGCGGAGACGACCCGATCGAACTCGCCGTCGGCGGCAGGGATCGCGGCAGCGGAGCCGAGCCGGAACTCCGCACGCCCATCCGAACGAAGCGCGGCGGCGGCCAGGAACTGGGCCGAGGGGTCGACCCCGAGGACCCGCGTCGGCCGCTCCGTGGCCAGGATCACCTGCGTCAGCGAACCCGTCCCGCACCCGACGTCACACCACACGGCCGCGGGCAGCGGCGGCAGACCGCGAAGGAACTCGACGGCGGCCAGGCGGCTCCACCGGCCCATGTAGCGCTGATAGTCCTCGCCGCTCGCCCACTGCTCCGGCCGAGCTCCCATGGCACTCCTCGCGACCGACTCAAGAGGGTGAAACGCCCGCGCTAACAGTTGAATTCGCGGTACGCGAATCCATCTCGCCCGTGCAGCACCACCTTCGCCGGGTGATGCGCGTGCGCCAGTTCACGGGCGGCGGCGATCGCCTCCCGCTCGGTGCCGTAGTAGTTGTGCTCGCGCGAACCGTACTGGTGCACCTCCCAGCAGTGCGCCGCGTCGCCCTCGTGGGGCAAGACGTCGTAGGTCCTGCGCGTTGTCGATGGCGTTGCCCGCTTCATGCCGAGCCTCCTCGGACTCAGACGGTTGAACCACGAATCCACTTCCAGTGAACGCCCTGCCCGTTCCTAGCACAACCGCCGGTCCGTGGCCGCCGGTGGTGGCGGAGCGGACACCGAATGTCTACGCCTGCGGCGCGAAGAACTCGAGAGCGATGTTGTCCGGATCGCGGAAGGACAGACCGGATCCGTAATGTGCCGACTTGATCCCGCCATGCTCAATCCCAAGGGCGTCGAGCCGATCCCGCCATCGGGGCAGCTCGTCGGAGGAACACCGGAACGCGATGTGGTCGAGACCGACGTGCCGTTCATCGAATGTGGTGGGGGCACCACCGCCGGTGTGGGTGTGCAGTCCGAAGAGCATTCCGTCGTCGAGTGCGAACACCGTGTGGTGGAAGGTTCCCGACTCCTCGTCCTCGTCGAGCACTGGCGCCGCCCCGAACAATGCGCTGTACCACGCGGTGCTGGCGGCCAGGTCGGATACCGTGACGGCGACGTGGGCCAGGCCCGGGAAGCTGGACATCTTCTGCTCGATTCCTCGAAGGACTCGTTCCATGGTTGATTCCGCACCGGTTCTCAACCTATCGAGCAATGTTCTTCGGCGGGGTGAATCGGGAGGCCTCAGCCGATCCGGACGGGGTCGATCTGCACGCGGACCGACCCCGCTTCACGCCGGGCGCCGCGCACGGCCTGCGCCTCGGACAACGCCCTCGCCAGGGCGCCGCCGCTCCCCCGCGGCACCCGCAGCAGCATCCGCTCGACATCGGCAGGCTCCGGACCGTCACCAGAGAACGGCAACCGTTCGCCCGGCGGCAACGGCACCGGACCGAGCCGCTCCACCACGTCGGGCAGTGTCGCGTTCGCCAGCAACGCCTCGATCGCCTCGCGCGAGCCGTCCACCGCGGCGATGTGCACGGTCGGCGGGAATCGGACCTCCGCCCGCTCGTCGAGCTGAGCCTGGGCCGCGCCAACCGGATCCCAGCGCACCAGCGACTGGACAGTGGGCAGGCCCGAGTCGGCGACCACCACGACCCGCCCGCCCTCGCCGGCGGGACGCACCAGCGAGCCCGCGGTCATCCAGCGTCGCAACGTCTCCTCCTCCGCCCGCAGGTCAGCCCGCCCCAACAACGCCCAACCGTCCAGCAGCAGCGCCGCCCCGTAGCCGCCCGGCATCACCGGCTCGGCCCCGACGGTCGCCACCACCAGCCGCGGGCCCGGCTTGACCGCCGCCGTCACCTCGGTCCCGCCGGAATGCGTCACCGCGACGCCGGGGAAGGCCCTGCCGAGCTCCTCCGCGGTCCGGCCCGCCCCGACGACCACGGCGCGCAGCGATCGCGACCCGCACGCGTTGCACCGATGGGTGGCGTCGGCGACGCCGCACCACCGGCACGTCGGGGTACCGGCACCGTCCGGTCCCACCGCCGACGCCAGCGACATCGGACCGTTGCACCGTCGACACCGGGCGGGCGCCCGGCACTTGCCACAGGCCAGGGACGGAACGTATCCGCGGCGCGGCACCTGCACGAGAACGCCCGCTCCCGCCTTGAGCGCCTCCCTGGCCGCGGCGAAGGCGATCGCGGGCAGTCTGGCCGCCCTGGCCCCCGGGTCCCGCGCCAGCGCATGATCACTATCGGCGAGGGCGGTGACCTGCGGCGACTTGGCCCGCACCTCGGCGCGGTCGGCCACCAGGTCGTGCGCCCAGCCCGAGTTCACCAGCGCCTGCGCCTCGGCGGTCCTGGCGTGACCACCGACCACCAGGGCGCAGCCGCTCGCGTGCGCCCGCAGCAGGGCCACCTCGCGGGCATGCGGGTACGGCGAGCGCGGCTCGGAATGGCTGTCGTCGCCGTCGTCCCACACCACGATCAGGCCGAGGTCCGGCACCGGCGCGAACACCGAGCTCCTGGTTCCGACCACGATCCGGGCGGTGCCCCGAAGCGCCGCGAGCCAGCGGCGGTACCGCATCGCGGGACCGAGTCCCGCCGCCAAAGGGACCACCAGATCGTCGCCGACCAGGTCCACAGACGCGGCCGCGACCCGGTCCAGGTCCTTCTGGTCGGGCACCACCAGCACCGCGGTCTGACCGCGCGCCACGACCACCGCCGCCAGCTCGGCCAGCCGGGCGGGCCAGTCCTCTCCCGGAAGTGCCTGCCAGACCGCCCGCGGACCGCGGCCCGCCCGCACCGCCGAGACGAAGGCCTCGCCGTGCACGTAGCTCGACCAGGCCTCGCAGCCGGGTGACGGGGGAAGGGGCCCCCGCTCGGCCGTCGGCTCGGCCTCCACGCGCGCGTGCCGGGGCGGTATCGCCAGCCGCAGCACGTCCGCCCTGGTGCCCGCGTACCGCTGGGCGACGGCGTCCACCAGCGCGGCGATCTCCGGTGTCAGCACCCGCTCGGCACCGACAACGCGGTCCAGCCAGCCCAGCTTGCCGGGGTGCTCGCTGGTCGCGATGCGCTCGACTAGGAACCCGTCCACCAGCCTGCCCGCGAAGCGGATGCGCACCCTCACCCCCGGCTGGGCCTGCTCGTCGAGCTCGCGCGGTACCCGGTAGTCGAACTCGCGGTCCAGGTGCGCGAGCGGCAGCATCGGGATCACCCTGGCGACGGGCAGCTCCGCCGCCGGTTCCCGTTCCGCGCTCACCGCCACTAAACGACCACCCCGTACCGACGGCACGAGCCGCCCACCGATTTCGGTGAGCGGCTCGTCGCTGTCGCCATCTAGAGTCCGGCGGCCGCGCGCAGCTTCTCGGCCCGGTCCGTGCGCTCCCACGGGAGGTCGATGTCGGTGCGGCCGAAGTGCCCGTACGCCGCGGTCGGCGCGTAGATCGGACGCAGCAGGTCGAGATCGCGGATGATCGCGCCTGGGCGCAGGTCGAAGACCTCGGTGATCGCCTTCTGGATCAGCGCCGGATCGGTCCGCTCGGTGCCGAAGGTCTCGACGAACAGTCCGACCGGGGCCGCCTTGCCGATCGCGTATGCGACCTGGACCTCGATGCGCTCCGCCAGGCCTGCGGCGATGGCGTTCTTGGCCACCCACCGCATCGCGTACGCGGCGGACCGGTCGACCTTCGACGGGTCCTTGCCGGAGAAGGCGCCGCCACCGTGGCGGGCCATGCCGCCGTAGGTGTCGACGATGATCTTGCGACCGGTCAGGCCTGCGTCACCCATCGGCCCGCCGAGCACGAACTTTCCGGTCGGGTTGACCAGCAGCCGGACGTCGGCGGTGTCGAGGGTGGGCACGCCCAGCTCGGCGAGCACCGAGCCGAGCACCTTCTCGCGGATGTCCGGCGTGAGCAGGTTGTCGAGGTCGATGTCCGCGGCGTGCTGGGTGGAGATGACGACGGTGTCGAGCCGCACGGCCTTGTCACCGTCGTACTCGATGGTGACCTGGGTCTTGCCGTCCGGACGCAGGTACGGCAGCACGCCGGTCTTGCGGACCTCGGTCAGCCGGCGCGAGAGCCGGTGCGCGAGCGCGATCGGCAGCGGCATCAGCTCGGGGGTGTCGGTGCAGGCGTAGCCGAACATCAGGCCCTGGTCGCCCGCGCCCTGCCGGTCGATCTCGTCGTCGGTGATGCCGTCGACCCTGGCCTCGTGCGAGTGGTCGACGCCCTGCGCGATCTCCGGGGACTGCGCGCCGATCGCGATGTTCACGCCGCAGGAGTTGCCGTCGAAGCCCTTGGCCGAGGAGTCGTAACCGATCTCGAGGACCTTGTCGCGGACGATCTTGGGGATGTCGGCGTACGCGGTGGTGGTGACCTCTCCCGCCACGTGCACCTGACCGGTGGTCACAAGCGTCTCGACGGCCACCCGGCTGCGCGGGTCCTGTTCGAGCAGTGCGTCGAGAATGGAGTCGCTGATCGCATCACAGATCTTGTCCGGGTGTCCCTCGGTCACAGACTCACTGGTGAATAGCCGACTGCCGGACTTGCTCACAGATCTCCCTCTCGCCACAGCGTTGGTATTGCCCCACAGACCCTAGTGCGGGGTACGACGGATATGAACCATTGAAATCAGCAGAAAAATGAAATCAGCGGAAATGTATTCCCTCCGCGCCGGGGTCGGCGACAAAGGGTCTGACTTTCAGACTACGAGGCCGAACCGTTCTGTGCGTGCGCGCCCCCGCCACTGTCGAGCAGGGACACCAGGGCGTCGAGCACCCGACTGGCCATCAAGGCCTTGGAGCCGTACTCCAGCGCGACCTCGGAGCCGTCGGCGCCGAGCAGCCAGCCGTCGTTGTGGTCGACCTCGAACGCCTTGCCCTCCCCGACCGCGTTGACCACCAGCAGGTCGCAGCCCTTGCGGGCGAGCTTCGAGCGCGCGTGGGTGAGCACGTCGCCGTGCGCGTCGCCGGTCTCCGCCGCGAAGCCGACGATCACGGAGGTGTTCGGCAGGTCGCCGTCGCGTCGCGACCGGACGAGCCCGGCCAGTATGTCCTCGTTGCGGGTCAGCGGGATCGTGTCGGGCTCGTCGGCGCCCTTCTTGATCTTGCTGTCGGCGATGGTGGACGGCCGGAAGTCCGCGACGGCCGCGGCCATCACGACCGCCTCCGCTGCGACCGCCGCCTTGTCGACGGCCTCCTTCAGCTCACCCGCCGTGCGGACCCGGATCACCTCGAGCGCGGCCGGATCGGCCAGGTCCGCGGTGTATCCGGCGATCAGGGTCACCTCGGCGCCGCGCTGGGCGGCGAGCCGCGCGATGGCGTAGCCCTGCTTGCCGGAGCTGCGGTTGCCGAGGAATCGGACCGGGTCGAGGGGTTCACGGGTGCCGCCCGCGGACACCAGGATCTTGCGGCCGACGAGGTCGCGGCGCAGCGCGTCGGGACGCTCGAGCAGCAGGGTCGCCAGTCCGACGATCTCGTCCGGCTCTGGCAGCCGGCCCGCGCCGGTGTCCTTGCCGGTGAGTCGACCGGAGGCGGGCTCGATCACACAGATGCCGCGTTCGCGCAGGGTCGCCACGTTCGCGACCGTCGCGGGGTGCTCCCACATCTCGGTGTGCATCGCGGGCGCGAACACCACCGGGCAGCGGGCCGTGAGCAGGGTCGCGGTGAGCAGATCGTCGGCGCGACCGTGTGCGGCCCTTGCCATCAGATCGGCCGTCGCGGGCGCGATCACCACCAGGTCGGCCTCCTGGCCGAGCCGCACGTGCGGCACCTGCGGGACGTCGGCGAAGACCCCGGTCTGCACCGGGTTGCCGGAGAGCGCCTCGAACGTCGCGCGGCCGACGAACTGCAGAGCCGAGTCCGTGGGGATCACCCGCACGTGGTGTCCACTCTCGGTGAAGCTGCGGATGATCGAACAGGCCTTGTATGCGGCAATTCCGCCGCCGACCCCGACGACGATGCGGCGGGGTCGGTCGGCGGAATCCGATGGGAGCTCGCTCACGGGCTCTGTATCACTCGCCTTCGGTGTGCTCGAGGAGGTCGGAGTGGATCTCGCGCAGCGCGATGGAGAGCGGCTTCTCCTGGAGGCCCGGCTCGACCAGCGGGCCGACGTACTCGAGGATGCCGTCACCGAGCTGGTTGTAGTAGTCGTTGATCTGGCGCGCACGCTTGGCCGAGTAGATCACCAGCGCGTACTTCGAGGAGGTGCGGGCGAGCAGCTCGTCGATCGGCGGGTTGGTGATGCCCAACGGGGTGTCGTACGCCGGGACGCCGTGTCGCTCGGCGTCGGACAAGGCTGCTTGAGTTGCGCTCACTGGCGAATCTCCTGTGGTGGTCGGCGCTTGTTTCAACTGCAACTACTTCTGAGAACTGCAGGTTCGAGCAAAGGTGCTGCTAGTCGAGATCGATACTGTCTTCTTTACAGAATCCTGAACGGACGCCGACTATCGCGGCGCTCCAACCAACAAGGATACCAACTCGTCGCACGCACGGTCGACATCCTCGTTCACGATGACCGTGTCGAACTCGTCCTTGGCCGCCAACTCGACCTTCGCGGTCTCAAGGCGGCGGGCGACGACCGCCTCGGACTCGGTGCCGCGACCGGTCAGCCGGGACACCAGTTCCTCCCAGCTCGGCGGCGCCAGGAAGGCAAGAATCGCCTCCGGCATCGCCGCCCGGACGGCACGAGCACCCGCCAGGTCGACCTCCACCAGCACGGGATGTCCGGCCTCGAGGGCCGCGATCACCGGCGCGGCGGGGGTGCCCGACCGCTGCAGCCCGCCGTGGATCTCCGCCCATTCGAGCATCTCGCCGGCTGCGATCATCCGCTCGAAGTCGTCGGCGGTGACGAACGTGTAGTCCTTGCCGTCGACCTCGCCGGGCCGCGGGTCTCTCGTCGTGGCAGACACGCTGAAGACCAGGTCGGGAAGTCGCTCGTGCAGTTTGCGGACCACACTCGACTTACCCACGGCTGAGGGGCCGGCCAGTACTACCAGCCGGCCCCTCTGCGCTGTGCTTTCCCCGCTGTTCGAAGCCGGGGTGGTCTTGCTGTTGTCTGACACGTTGTCTGTGTCAGCCACCAGATTCCTACTCAGCGTCGAAATCGAACCTGGTGAGCAGAGCCTTGCGCTGCCGATCGCCGAGGCCACGAAGGCGACGGGTCGGAGCGATCTCCAGCTCGGTCATGATTTCCTGCGCCTTGACCTTGCCCACCTTGGGCAGGGCCTCGAGCAGTGCCGACACCTTCATCTTGCCGAGGATCTCGTTCTCTTCGGCATCCTTGAGGACCTGCTTCAGGTCGGTGCCGCCGCGCTTGAGGCGCTCCTTGAGCTCAGCCCTGGCCTTACGGGCTGCAGCCGCCTTCTCCAAAGCAGCGGCGCGCTGCTCATCAGTCAACTGGGGAAGGGCCACGGTTCCTCCGTCTCGTCGTGTGCAAATAGTCTTCTGCCACCGGTTAACCAGCAGCGATAGCGACCGTACTCACGCCGAGCGCCGATTGCGAACCCACCCCCCAGGTCAGCGCGTAATTCCGGTGGGTTATGCGAGTCCGTTCTCGACGTCGTCCCTGACCCGCTCCGCGGCCTCGCGAAGCGCGGAAACAGACGGCCCGTGCCGCAAAACGTCCCGAGAAGTGTTGGGCAGCAACAACTCTCGTGAATCGCGGAAAATCTCTGCCAGATCGGCCACGGTGGCGCCCTGTGCGCCCAGTCCGGGCGCAAGAATCGGCCCGGAAAATTCCGATAAATCCAATCCGTGTCCGCGTGTCGCGCCGACCACCAGGCCCACCGTGTCCCGGCCGTCCCGGTTCTGCGCCACTGCCGCGTCGACGATCGATTGCGCGACCGACACGCCCTTACCAGCAGAAACAGCCGACAGGTCGGCAGCGTCGAGCTGATCACCCAGCAACCGAGCCCCCTGCAACTGCCCACCCTCCGGATTGGAGGTACGGGCGAGCACGAAGAGCCCGCGGCCGTGCTCGGTCGCCAACTCGACAGCGGGCTCGAGCGCGCCGAACCCGAGATAGGGCGAGACCGTCACCGCGTCCGACGCCAGCGGCGCCTCCTCGCCCAGCCAGGCCTGCGAGTACGCCGCCATGGTGGAACCGATGTCGCCCCGCTTGGCATCGGCGATGACCAGCGTGCCCGCCGCGCGCACCACCGAGATGGTCCGCTCGAGCACCGCGTACCCGGCCGACCCGTGGGCCTCGAAGAAGGCCACCTGTGGCTTCACCAGCGCCACGTCGCCGACGAAGGCCTCCACGCATATCTCCGCGAAGGTCTCGACGCCCCCAGCGGTCTCTGGGAGCCCCCACGCCCGCAGCAGCGAAGGGTGCGGGTCGATGCCCACACACAGCCGGCCCCGGTCCGCGATCGCGGACCGGAGCCGGCTGCCCCAGCTGTGCTGACTCACTTCTGTCCCGGCTCGCGCAGCGCCGCGTGCAGGTCCTGCAGCGAGCGCACACCGATATCGCCCCTGATACCGGCCTCGATGCCCTGGACCGCCGCCGAGGCGCCCTGGACGGTGGTGATGCACGGGATGTTCACCGACACCGCCGCGCTGCGGATCTCGTAGCCGTCCACGCGGGGACCGGAGTTGCCGTACGGGGTGTTGATCACCATGTCCACCTCCCCGGCCTTGATCTGGTCGACGATGGTGCGCGCGCCCTCCGGCAGGTCCTCGCCGGACTGCTTGTGCACCTCCTCGCAGGCGATGCCATTACGCCGCAGCACGTCCGCGGTGCCCTCGGTGGCCAGGATCGTGAAGCCGAGGTCGGCGAGCCGCTTGACCGGGAAGATCAGCGACCGCTTGTCCTTGTTCGCGACCGAGACGAACACCACGCCACTGGTGGGCAGCGAGCCGTATGCGGCGGTCTGGCTCTTGGCGAACGCGGTACCGAAGTCCGCGTCGATGCCCATCACCTCGCCGGTGGACTTCATCTCCGGGCTCAGCAGGGTGTCGACGCCGGTGCCGTCCGCCTTGCGGAAGCGGTTGAACGGGAGCACCGCCTCCTTGACCGCGATCGGCGCGCCGGCCGGGGTGTTGCCGCCGTCCCCGGTGGCGGGCAGGACCCCGCTCGCGCGCAGGTCCGCGATGGACTCGCCGAGCATCACCCGGGCGCAGGCCTTCGCCAGCTGCACCGCCGTGGCCTTGGACACGAACGGCACCGTGCGGCTGGCGCGCGGGTTCGCCTCGAGGACGTAGAGGATGTCGTCCTTGAGCGCGTACTGCACGTTCAGCAGGCCCTTGACCCCGATGCCCTTGGCCAGTGCCTCGGTCGAACGCCGGACGTTCTCGAGGTCGGCCTTGCCGAGCGTGATGGGCGGCAGCGCGCAGGCCGAGTCGCCGGAGTGGATTCCGGCCTCCTCGATGTGCTCCATCACGCCGCCGAGGTACACCTCGGTGCCGTCGCACAGCGCGTCGACATCGATCTCGACCGCGTCTTCCAGGAACCGGTCCACCAGCACCGGGCGGTCGTCGGAGATCTCGGTGGCCCGAGAGATGTAGTCCTGCAGCGACTTCTCGTCGTACACGATCTCCATGCCGCGCCCACCGAGCACGTAGGAGGGGCGCACCAGCACCGGGTAGCCGATGCCGCCCGCGATCTCGCGGGCACCGTCGAACGTGGTGGCGGTGCCGAACTTCGGCGCGGGCAGGCCCGCCTCTGTGAGCACGCGGCCGAACTCGCCGCGATCCTCGGCGAGGTCGATGGCCTCGGGACTGGTGCCGACGATCGGGACGCCCGCGGCCTTGAGCCGCTTCGCCAGGCCGAGCGGGGTCTGGCCGCCGAGCTGGACGATGACGCCTGCGACCGTGCCCGACGCCGACTCGGCGCGGTAGACCTCGAGGACGTCCTCGAAGGTCAGCGGCTCGAAGTACAGCCGGTCCGCGGTGTCGTAGTCCGTGGAGACCGTCTCCGGGTTGCAGTTGACCATGACGGTCTCGTAGCCGGCCTCGGAGAGCGTGAGCGCGGCGTGCACACAGGAGTAGTCGAACTCGATGCCCTGACCGATGCGGTTCGGGCCCGAGCCCAGGATCAGCACCTTGGGCCGCTCGGTCTGCGGCGCGACCTCGGACTCCGCCTCGGGATCGAGCTCGTAGGTGGAGTAGTGGTACGGCGTCTTGGCCTCGAACTCGGCCGCGCAGGTGTCGACGGTCTTGTAGACCGGGCGGATCTTGAACGCGTCGCGCAGTGTGCGGACCGCGTCCTCACCCTCCTGGCTGTCCCCACCGAGACCCGGGCGCAGCGAGGCGATCTGGCGGTCGGACAGGCCGTGGTACTTGGCCTGACGCAGCAGCGCCTCGTCGACGACCTCGGCCGCGCGGACCTGCTCCCCCAGCTCGTGGATCTGCTGGAACTGATCGAGGAACCACGGGTCGATCTTGGTGGCTTCGAAGAGCTGCTCGATGGTCGCGCCGAGCGCGAACGCCTTCTCGATGCCGTACATCCGGCCGTCCTGCGGCACGCTGAGGTCCGCGAGCAGGGCGTCCAGGTCGTCGACCTCGAGCTCGGGCCCGGTCCAGTAGCCGGCCCGCTTGGTCTCGAGCGACCGCATGACCTTGCCGAAGGCCTCGGTGAAGTTGCGGCCGATCGACATCGCCTCGCCGACCGACTTCATGGTGGTGGTCAGGGTGCCGTCGGCGCCGGGGAACTTCTCGAACGCGAAGCGGGGCGCCTTCACCACGACGTAGTCGAGGGTCGGCTCGAAGCAGGCCGGGGTCTCGCCGGTGATGTCGTTGACGATCTCGTCGAGGGTGTAGCCGATGGCCAGCTTCGCGGCCATCTTCGCGATCGGGTAGCCGGTCGCCTTCGACGCAAGCGCCGACGAGCGCGACACGCGGGGGTTCATCTCGATGACCACGAGGCGGCCATCGGTCGGGTCCATCGCGAACTGGATGTTGCAGCCACCGGTGTCGACGCCGACCTCGCGCAGGATGTCTATGGAGAGGTCGCGCATCTTCTGGTACTCGCGGTCGGTCAGCGTCATGGCCGGGGCCACGGTCACCGAGTCGCCGGTGTGCACGCCGACCGGGTCGACGTTCTCGATCGAGCAGATGATGACCACGTTGTCGCGGCCGTCGCGCATCAGCTCGAGCTCGTACTCCTTCCAGCCGAGGATGGACTCCTCGATGAGCACGTTCGCGGTGGGCGAGGCGGCAAGTCCGCCGCCCGCGATGCGGGTGAGGTCTTCCTCGTTGTACGCCATGCCGGAGCCGAGGCCGCCCATGGTGAACGAGGGCCGCACGACGACCGGGTAGCCGAGCTCGGCGACGGTGTCGTGGACTTCCTCCATCGTGAAGCAGACCCGCGAGCGCGCCGACTCGCCGCCGACCTTGGCGACGATGTCCTTGAACTTCTGCCGGTCCTCGCCGCGCTGGATGGCATCGAAGTCGGCGCCGATCAGCTCCACGTCGTACTTCTCGAGGATGCCCTGCTCGTGCAGCGCGACCGCGGTGTTCAGCGCCGTCTGGCCGCCGAGGGTGGCGAGCACCGCATCGATCTTGTGGCCCTGCTCGGCCTCGCGGGCGATGACCTTCTCGACGAACTCCGCGGTGATCGGCTCGACGTAGGTGGCGTCGGCGAACTCGGGGTCGGTCATGATCGTGGCCGGGTTGGAGTTGACCAGCGACACGCGCAGGCCCTCCTCACGCAGGACACGACACGCCTGGGTGCCCGAGTAGTCGAACTCGCAGGCCTGTCCGATGACGATCGGTCCGGAACCGATCACCAGGATGTGCTTGAGATCTGTGCGACGTGGCATTACTTCTTGACTCCCTCGAGCAGGCTGGTGAAGCGGTCGAACAGGTAGGCGGCGTCGTGCGGGCCCGCCGCGGCCTCGGGGTGGTACTGCACCGAGAAGGCCGAGTCGTCGAGCAGGCGGACGCCCTCGACGGCGCCGTCGTTGGCGCAGGTGTGACTGATCACGGCGCGGCCGAACGGGGTGTCGAACTCCTGGCCCGCCTCGCCCTCGAGCGCGAACCCGTGGTTCTGCGCGGTGATGGCGATCCGGCCGGTGCCGTGCTCGATCACCGGGATGTTGATGCCGCGGTGGCCGAACTTCATCTTGTAGGTGCTCAGACCGAGCGCGCGGCCGAGGATCTGGTTGCCGAAGCAGATGCCGAACAGCGGCAGGCCCTGGCCGAGCACCTCCTTGGTCAGGTGCACCGCGCCGTCGGCGGTGGCCGGGTCGCCAGGGCCGTTGGACAGGAACACTCCGTCCGCGCCGAGGTCGAGAATCTGCTCGAGGCTCGCGTTCGAGGGCAGCACGTGCACCCGGATGCCGCGCTGGGCGAACATCCGCGGGGTGTTGGTCTTGATGCCCAGGTCGATGGCCGCAACCGTGAACCGGGCCTCGCCGCCGACCGGCTCGATGATGTAGCCGTTGTCGGTGCTGACCTCGCCCGCGAGATCGGCGCCGAGCATCGACGGCTGGTCCTTGACGGCCTGCAGCATGGCGGCGTCGTCGGTCAGCGCCGCGCCGGAGAAGACCCCGGCCCGCATGGAACCGCGGGTGCGCAGGTGCCGGACCAGTGCCCTGGTGTCGATGCCCGCGATCCCGACGATGCCCTGGCGGACGAGCTCGTCCTGCAGCGACCCGGTGGCGCGCCAGCTCGAGGTGCGGCGCGCGGGATCGCGGACCACGTAGCCGGCCACCCAGATCTTGTTGGAGTCGCCGGAGGCCTGACGGCCAGCGCTCAGCGCCTCACCGTCCTCGCCGTTCCAGCCCGTGTTGCCGATCTGCGGGGCGGTGGCGACCACGATCTGGCGGTGGTAGCTCGGATCGGTGAGGGTCTCCTGGTAGCCGGTCATGCCGGTGCTGAAGACCGCCTCGCCGAGGGTCTGGCCGACCGCACCGAAGCTGGTGCCGCGGAAGATCCGCCCGTCCTCGAGGACCAGGGCCGCCGGTCCTGTGCCGCTCGCTGATTCAAAGCTGTCACTCACGCGTTCTCTCCGTTCACCCATGCCGGGTACACACTCTTGTCGTCTCCACGGAATCCGGTGTCGATCTCCGTTCCGGTGGGCAGCTCCCACCGGATCACCAGGACCCCGTCCTTGCTCATGACCTTGCCTGCGAGCCCGCGTTCGGTCCGGATCGCCCGGATCGAGGACTGCGGGATCCAGATCGCCGAGGCGCCGTCTCGTTCGAGCAGCACACCCTTCTCGTGCCTGCTGATATCGCCGGTCGCGCGGAAGCCGATGTCTCCGACCGCGATCCGGTCCTGCCAGCTGGGCGCGAGGGTGCTGCCCACGTACAGGCCGCTGCTCGGCGGGATCAGCTGCGCGCCCAGGTCGGCTGGCACCGCGGGCAGCTCGCCGATCGCGTCCGCCTGACGGCCGGCCCGCTTCTTCCAGCCCCGGTACATCAGCGCCACCATCAGCGCCCAGAACAGGAGGAAGCCGACGGTCAGCAGGATCCGGTCCGTGCTCATGCGCGCACCTTCCCGTCCAGGACGGTGACCCGGCCGCGCAGCAGGGTGGTGGTGACCCTGGCGCCGAACGTCATCGCGTCGAACGGGCTGTTCTGCGCGATCGACGCCAGTTCCGGTGCCCGCACCGTCCATTCGCGATCCGGGTCCACCAGCGTGAGATTGGCCGGCTCGCCGACCGCGATCGGTCGGCCCTGATCGCTCAGTCCGACGATCTCGGCGGGCCGCTCGCTCATCACCCGGGCCACGCCGCGCCAGTCCAGCAGGCCGGTCTCGACCATCGTCTGCACGACGATCGCCAGCGCCGTCTCCAACCCGAGCATGCCGGGCCTGGCGGCCGAGAACTCGCAGCACTTGTCCTGCTCGGCGTGCGGGGCGTGGTCGGTGGCGACGCAGTCGATGACGCCGTCGGCCAGGCCCTGTCGCAGCGCGGCGATGTCGCTGGGTTCGCGCAGCGGCGGGTTCACCCGGTTCACCGCGTCGTAGGTCTCCAGCCGGGAGTCGTCGAGCAGCAGGTGATGCGGGGTGACCTCAGCGGTGATCGAGATGCCCTGTCCGCGTGCCCACTTCATCAGCTCGACGGTGCCTGCGGTGGAGGCGTGGCAGATGTGCACGCGGGCACCTGCATCGCGGGCCAGCAGCGCGTCGCGGGCGACGATGGACTCCTCCGCGGCCCGGGGCCAGCCGGCCAGGCCGAGCCGGGCGGCGGTCGGACCCTCGTGCGCGACGGCACCGACGGTCAGCCGCGGCTCCTCGGCGTGCTGGGCGATGAGGACTCCGAGCGCGCTCGAGTACTCGAGTGCCCGGCGCATGATCAACGGGTCGTACACGCAGTGGCCGTCGTCGGAGAACATCTTGACCTTGCCGATGCCCGACGCCATGGTCGCCATCTCGGCGAGCTGCTTGCCCGCGAGCCCGACAGTGACCGCGCCGACCGGATGGACGTCGACCAGGCCGACCTCCTGTCCCCTGCGCCACACGTGGTCGGTGATCACGACTGAGTCGGCGACCGGGCTGGTGTTGGCCATCGCGAACACCGCGGTGTAGCCGCCGAGCGCCGCGGCGGACGACCCGGACTCGATGGTCTCGGTGTCCTCACGACCGGGTTCGCGCAGGTGCGTGTGCAGGTCGACGAAGCCGGGCAGCAGCACCTGGCCGGCCGCCTCGATGACCTCGGCGCCCTCGGGTGCGTCCAGTCCGGCGCCGATCCCGCGGATCTCACCGTCGGAGATCAGCACGTCCTGCGGCTCACCCTCGCCGTAGATGCGCGCCCCGCGGATCAGGATGTCACCGCGGGCGAAGCCTCGGGAAATGTCCTGGCTCACAGCGCCACACCTTCCTCAGTACCGACCAACAACCCGAACAGGACAGCCATGCGAATGTGAACTCCGTTCGTAACCTGCTGCAGCACTGCAGCTTTCGGTGAATCCGCGACCGCCGACGCGATCTCCATGCCGCGCAGCATGGGACCCGGGTGCAGCACAACGGCGTGTTCGGCGAGCATGCCCAGCCGCTTCTCGGACAGCCCGTAGGTGATCGAGTACTCGCGCGGCGACGGGAAGAACCCGCCGTTCATGCGCTCGGCCTGCACCCGCAGCATCAGCACCGCATCGACGCCGGGCAGCTCCGCGTCCAGCGAATGCGACACGGTCACCGGCCAGCTCGACACCCCCACCGGCAGCAGCGTGGGCGGCGCGACCAGCACGACCTCCGCGCCGAGCGTGGAGAGCAGGAAGGCGTTCGACCTGGCCACCCGGCTGTGCAGGATGTCGCCGACGATCGCGACCCGCTTGCCCGCGATGGAGCCGAGCCGCTGTCGCAGGGTCAGCGCGTCCAGCAGCGCCTGGGTGGGGTGCTCGTGCGTGCCGTCACCGGCGTTGATCACGGCCGGGCCGTCATCGCCGTCCGCGGTCCACTCCGCGATCCGGTGCGCCGCACCGGAGGCCGGGTGCCGCACGATCAACGCGTCCGCCCCCGCGGCCCTCAGGGTCATCGCGGTGTCCCGCAGCGACTCGCCCTTCGACACCGAGGAACTGCTGGCGCTGACGTTGATCACGTCGGCGCTCATCCACTTGCCCGCGACCTCGAAGGACACCCTGGTCCTGGTCGAGTTCTCGAAGAACACCGTCATCACGGTGCGCCCCCGCAGCGTCGGGAGCTTGCGGACCTCGCGGCCCAGGAGGGCCTGCTCGAATCGTTCGGCCTCGTCGAGCAGACCTGTCGCGCTCTCGAGGGTCAGATCCGAAACCGACAACAGATGCTTCACAGATTCGGCTCCCCGCTCGCCTTGTTCACGCCGCCGCTGAGCGTCACGCTGTCGACCCCGTCGTGTTCGACCAACTGCACCTTCACGTCCTCGGTGCGCGCGGTCGGCACGTTCTTGCCGACGAAATCGGCCCGCAGCGGCAGCTCCCGGTGGCCGCGGTCGACCAGGACCGCGAGCTGCACGGCCTTCGGCCTGCCCAGGTCACGGAGCGCGTCGAGCGCCGAGCGCACGGTCCGCCCGGAGAACAGCACGTCGTCGACGAGGACCACAAGCGCCTGGTCCACACCGCCTTCGGGCACCGAGGTGCGCTCGAGCGGACGGTGCGGCTTGGTCCGCAGATCGTCGCGGTAGAGGGTGATGTCGAGCGAGCCGGTCGGGGGGCGGACACCCGAGAACTCCTCGATCTTGTTCGCCAGGCGGTTGGCGAGGGTGGTGCCGCGCGTCGGGATACCGATCAACACCACTCGGGGCGGGTCGGTCTCGGCGTCGAGCGCGGTCTTCTCGATGATCTGGTGCGCGATCCGCGCGATCGTCCGACCAACGTCGGCAGAAGAGAGCAGCTCCCTGGTGACAGGGTGATCCTGGGCCGATGAATCGGCGGAGGATGGCTCGGGCGTGAGCAAGCTGGACCTCCTTCTCCGCCTCTCTGGACGGATCGTTAAAGGATGTCTGACGCCCGCCAGCCTATCAGCGCGGTGACCAGGAACCCGACGCGGTTCGGGGTGTGCTGAGCCACAGTCGAACCCCCGTTTCGACCGTTTCCCGGCCCGGACGACGAACGCCGCGGACCGTGATCGGTCCGCGGCGTTCGCGTGTCGTTCGGCGCCGGGTCAGGCGTCGGTGCCCGGCTCGGGCGTGGCCTCCGTGCGCTGCGAGGTGGCGGCCGCGGCGGCTCGCACCTGCGGCGCGACGAGCACCACCTGACCGAGTACCCCGTTGATGAATCCCGGCGAGTCGTCGGTGGACAGCTCCTTGGCCAGCTCCACGGCCTCGTCGACCGCCACCACAGGCGGCACGTCGGTGGCGTGGAAGAGCTCCCACACGGCGATCCGCAGGACCGCGCGGTCCACCGCGGGCAGACGCTCGAGTGTCCAGTCCTGCAGGTGGTCGGCGATGACCCGGTCAAGCCGGTCGAGGTTCTCCGCGACCCCGGTCACCAGGGTGACGGTGTAGGGGTTCACCGGGGCGACGGCGTCGTCCGTACGGGCGAGCTCGGCCCGCTCGGTGGCGAGATCGACCGGATCGAGGTCGCGCGCCTCCGCCTCGAAGAGGAAATCGACTGCGCGCTTACGGGCCTTGTGCCTGGCCCCGAGCTTCTTCTGACTACCGGACACGCTACGAAGTCACGCGGCCCAGGTAGTTGCCGTCCCGAGAGTCGATCTTGAGCTTGTCGCCGGTGTTGACGAACAGCGGGACCTGCACCTCGGCGTCCGTCTCCAGGATCGCGGGCTTGGTGCCACCGGTCGAACGGTCGCCCTGCAGGCCCGGATCGGTGTGCTTGACGACGAGCTCGACCGTGACCGGCAGCTCGACGAACAGCGGCGCGTCCTCATGGGTCGCGACCTGGACCTGCATGTTCTCCAGCAGGAAGCGCGCGCCGTCGCCGACGGTGGCCTCGCTGATCGAGATCTGGTCGTAGGTGTCGCCGTCCATGAATACGTAGTCGCTACCGTCGTGGTACAGGTACGTCATGTCGCGACGGTCGACGGTCGCCGTCTCCACCTTGACGCCCGCGTTGAAGGTCTTGTCCACGTTCTTGCCGGAGAGCACGTTCTTGAGCTTGGTCCGCACGAACGCGGGGCCCTTGCCCGGCTTCACGTGCTGGAACTCGATGATCTGCCAGAGCTGGCCCTCGATCTTCAGCACGAGCCCGTTCTTGAAATCACTGGTGTCAGCCACTTACTTCGCGTCTCCTTCAGACGATTACGAGATCTTTGGTGGTGAGGGTGAGGAGCTCGGGCTCCTGCTCGCGAACAACGAGCGTGTCCTCGATCCTGACGCCTCCGCGACCGGAGAAGTACACACCGGGCTCGACTGTTACCGCAGCACCGGCTAGCAGTGTACCGGTGCCGAGCTTGCCGATTCCCGGTGCTTCGTGGATCTCCAGCCCGACGCCGTGCCCGAGACCGTGCAGGAACAGCTCCCCGTAACCCGCGGCCTCGATCACCGACCGGGCCGCGGCGTCCACCGCGGCGACCTCCGTGCCCGGTGCGAGGGCGGCCCGGCCCGCGGCCTGCGCGGTCGCCACGAGCTCGTACACCTCGCGCTGCCAGTCCGCCGCCGCACCGAGCACGAACGTCCTGGTCATGTCCGAGTGGTACCCCTCGACCGTTGCCCCGAAGTCGAGCTTGACGAAGTCCCCTGCGGCCAGCGTGGCGTCGGTCGGACGGTGGTGCGGGATCGCCGAGTTCGCGCCCGCCGCGACGATCGTCTCGAACGAGATGCCGTCCGCACCGTGCTCGAGCATCAGGAACTCCAGTTCCCGTCCGACTTCCCGCTCGGTCCGGCCCTGTCGCAGTCCCCCGCGCTCGATCAGGACCGCGAGGGCGAGGTCGGCCGCCGCGCACGCTCGCCGCAGCAGCCCCACCTCGTGCTCGTCCTTGACCATGCGGAGCCGCTCCACCAGCCGCGGCGCCCGGATCATCTCGAGTGACGGAGCCAGCTCCTGCCAGGCGGCGAGCTCGTCCACGGTCACGACGTGGCTCTCGAACCCGAGCCGCACCGGGCCGGCATCGGTGTCGGCGCAGCGACCGATGAGGTGCCCTGCGCTGGAGCGGTCGATCACCGCCTCGAGGTCCGGCACCTGCTCGCCGACCTGGATCAGGTACCGGCCGTCGGTGCAGATGAGGGTCCGAGACTCGGCACCCGGTTCGTCGCGGGCGTCGACGAGCAGCGCCGCATTCGACCCGGTGAACCCCGTGAGGTACCTGATGTTGAGCAGATCGGTCACCAGTAGCGCCTCGACGCCCCAGTCGGTGAGCAGTGTGCGCAGCGCGGCCCGGCGGGACCCGTGATCGACGGTCGACATGAGCCCAACCTACGGCAGCGTCCGGCCCCCGCGAGGGCCCTCGCGACGCCAGGTGTGGGTTAGGCCACAGGTCCCATTGAGCGGTCGTTACGCTGTCGGCATGAACTCGTGGCTTCTTCGTGGTCTGGGTATGGCGTCGGTGCATGTCGTGACGAGGGTGGTGCTCGGACTCGCGGTCACGCAGTGGCCCCTGCACGGATCGTCACTACGGTGGGTCTCGCTGGCGTTCGTGGTGCTGGTCGCACTGCTCTGGGGCGGTCTCGACGGCATCAGGGACGCGCGCACCGCGGTGGACGAGGAGTCGGGCGCGGACCTGACCATGATGTGGCTCAAGGCCGCCGCCGTCGCGGGCGTGCTGGCGGGCGCGGTGTCCTGGCTGATCGGCGTCACCACCGGCATCGCACTCGGCGACAACACACTGTTCTTCGAGCTCACCTCCGGAGCCGCCTTCACCATCCTGCTCGTCTTCCTGCCGGCGATGCTCGCGGTGACGGTCGGACGCTTCCTGGTGCGGCGCGAGGCCCGCAAGTCCGGAGCGACCGCAGCCCCCGCCGCGGCAGGCGCCGCGGGCGCGTACGCGAGCGAACAGGACTACGACGTGGTCGAGGCCGCGGAGGAGAACTACGAGGCCTCCGAGTGGGCCTCCGAACACGGCACCGGCCAGGGTTACTACGAGACCGATCAGGGCTACTACGAGAACGACCAGGCCGGCAGGCAGCAGGCCGACGACCAGACCTCGGGCGGCGGTCGCCACTACGTCGACGACGCCCCCACCGAGGTCTTCGAGGCGATCAAGCCCGAGAACGGCAAGTAACGCAGCTCCACTGCCCCTGCGCGGGTCTCACCCCGATCGGGGTGAGACCCGCGCGCGGGCGCGCAGCGCTATCTCTCGGCGAGGAACCTCAGCGCGAGCGGGTATCCCGCGACGCCGCACCCGACGATGACGCCGGTCGCGATAGCGCTCAGGTACGAGTGCTGCCGGAAGTCCTCGCGGGCGTGCACGTTCGAGATGTGCACCTCGACCAGTCCCGCCTCCAGCTCGGCGCAGGCATCCCGCAGCGCGATCGAGGTGTGGGTGAGCGCTCCTGCATTGAGCACCACCGGTTCACCCGCGTCGGCGGCATCGTGGATCCAGCCGAGCAGCTCGGCCTCGCTGTCGGACTGGCGGACGGTCACCTCGATGCCCAGCTCCACCGCGGTCGCCTCGCAGAGCGCGACCAGATCGGCGTACGTGGTTGCGCCGTACACCTCGGGCTGCCGCTTGCCGAGCCGTCCGAGGTTCGGTCCGTTGAGGACCTGCACCCTCACAGCAGCACCGTGCCGCCGGTGCCCGGCTGGTCCTCGCGGGCCACCGCGGAGTAGGCGGCCGCGAGCAGCGTCGGGTCCGGGCCCTCGAGCCGTCCCGGCTTCGCCAACCCGTCCAGGACGACGAACCGCAGCATGCCCGCCCGGTTCTTCTTGTCCGTCTGCATGCCCTTGACCAGGTCCGCGAAGGCGGACGCATCGTAGGTGGTGGGCAGGCCGACGCTCTCGAGGATGGTCCGGTGCCGTTCCGCGGTGGCGTCGTCGAGCCGGCCGGCGAGCCGGCCCAGCTCGGCGGCGAACACCAGGCCGACCGACACCGCCGCACCGTGGCGCCAGCGGTACTTCTCGCGGCGCTCGATCGCGTGGCCGAGGGTGTGTCCGTAGTTGAGGATCTCGCGCAGGTCCGACTCCTTGAGGTCGGCGGCGACGACCTTCGCCTTCACCTCAACGGACCGGCGGATCAGCTCGGGCAGCACCTCGCCGGTCGGGTCGAGGGCCGCCTCGGGGTCCCGCTCGATGAGGTCGAGGATCGTCGGGTCCGCGATGAACCCGGTCTTGATCACCTCGGCCATGCCGGCGACGATCTCGTTACGCGGCACCGTCTCCAGGGTCGCCAGGTCGATCAGCACCGCGGACGGCTCGTGGAACGAGCCGACCAGGTTCTTGCCCGCATCGGTGTTGATGCCGGTCTTGCCGCCGACGGCCGCGTCCACCATCGCGAGCAGCGTGGTGGGCACGTGCACGATCCGCACGCCGCGCATCCAGGTGGCCGCGACGAACCCGGCCAGGTCGGTGGCCGCGCCGCCGCCGAGGCTCACCACGGCGTCGCTGCGGGTCAGCCCGATGCGGCCGAGCACCTCCCAGCAGAAGCCCGCGACGGCGAGGTCCTTGCCGTCCTCCGCGTCCGGGATCTCGACGCGATGGGCGTCGATGCCCTTCGCCGCCAACGCGGCGCGCACCGCCTCCGCGGTCTGCGCGAGCGGCGGCTGGTGGAAGATCGCGACGGTCCTCGTGCCGATCAGTTCGTCCACCAGTTCACCGAGCAGTCCACGGCCGATGATCACCGGGTAGGGACTGGCGGTCTTGACCTCGACGCGTACGGGTTCGGTCACTGTCTGCTTCTCCGCTTCTGTGCGCTGCTGCTGTATCGCTTCTGCCTGGGTGCTGCCACCGCTCTACCCCAGTTTGGAGACGAGCTGCTGCACCACGCGGGCCGGACTGCGCCCGTCGGTGCGGACCCGGATGGTGGCCACCTTCCGGTACAGCGGTCGCCGCCGCCGCATCAGGTCCCGGTACTTCTGGCGTGGATCGCCACCGTTGAGGAGGGGCCGGGAGGTGTTGGTCCCGGTCCGCTTGAGGCCCTCGGCCACGCTGATCTCCAGGTAGACGACCGTGTGGCCGACCAGCCGGGCGCGGGTGGTATCGGACAGGATCGCGCCACCGCCGAGCGAGACGATGCCCGTCTGCTCGGCCAGCGCGCGCCGGACCATGTCCTCCTCCAGCGCGCGAAACGCCGGTTCCCCGTCCTGCGCGAAGATCTCCGGGATGGACTTGCCCGCTTCGCGCTCGATGGCGGCGTCGGTGTCGAAGATCTCGACGTCCAACGCCCGCGCCAGTCGTTTCCCGATGGTGGACTTACCGGCGCCCGGCGGTCCGATCAGGACTGCCCGTGGAGTCACCTCGACAGGCGTTCCCGGACCGAGGCGAGGTATCCGCCGATATTGCGCATCGTCTCGTCGACCGAGTCGCCGCCGAACTTCTCGAGCGCGGCCTGCGCGACCACCAGGGCCACCATCGACTCCGCGACGACGCCCGCGGCGGGGACCGCACACACATCGCTGCGCTGATGGATGGCGACGGCCTCCTCGCCGGTGGACATGTCGACGGTCGCGAGTGCCCGCGGCACGGTGGAGATCGGCTTCATCGCCGCCCGGACCCGCAGCGCCTCGCCGTTGGTCATACCGCCCTCGAGGCCGCCTGCGCGGTTGGTCGACCGCAGCACGCCGTCCGGGCCGGGGCGCATCTCGTCGTGCGCGGCGCTGCCCCGGCGGCGGGAGGTCTCGAAGCCGTCGCCGACCTCGACACCCTTGATGGCCTGAATGCCCATCAGCGCGGCGGCGAGTCGCGAATCGAGCCGGTTCTCACCGCTGATGAACGACCCCAGCCCGACGGGCAGGCCGTGCACGATCACCTCGACGACACCACCGAGGGTGTCGCCGTCCCGCTTGGCCGCGTCGATCTCCGCGATCATCGCGGCCTCCGCCTCGGCGCCGAAGGCGCGCACCGGGCTGGCGTCGATGTCCGCGAGGTCGTCGGGTCCGGGGACCGGTGAGTCGGCGGGGCCGGAGGCGGTGCCGATGGAGATCACATGGGAGATCACCTCGACGCCGAAGACCTGACGCAGGAAAGCGCGGGCCACGGTTCCTGCCGCGACGCGGGCCGCGGTCTCGCGGGCGCTGGCCCGCTCCAGGACGGGACGGGCGTCGTCGAATCCGTACTTGAGCATGCCGGAGTAGTCGGCGTGGCCCGGGCGCGGACGGGTCAGCGGTGCGTTGCGCGCGAGGTCCTTGAGAAGCGCCTCGTCCACCGGGTCGGAGGACATGACCGTCTCCCACTTGGGCCACTCGCTGTTCGCGACCTCGATGGCGATGGGGCCGCCCATCGTGCGACCGTGCCGGACGCCGCCGACCATCGTCACGACGTCCTTCTCGAAGCTCATGCGGGCACCGCGACCGTAGCCGAGGCGACGGCGGGCGAGTTGGGACGCAATGTCCTCGGAGGTCACCTCGACCCCGGCGACCATCCCATCCAGGAGGGCGACGAGGGCGGGACCATGGGATTCTCCGGCAGTTATCCAGCGCAGCACGCCGCCCATCTTTTCACGAAACGTAGGCGTCAACGCACACCGGCCCGGTCCCCGGCTAGCCGCCCACGGCCAGGCTCAACGCCAGCAGCGTCGACAGGCACATCGACGGCCCGTGCGCGAGCGTGCGGCCGCCCCGCCCGAGGGCAAGGGCACACCCGCCGACCAGGGCCGTCAGCGCCACCGCACCGACCGCCGCCGCCAGCCACGCCTTGGCGCCCACCGCACCCGCAGCGGCGCCGAGCCCAAGGGCCAGCTTCACGTCACCGCCGCCCATCGCGGCCGGGGACACGAGGTGCACGACGAGGTAGAGACCAGCCAGCATCGCCGCCCCCACCAGGGCCGCCATCCCCCGGCCCACCAGCACCGAAGCAAGGAACACCGCGCAGGCTCCCGGCAGGGTGAGCTCGTTCGGCAGCCTGCGCTCCCCCAGGTCGACAACGGACAGGCAGACGCACCACCAGAGCAACGCGCAGGCCGCGGCGGCCGTCAGCGGCGGGCAGGCGAGTCCGGCCGCGACGAAGCCGACGATCAGGACCGCGACCCACCAGCGCGACATCGCCGCGGTGAAGCGACGCAGGAACCGCCGCGTCGCGACGCCGGTGAGCAGTCCCGCCAGGCCGAGCAATCCGATTCCCATGCCCCGACGCTGCCACCGTAGGGCGCCTGGACAGGCCCCACGGGTGTCGATTCCGACCGTGCTGGGGATGGATCCGGAGCTGTGGAGAAATGTCGCGTCAGCGCGCGACCGCGGCCGCCATCTCCCCGCGCGGGGCGGGGCGGCCGGTGAACTGCTCGACCTGACCGAACGCCTGGTTGAGCAGCATCCGCAGGCCGTCGACCACGGTCCCGCCCGCGGCCTGGACCGCCGCGGCGAGCGGGGTCGGCCACGGATCGTAGATGGCGTCGAAGACCACCGACGCCTGCGCGACCGCGTCGGCGAACGGCGCGATCGCGTCCGCGGGCACGGTACTGACCACCGTCGCCGCGTCGGCACACGCGGCGGCCAGCGCATCGGTATCGAAGCCGAGGTGGCGGGCCCGCAGGCCCATCTCCGACGCACAGGCCAGCGAGGCCGCCGCCCGGTCGGCAGAGCGCGCGACGACGGTCACCGCGTCGACACCGAGGTCCGCCAGCGCGCGCAGCGCCGGCCGCGAGGTCCCGCCCGCGCCGATCACCACCGCGCTCGCGCCGCCCAGATCGGTGACCCCGACCTCTGCGAGTGCGCCGGTCACGCCGTCCACGTCGGTGCAGTCCGCCCGCCAGCCGCCCTGCACCCGGACCAGGGTGTTGGCCGAGCCGACCTGTACCGCGCGCTCGGTGCGTTCGGTCGCGTACTCGAGGGCGGCGACCTTGCCGGGCATGGTGACCGAGAGCCCGACCCATTCCGGGCCCAGCCCGTCGACGAGCCCGGGCAGCTGCTCGCCGGTGCACTCGATCCGGTCGTAGGTCCAGCCGGTCAGGCCGAGGGCGCGGTACGCCGCCAGGTGCAGCAGCGGCGACTTGGAGTGTCCGATCGGCTTGCCAAGGACCGCGGCCTTGCGTGGCAGGTCAGCGCCCACTGTCGAGGATCCCGCTCGCCAGCGCCTTCTTGCTGTTCTCGAGGTGCTCGGTGTAGCTCTTGGTGAACAGCGTGGTGCCCTTGTTGTCGATCGTGACGAAGTACAGCCAGTCGCCCGCGGGTGCCTTCTCCACGGCCTCCACGGCCCCGATGCTCGGCGACGAGATCGGGGTCGCGGGCAGTCCGTCCATCGCGTAGGTGTTCCACGGGGTGACCTTCGCGCGGTCGCCGTCGGTGGTCGCGAGCTCGGTGGTGTCGAGCGCGTAGTTGACCGTCGAGTCCAGCTCGAGGCGCTGTGGCGCGGCGAGCCGGTTGACGATCACGCGCGCGACCTTGCCGAAGTCGTCCGGCAGCGACTCCCGTTCCACCAGCGACGCCGCGACGAGCAGGTCGTAGGGACTCAGCCCGACGGCGTTCCCCGCGCGGTCGATGCCGGTGGCCTCGTACTTGGCCGCGCTCCCGCTGACGAGGGTGGTCAGGATCTCCGCCGCCGACTCCCTCGGGTCGAAGTCCCACTTACCCGCGGCGATCAGGCCCTCGAGCTGCCGGGTTCGGTCCGGAACCGACTTGACCCGAGCGGCGGCCCAGTCGGGCACACCGAGCGCGGCGAGGTTCGGATTGGCGCCCGCCTCCTTGAGCTCGTCGACGCTCACGCACTTCTGCTGACCCGATGGGGTCGGCAGGCAGCTCGCCTCCGAGATGAGGGTGTAGATACCGCGCTTGGTCGCGCCGGTGTTCACGTCCTTGGTGTCGTGCAGCTGACGACCCTCGGAGATCACCAGCGCACCCACGCGGGAGTTCGGATCGACAAGGCCCGCGACGGCCTGCGCGGCCGGCACCTGGGACTTGAGGTTGTAGAAGCCGGGCTGCACCGACGTCATGGAATCGTTCAGGACGGCCGCGTTGAAGAACGCGGACGCGCTCGCCACGACATCCTTTTCGACCATCTCGGTGGCGATCTGGTCGGCGGTGTCACCGGGGTGCACCTGCACGACGACATCGGGCCCTGACTGACCCGCCTCGTAGTCCTCGGGCACGTCGACGCCGCCGAGGAGCTTCTTGCCGCCGACGTAGCCGACACCCACGATCAGCGCGAGGGCGCCGAGTCCGGCGATCGCGACCACGACCTTGCCCCTGCCCTTGCGTCCCGCGGCGCGCTCCCGTGCGCGACGCACTTCCGCGCGAGTCGGCTGCAACTCGGGCCCTCTCGACCGGGTATCGGTCACTCGCCGTCCTCCATCTGTGAGGGCAGGGCCTGCTCCGAGTGCAGTTCCCTGCTGCGCTGGTCCAACCATCCTTGCAAGATCGCCACGGCCGCGGCCTGGTCGATCACAGACCGCTGCCCCTTCGCCTTGACCCCGCTCTCGCGAAGGGCCCTGGACGCGGTCACCGTCGTGAAGCGTTCGTCGGTCATGCGAACCGGGATGGGCGCCAACCGATCCCGGAGCTGCGCTGCGAACTTCGAGGCGAGTCCGGCCGCGGTTCCGCTCTCCCCCCTCAGGGTTCGCGGTAATCCGACGATAACCTCGACGGCCTCGTATTCCGCGACAATCGCGGCGAGTCGCTCGATGTCCGACCGGTCGGCGCGGGACTTGGCCCGCGCCACGGTCTCCACCGGCGTGGCCAGGATCCCGTCCGGATCGCTGGCGGCGACACCGATCCGGACGCTGCCCACATCGACCCCGATCCGGCGACCCCGCCCCTGGTCGCCGGGCTGATCGGCCTCGCTCACCCGGCGATCTCGGCGACGCGGGCGCGCACTGCCGAGAGCGCGGCGGGGATGCCCGACGCGTCGCTGCCCGAACCCTGGGCCATCTCCGGCTTGCCGCCGCCGCGGCCGCCGATGCTCGGACCGAACGCGGCCACCAGGTCGCCGGCCTTGACGCCGAGGTCCTGCGCGGCCTTGTTGGCGCTCACCACGAACGGCACCTTGCCGTCGGCGGATCCGATCAGGACCACCACGGCGGGCTCGGTCCCGAACCGGCCGCGCACATCGGTGGTGAGGGTGCGCAGGTCGTTGCCCGCGACGCCGTCGGGGGCCTGCTCGGCGACCAGCAGCAGCCCGCCGATCCGCTCGGCCCGCTCCACGAACGCGCCCGCGCCTGCCAGCACCGCGGCCGCCTTGGTCTGCTCGAGTTCCTTCTCGGCCACCTTGAGCCGCTCCACCAGCTGCTCCACGCGCCCTGGCACCTCCTCGGAGGGCACCTTCAGCGCCGTCGCGACACCAGCGAGCAGCGCGCGTTCCTTGGCCAGGTACCGGTACGAGTCGAGGCCGACGTAGGCCTCCACGCGCCGAATGCCGGAGCCGACGGAGGACTCACCGAGCAGCGTGACCGGCCCGATCTGCGAGGAGTGCGCGACGTGGGTGCCACCGCACAGCTCCATCGAGAACGGTCCGCCGATCTCGACCACCCGGACCTCGTCGCCGTAGTTCTCGCCGAACAGCGCCATCGCGCCCATCGACTTGGCCTTGGCCAGGTCGGTGACGAACGTGTTGACCGGGTGATTGGCGGTGACGGCCTCGTTGGCGACGGCCTCGATGTCGTTGCGCTGGGCCTCCGACAGCTGGCCCTGCCACGAGAAGTCGAACCGCAGGTAGCCGGGCTTGTTCAGCGATCCGGCCTGAACGGCGTTGGGGCCCAGCACCTGTCGCAGCGCGGCGTGCACCATGTGGGTACCGGAGTGACCCTGGGTCGCGCCCGCCCGCCAGTTGGCGTCGACCTGCGCGAGGATGGCGTCACCCTCGGTGATCTGGCCCTCCTCGACGGTGACCTTGTGCACCCACAGCTTCTTCGCGATCTTCTGCACGTCGCGCACCCGCACCCGCAGCCCGGGTCCGGTGATCACGCCGATGTCGGCGATCTGGCCGCCCGCCTCCGCGTAGAGCGGGCTGCGGTCGAGGATGACCTCGACGTCCTGGCCCACGGTCGCGGTGGGGATCCGGACGCCGTCGGAGATCAGCGCCAGCACGGTGGCCTCCGAGGTCAGCTCGGCGAAGCCGGTGAACTCGGTCTCGCCGCGGTCGACGAACTCCTTGTAGACGGTGAGGTCGGCGTGCGACTGCTTGCGCGCCCGCGCGTCGTCCTTCGCCCGCTGCCGCTGCTCGGCCATCAGGGCGCGGAAGCCGTCCTCGTCGACGGACAGGCCTGCCTCGGACGCCATCTCCAGGGTCAGGTCGATCGGGAACCCGTAGGTGTCGTGCAGGGCGAAGGCCTCGCTGCCCGCGATCACCTTCTTGCCCGCGGTCTTGACCTCATCGGCCGCCGTCTCGAACAGCTTCTCGCCGGAGACCAGGGTGCGACGGAACGCCGCCTCCTCGCCGACCGCGACAGTGAGGATCCGCTCGAAGTCGGTGTCGAGTACCGGGTAGGACGGCGCCATGGTGTCGCGCACGACCGTGATGAACTCGCGCATGCTCGGCTGCTCGGCGCCGAGCAGCTTGGCGGAGCGGACGATGCGGCGCAGCAGGCGGCGCAGCACGTAGCCGCGGCCGTCGTTGCCGGGGTTGACGCCGTCGCCGATCAGCATCGCAGCGGTGCGCGCGTGGTCGGCGATGACACGAAAGCGGACGTCGTCCTCGTGGCTGCCCGCTCCATATGGGCGCCCGGTGAGTTCCTCGGCCTTGGCGATGACCGGTCGCACCAGGTCGGTCTCGTAGACGTTGTCGACGCCCTGCAGGACCAGAGCAACCCGCTCGACGCCCATGCCGGTGTCGATGTTCTTCTTCGGGAGCACGCCGACCGGCTGGTGACCGAGCTTCGGGCTCAGCTCACCGCGAACGTCCTGCATGAACACGAGGTTCCAGATCTCGAGGTAGCGGTCCTCGTCCACGATCGGTCCGCCCTCCTTGCCGAACTCGGGGCCGCGGTCGTAGTAGATCTCCGAGCACGGTCCGCCAGGGCCGGGCACACCCATGTCCCAGTAGTTGTCCTTGCCGTCGCGGAACTGGATGCGCTCCTCGGGGATTCCGGCGACGCGACGCCAGATCTCCGCCGCCTCGGGATCCTTCTCGTAGGCGGTCACCCAGATGCGCTCGGGGTCGATTCCGTATCCGCCCTGGTCCAGCGGCTTGGTGATCAGCTCCCAGGCGAGCGTGATGGCGCCCTCCTTGAAGTAGTCGCCGAACGAGAAGTTGCCCGCCATCTGGAAGAAGGTGTTGTGGCGGGTGGTGACACCGACCTCCTCGATGTCGCCGGTGCGCACACACTTCTGCACGCTCGTCGCGCGCTGGTACGGCGGGGCTTGCTGGCCGAGGAAGAACGGCTTGAACTGCACCATGCCGGCGTTGACGAACAACAGGTTCGGGTCGTCGAAGATCAACGACGCACTGGCCACCTCGGTGTGACCCGCCTTGACGAAGTGGTCGAGGAATCGCCTGCGGATCTCGTGGGTCTGCACTAACCGGTCCTTACTTCATGGGCATACGTCATGGGCATCTGGAGATGAATATCCAGCTTAACGTGCCGAGGATGACGGGGTGCGCAGCGCTCGGGGCCGCGTCAACCCCGCACGATCCGCCGCAACTTGCCCACCCGCGCCGCGATCTCGCGCTCGGCGCCGTGCCCGGTCGGCTCGTAGTAGTCGACGCCGACCAACTCGTCCGGCGGGTACTGCTGCGGCAACACGCCGTCGGCGGCGTTGTGTGGGTAGCGGTACCCGACCGCGTTGCCCAGCTTCTCGGCGCCGGCATAGTGACCGTCCCGCAGGTGCGGCGGCACCAGCCCCGACTTCCCCGCGGACACGTCGGCCATGGCCGCGCCGAGGGCGGCGATCACCGCTCCCGACTTCGGCGCGGTAGCCAGGTGGATCGTGGCCTGCGCCAAGGCGAGCCGGGCCTCCGGCATGCCGATGAGCTGGACGGCCTGCGCGGCCGCGGTCGCGGTCTGCAGTGCGGTCGGATCGGCCATGCCGATGTCCTCGCTCGCGTGCACCACCAGTCGGCGTGCGATGAAGCGTGGATCCTCGCCCGCGGTGATCATCCGGGCCAGGTAGTGCAGCGCGGCGTCCACGTCCGAGCCGCGGATCGACTTGATGAACGCGCTGATCACGTCGTAGTGCTGGTCGCCGTCCCGGTCGTAGCGCACGGCCGCCTTGTCGACACTCGCCTCGACGGTCTCGAGGTCGACCACGACCGACCCGTCCTCGGCAGGCGAATCGAGCGCGGCGCCCGCGGCCGCCTCCAGCGCGGTCAGGGCACGCCGGGCGTCGCCCGACGCCAGCCGCACGAGATGGTCGCGCGCGTCGTCGGTCAGGCTGACCGAACCGCCCAGCCCCCGCTGATCCGCGACGGCCCGGTCGAGCAGCGCGCGGATGTCGGCCTCGGTGAGCGAGTGCAACTGCAGGACCAGCGACCGGGACAGCAGCGGCGACACGACAGAGAACGAGGGGTTCTCGGTCGTGGCCGCGACCAACAGCACGATCCGGTTCTCCACCGCGGCCAGCAGCGCGTCCTGCTGGGTCTTGGAGAATCGGTGCACCTCGTCGATGAAGAGCACGGTCTGCTCACCCGCGGTGAGCCGCCTGCGGGCCAGGTCGATCACCGCGCGGACGTCCTTGACGCCCGCCGACAGCGCGGACAACGCCTCGAACCGACGGCCGGTCGCCCGCGAGATCAGGGAGGCGAGGGTGGTCTTGCCGGTGCCGGGCGGGCCGTAGAGCATCACCGACGCCGCGCCCGAGCCGTCCACGAGCCTGCGCAGTGGCGCGCCGGGTCCCAGCAGGTGTCCCTGCCCCACCACCTCGTCGAGGCTCACCGGCCGCATTCGGACCGCGAGCGGCGCGTCCGGGCGCACTGACGGCAGGCCCGCTGTCACCGGCCCCACCTGATCCGCGGGTTCCCCCGGGGCGGCGAACAGCCCCGTGTCCGCGCCACCGTCGGTTGATCCCAGCCAATCGCTCACGTGTCGACGCTACTAAAGGGCACCGACGCGGATGCCTCCGACCGCGCCGGGACGACAAGGCAGTAAACGTCAGATGAACATCCGACCGTCAGGCCCGCCACGTGTTGAACACACGTCCAAGTTCGGCTGTGATCTTCGGGTGTCTGACAACTGGCTTCCCGACCGCACCACCCTGCCGAGCCTGAGCAGGCGGACCCTCCTGAAGAGTTCGGCCGCGCTCGCGGGCGTTGGCCTGACCGTCGCGGCCGCGGGCACCGCAAGCGCGGCGCCCGGCGCGGGCGCCATCGGCTTCGCGCACGGCGTCGCATCAGGAGACCCGCTCCCCGATCGGGTCATCATCTGGACCCGCGTCACACCGTCCGCCGACGCGCAGCCCGGCTCCGGTGTTGGAGAGGCGGTCGCACTGGACTGGCAGGTCGCGACGGACCCCGGCTTCGCCTCGGTCGTGCGCAGCGGCACGGTGACCGCGGACGCCGGCTCCGACCACACCGCGAAGGTCGACGTCATCGGCCTGAAGCCCTCGACCGCTTACCACTACCGCTTCACCGCCCGCGGGGGTGCGGTCGCCGGCCAGGTCTCCCCCGTCGGACGCACCCTCACCGCACCCGCCAACGATGCCGACCTGGCGCGGCTGCGCTTCGGCGTGGTGTCCTGTTCCAACTGGGAGGCCGGGTTCTTCTCCGCCTACCGCCACCTGGCCCAGCGCGAGGACCTGGACGCGGTCCTGCATCTCGGTGACTACATCTACGAGTACGGCCGAGGCGAGTACGGAGGCCGCAACGGTGCGGTCCGGCCCACCGATCCGCCGCACGAGATCGTCTCGCTCGCCGATTACCGGATCCGGCACGCCCAGCACAAGACCGACGCTGACCTGATGGCGCTGCACGCACGGGTGCCGTTCATCGCGACCTGGGACGACCACGAGTCGGCGGACAACTCGTTCAACGGCGGCGCCGAGAACCACAACCCCGCCACCGAGGGCGACTGGGCCACCCGCAAGGCCAATTCCACCCGGGCTTACTTCGAGTGGATGCCGGTGCGGCCCACCGGGTCCGGCACCGAGGTGACGCTCTACCGGCGCTTCCGGTTCGGCAACCTCGCGGAGATCTCCATGCTCGACCTGCGCACCTATCGCGACGAGCAGACCACCGCCACTGCCGGACGCAAGGTGGACTCCCCCGACCGGACCATCACCGGCCGCGCCCAGATGGACTGGCTCACCAACGGCATCGTGTCCTCGCCGACGCAGTGGAAGGTGGTCGGCAATCCGGTGATGATCGCGCCGACCCTGGTCCCGCCGCTGGACACCAAGACCACCGCGGCGCTCACCGAGATACTCGGACTCCCCGACGAGGGCATTCCCTACGGCACCGACTCGTGGGACGGCTACGCCGCCGACCGCCGCCGCCTGTACAACGCGATCGCAGAGGCGGGTGTCGACAACACGGTCTTCCTCACCGGCGACGTCCACACGTCCTGGGCATGCGACCTGCCGCTCGACGCCGCGAACTACCCGGGCGGCGCCACGATCGGCACCGAACTCGTGGTTCCGTCGGTGACCTCCCCGAACATGGACGACTCGCTCGGGGTGCCGCCCCGCACCGCCAGCCTCGCGGTGGAGGAGGCGTACAAGGCGGTCAACCGGCATATCCGGTACCTCGACTTCGACTCGCACGGATACGGCGTGTTCGAGATCGCCACCGCCGGTTCGCAAATGGACTGGTACTACATCAGCGATCCGATCGACCCGCGCGCGACCGTGCGCCATGGGGCGAGCTTCCGGGTCGCGGACGGCGCCCAGCGCACGCTCCCGGTCGGCACACCTCTCGACCCCGCCGCCCACCGTCCGGGCGCATGAGCTCGCGACCGCCCGCATCCGAACGACACGAGGACGAACGTCAGATGAACATTGGGCGATCGACCCCCTTGCAGTTTGAACGCGCGTCCATGTTCGGCTGTGATGCTCGGGTGTCTGACAACTGCCTTCCCGACCACACCACCCTGCCCAGCGTGAGCAGGCGCACCCTGTTGAAGAGCTCGGCCGCGCTCGCGGGTGTGGGCATCACCGTTGTGGCCGCGGGCACCGCCGCCGCCGCACCCGGCGCGCCCGCCGTCGGCTTCGCGCACGGCGTCGCCTCCGGAGACCCGCTCCCCGACCGGGTCATCATCTGGACCCGCATCACCCCGACCGCCGACGCGCAGCCCGGATCCGGTGCGGGACCGTCGATCTCGCTCGAGTGGCAGGTCGCCACCGACCCCGGCTTCGCCTCGGTCGTGCGCAGCGGCTCCGTCACCACGGGCGCCGACTCCGACCACACCGCGAAGGTCGACGTCACCGGCCTCAAGCCCGCCACCTACTACCACTACCGCTTCACCGCCCGTGGCGGCGCGGTCGGCGGCCAGGTCTCCCCCGTCGGACGCACCAGGACCGCACCCGCCAACGATGCCGACCTGGCGCGGCTGCGCTTCGGCGTGGTGTCCTGCTCCAACTGGGAGGCAGGCTACTTCGGCGCATACCGCCACCTCGCGCAGCGCGAGGACCTGGACGCGATCCTGCACCTCGGCGACTACATCTACGAATACGGTCGCGGTGAGTACGGTGGCCGCAACGGAGCCGTCCGGCCGCACGAGCCGGCGCACGAGATCGTCTCCCTCGCCGATTACCGGATCCGGCACGCCCAGTACAAGACCGACCCTGACCTGATGGCCCTGCACGCGAAGCTGCCGTTCATCGCGACCTGGGACGATCACGAGTCCGCGGACAACTCCTTCGACGGCGGCGCGGAAAACCACAACCCTGCCACCGAGGGCGACTGGGCCACCCGCAAGGCCAGTTCCGCACGGGCCTACTTCGAGTGGATGCCGGTGCGGGTGACCGGGTCCGGCACCGAGGTGACGCTTTACCGGCGCTTCCGGTTCGGCAACCTGGCGGAGATCTCGATGCTCGATCTGCGCACCTACCGCGACGAGCCGGCCTCGTCGGGGGCGGGTTGGCGCAAGGTGGACTCCCCCGACCGGACCATCACCGGCCGCGCCCAGATGGACTGGCTCACCAAGGGCATCGTGTCGTCACCGACCCAGTGGAAGGTGGTCGGCAACCCGGTGATGATCGCGCCCTGCCTGTTCCCGCCACTGGACACCAAGACCACCGCGGCGCTCACCGACATGGTCGGGCTGCCCGATGCGGGTGTTCCGTACAACACCGACCAGTGGGACGGCTACTCCGCCGACCGACGCCGGCTGTTCGACTCGATCACGACCGCGGGTGTCGACAACACGGTCTTCCTGACCGGTGACATCCACACGTCCTGGGCATGCGACCTGCCGATCGACGCCGCGAACTACCCGGGCGGCGCCACGGTGGGCACCGAGTTCGTGGTGCCGTCGGTGACCTCCCCGAACATCGACGAGACGCTCGGCGTGCCGCCGCGGACCGTCAGCGTCGCGGCGGAGGAGGGGTTCAAGGCGGTCAACCGGCACGTCCGGTACGTCGAACTCGACTCCCACGGTTACGGCGTGTTCGAGATCGCGACGGCCGGTTCGCAGATGGACTGGTTCTACGTCAGCGACCCGATCGACCCCAACGCGACCGTGCGCCACGCGGTGAGTTACCGGGTGGCGGACGGTGCCCAGCGCACGCTCCCGGTCGGCGCACCGCTCGACCCCGCCTCCTACCGGCCCGGCGCCTGAGCACCCCGAGGCGCTGAGTCCGCCCTGCGCAGATGACGCAGGGCGGACCGGGCCGCGTTGTACCCGGACATCCCGTGTGCGCCCGCGCCAGGCGGGGTCGAGGCGGAGCAGAGGAAGGTCCCCTCGACACCGGTGTCGTACGGGTCACGCGCCGTCCGCGGCCGGAAGACCACCTGAGGTCCGCTGTTCGCGCCGCCGATGATGTCGCCCCCCGCCTGGTTCGGATTGTCCTCGGCCAGCCGGGCGGGCCCGGTGACATCGGTCGCGATGATCCGGTCGCGGAATCCCGGTGCAAAGCGCTCGATCTGCGCGATCACCGCCTCCGTCGCATCGCCCGGATATCCGTGCGGGACATGGGCATACGCGTACAGGGGATGTACATCGCCCCGTGATCGCGTCGGGTCGGCGAGGTACTGCTGCCCGATGAGGACGAACGGGCGCCGCGGCATCACGCCCGCACCGACCAGACGCTCGTTGGCCGCGATCTCGGCGAAGTCGCCACCGAGGTGGACAGTTCCTGCCCTGCGGCAGTCGGGGTTCGTCCACGGCACGTGGCCGTCGATCGCGAAGTCGACCTTGTACGCACCAGGCGCCGGGCGGAAACGCGCGTACGCGCGCGCCACCCGCGCAGGGAGCCGGTCCCCCAGAATTCGGAGGGCGCCCGCGGGCGCGACGTCGAGCAGCACCACGTCCGCGGGCGGGATGTCGGCCAAGGAGCGCACGCGCACGCCGGTCTCGATGGTGCCGCCGTGCTCGACGAGCATCGCCGCGAGCGCATCGGTGATCGACCGGGATCCACCCTCGGCCACCGGCCAGCCATAGCGGTGTCCGGCGGCGGTGATCATCAGTCCCACCGCGGAGGTGGCCGGCCGATCGAGCCGGCAGTACGCGTGCGCGGCGACGCCACCGAACAGCGCGCGCGCCTTCTCCGTTCGCCACCACCGCGCGGTGACGGTGGCGGGGAGCAGCGCTCGCGGCCCGAAGGCCGCGAGGCGGACCGGGTGGCGCGGGACGGCGAGCACCGGTCGCATCAGGTCCTCGGCGAGGGCGTCGAACCCGTCCGCCAGGTCACCGAACATCCGGCGCCAGCGTTGCCCGTCGACACCGAGCCCTGCCGCGGTGTCCTCGATCGAACGGTGCAGTGCGCCCGCATCACCACTGTCGAGCGGATGGGCGCAGTCGATCTCGGCCCATCGCCAGGTCAGTCCGTACTTCTCGAGGCCGAGCGTGGCCAGGTACGGAGAGCCGACGCCCATCGGGTGGAACGCCGAGCAGTGATCGTGGATCAGACCGGGAACGGTCAACTCACCGGAGCGGGTACCACCGCCGATCGTGTCGGCCGCCTCGAGCACCCGCACCTCGACGCCGTTCCGCGCGAGGTGCACGGCGGCGGCGAGCCCGTTGGGCCCGCTGCCGACGACCAGCGCCGAGCTCATCGGCCCTCCTCGCGACTGACGTCCTTACGCCCAGTACGTCGCGAGCCGCTCCGCGACCTCGCGGGCATGCGCGGCCACGTCGGGCGCCCCGGCGTGGTCGGCACAGGACGCGAGTGTGTTCCACCGCGCGATCAGCGCCTTCGAACGCGGCAGCGACAGGTGGTGCTCCCTGGCGGCGGCGATCCGCTCGTGGTCGTCGGGCAGGTACCAGTAGGTCGAGAGCCAGACCCAGATCAGCTGGGCCTCGAGCATCCTGGCGCAGAGCACCTCGTCGTCGGCCAGCTGCGGCCACATCCCGACCACCTCGGCGCGCCAGGCCTCGGCCATCGCCGCCGAGCGTTCCGGCGACAGTTCGACCCCGCACAGGCAGCCGGGAAACGACACGAGGGCGTAGGCGATGTCGAGCGTCGCATCGCGGAACCCGCCCCACTCGTAGTCAAGGAAGCGCACCCCGGCATCGTTGACGATGATGTTGTCCGGGCAGAGGTCCGACGGGCTGAAGGCGCGGTAGCGGCCGCCGTCGAAGAGACGCGCGGCCTTCGCGACGCGATCGACGATGTCCTGGCCGACCTCGATGCCGAGCTCGCGGCGCAGCAACGCGGGCACCTTCGGGGCGGACGCGACCACCTGCTCGGAGATGCTGTTTCCGAAGTGCGGCACGTCGGCGCGGCGCAGCAGCGCGGTGAAGTCCTCCTCGCGCCCCACGGTCGCGGCGTGCATCCGGCCGATCGCCTGAGCCAGTGCCATCAGCGAGTTGGTGACCGCCGCCTCGTCGGCCTGCTGGAGCAGTTCGGCGATCGGGGTGGCGTCACCGAGGTCGGTCAGCACCAGCAGTCGAGCGTCGAGGTCGTAGGCGATCAGTTCCGGGCCCGGCCTGCTGTCGGTCGCCAGCGCGGTCGCGAACTGGTACGACACGGCCTCGCGGAGGAAGGCGGTGTCCATCACCCGCGGCTCGTCGGCGGGCAGTGCCGCGTAGGCGGCGATGCGCCTGGCCTCGGCCTCCGGGGACAGTTCGCGGACCTGCTTGATCACCAAGGTGCGTGGCAGCGAGAAGGGATTCTCGGCGCAGCGGACGCGCAGCACGACCGTGCGGCCGCTGCCGCCCAGATCGATGGGGTCAACGAGGGTGACCGGAGCTCCGGTACGTCGCTCCAGCAGCTGCTCGGCTGCTGCGACTACCTCTGAAACGGGGTCGGCCAATAGTGCGGTCATCGCCGTCCAACCTACCCGCCCAGGCCCCGGAGCGGGCCCCCTCGGTCGCCCGTCCGGTCGGTTACCGATGGACGCGCCATGCGGACCTGCAGAAACAGACCGATCCGTACGAAAAATTGATGGAGACTTGGCCCGCGAAGCACGGACCCGCACCTGCGGGGACCCGACCAGACCGGCACCCGCAGGTGCGGCCGGTCGGGTTCCCGGTCGGTCAGGAGGCCGGTGTGTCCGTCTCCGGCTTGCTCTTGGGCTCCGGCTTGGCGTCGATGCCCGACTCCTTGCGCTGCAGCGGGGTGATCGGCGCGGGCGCATCGGTGAGCGGGTCGACTCCGCCGCCCGACTTCGGGAAGGCGATGACCTCGCGGATCGAGTCCATACCCGCGAGGAGCGCGGTGATGCGGTCCCAGCCGAACGCGATGCCGCCGTGCGGGGGCGCGCCGTAGGAGAAGGCGTCGATCAGGAAGCCGAACTTGTCCTCCGCCTCCTCGTGGTCGATCCCCATCACCTTGAAGACGCGTTCCTGAATGTCCTTGCGGTGGATACGGATGCTGCCGCCACCGATCTCGTTGCCGTTGCAGACGATGTCGTACGCGTAGGCCAGCGCCTTGCCGGGATCGGTGTCGAAGGTGTCCATCGACTCGGGCTTGGGCGAGGTGAAGGCGTGGTGCACGGCGGTCCACGCGCTGTAGCCGAGGGCGACGTCACCGCTGGCGGTGGCGTCGGCGGTCGGTTCGAACATCGGTGCGTCGACGACCCACAGGAAGGCCCACGCGTTCGGGTCGATGAGGTCCTGCTTGCGGGCGATCTCGCCGCGGGCGGCGCCCAGCAGGGCGCGCATCTGCTTCGTCGGGCCTGCCGCGAAGAAGATGCAGTCGCCCGGCTTGGCACCGACGTGCGCGGCGAGGCCCTCGCGCTCGGCGTCGGTCAGGTTCTTGGCGACCGGACCGGTCAGTTCCCCGTCCTCACCGATGAGGACGTACGCCAGTCCCTTGGCGCCGCGCTGCTTCGCCCACTCCTGCCAGCCGTCGAGCTGACGCCTCGGCTGGCTGGCGCCTCCCGGCATCACGACGGCGCCGACGTACTCGGCCTGGAAGACCCGGAAGGTGGTGTCCTTGAAGAACTCCATGCACTCCACGAGCTCGAGCCCGAAACGCAGGTCCGGCTTGTCGGAGCCGAAGCGGCGCATCGCCTCCGCGTAGGTCATCCGCTGGATCGGGGTGCTGATCTGGTGGCCGATCAGCTTCCACACGTTGGTGAGGATCTCTTCGGCGAGATGGATGACGTCGTCCTGCTCGACGAAGCTCATCTCGATGTCGAGCTGGGTGAACTCCGGCTGCCGGTCGGCACGGAAATCCTCGTCCCGGTAGCAGCGCGCGATCTGGTAGTAGCGCTCGATGCCGCCGACCATCAGCAGCTGCTTGAACAGCTGCGGGCTCTGGGGCAGCGCGTAGAAGCTGCCCGGCTGCAGGCGCGCGGGCACCAGGAAGTCGCGGGCACCCTCGGGGGTGGACCGGGTCAAGGTGGGGGTCTCGACCTCGACGAACTCGTGGTGCGCCAGCACCTCGCGGGCCGCCGCGTTCACCTTGGAGCGCAGCCGGATCGCCTGACCCGGACCCTCGCGACGCAGGTCGAGGTAGCGGTGCTTGAGGCGCGCCTCCTCGCCGACCTGGTCGTCGAGCTGGAACGGCAACGGGGCACTCTCGTTGAGCACCTCGAGCGTGGTCGCGTTGACCTCGATCGCGCCGGTCGGGATCTCGAAGTTCTGGTTCCCCTCCGGCCGGACCTCGACGCTGCCGGTGATCTTGACGCAGTACTCGGCGCGCAGGCGGTGGGCCTGCTCGGCGACCTCGCCCTCACGGAACACCACCTGGGCGACCCCGGAGGCGTCGCGCAGATCGATGAAGATCACTCCGCCGTGATCGCGACGCCTGGCAACCCATCCGGTGAGGGTGACGGTTTGATCGGCGTGCTCGGCTCGCAGCGAGCCGGCGAGGTGGGTGCGCAGCACGGGGTTCCTTCCACAGTTATCCAGCGACTTCTCAGTTGGTGCGATCCTACGGAGAGACACTCATAAGACATAACCGCGCAGTCGGAACTTTGCACGCGATCGCGTGTAAAGCTGTATCCGCAGTTCTCGACTTCGAACGAAAGCGATGACGATGACCTTCAACGAGGGTGCGCGGATGGACTCGGGCCGCGTGACGGTGGGCGGCGGCCACCGCGGCGGAGGCGGTCGGGGCGGCAAGGCCGCACTCGGTGGCGGCCTCGGCGGACTGGTGGTGCTCGTCTTGGCCCTGCTGCTCGGCGGCAACCCGGGCTCGCTGCTCGGCGGACTGACCGGCGCCTCCGACTCCGCCCAGCTGGGTACCGGTTCGCTGTCGGAAGTACAGAACTGCGAGTCCGGAGCGGACGCGAACCGCGACGTGAACTGCCGTGTCGTCTACACCACCGGGAGCCTCGACTCGGTGTGGGGCGAGGAACTGCAGAAACAGACCGGCGTCCGCTACGTCCAGCCCGGCGTCATGCTCTTCTCCGGCGCGGTGAACACCGGCTGCGGCAACGCCACCAGCGACGTCGGCCCGTTCTACTGCCCGGCCGACTCCACCGCCTACTTCGACACCAGCTTCTTCCAACTGCTGGTGGACCAGTTCGGTTCCAGCGCGGGCCCGCTCGCGCAGGAATACGTGGTCGCGCACGAGATCGGTCACCACATCCAGAATCAGCTCGGCGACATCGGCCGGGCGCAGGCCGACCCGAAGGGCGCCGAGTCCGGCGCGGTGCGGACCGAGCTGCAGGCCGACTGCTACGCGGGAGTCTGGGCGCACTACGCCGACACCAAGCCGGCCCCCGGCGGCGGTGCACCGTTCCTCAACAAGTTGAGCGAGAACGACATCAAGGACGCCCTGTCCGCCGCCTCCTCGGTGGGCGACGACCGGATCCAGCAGGCCTCCAGCGGCCGGGTGAATCCGGAGGGCTGGACGCACGGCTCCTCCCAGCAACGGATGAAGTGGTTCGCCACCGGCTACAAGACCGGGCAGGTCAGCGCCTGCAACACCTACGCGACCCGCGACCTGGACAACCCCGCCGCGCTGGCGCAACGCTGACCCAGGAACCGGTCCCGACGCGCCCGCCCCCCTACTCGGCGGCGGGCGCGTCGCGTTCGGCCTGTCGATCGTGGACCAGTTCGTAACGGCGACCGTAGGTTTCGACCAGCGACTGGATCACCGCGACGACGGGGACGGACACCAGCGCGCCGATCGCGCCGAACAGCGATGCCCCGACGATCACCGAGCCGAAGGCGACGGCCGGGTGGATCGACACGGTCTTGGACGTGATGCGCGGGTGGAGCAGGTAGTTCTCGACCTGCTGGTACGCCGTCCCGAAGACCACCACCCACACCCCGTCCATCGGCTGCGCCGCGGCGGCGATGATCGCGGGCAGCGCGATCGCGAGATAGGTGCCGAGGGTGGGGATGAACTGCGAGACCACTCCGGTCCATATCGCCAGCGGCAGCCAATACGGCACCCCGATCGCCATCAGGAAGATGCCGGTGGCGACGGCGCTCACCGCCGCCAGGATCAATCGGGACACCACGTAGCCGCCTGCCTTGTCGACGGAGATCTCCCACACGGTGGAGATGACCTGCTGCTGCCGGGCCGGGAACCAGCTCGAGATCGTCCGGCGCAGCGCCGGGCCCTGCGCCGACATGTAGAACACGAACAGCAGCAGTGTCATCGCCTGGAACACGACCTCGAGCAGGGACGACACGATCCCGAGCACCCCCGGCGTGAAGCGTTGCGCCAGTTCGCGAATGGTGTCCGGGGTGAGCTTGAGCAGGTCATCGCCGGTCGAGAAGTTGGTGTCGAAGGTCCGGTTGGCCCACTCCGTCACTCGCGAGACGGCCCCCGGCAGCGCGGTGAGCAGCTGGGCCAGCTGCTCGGCGAGCAGCGCCCCGAACACCGCGAGGAATCCGATCGAGAACAGCAGCAGGGACACCAGCACCAGTCCCGTGCCCGCGCCGCGGCGCCATCCACGACGTTCGAACCAGTCGACAACCGGTTCGATGGTGACGCTGAAGAGCCATGCCAGGAACAGCATGCCGAGGAAACCGCGCAGGTTGTGCAGCAGCCAGCCGAGTACCTGGTAGCCCGCGACGGCGAGGAGAACGTAGAGGATCGCGGTCCGCAGCCATCGGCGATAGGTGGCTGTGCCCGCATCGGCCGCGGGTTCGGGCGCCTGCCGTGCGTTCGGTTCGCTGTCGTCGGTCATCGCACACTCCGTGGTCGGATGGTCGTGCCGCTACAGCGGAAATGTACTCGCCGACCGTTCCGGCGCGGGCACCAAACCGGCCGTCACGGCGTGCTGACGCAGACGGTGGCCTCGGTGATGCTCGCGGACATCGCGGCCTCGACGATCGCGGTGGCCCTGGCACTCGCATCGGCGTTGACGATGTCGTCGGCGACGGATGGCGACCCGGAGTCGAGGGCCGCGAGCTCGACCAGGACGTACCGGTGGTCGCGTCCCCCGAACCCCGTCGAATGCCGGATCGTCCTGTCCCCCGTCGTCATCCAGCCCTGTTTGATCCCGGGTCCACCCCACCGCTCCAGCGTCGCCCGGACCCCGAAGCCCTGGTCGAATCCGTCGGCGGCCACGGGCGCGGCCGCCTGGAGCCCGACGATCATGATCTGCCGCGCGGGCTCGGTGAGGCCGCCGCGCCCGGAGAGCAGGCCGTCGTAGTACCTGGCGATATCGGCGGCCGTGACGCTGGTGTCCCACCAGGCACCGTCCGCCGAGGTCGCGGACAGCGCGTACCGCTCGGCTACGCGTTCGACGACGGCCGGGCCGCCGCCGAGCGTCCACAACAGCTCGGCCGCGCCGTCATCGGAGGTGGCCAGCATCGACACGACCCCCGCCAGCATCTCGCCGTCGATCGCCGCCGGAGTCGCCGCGATGCGATGCAGGTAGTCGTCGGCGATGAACAGCTTCGCCAGCGACGCCGCCGGGAATCTCACTGCCGTGTCGCCCGCGCCGAGGTAGACGTCGGTCGCTCGGTCCAGGTAGGCGATCCCGACGATGTCGCCGTCCGCCGCCGCCTCCTCGACCGCGGACGCAAGCGCATCGGGGAGCGGGTCGCACAGGCCGTCGCTCTCGGAGCGCGAAACCGGGCCGGTGGGCGCGGCCGACCACCCGGGCGCTGCTGTCTCACCGGAGGTCAGGCCCGCGCAGATCGCTACCGCGAGCGCGGCGCCCATCGCCCCGCGAACCCATCCCGAGCGAGCGCACCCGGACATATGCCGACCTTTGAAGCAGGAGTATTTCCCTGCTACCACTATAGGATTCGGCGTTGTCTCAGAACAGCGTCAGCGCAGGCGCAGTACCCGCCCCGACCAGCTCGCGCACGGGTGCAGGCGCGGCTTCCTGCCGATGGCCCGAATCACCACCGAGTCCGTACTTCTCGACCAGCGGCGCGACCCGGCCGCGCAGCCACAGCTTGTATTCCGGGGTCACATAGGCGCCGCGACCGTAGAGCTGCCGGTACCGACGGATCAGCGCGGGATGCTCCTCGGCCAGCCAGTTCAGGAACCACCCCCGGGTGCTTCCGCGCAGGTGCATCGGAAACACCGTGACCCCGCTCGCGCCCGCGTCTGCGATTGCCCCCAGCAACTCGTCCAGGTGCCGCGTCGAGTCGGTCAGGTACGGGATCACCGGCGCGACCATCACGTTGCAGTCGAATCCGGCGTCGGCGATCGCCCTGATCAGCTCCAGCCGGGCCTTCGGCGACGGCGTGCCCGGTTCGATGGCCTTCTGCAGGTCCGGGTCCCCGATCGCGAGCGAGACCCCGATCCCCACAGGAACCTGCCGCGCCGCCAGCGTGAGCAGGGGCAGGTCCCGGCGCAGGAGGGTGCCCTTGGTGAGGATCGAGAACGGCGTGCCCGACTCCGCGAGCGCTCCGATGATCCCCGGCATCAGCCGGTAGCGCCCCTCCGCCCGCTGGTACGGATCCGTGTTGGTGCCGAGCGCGACGTGCTCGCGCTTCCACGACCGACGGGCCAGCTCGCGCCTCAGCACGGCGGCCACGTTCGTCTTCACCACGACCTGGCTGTCGAAGTCCCGGCCCGCGTCCAGGTCGAGATACTCGTGGGTCGGCCTGGCGAAGCAGTATCGGCACGCGTGGGAACAGCCGCGAAACGCATTGACGGTGAAGCGAAATGGCAGTGTGGACTCGTCGGGCATCTTGTTCAGCGCGGACTTGCAGAGCACCTCGTGGAACGTGATGCCCTCGAACTCGGGCGTCTGTACTGTGCGGACGAGCCCGGCGCGGGCGAGCCCGGGAAGGGCGCCGTCGTCGGCGTCGAGAGCCTGCCCCTGCCATCGCATACACAGAGTCGAACACGTGTTCTAGGCGCTGTCAAGTGCGCTCGCAGACAACCGTCATCACCGCACCGCGGTCGTTACACTCCGGCGATGAGCCCGCGCCGGACCACCTCGCGCACGTCCGTCTCCCGCCTCGTCACCCTCTCCTCGATCGCGCTCCTCGCCTCGCTCACCCTCACGCGGCCCGCGGCCGCCGATCCCGCGACCGCCTCGGCCTGCGGCACCCAGCTGTCCGCCGCCGAGGCAGGCGCCGTCGCCGCGCTGTCCGACACCACCACGATCACCGCGACCTCGTCGATGGACCGACTCGAGGAGGAGGTGGTCCGCCAGCAACGGATATCCGACATCCTGGTCTCGCACGGCGACCGGCGCGGACTGTTCGGCATCGGACTCGACGCCGTCGTGCAACGGGCCGTCATGCCGCTGCAGCGCGACCCGGCCGCCTTCGTCACCCCCGAATGGGCCCACGCGATCAGCACCGATCTGCTGCGCCGCTACCTGGACAACGTCCACGCCGAGTTCACCGGCACCCCAACCGAACCCGCATGGCAGCGTTACTTCGCACTGAGCAGGGACTGCACCCTGTCCCCCGCCCGGGTCGCCATGATCGGCTACAACGCGCACCTGACGGTCGACCTCGCGCGGGCCGTCGCCGCAACCGGCACCACCGAGCGGAACGTCGCCGACTACTACAAAATCGTCGACTCCATCGCCACCGACGGCGACGCGATCGTCGCCAGGACGAAGGCCGTGTACGGCGCCGATCTGGGCCCCCTGTGGCGGTTCTACTTCCTCGGCGAGGGTCTCGACCGGATCGCGGGCGAGGGAGTGGCCTCCGAACTGTTGCTGCGCGCCGCCGACAGCGGCTACAACACCCTCACCCTGGCCAACGGTTTCGCCCTGCAGAATCCGCAGACCGCGCCCGCCGCCACCGCGGAGATGGAGGCGCTCTTGGCCACCGCGGACGGCGCGATCGAATTGCTCACCCGACTCGGCGGGCTCTGACAGAATCCAGGGATGACCTCGGCAGTCGAACCGCAGGTGGCGCCCGTGACGACCGATGTCCTGATCGTCGGGGCTGGGCCTGTCGGGCTGACGCTGGCGGTGGAACTGCGCAGGCGCGGAATCGACGTCATCGTCGTCGACCGTCTCACCGAGCGCGCGCCCTACGCGAAGGCCGTCGGCATCCAGCCGCGCACCGTCGAGGTCTGGGACGCGATGGGAGTGGTCCGGCCCGCGCTCGACGCGGCGACCACGATGCGCGGACAGCTCGTCTACGTCAACGGCGCCGAGGTCGCCCAGCTCGACCTCACCCTGCCCACCGAGATCCCGTACGGGTTCCTCGCGCTCCCGCAGTGCGAGACCGAACGGGTCCTCGCCGAGGCACTGGAGGGCCTCGGCGGCCAGATCACCAGGGGCACCGAACTCACCGGCTTCGAACAGGATCCGGCCGGGGTCCACGCGACCGTCCGGGACGGGTTCGGCGAGTTCACGGTCGAGTCGCAGTACCTGGTCGGCTGCGACGGCGCGCACAGCCTGGTCCGCAAGGGATCGGGAATCTCCTTCGAGGGCGGCGCCTTCGCCGAGGAGTACATGCTCGCTGACGTCGAGGTGGACTGGACGATGCCGGCCGGGTACGGCGTCCGGGCCATGCATCAGACCGACGGCGTCACCGACGACCTGCTGGTCTGCATCCCCCTGCCCGGACACAAGCGCTACCGGATCTCGATGCTCGTCCCTGACGAACTCGCCACTGCGCCTCCGGATTCCGGTGAGGTCGCACACGGCCTCGAGGGCGGGCGACGGCCCGAGCTACGGCACGTGCAGGCCGTGCTCGACCGGCTCTCACCTCAGCCGACGACCGCGAGCAGCCTGCGGTGGTCCTCGGTCTTCCGGATCAGCCACCGGCTGGCGGGCCGGTACAGCATCGGTCGGGTGTTCCTCGCGGGCGACGCCGCGCACATCCACCCGCCCACCGGCGCGCAGGGGATGAACACCGGCGTCCAGGACGCATACAACCTCGGCTGGAAGCTGGCGCTGGCCGTCACCGGTTCAGCGGCGCCACTGCTGCTCGACAGCTATCACGAGGAGCGGCACCCCGTCGGCGAGGAGGTGGTGGGGCGCACCGTCAAGAGCTCGAGGGAGGGCATCGGCGCGGACATGACCGACCCCGCCGAGGCGATCGTGCGGGAGGCACAGCTGCTCGTCGGTTATCCCACGAGCCCGCTGGTCGGGGCCGGGTCAGGAACGGTCGATGCGCTCCCCCGCCCAGGCGATCGCGCGCCCGATGCCGCGGGCCTGCGTCAGGACAGCGTCGCGTTCACGGTCCGTCTGCACGAACTGTTCCGTCACCCAGGCCACACGCTGCTGCTGTGGGCCTCCGACGCCAGGGACGCCGAGACGCAGCGCGCGCTCGCCGCCGAGGTGACCGACCGTTTCGGCCTGGCGGTGCGCAGCCACGTCATCGTCGCCCGGGATGTCGAGCTGCCCACCGTCTCGGGGATCATCCTGCGCGACGCCGACGGCAGGTTCGCCGCCGGATACGGCGCAGGCGACCGAACCGGGTTCCTCGTCCGCCCGGACGGCTACGTCGGGTACCGCTCTGACCAGGTCACCCTCGCCGGTCTCGCCGACAACCTGGCGCGCACCCTGCGCTGATCGGTCGCACGGAGTGCTGGTCCTTCGGCCGAACTTCGGCGAAGATTGATCCCATGGCCGGCACGCTGGGAGAGGCCGAGTTCCGGAAGCTGCGCACGCCACGCGCCGCGGCGGTCGCCGGGATCGTCTTCGGCGTCCTGTTCGCGGCCAGCATCGTGCTGTTGCGCACCTCGCTGCCGGCGGCTACCGGGTCCCCCTGGCTGCGCGGCCAGACACAGATCACCATCGCCCTGGTGCTAGCCCCCTTCGCAGGCATCGCCTTCCTGTGGTTCATGGGGGTGGTCCGCGACCGGTTCGGGGAGCTGGAGGACCGGTTCTTCTCCACCGTCTTCCTCGGCAGCGGGCTGCTGCTCCTCGCGATGATGTGCGTGTCGATGGCGCTGGCGGGCGGACTCCTCGCCGTCTCCCGGCAATCGAAGGCCCCGGAGGGCGAGCTGATGTACTTCGGCCGCGAGGTGATGCTGCACATCAACAACGTCTACGAGGTCCGGATGGCCGCGGTGTTCATGATCTCGCTGGGAACCATCTGGCTGCGCACCGGCCTGATGCCGCGGACGCTGGCGATCATCACCTATGTGCTCGCGCTCAGCCTGCTGGTGGTCGTCAGCTTCAGCCTGTGGGTGACGTTGGCGTTCCCGGCGTGGGTCATCCTGATCAGCGCGTACATCCTCACCACGGACCGAGCCCGGCGGCGACTCTCACCCGAGACGGGTGATGCGCACCACGGGCGCCCCTAGCAGCGTCGGAACCGCGACATTTTGCATCCGACCGCACACGCGAGGAGCGAACGATGGCGGACAACAAACCCAACATCCTGGTGATCTGGGGCGACGACATCGGTATCACCAATCTCAGCTGCTACAGCGAAGGGCTGATGGGGTACCGGACACCGAACATCGACCGCCTCGCCGACGAGGGCATGAAGTTCACCGACTCCTACGGCGAGCAGAGTTGCACGGCGGGCCGCGCCTCGTTCATCACCGGTCAGAGCGTGTACCGCACCGGCATGAGCAAGGTGGGCATCCCGGGAGTCGACATCGGGCTGTCGGCCGAGGACCCCACCATCGCCGAGCTGCTCAAGCCGCTCGGATACGCGACGGGGCAGTTCGGGAAGAACCACCTCGGTGACCTCAACAAGTACCTGCCGACCGTGCACGGGTTCGACGAGTTCTTCGGCAATCTCTACCACCTCAATGCCGAGGAGGAGCCCGAGCTCGCCGATTACCCCAGCGCGCAGGACTACCCCAAACTCCACGAGGTGATGATGCCGCGCGGTGTCCTGCATACCTGGGCCACCGAGGAGGACGCGGGCGAGGTCGATCCGCGCTACGGGCCGGTCGGGAAGCAACGCATCGAGGACACCGGGCCGCTGAGCAAGAAGCGGATGGAGACCATCGACGACGAGACGGTCTCCGCGGCAATCGACTTCATCACCCGGCAGAAGGAAGCCGACACACCGTTCTTCGTGTGGATGAACACCACGCACATGCACCTGCGGACCCACACGAAACCGGAGAGCCTCGGGCAGGCCGGGCACTGGCAGTCGCCGTACCACGACACCATGGTCGATCACGACAAGCATGTCGGCAGGCTGCTCGACGCGGTCGACGACCTGGGCCTCGCCGAGGACACCATCGTCATCTACAGCACCGACAACGGTCCCCATGCGAACACCTGGCCGGACGGCGCGACCACCCCGTTCCGCAGCGAGAAGGACACCAACTGGGAGGGCGCCTTCCGGGTTCCCGAGGTGATCCGCTGGCCGGGCAAGATCCCCGCGGGCAGTGTGTCCAACGAGATCGTCCAGCATCACGACTGGCTGCCGACCTTCCTCGCCGCCGCGGGCGCACCCGAGATCGTCGACCAACTCAAGGCAGGGCATGCCGTCGGCGACAAGACGTTCAAGGTGCACATCGACGGCTACAACCTGCTCCCGTACCTCACCGGTGAGGTCGAGACGTCCCCGCGCCGGGGGCTGATCTACTTCTCCGACGACTGCGACGTGCTGGGCATACGCTTCGACAACTGGAAGATCGTGTTCATGGAGCAACGGGCCAAGGGCACCCTCGGGCTGTGGGCGGAGCCGTTCACGGCCCTGCGGGTACCGAAGGTGTTCAACCTGCGCACCGACCCGTTCGAGCGCGCCGACATCACCTCGAACACCTACTGGGACTGGTTCCTCGACCACGACTACATCGCCATCTACGGCACGTTCATCACCAGTCAGTTCCTCGAGACCTTCAAGGAGTTCCCGCCGCGGCAGGAGCCGGCCAGCTTCACCATCGACCACGCGGTGGCCAAGCTGCACGCCTTCCTGGCGAAGGACTGACGTCTATGGGGAACCACCTGGCTTCCTGGGCGGACGGATCGACCCGAGCCGCGATCGTCGACTTCGTCGAGCGGGTCACCACCACGGGCGGCCAGGACTTCGTCGAACCCATGGACCGGGTGGCCGTCTTCGACAACGACGGCACGCTCTGGTGTGAGAAGCCGATGCCCATCCAGCTCGACTTCACCGTCCGGCGCTTCGCCGAGATGGCGGCAGGCGATCCCGCCCTCCAGGAGAGGCAACCCTGGAAGGCGGCCCACGAGCACGACCTCCAGTGGCTCGGTGCGGCGATGGTCAAGCACTATCACGGCGACGACGGCGACCTGAGACTGCTGATGGGCGCGGTCACCGAGGCGTTCGATTCCGTCACGGTCGAGAACTACGATGCTCGGGTCCGGGCATTCTTCGCCGGCACCGACCACCCCACGCTCAGCCGCCCATATCGGGGCTGTGGGTACGCGCCGATGGTCGAGCTCCTGCGCTACCTGGAGGCAAACGGCTTCGCGAACTACATCGCGTCGGGCGGCGATCGGGACTTCATGCGCCCGGTTGCGGGCGAGCTCTACGGGATTCCGCCGGAACGCATCATCGGCAGCGCCCTGGGCCTCTCGTACCGGGAGGGAGCGGAGGCGACGGACCTGCTCTACAAGGGCGCGATGGACTTCTTCGACGACGGACCGGAGAAACCGATCCGGATCTGGAGCCGGATCGGACGACGGCCGATTCTGTCGGTCGGCAACTCCAACGGCGACCTGCCGATGCTCGCCTTCTCCGGGCAGCCCGACCGCCCGTCCCTGCGGGCGTTGATCCTGCACGACGACGCCGACCGCGAGTTCGACTACGTCGCCGGAGCCGAGCAGGCCCTCGATCACGCACGAGAAAAGAACTGGACCGTGGTGAGCATGAAGAACGACTGGACGAACGTCTTCTCGTCGGCCGTCACCTGATCAGGCAGTAGGAAAGGCTTCGTTGGAAACCCAGATCGTCTCCGAGGTCCGGCGCATCCCCGCCCAGACCTTCATCATGGGCTCGGATCGGCACTACCAGGAGGAAGGTCCTGCGCATCGCGTCGCGGTAGACGTCTTCGCCATCGAGACCCACCCGGTCACCAACGCGCAGTTCGCGCATTTCACGCGGGACACCGGCTACGTCACGGTCGCCGAACGCCCGCTCGATCCCGCCGAGTTCCCCGGGGCTCCCGCCGAGAACCTGCAACCGGGCTCGATGGTGTTCACGCCCACTCCGGGTCCCGTCGACCTCCGCCACCTGAGCCAGTGGTGGACCTGGACGGTCGGTGCGTCGTGGCAGCACCCGATGGGCCCCGTGTCGTCGACGGCCGGCCTGGAACAGCATCCCGTGGTCCATGTCGCGCACGAGGACGCGGAAGCGTACGCACGGTGGGCGGGCCGGTCGCTGCCCACCGAAGCGCAATGGGAGGCCGCGGCTCGGGGCGGCCTCGACGGCGCCGATTTCACCTGGGGCGACGACCCCGAATCCGAGTCCCGCCCGCTGGCCAACTACTGGCACGGGGACTTCCCGTGGCGTGCCGAGGCGGGCTACGGCACCACCACCGCCGTCGGAGGCTTTCCGCCGAACGAGTACGGCCTGCGCGACATGGCGGGCAATGTCTGGGAATGGACCGCGGACTGGTACTCGGACCGACACCCCGACACGACGGAGTCGTGCTGCGCACCTCGCAACCCGCGCGGGCCCGGCCGCTCGGAGAGCTTCGACCCCCGCCAGCCGCAGTTCCTGGTTCCCCGCAAGGTGATCAAGGGCGGCTCGTTCCTGTGCGCGGACAGCTACTGCCGACGGTATCGGCCCGCGGCCAGGAGGCCGCAGATGATCGACACCGGGATGAGTCACATCGGGTTCCGCTGCGTCGCGGACGTTCCTGGCTCATAGCAGGACCACCACCGCGAGCAGCGCGAGCACCGTCACGACACTCGAGGTGGCGATCGCGGCAAAGGTCGCCGGGGCGAATTCCCCCGACTCGATCTGCCTGCTGATGGCCCGGTAGCGCATGGTGCCGTACGCGGACACCAGCAGTCCGGCGCCGATCAGGATGAACCCGGCGGCGACGGCGTGGCCGCCGCGGTTCGGGGCGAACTTCGCGACCGCGACACCGAGCGCGGCGACGCTGATACCGGTGCGATGCCACGCGAGATAGGTCCGCTCGTTCGCGAGATGGTCGCGAGCGGTGCTGCCGGTATTCGGCTGGGTTGGGCCGAACAGGTTGCGGCTCATGCCTAGCTGTAGAGATTCGACGGCTGCTTGGTGACCTCCTCGATATCGGCCGCGGTGGCCTCGATCAATTGGTGGGACAGGTCTGCCAGTGCACGCGCGGTCGCCAGCTCGTCGCCGATCGCCGGTACGTCGGCGTCCTCCGGGTTGAGCCTGGCCAGCCCGACACCGACCATCTCAGGCTTCTCGCCCGCGCTCAGCCGTGCCTTGGCCCGCGTTCGGCCGTCGTGCTCGTCGATGACGACGCCCACCGACCACTGCTTCACGTCCATCATGCTCACCTCCTCGAGTCACACCTCAACCATTGCAGGCGCGCGGCCACCCGTCGAGAGCGCGAGAGCATCGGCCCCTCACCCGAGCGCCCCCGCCGCCAGCGCCGCCTTCCAGCCGCCGTACTCGCTGATGTCCCGGCCGCGGGCCGCCGCGGCGTGATCGCACCCGAATCCGGTCCCCCAGCTCCCGTCGTCGAACTCGACGGCGCCGAGCTGCATCGGTGTCGGCAGCTCGGCGAGGAAGTCCCCGAGTGCGGCCGGGGAGAGTAGCCACTTCTCCCCCGCGATCGACACCCCGCCGTCGGCCACCCGGATCAGTCCGGGCTTGCGGGGCACGGTGTCCAGGGCCGTGAGCCGGTAGTTCGGCGCGGTCCACACGGGCCCGAGCCAGCGGGCGCCCAGCGTGGTGAGCTGGTGCTCGAGCGGTTGGCCGAGCAGGTGGGCGCCGAACACCGCCAGTTCGACCGACGGAGCCGCCGCTGCGGACCACCCCTCGACCACCGAGCCGGTCACCATCCCCGCGATGTCCGCCGCGACCGCGTCCTCGAAGGCACGCGCGAGCACGGTCACCCCGAAATGTGCGGGTCCCGCGGTCCCTGCGGGTACCGCCACCGCGCACAGATCGAAGAGGTTGCAGAAGTTGGTGTAGGTCCCCATCCGGGAGTTCACCCCGATCGGGTCGGCCGCGACCTCGGCGATGGTCGGGTGCTCAGGAGCGGTGGGGATCAGCAGGGCGTCGATGCCCTCCAACCGCGCCATCGCCGTGGCGCGCAGCTGCTGCAGGCGGCTCCGGTCGGCGATCAGTCGATGCGCCTCGATCCCGCCCGCAGGCGAGACGATCGCCAGGACGGTGGGATCGACGGCGCCGGGCCGCGAATCCACGAACGCCCCGACGGCCGCGTACCTCTCCGCCACCAGCGCCCCGTCGTAGAGGAGCCTGGCTGCGGCCAGGAACGGGTCGAGATCGATCTCCACGATCTCGGCGCCGGATTCGGGCAGCGCGCGGACCGCCGCGCCGAACGCCGCCGCCCAGTCGGCGTCGAGGCCAGGCAGCTCGCGCGGCACGGCCACCCGCGGCCGCGGCGGCGCGGCCAGCCGGACGTCCGCCGGCCAGGCTCGGCCAGGCGCGCCCGCGGCGAGCACGGCCATCGCCCGCGACGCACCGTGCAGGTCGGGTGCGAAGATCGTCACGCAGTCGTAGGACGCGCACGCGGGCACGACGCCCTCGGCGGAGACGACCCCGTAGGTCGGTTTGATCCCGACGATCCCCTGCAGGCCTGCGGGCACCCGCCCCGATCCGGCGGTGTCGGTGCCCACCGCGAGGTCCACCAGGCCGAGCGCGACCGCCACGGCGGAGCCCGAGCTGGAGCCACCCGAGATGTACTCGGGGCGAAGGGAATCGCGCACCGCGCCGTACGGGCTCCTGGTGCCGACGAGGCCGGTCGCGAACTGGTCGAGGTTCGTCTTCCCGATCACCACCGCGCCCGCCTCCCGCAGGGCGGCAACCGACTCGGCGTCCGACTCCGGTCGGAAGGCGAACTCCGGGCAGGCGGCCGTGGTCGGCATCCCCGCCACGTCGACGTTGTCCTTGACCGCCAGCACCGTGCCGCGCAACGGCGGCGTGTCGGCGCGCCGGTCCACCGCCTCCGCCTCCGCCAACGCCTCCGACTCGGGGCGCAGGTGAATCCAGATCTCCGGCCGGTCGGCCGCCTCGATCGCGCGATACGCCGCCCTGACCCGTTCCACCGCCGTCATGCGGCCACCTCCTTTACCTCGGTCTTGGCGAACTCCCCCGCCGCGGACCAGGCCTCGCGTTCGGCCCCGAACGCCCGCGCCTGGGTGGCGCGGAACGAGTCGATCGACTCGGAGTTGTCCGCGAGGAACCGGTCGTGCTCGGCGAGCGAGAAGCTGCCGTCGACGATCTGGACCCCGCCCGCTCCGCCTGCGGCCGTCTCGGCTCGCAACTCCAACAGCTCGTCGGGTTCGACGGGGTACCAACTGATCCGGTCGAAGAACCGCAGCAGCCAGGGGGTGCCTTCCTCGAACGGCCCCGACCGCTGGGGGTGCCGGTGATTCCACACCTGCGTGGTGCGACCGACGAACTGGTAGCCGCCCGGACCCTCCATCCCGTAGATGCACAGGTAGGCGCCGCCGATCCCGACCGCGTTCTCCGGCGTCCAGGTCCTGGCCGGGTTGTACTTGGTGGTGACCAGCCGGTGCCTCGGGTCGAGCGGGGTGGCCACCGGCGCGCCGAGGTAGACATCGCCCAGCCCGAGGACCAGGTACTGCGCACCGAAGACGGTCTCGAAGACGTCGTTCACCGACTCCAGACCGTTCATCCGCCGGATGAACTCGATGTTCCACGGGCACCAGGGCGCGTCCGCCCGGACGCCGTGCATGTACCGCTTGATGGCCTCGCGGGTGGAGGGGTCGTCCCAGGACAGGGGCATCCGGACCTCGCGGCTGGGCACCACCAGTTCGGAGGCGTCGGGGAGCTGGTCCTCGGCCTCCGCGAGCAGGCCCATCAGTTTCGGGACCGGCAGCACGTCGGGGTCTACGCGGACCTGGAGCGACCGGATGCCGGGGGTCAGGTCGAGCAGGCCCGCCGGCTTCTCCGCCTCGAGCCGCTGGTGCAGGGCGTGTGCCCGCGCGCGCAGGGCCAGATCCAGGCTCATGTCGCCGTACTCGACGAGCACGTTGTCGTTGCCGGAGCGCCGGTAGGTGACCTGGGTGGCCCCGTCCCGCCTGGCGATCACCCCGTCGTCGCCGTCGCCGCCCCGCCCGAAGACCGTCGACAGGCTGGCCCGGCGCCCCAGTCCCAGTTCGCTTCTCGACGCGGCGTGGGCCGCGCGGATGGGGACGAACCGGATGGTGTCCCCCGGGCTGAGCTGGCCGAGCTTCCATCGTTCCGCGGCCACCACGGTGACCGGGCAGACGAATCCGCCGAGGCTGGGGCCGTCGGGCCCGAGCAGGATGGGGGTGTCGCCGGTGAAATCGAGCGCCCCGACAGAGTAGGCGTTGTCGTGGATGTTGGACGGATGCAGTCCCGCCTCGCCGCCGTCGGTGCGCGCCCAGTCCGGCTTCGGCCCGATCAGCCGGACGCCGGTGCGATCCGAGTTGAAATGCACCTCGTAGTCGGTGGCCAGCAGGGTGTCGATGTCCTCCCTGGTGAAGAACTCCGGCGCCCCGTGCGGCCCCTCGGTGACCGCGATCTCCCAGTGGCCACCGATGACCGGCCGGTGCTCCATCGGAACAGGTTGGGCGGCAGCCGGGTTCGACGAACCGCCACCGGCGACGAGCACGTCGCCCTCGCGCAGGGTCCGGCCCTCGTGGCCGCCGAACCGCCCCAGAGTGAAGGTGGAAGCGCTGCCGAGGTAGTCCGGCACGGTCAGTCCGCCTCGGACCAGGACGTAGATCCGCAGGCCGGGACCACTGACCGCGCCCACGTCGAGGACGCCGCCCGCGGGCACCGCGACCGCCTGCCACGACGGGACGGGCCGCCCATCGACCGTGACGACCGTCGGCGCGCCGGTCACGCAGACCGTCGTCGCCTCCGCGAACCGCAGGGCGGGGCCCGCCATGGTGCACTCGAGGCCGGGTGCACCCTCGTCGTTGCCGAGCGCGACGTTCCCGAGCCGGAAGGACAGGTCGTCCATCGGCCCCGACGGCGGCACCCCGATCTGCCAGTAGCCCACCCGACCGGGCCAGTCCTGCACGGCCGTCAGCATTCCCGGCCGCTGGACGGTGACGGCGTTCATCGGTTGTCCCCGGTCGGCCGGGTGACGATCATCCGGACCTCGGTCGGGTCGAAGCCGTTGCAGGGGTTGTTGATCTGCGGGCAGTTCGAGACCAGCACCAGGGTGTCCACCTCGGCCCGCAGCGCCAGCCGCTTGCCGGGCGCGGACAGCCCGTCGACGATCCCGAGGGTTCCGTCGGCGTCGACCGGCACGTTCATGAAGAAGTTGATGTTGGAGACCAGATCGCGTTTCCCCAGGCCCCATTTCGCGCCCTCGGCCAGGAAGTTCTCCACGCAGGCGTGCTGATGCTTGGTGTGATGGCCATAACGCAGCGTGTTCGATTCCTGCGAGCAGGCGCCGCCGACGGTGTCGTGATTGCCGACCTCGTCCGCGACGATCGTCATGAGCGCGCTCGAATCGTCGGCCCGCAGCACGCTTCCCGTGGTGAGGAAGAGGTTGCGTTGCGCGGCAACGGTCGCCGCGGCCGAGTACCGGACGGCGTGGTCGTCGGCCGCGTAGAAGAGGCTGTCGACGGCCTGGTTTCCGTGCAGGTCGACGATGGTCAGCACGTCGCCTGCGCGAACGATCGCCGACCACGGTCCGCGGGCACCGACGGCCTCGTCGAGGACGACGGCGCCGGGCACGAGGGCGAGGTTGTCGAGGGTGGAGGTCATTTCGCGTCCTTTCCGAACTGTGCGGCGGCCCAGACGTCTTCGCTGTTGAGGACCGCCCGCCGGTACTCGGGGTCCTCGTTGGGCAGCGTGGCGAGATCGGCCGCCGCCTCCCAAGCGAGCACCTCGAGGGAGGTGGTCGGGTACGTCGGCGCCGGGTCGAGCGGGTGCGCGGTGTTCGCGATGAGCACGATCACCGGCAGGTGGATCAGCAGCTCGAGTTCCGCTCCGGCCCCGGCGTTCCCGGTGCTGGTCAGGGCGCCGTCCGCCTCGACCCGGACGCCGTGGAAGAAGCTCAGCGTCGGTGGCAGGTCGCGAGGGGTCAGGCCGTGCTTGGCGGCGGCGAGGGTCAGCAGCTCCCGGCCCGCCGGGGCGCCCGAGTGCGCGGCGCCCTCTCCGTACCGCGCGAGGTTGTCGGCCAGGCTGCTGGTGCCGCAGAAGGCGTCGTGCCGCCCCGAGGTGTCGGCGACGATCGTGGCCAGGACCCGTCCCTGATCGGAGAGCAGCGGATGCCCGGTACCGAGGTAGGCCTGCCAGGGCACCTTCACCGTGTCGGCAGCGTTGAGCCGTTCCCATGGCGCGTCGGCGCGGTAGAGCAGCAGGTTCGCGCAGGCGGCCCCGTCGAGGTCGCGCAGGCGCAGCCTGGTACCGCGGGCCAGCACCTTCGAGGTGTAGCGGCCACCCGGTACGGTCTCCGCCCAGGTCAGGTGCTCGGCTGGCACACCATCCGGTGGGCTGGGCCACCGGGATGCCGGCAGGACCGGCATCGACTCGGTGATCTCGCCCGCCTGTGCGCGGGCGTGCGCGCGGGCAGCGGTCGTGGTGTTGGTTGCGGTCACTGTCAGGCTCCGATCGTGACGGGGTTCGGGACGGTCTTGCCGCGCGGGTAGCAGAGGGCTCCGATGAGCACCACGGCAGCAACGGTGAGCGGCGCGGCCCACTGCAGGAGGGGGAATTCGCCTGTCGGGTTGAAGATCTCGGCGCGCGGCCAGGACAGGTTGACGACCATGAGCGCGCCGTAGAGGACCGCGGCGATGTTGACGGGGATCCCGAACTTCCCGAGCGAGAACAGCGGGCGGCCCTCCGCGTCCACCTGCGGCCCGCCGGTCGGCCAGCCGCTGAGCCTGCGCACCAGCAGCGGCACGGTCACCATGAGGTAGGCCAGGTAGATCAGCACGATGCACACGCTCGAGAGGGTGGTGAAGATCGCGGAGTTGCCGACGTTGACGGCCAGCACCGCCACGCACAGCAGGCCGATCAGGACGGAGGGCGCGATCGGGGTGCCCGTGCGGGGGTTGACCCGGGACAGCACCGACGAGGCGGGCAGTCGACCGTCGCGGGCCATCGAGAACATCAGCCGCGAGGCCGCGGTCTGGATGGCGAGGGTGCACACGAACACCGCGATCGTGACGTCGATCAGCAGCAGCGTCCCCCATGGCGAGGAGAGGATCGAGGTCAGCACGTAGGGCAGTCCCTCGGTGGCGAGGCGGCCATCGGTCAGGCTCGGCGCCGCCATCAGCGCGCCGACGATCATCAGGCCGCCGCCGATGGCGGAGACCGAGAGCGCGAGGCGGATGGTGCGGGGCGCGACCCGGCGAGGGTTACGGGTCTCCTCGGCGAGTTCGCCCGCGGAGCCGAACCCGACCATCACGTAGGCGGCCATCAGCCCGGAGACGATCCAGGCCCAGATGTACCCCGGCTGGGTGCCTGCCTCGCCCGTGTCGAACACGACGTCGGGCCCGCGCTGGGCGTGGGTGAAGAACATCCCGACCACGGCGATCACGCCGATGATCTCGCAGGTGACGCCGATGTTGTTGATCCGCGACATCCAGTTGACGCCGATGCAGTTGATGGTGGTGGTCAGCACAAGGAGCACGGACCCCAGCAGGACCGCGTTCGCGGCGCCGCTCGGCGAGGTCAGGGCGCTGTCCTCGCCGACGATCTGGAATCCGCTCCACACCGTCGGCAGCACGACCTGGAGCGCGATGGCAGCGGCGGAGGCCGTGACGATCTGGGCCAGGATCATGAACCAGCCCGCGAACCACCCGACGAGCTCGCCTCCCATTCGCCGCGACCACTGGTAGATCGCGCCGGAGATCGGGTAGCGGGCGGCGAGTTCGGCGAAGCAGAGGGCCACCATGAACTGGCCGATGAACACGCACGGCCAGGTCCAGAAGAACGCAGGTCCGGCGAAGCTGAAACCGAGACCGAACAGCTGAAAGATCGTGGTCAGGATCGAGACGAAGGAGAAGCCGGCCGCGAAGGAGGCGAATTTGCCCAGCGACCGGTGCAGCTGTTGTTCGTACCCGAATTCCGCCAGGTCGTCGTGGTCCTGGGACTGAGATGCGACGGTCGTCATGGGCTCTCCTGCGAGGCGGGCGGCGGAGTATCTGTCAGTTGATAGTTTTCCGTTCCACCAGTGCGCATGGGTGTCCCGCACGTTTCGAGGTTCGGGCTTTCCGTTGCGTCTCAATGTCATTCGTTACGCAGACATTGCGAACTGCTCACCGCCGCCGCCTGCGGCGTCGGAACACCGAGTCCTGGAAGGATGTGCCCATGAGAGCCGTGCAGAACAAGGACGGTGGCGCCGGACCTGCCGCCCCACTGGTCGTTCGTGACCCGGCGATGCGCCGGGCAGGCGAGCTGCTGCGCGGGCCCGCGCTGATCTGTTCCCCCGAGAGCACCGTGCGCGAGGCGGCCGAGCTGATGACCCGGGAGGGCAAGCGCTATGTCATCGTCCCGCTGACCGGGGGCTCGCACGGGATCTTCACCGACGGTGATCTGCGGCGGCGGGTGGTGGCAGCCGGGCTCGGCACCGACACCCCGGTCTCGGCCGTGATGACCGCACCCGCACGCACCGTTCCCGCGGATCGTCTCGGCGCGGATGTCCTGATGGACATGCTCGAGCGGGGGGTGCGGCACATGCCGGTGATGTCCGAGACGGGTGCACTGCTCGGCGTCCTCGAGGACGGCGACCTGCTGGCCACCGCGACCCGCAGCGGGTTCCTGCTCCGCGCCGCCGTGGCCAGGGCCGCAACCCCGGATGCGTTGATCGCGGCGACCGCCCAGGTGCCCGAGCTGGTGCTCGGCCTCTGGCGGGCACGGGTCGCACCGCTGGACGTCTCCGCGATCCTCTCGGTGATCGTGGACGCCGCCGCCGCGCGGGCCCTGCACCTGGAGACCCGGACCGCGCGGTCTGGACGGACACCGTTCACCTGGCTCTCGCTCGGCAGCGTCGCCCGCCGCGAGGCGATGCCCGGCTCCGATGTCGACAGTGCCCTGGTGTGGGCGGACGACGACCAGCGGCCGGACACCGACACGGAACTGATGGCCACCGCCGCGCGGGTGCACCGCCTGCTCGACCGGTGCGGCTTCCCGTCCGACGAGAAGGGGGCCACCGCCGCGCGACCGCGTTTCGCGCGGTCCGCCGGGGCCTGGATGCAGGCCGCGGACCAGTGGATCGCGGACCCGTACGAGGACAAGGGAATCCTGATGATCTCCCTGCTCACCGACAGCCGGGTCACCCGGGGAGACGACGGCCTCGACATGTCCGCACAGGTCTCGGCAAGGACCAGGGCGACGCCCTCGGCGATGAAGCTCCTGCTGCGCGAGGCGGTCGAGGAGAAGGTCCGCATCCACTCGCTGCGCCAGGTCCTCACCCGACGAACCGATTTCGTGAACCTGAAGTCGCAGGGGGTGATGCCGATCGTCAACATCGCCCGCTGGGCTGGCCTGGCCGCCGGGCTGGGCGCGGGATCGACCCCCGCGCGCCTACAGGCCGCGGCGGACACCGGGCTCCTACCGGACGACGACGCCCGGATCCTGGCGGAATCCTTCGACGTCCTGCAACAGATCCGGCTGCGCCACCAGTGCGAGCAGCTCGAACAGGGGCTACCGGTCACCGACGAGCTCACCATCGCCTCGCTCACCCCGCTCTACCGCAGCCTGCTCGCGAACGCCGTCCGCGAGATCGCCGGTGTACAACGCAAACTCGCCTACGCGGGCCCGGGCGCGTGAACGCCTCGGAGCGCTGGCCGACGCTGTTCACCCGGCTCGACGAACGGCAGACGCGCGCGGTGGACCAGACGGTCGCCGCCGAGTGTCTCGAGGGCTGGGAGCCGCGCCCGGACCAGATCGCGGACCTCGTCGCGGTGTTGCTCCGGGAGCTCACCGTCGGCAGCTATCTGGTGAACTGTCGCGCCGAGGCCGACACGTTCCGCGTCGCGGTGCCGCCGCGTCGACGGCTGTTCCTGCGGCGTCACCCGTACCTGGTTCCCGGAACCCGGGTGCTGCGGAACAACTTCGACTACCGGGACGGCGCCGCGCTGCGTTCGATCGAGTTCACCGCGACCGCCGTCCGGATCCTCCAGGTGCATGACCGACGTCCCGATGTCGGCTCCGGCTTCGACGCCACCCACCTGTGCGAGCTGCACCAGCACGTGTTCGGCGACGTGTTCGCGTGGGCCGGGCAGACCCGGATCGTCGACATCACCAAGGGCGGCAACGAGTTCGCTCCGGTCCCCGCCATCGAGGACTACCTCGGCCTCGTCGCCGGGTACGTCGCCGACGCCGACTGGTCAACACCCGACCGGGGCGCGCTCGCCTTCACGCTCGCGCGGATCTACGCCACCCTCAACCACGCCCACCCGTTCCGCGAGGGCAACGGCCGGACCGCGACGCTGTTCCTGCACCAGTTGGCCGCGCAGACCCCGTTCCGGCTCGATCTGTCCGCGGTGAGCGTCCGCGATTGGACGGATGGCTCGCGGGACTCGGCGCCGTTCCGTCGCTCCGGTGAACCCTCCCCCCGGCCGCTGATCCCGATCTTCCACCGCGCGCTGGTCCCGGATGCGCTTGCACCGAGCGACGCGGCGGTCGCGGATGTCCCGATCCACCATCCCGATGACCAGGCAGAATGATGTGGTGACGACGTTGCGGATCATCGTGCCCGAGGATCTGGTCATGGACGGGACAATCGATATCCCGCAGGTAGGCGACCACGTCGACTACGCGCTCCAGTTCTACCTCGCCGAACCGTGGATCCACCCAGAGACCTCTAATGACGTTGTGGCACTGGTCGAACCGCTCAGCGAAGGCAGATTGTCGGCGGCATGGACCGACCCATACGGTCGGGTCCACCCCGGGACGTACTCGTTGCGGCTTGGTGCCGGCGGTCCCCATGCCGCCAGACGCGCGGGAATGGGGAAGCCCGATGGTTCCTCCGCCGGACGGCCCGTGGATCCGAGAGGCAGGCATCCTGGTGGACCTGGAAGTAGCAACGTCGCAATAGCTGACGCCTTCTGATACCGCAGGTCTAGCATCGGTTCCGGTCGGAGGGGTGTGCGGACCTGAACGGGGGGCGTTGTGCGGTGGTTGCTGTCGATACTCGCGGTGGTGGGTCTGACGGGAGCGCTGCCGTTGTTCACTCCTGGCGTGGCTTCTGCCTGCTCGTGCGCCTACGCGCCCGACGGTCCTCACATCGTCGAGCAGGTCTCGCATGCTGCGTCAGTCTTCACCGGGACTGCGACGTCTAAGCGTGCCGAAGACCAAACAGAGTTCTACGAGTTCAAGGTCCGTGAGGTGTTCGAGGGCGACGTCGGCGCTTCGACGGTGGTGTCGTCGAGTGTGCAGAGCGCGGCATGCGGGCGCGGCTTCGAGATCGGCACCGAATACCTCGTCTTCACGTCCACATACGAGACCAATGGCGCACCCTGGTCGGTCAACAGTTGCTCAGCCACAACCAATTCGAACAACGACCGGACCCGAGAAGCCGCGAATGACCGTCTACGGGTCACCGCAGGCGCCAGATCCGCAAACGGACCCAGTCGGTGTCGATGACATTGGCGCGCCGGCGTGGTGGGGATTTGCTCTCGGCGGCGTTGCTGTCCTGGTCATGGCTGCCCTGGTGCGTCTGCGGTGGCGGTCTTAACCGCGGACCGAGGCAAACAGTTCGCGGTCAGCTCCTCACGGGAAGCTGCAAGAAGTCGCAGGTCACACCCTTGTAGGGGCGTCTGTCCACGAAGGTGAAGCCGACCTTCTCGAGTACCCGCACGCTCGCTTGGTTTCCGACCTCGACGTACGCACAGAGGCTGCTTGAAGCCCGATCGGTGGGCGGATGTTCGACGTGCCAGCGAACCAAGGCCTCGGCGATCTCAGTCGCGAGGCCACGGTTCCACTGGTCTGGACGCAAGGCGTACGCCAACTCGCGGCCGGCATCGCTCTCGCCGAAGCCGGCCCGGCCGATCATGCCTCCGTCGTTGCCCTCCACGCGCCATTTGGTCCAGCCTCGTTGGCCTTGTTCGCTGCGGTACTCGACGATCCTCGAGCGCGCCTCGTCCATAGTTTCGGGACGCCCGTGGCCGATGAACCGCATTGTGACCGGGTCTGCATGCAGCTCGGCCAGATCCTGAAGGTCTGATGGGAGCCAGGTGGTCAGCCTCACTCGCTCGGTACTCAGGATCGTCTGACGCCCCTCGTTCATTCCGCCCCCTCACTCTGCGCTGGAACCTACCGGGAGCGCCTAGCGGTAACCATGCTTCACGAGATGCCGGGCACCGGCGTTCATCGCCTCGGGGCTCGCGACGCTGAAGTCGAAGGCGTTGGCGAGGCGGTCGGTGATGTTGAAGGCCAGGCACACGGCCAGGGCGTCCTCGATCCGCTGAGGCGAAACGGATGCGGCCAGCGCGGCGCGAATGTCGTCCTCGTCGATGCTCTGCTCCCGGGTGAGCTTGCCGAGCATACGAAGCGTCGCCCGGAGCGGCTCCTCGATGGGCGCCGTCTCCACATCGGCGAGCGTGGCGGTGACCTTCGCGTCGTCGCCGTACCAAAGCGTCGATGTGGCCGAGTGCGCGGCCACGCAGAACGGACACTCGTTGACCTGTGAGACGAACGCCGCCATCAGCTCGCGATCGCCGATCGACCACTCCGATGGTCCGCGCATCGCCTCGTGGGTGAGCGGTCCCCCGCCGTAGAAGTCGGGGCGGTACAGCGCCAGCTTGACCGCGTCGACCACCGGCTGGCGCGACACCAGCCGAATCAGCGCCAGCACGGCCTTGGTGCGCAGGCGGTGGCCCCGATCGAGGATGTCGAGCCTCATCGCGCGCCTCCTTCTCCCGTGGCGCCGGCCAGCGCCGCGAGCGCGCTGTTGTACTGCCGGCTCGCCTGGCCGACGGCGGCGCACACCACGATCTCGAAGACCTGGTCCTCGCTCAGACCCGCTGCCCGAACGGCCGCGATGTCCTCGTCGGTCACCCGGTACGCGTGATCCGCCACCTTCTCGATCAACGTACGCATCGGCTCGCCGAGGCCGGCATTGTCGAAGGCCGCTCGGCGCAACTCCGGCGGCGCCGTCCCGTCGCCGTCGATGACGCGGGCAACGAGCGCGCGGTGCAGCTGGGTTATGTCGGACATGGTTGGAGTCTCCTCCCGGGTGTGGTCCCCGTTCTCAACGTAGACGCAGAGATTTCAGCTGTACATCGTCTATATGGGTACGACGACTCGGCCGCACGCTCGATACGACAACCGGGGGCGAATGCCTGACAGGATGGAAGCCGTGACCAACGCCGGCCCCGGACGACCCCGCCTGACGAAACAGCGCCGACCCGGCCCCACCGCACAGGCAGAGATCCTCGACGCCGCGGCGGAACTGTTCACCACCAAGGGCTTTGCCTCCACCTCCACGCGGCAGATCGCCGAGATGGTCGGGATGCGGCAGGCGTCGCTGTACCACCACTTCGCCACCAAGGACGACATCCTGGCGGCACTGCTCGAGCAGACGGTGACCGCCCCGCTGGAGCTGGCCAACCGGCTCGCGGCGACGACGGAGCCCGCGGCGGTGCGGTTGTACGCGTTGCTCCTGTTCGACAGCGGCCAGTTGATGGCGGGCCGGTGGAACCTCGGCGCCCTGTACCTGCTGCCCGAGCTGCGCACCGAGCGGTTCTCCCGGTTCCGGGAGGAACGCCAGCAGCTGCGCAGACGCTACCGCGAGTTCGCGACCGCGGTCCTCGCGGAGCTCGGAACCGACGACGAGTCCCGCGCGGGGCTGCCCTTCCGGATCGTGGAAACGGTGATCAACGAGCGCAGCGACGCAGAGGGCGGCGGCACCGGCACAGGCGAGCAGTCGCCGGCATTGCTGGCCGAGGCCGGCCTGCGGGTGCTGGGCTGGCACGACGCCGAATCCCTTCGGGCCCAGGCCGAGCGGCTGCTGGCCACCACCCGGTCCACATGAGCACCGACTGCGCCTTCTGCGACGTGGTCGCCGACCCGTCCGGGGCCCACGTCGTGTTCGAGGACGCCGACACCCTCGCGTTCCTGGACCACCGCCCGGTGTTCAAGGGCCACGTGCTGCTGATGCCGCGGCTCCACGTCGCCACCCTGCCCGAGCTCCCAGCCGAGCTGGTCTCCCCGCTGTTCACGGTCGCGCAACGCCTTTCGGAGGCAATGGTCACCGGGCTGGGCGCGCAGGGCTCGTTCGTCGCGATGAACAACGTGGTCTCGCAGAGCGTTCCGCACCTGCACGTGCACATCGTGCCGCGCACCAAGGGCGACGGGCTGCGCGGCTTCTTCTGGCCCCGCACCCGCTACACCGACGACACAGAGGCCGCCGACCACGCCGCCCGCATCCGCGCCGCGTTGCGATTCCCCTAATCGCCACCAACCCCCTAGTTGTTCCCCCATTTCGAGGAACAACACTTCCGATTGGCGCGGCGCTGCTGTACCAATGACGTGTGGCGCCGCCGTGACCCCCGACCCCGGCGGCGCCACAACCCAGACGTTCCCTGGTGCCGTGAGACGATCAGGACACGAGCCGGCCGAACCCGACCACCGCGGAGTCGCTCGACCAGTCGAGAGTGTGCACGCGGATCCGGCCGAACTCGTTGCCACCCACCGTCGTTGCGGTGTCGCCGTCGACCGCGACCACGATATTGGTGTGCTGACCGACCCAGCTGCGGTTGTTGTAGAGCACCACGTCACCGACCGACGGACGGTAGCCACCGTCCACCGGCTCGAACCGCCCCTGCGATTCGTAGTACGCCTGCAGCGTGTAGACCCCGGGAATCCGCCAGTGACCGGAGTTCGGGTTCGACAGCGGCTGCTGGGCCTCCCGCATGATCCAGCTCACGAAATCCGCACACCAGGGTTCCTCGACGCCCTCGGCGTAGAAGGTCCCCGGCCGCTGGCTCCGGTGCTCCTCCTCGAGGAGCGTGACGACCCGCGCCTGCTCCGGCGACAACGCCGCCAGGTCGACCGCAGGGAAATCGCTGGTGTCCCAGGGCAGATAGCGGGTCGGTGCCGCCCAGAGCACCCCGACCACGACGACGGCGAGCGCGGCCAGGGCGGCAACGATCCAGACCATCGGGCGGCGCCGGCGGCGGGTCGACTCGGGAGCGGAGGTCACCTGATCAGTCTGCCAGCCCGGCGACCTCGTGGTCCGTGAGAACGGTCTGCGGAACGCGGCCCGCCTCGCGCGCGGTCCGCACCGCCCGGTAGAGGGGCCGTTCCTCCAGCCCGGCGCCGCGCGCCTCAGCGCGCAGCTGCCCGATCAGGACGGAGGCGACGGCCACCGCCGGGGCGAGTTCGCCCGAATTCAGCGCATCGGCCAGCGAGCGCAGCCCGAGCAGGTCGAGTTCGCGACCGCCGTCGTCGGTGTACAGCGCCAGCGGGATCGAGACCAGCGCATTGCCGTCGCCGATCCGGACGCCGACCTGACTGACCCGTGCGGCACGCACCACCACCTCCGCGCTCACCGCCCGGCTCGCGTCCACCGACCTGGTTCGCAGGCCGTTGCGGGCGTGGATCGTGGTGCCCGTCAACCAGATCCGCCGACGCATGGTCAGCAGCGCCGACACCGCGGTCGGCACCGCGATGATCGCGCCGACGAGCACGGCCAGGCCGGCCGACGCGAAGAAGCCGACGCCGACCGCGACCACGACGCCGAGCACGATCGCGAACAACGCGACCTTGCGCAGCCGGGGCGCGATCAGCGACGACGGAATGAGGTCGAGGGACACCGACCCGGCGGGGTCACCCGTCGGCAAGGATCGCCCCGATCTCGGTGACCACCTCGCCGAGCTGGACCTGGCGCTGGTCGCCCGTCGCGAGGTCCTTGACCCCGATCACGCCGTCCGCGATGTCCCGCTCGCCGAGCACGAGAGCGAGCCTGGCCCCCGAGCGATCCGCGGCCTTCATCGCACCCTTGACGCCGCGGCCGCCATAGGCCATGTCGACCCGGATCCCGGCCGCGCGCAGCCGCGCCGCGATCACGACCATCTGTGCCTTCGCCTCGTCGCCGAGGGGAACCCCGAACACCTCGCAGCGCGCCGGGCTGCCGACGGTCTTACCCTCGGCCGCCAGCGCCAGCACGGTGCGGTCGACGCCGAGCCCGAAACCGATGCCCGACAGCGGTTGCCCGCCGAGCTGCTCCATCAGGCCGTCGTAGCGGCCGCCACCGCCGATACCGGACTGGGCGCCGAGGCCGTCGTGCACGAACTCGAAGGTGGTCTTCGTGTAGTAGTCCAGGCCGCGCACCATCCGCGGGTTCACCACGTACGGGACGCCGAGCGCGTCCAGGTGCGCGAGCACCTCGTCGAAGTGCGCCTTGGCCTCCTCCGAGAGGTGGTCGAGCATCAGCGGGGCGCCCGCGGTCATCTCCTTGATGTGCGGACGCTTGTCGTCGAGCACGCGGAGCGGGTTGATCTCCGCGCGCCGACGGGTGTCCTCGTCCAGATCGAGGCCGAACAGGAACTCCTGCAACAGCTCCCGGTACTGGGGACGGCAGCTGTCGTCGCCGAGGGAGGTGATCTCGAGCCGGAAGCCCTCGAGGCCGAGGCTGCGGAAGCCGGCGTCCGCGATGGCGATCACCTCGGCGTCCAGCGCCGGGTCGTCGACACCGATCGCCTCGACACCCACCTGCTGCAGCTGCCGGTACCGGCCCGCCTGCGGTCGTTCGTAGCGGAAGAACGGCCCGGAGTAGCTGAGTTTGACCGGGAGCTGGCCGCGGTCGAGAGCGTGCTCGATCACCGCGCGCATCACGCCCGCGGTGCCCTCCGGTCGCAGCGTCACCGACCGGTCGCCGCGATCGGCGAAGGTGTACATCTCCTTGCTGACCACATCGGTCGACTCGCCGACGCCGCGAGCGAACAGCCCGGTGTCCTCGAAGATCGGCAGCTCGATGTGGCCGTAGCCCGCGAGCCTCGCGGCGCGGGTCAGTCCGTCGCGGACGGCGACGAACTCCGCGGACGCAGGCGGCACGTAGTCGGGAATGCCCTTGGGGGCGGAGAATGCGGTGTTACTGGGCTTGCTCACGGGTCTAGTCTCTCCTATCCGAAAACACGAGCCCCTACCTGGATCCGGCCAGTCCGACCAGGAACGGGTTGGACATCCGTTCCTGTCCGATCGAGGTCGACCCGCCGTGACCCGGCAGCACCGCCGTCTCGTCGGCGAGCACCAGCAGCTTCGCCGCGATCGACCGGAGCAACTGCTCGTGATCACCGCCCGGCAGGTCGCTACGGCCGATGGACCCGGCGAACAGGGTGTCCCCGGTCAGCGCGATCTGCACCGGTCCGTCGTCGGTGTCCGCCATCGTCCGGAGCACCACCGACCCCTGCGTGTGGCCCGGGGTGTGATCCACGGTCAGCGACATCCCGGCCAGCTCGAGGACGTCGCCGTCGGCCAGCTCGATCACCTCCCGCGGCTCGTGGAACTCCGCGTCCCCCAGCATCGAGGCCAGCGCGGGCCCGGTCCCCCGCAGCGGGTCGCTGAGCATGTAGCGATCCTCCGGGTGGATGTAGGCGGGGATGCCGAACTTCTCGCAGACCGGTTCGACCGACCAGGTGTGGTCGAGGTGGCCGTGGGTCAGCAGCACCGCCGTCGGCGTCAGCGACGACTGCGTGAGGAACTCGAAAAGCGGCTCGGCCGCGTTCTGACCTGGATCGACGACGATGCACTCGCTCGCGCCGTCCTGGGCGAGGATGTAGCAGTTCGTCTGAAACGCTCCGGCCGGGAATCCGGTGACGAGCACGGCGATCGCTCCTAATGACGTGGGTGTCGGTCGGGGGTGAGGACCGGATACAGCCTATGCGGCCTCTTCTCAGGATCAGATGGCAGACTCACTCAGCGACCAGACGAAGCCGTCTCGCGAGCCCGAGGCTCCGCCCTAGGACAAGAGGTATGCAGCAGTGCCGACCAATGAGCAGCGACGCCAAGCCGCCAAGCGAAAGCTGGAACGGCAACTCGAGCATCGAGCCGAGCGGGCCCGCAAGCGCAAGCAGATGACCATCGGGGCCTCCGCCCTCGGGGTCGTACTCGTGGTCGCCGCGGGCGCCTTCATCTACTCCCTGACCAGTGACGAGGATGCCTCCGAGGCCTCGGACACCTCGACGTCCGCCGCGGACTCGCCGACTCCGGGTGTCATGCCTGCCGGCCGCTCCCAGGCGCTGCCCGCGACGGTCGACTGCGGCTACACGCCGGACGGCACGCCGCCGGCCAAGCCCGCGAACCTCCCCGCCGCAACCGGGGTGTCCGCGGAGGGCACCGTCGCGGTGAACCTCGACAGCGACCAGGGCCCGATCGGGCTCACGCTCGACCGCGCGAAGTCGCCCTGCACCGTCAACAGCATGGTCAGCCTCGTGCAGCAGGGCTACCTCAACGACACCCCGTGCCACCGCCTGAGCACCACCGGGCTGAAGATCTTGCAGTGCGGCGACCCGACCGGAATGGGTACCGGCGGCCCGGGCTACGGCTACGAGAACGAGTTCCCGACCGATCAGTACAACCCCGACGACCCAAACCTCGGCGAGCCCGTCACCTACCCGCGCGGCACCATCGCGATGGCGAACACCGGCCAGCCCGGCAGCAACGGCAGCCAGTTCTTCCTGGTCTACGACGACTCGCCGCTTCCCCCGATGTACACGGTGTTCGGCACCATCTCCGACGAGGGCCTGGCGACGATCGAGAAGGTCGCGGCGGCAGGCGACGACGGTTCGATGTCCGCGGGTGGCGGCAAGCCCAACCTCCCGATCAAGATCACGACCGCGAGCGTGGCGGCATGAGGGCCCTGGTGAACGTCCGGCGGGGCGTGCTGGCCGCGGCAGGCATCGGCCTGCTGCTGGCGTCGAGCGCCTGCTCGAGCGACGACAGCTCCTCGACCCCACCGACGACGCGCACGCTGGCCAGCCAGCAGAGCGCGGCGCCGGACCTGTCGAGATACCCGGCACTGCCCGCCCCGGCCGCGCCGGCCGCGGCGACCGTGTCCTGCACGTACGCGCCGGCGGGCCAGGCGTCCAAGCAGGTCCAACCGCCGAGCACCGACGGCGTCTCCACCGCGGGTACCGTCGGCGTCGCGATGGCGACCACGCAGGGCCCGATCGGCCTCACCATGGACCGCGCCGAGGCGCCGTGCACGGTGAACAGCTTCGTCAGCCTGACCGAGCAGGGCTACTTTGACGACACCCCCTGCCATCGGCTGGTGACCAGCCCGGGCCTGCAGGTGCTGCAGTGCGGCGATCCCTCGGGCGCCGGAAACGGCGGCCCCGGCTACCGGTTCGCCAACGAGTACCCGACCACGGCCTTCGCCGAGGGCGATCCAGCCGCCCAGGAGGGCATGCTCTACCCGCGCGGCACGATCGCGATGGCCAACTCGGGTCCCGGCGGCACCAACGGCAGCCAGTTCTTCCTGGTCTACGAGGACTCGGTGCTGCCCCCGCAGTACACCGTCTTCGGCACCATCTCCGATGAGGGCCTGGCCACTATCGAGAAGATCGCCGCCGATGGCGACGACGGCTCCATGTCCGCGGGCGGCGGCAAGCCGAACACCCCGGTTCAGATCGAGACCGCCAAGGTCAGCTAGGCGCTCCGCGCCCGTGCGCGGTTGATGAGTCCTGAGACTCGTCAACCACGCACGGGCGGCGCAGCCGCCTATGCGGCTGAGGTCACCCGGTAGACGTCGTAGACGCCCTCGACGTTGCGGACCACATTCAGCACGTGCCCGAGGTGCTTCGGGTCGCCCATCTCGAAGGTGAAGCGGCTGATCGCGACGCGGTCGCCGGAGGTGGTCACCGACGCCGAGAGGATGTTCACCTTCTCGTCGGCCAGCGCCTTGGTCACATCGGAGAGCAGCCGATGCCGGTCCAGCGCCTCGATCTGGATCGCGACCAGAAACACCGAGGACGGCGACGGCGCCCACTGCACCTCGATGATCCGCTCGGACTGCTCGCGCAGCGACCCGGCGTTGGTGCAGTCGGTACGGTGCACGCTGACCGCGCCGCCGCGGGTCACGAAGCCCATGATCTCGTCGCCGGGCACCGGGGTGCAGCATTTGGCGAGCTTGGCCACCGTGCCGGTGGCGCCCGGTACCAGCACACCGGCGTCGGTGGTGCGGCGCTGACGCATCGGGATGGTCGACGGGGTCGACCGCTCGGCCAGCTCCTCCTCGGCGGATTCCACGCCGCCGAGATTCGCGACCAACCGCTGCACCACGTGCTGAGCCGACACATTGTGCTCGCCGACGGCCGTGTACAGCGCGGACACGTCGACGTAGCGCAGCTCGTGCGCGATGGCCGACATCGACTCGGAGCTGAGCAGGCGCTGCAGGGGCAGCCCACCGCGGCGGACCTCCTTGGCGATCGCGTCCTTACCCGCCTCGAGGGCCTCCTCGCGGCGCTCTTTGGCGAACCACTGGCGGATCTTCGTCTTCGCGCGGGGCGAGACGACGAAGCCCTGCCAGTCGCGGCTCGGACCGGCGTTCGCGGCCTTGGAGGTGAACACCTCCACGACCTCACCGTTCTCGAGCGTGCGCTCGAGCGCGACGAGCCTGCCGTTCACCCGGGCACCGATGCACCGGTGCCCGACCTCGGTGTGCACCGCATACGCGAAGTCCACCGGTGTCGAACCGGCGGGCAGCGTCACGACGTCGCCCTTTGGGGTGAAGACGAAGATCTCCTTGACCGCCAGGTCGTAGCGCAGCGATTCGAGGAACTCCCCCGGATCCGCGGCCTCGCGCTGCCAGTCGAGCAGCTGCCGCATCCACGCCATGTCGTCGACCTCGGCGGCGTCACCGGAGTGCCTGCCCTTGGTCTCCTTGTAGCGCCAGTGCGCGGCGATGCCGAACTCCGCGGTGCGGTGCATGTCCCTGGTGCGGATCTGCACCTCCAGCGGCTTGCCCTCCGGGCCCACCACCGTCGTGTGCAGCGACTGGTACACCCCGTAGCGGGGCTGCGCGATGTAGTCCTTGAACCGGCCCGCCATCGGCTGCCAGAGCGAGTGCACGACGCCGACGGCGGCGTAGCAGTCCCGGATCTCGTCGCACAGGATCCGCACGCCGACCAGGTCGTGGATGTCGTCGAAGTCGCGACCCTTGACGATCATCTTCTGGTAGATCGACCAGTAGTGCTTGGGCCTGCCCTCGACGACCGCGTTGATCCGGGACGCGGCGAGGGTGGCGTTGATCTCCGCCCGCACCTTCGCCAGGTAGGTGTCGCGCGACGGCGCCCGGTCCGCGACGAGGCGCACGATCTCCTCGTACTTCTTCGGGTGCAAGATCGCGAACGAGAGGTCCTCGAGTTCCCACTTGACCGTGGCCATACCGAGTCGATGCGCAAGCGGCGCAATGACTTCCAGGGTCTCCTTGGCCTTGCGCGCCTGCTTCTCGGGAGGCAGGAAGCGCATGGTGCGCATATTGTGCAGCCGGTCGGCGACCTTGATCACCAGCACCCGCGGGTCGCGGGCCATCGCGATGATCATCTTGCGGATGGTCTCGCCCTCCGCGGCGCTGCCGAGCACCACCTTGTCGAGCTTGGTGACGCCGTCGACGAGATGCGCGACCTCGTCACCGAACTCCTCGGTGAGCTGCTCGAGCGAGTAGCCGGTGTCCTCCACCGTGTCGTGCAGCAGCGCAGCGACCAGGGTCGTGGTGTCCATCCCGAGCTCGGCGAGGATGTTCGCCACCGCCAGCGGATGCGTGATGTAGGGATCACCGGACTTGCGCTTCTGGCTGGAGTGACGCTCCTCCGCGACGTCATAGGCGCGCTGCAGCGGTGCCAGGTTCGCCTTGGGGTACAGCTCCTTGTGCACGCTGACCAGCGGCTCGAGCACCGGCTTGATCGTGGCGTTGCGCTGCCCGGTCATCCGGCGCGCCAGCCGGGCCCGCACCCGCCGCGACGCCGAGGTGGGCACCGCGGGCGCCACCCCCTCCTGCGGCGCAGCCGGGGTCCCGGTCTCGGACTGCGACCGGTCGAGGTTCTGGGTCATTGCGTCACCTCCCGTGCTGTCGGTCGCCTCAACGGAAACTTTAGTCCTCAGACCCGAAGCAGCGACGTGACCGGGTGGCCCGCGAGCCGCGAGCGCCCGCCGAGCGCCTCGATCTCGAGCACAACCGCGATCCCGATCACCTCGGCGCCCGCCGCGGTCAGCAGCTCCGCCGATGCGGCCAGGGTGCCACCGGTGGCCAGCACGTCGTCGATCACCAGCACGCGGCGGCCGGCGAGCTCGATCCCGTCGGCCGGGATCTCCAGGGACGCGGTGCCGTACTCGAGCTGGTACTCCCGGGTGAGCACGGGCGGCGGCAGCTTCCCCGCCTTGCGGACCGCGAGCACGCCCGCATCGAGCGCGAGGGCCACACCGGCACCGAGAAGGAATCCCCTGGCGTCGATGCCCGCCACCAGGTCGGCGCCGTCGCCGACGTCGACCAGTGCGTCGATGACATCGCGAAAGGCCTTGGCGTCGGCGAACACCGGGGTGAGGTCGGCGAAGGTCACGCCCGGCTCCGGGAAGTCATCGGCCCAGCGGGTCAGTCGGGCCACGTCCTCGGACGCCGTCGTCAATGCAGTCACCGGAGAAGTATCCACCTGTCCATGTTCCATCCCACACCGGAGACCGTCGGGTTCGGCACCGCGGCGTGCAGACCGTCCGCGAACACCGTGGTCCTCGGCTCGTTGAACAGGGGGATCGACGGCAGGTCGTTCCACAGGATGTTCTCGGCCTCCGTCGACAGGTTGAGCCTGCTGCCCTCCGCCGTGTCCACGGCCAGCTGCTCCGCGATCGCGGTGATGCGGCCGTTGCGGTAGCCACCGAAGTTGGTGCCGTTGCCCCCGACCAGCGAGTACACCGGCGGCACCTCGGAGTCGGTGCCCGCGGCGCCCTGCGCGGAGGCGGTGCCGCCGAGGATGGCGTCCAGTCCGCCCGCACCGAGCGCCGTCGGGGTGAACTCCGGCGAGCCGGCGTCCTCGACGGTGATGTCGGCGGGGGCGCACGCCTCGGCGATCGCCTTGACGGTGTCGGCACGCCGGGTGTCCGGGGCCAGATAGCCGATCCTGACCGTGATCGGGCCCTGCCCCGAGGCGGTCCTCGCGGCGACGGCGGCGGGCACGTCGGGGTGCAGATACCGGCCGCCCTCGGTCGCGGCGACCGAGGGGTAGATCAACATGTCCGGCTGTACGATCCGCGAACTCAGCACGCCGGATCCGAGGCCCGACGGCTTGTCGAAGTCCGGATGCCCGAGCCGATCGAAGAGCTGCTGGCGCGGCACGCACAGAGCGAGCGCCCGGCGCGCATCGGCGGATGCGAACACCCCCGACGTCGCGAGCACCAGCTGCTCGCTGCTGCGGGACGGCGCGGTCACCGAGGAGAACCCGTTACCCGGGGACAGCCCCGGCATCGACCCCGCACCCGCGTCGATCACATCGACCTCACCGGACGCGGTCTTGGACTCGAGATCGGTTCCCTTCGGCCACACCACGATCTGCGAGGTGGCCGGCTTGTTGCCCCACCACCGCTCGTTGGCGACCAACACCAGTCCGCCGTCCGTCGTGAAGGACTCGACCCGGTACGGCCCCGAGGACGGGAACAGGGTGAGATCGAGCTGGTCCGGGACCAGCTTCCAGCCGTTGTTCCAGAACTCGGCGACCCGCTCGAGCGCGGGCACGTCGTTCGAGGCGACGGCGCCAACGAGGTCCGGGACCCCCGCCGCCCTGGCCGCCACGTGCGCAGGCATCAGCGCGGTGGCGCCGAAGAGCGCCCGCCAGTCGGCGAACGCCCGGCCGGGCCGGAACACGACGGTCGCATCCTTGGACCCGGATTGGCAGTCGACCCGATCGATGTCCGTGTAGCCGGCGGTGTCCGCCGCCCGGAACATCGGGAAGCGACCGCTGCCTGCCGCCCACGCCAGCACCAGATCGTCGCAGGCCGTCGGCACGCCGTCCGAGTACACGGCCTGCGGGTTCAGCTTGACCGCGACGGTGAGTGCGTCACCCGGAACGGTGGCCGCGGTGCCGACGTCGCCGTCGGACAGCGCGCTGCCCTCCGGCCCGATGTAGCTCAGGCCGGTGAGCACCCGCGAGAACGCTTGCCGCGCACCCGATGCCGCGCCGTCGACCGTGTTCGCGTTGTAGGTGGTCAACACGTTGTCGACGGCGTACCCGATGGACTGGACCTGATCCTCGGCGGCCGAGCAGCCTGCGGCCGCCACCGCGATCATTGCGATCGCGCCGGCGGCGCCGACCCTCAAACCGCGGGCCGTGCCGGCCCGTCGTGCGCCGGTACCCATGTCAACGCCTCTTCTTGTCGCGCTTCCCCGTCGGTCGTGCGCCGGGCCGCGGGCTCGCCGCGGCGACACGGGACGCGACGGCGGAGGCCTCCGCGGCCGCGGCAGGCGCGGACGCGCTCTCCGAGCGGGTCTCGCGGCGGGCGAGCACCTTCTTGGTGTGCGCCGCCACGGGACCCCAACGCTCCTTGATCGAGACCAGCAGCGGCGTCGCGAAGAAGATCGAGGAGAACGCGCCGACGATGATGCCGACCAACTGGACCACCGCGAGGTCCTTGAGGGTGCCGACGCCGAGCAACCCGACCGCGACGACGAGCAGTCCGATCACCGGCAAAATGCTGATCACGGTGGTGTTGATCGAGCGCATCAACGTCTGGTTGACGGCCAGATTGGCCTGTTCGCCATAGGTCCGCCTTGTCAGGTGCAACACCCCACGGGTGTTCTCCTCCACCTTGTCGAACACCACCACGGTGTCGTAGAGCGAGAAGCCCAGAATGGTGAGCAAACCGATCACCGTGGCAGGCGTGACCTCGAGACCGACAAGCGCGTAGACGCCCGCCGTGACGATCATGTCGAAGAAGAGCGCCACGATGGCGGCGATCGCCATGTCGCGTTCGAATCGGATGCCGATGTAGATGCTCACGATGACCAGGAACACCACGAGCGCGATGAGCGCCTTCTGGGTGATCTGGCTGCCCCAGGTCTCGCTCACGTCGGCGACGCTGATCGCGTTCTTGCTGGGGTTGCCGTCCTTGTCCTCCGGCTGGAAGGCGTCGTACAACGCGTCCTGCACGACGACGACCTCACGAGCGTCGAGCGCCTCCGAACGGATCTGGATGGTGGCGCTGGCGCCGGAACCGACGGTCTGAACGGAGACCGGAGCCTCGCCCATGCTCTCGGTGTAGACCTGCTCGACCTGTTCGGTCGTGACATTGTCGCCTGCCGGGAACTGGATCCGGGTGCCGCCCTCGAAGTCGATGCCGAGGGTGAACCCACGAATCAGGATGCTCGCGATCGAGATCAGCAGGATGACGCCGACCAGGCCGTAGTAGAACTTGCGCCTGCCGACGACCTCGAAAGCGCCGGTGCCGGTGTAGAGCCGCGAGAGCAGGCTGTGCCTGGGCAGTTTCGCCTGGTCGGCCGAGGAATCGGACAACGACAGATCTTCAGATGTGGTCACAGTCAGGCCTCCTTCGCCTGCGCGCCGACGCTGGTGCGCGCGGACGCGGCGGTCTTGCGTTCACGGGCGACCTGCTGCACCGCTCCGAGACCGTTGATGCTCGGCTTCGACCAGAAGTCCGACTTCGATGCCAGGTGGACCAGCGGATGGGTCACCAGGAACACGACGACGACGTCGAGGATGGTGGTCAGGCCGAGGGTGAACGCGAAGCCGCGCACCTGGCCGACCGCGAGGACGTACAGCACGGCGGCCGCGATGAAGCTCACCGCGTTTCCGGACAGGATGGTCCGGCGAGCCCGTGCCCAACCGCGCGGCACCGCCGAGCGGAAGCTGCGGCCCTCCCTGATCTCGTCCTTGATGCGTTCGAAGTACACGACGAACGAGTCGGCCGTCATGCCGATACCGATGATCAGACCGGCGATGCCTGCGAGGTCGAGGGTGAAGCCGATGTACCGGCCGAGCAGCACCATGATCGCGTAGACCATCACTCCGGACAGCACGAGCGAGAGTGCGGTGAGCACGCCCAGCATCCGGTAGTAGATGAGGCAGTAGAGCAGCACCAGCGCGAGGCCGATCGCGCCCGCGATGAGGCCAGCCTGGAGGGAGGCGAGACCGAGGGTCGCGGAGACGGTCTCGGCCTCGGAGGCCGAGAAGGAGAGCGGCAGCGAGCCGTACTTCAGCGTGTTCGCGAGTTCCTTCGCCGACGCCGACGTGAAGTCGCCGGTGATGGAGGTGGCGCTGCCCGCGGGGGTGGCGCCCTGGACGACCGGCGCGCTGACGACCTTGGAGTCGAGCGTGAACGCGGCCTGCTTGCCGATGTTGGCGGCGGTGAACTGCGCCCATGTGGTGCTTCCGCTCGACTTGAACGTCAGCGACACCTCGTTGCGGGACTGCTGCGAGTTGAAGGCGGAGGTCGCGTCCGCGATCTCCTGGCCGTCGATGATGCTCGGTCCGAGGAGGTAGACCGTGGTGCCGTCCGTCGAGCAGGCCACCAGCGGAAGCGCCGGATCGTCGTTGCCCTGCAGGGGGTCGCTGGCGTTGCAGTCGAGCGTCGCCATCGCCTGCTGCTGTACCGCCGGGTCCGTGCTCTGCCTGGTCTTCTTCGCCTCGGCGATCTCCGCGGCCGCCTGATCGTCGGCCGACGCCGCGCCCTGATCCGCGGGGGGTGCCGGGGTCTCGGTCGCAGGAGCCGGGGTGCCCGGCTCCTGTGCCGGGAAGGGCCGGTTCTGCGGCGCGGGTGCCGGGGCCGGGGTCTCGGCCTTCGGGGCCTGCGCCTGCGCGTTCGAGGAGACGGCCGAACTCTGCACGGGGCGGATGTACAGCCGCGCCGTCTGGCCCAGCGTGCGGGCCTGCGAGCTGTCGTCGCCGGGGACCGTGATCACCAGGTTGTCGCCGTCGATGACCACCTCGGAGCCGGAGACGCCGAGCCCGTTGACTCGGGTCTCGATGATCTCCTGTGCGCGGCGCAGGCTGTCCTGGCTGGGCTTACTGCCGTCCGGGGTGCGCGCGGTGAGGGTGACACGGGTGCCGCCCTGCAGGTCGATGCCGAGCTTCGGCGTCGGGGACTTGTCCCCTGTGAAGAAGACGAGCGCGTACAGCGCAGCGACGATCAGCCCGAAGATCACGAGCGAGCGTGCTGGTCGTACGGCTCCAGTCGAAGGTGCCACGATCCGTAGTTCTCCTAGTACGTGTGTCGTGCGATGGTCGGGTTCGAGGCCCTACACGCGAGCGCTGCCGAGCAGGATCACTCGGCAGCGGTCCGGAACTCAACTCATTCGGTGTCCAGGCGACGCTTGGTCTCCTCGGGAGTCTCCTCGACGGGGGCCTTCTCGACGGCGGGGGTCTCATCGGCGGGGGTCTCATCGAGGATCTCGTCGATGTCCTCCTCCTCGAACTCCTCGTCGTCCTCGACGAGGAGTTCACGGATCACCATCCGCGACCAGGTGGTGACGATTCCGGGCGCGACCTCGAGGTCGACGGTGCCCTCACCGAGCTCGACCACGGTCGCATGCAGCCCGGAGGTGGTGAGCACGCGGTCGCCGACGTTGAGCGAGTCCTGCAGTTCCGCAGTCTTCGCCATCTCCTTCTTCTGGCGGCGGATGCCCAGGAACATGGGCACGAGCAGGGCGAGAATCAGGAGCGGAAACAGCAGTTCCATCGTTGAGTTCAGTCCTCGAGGGTCGTCGACGCGCACAATCCGGAACAGACCGGCGCAGTACTCCAGTGTGCCACTAGTCAAACAGACCTTGCGGCGGTTCGTTGACCCGCACGTCGATGCCGCCCGCCGCGGCCTCCGGCGGCGGCGTCAGACCGAGCTGTTCCCATGCCGCGGCGGTCGCCACCCGACCCCGCGGCGTCCGGGCGATCATCCCCGCACGCACGAGAAACGGCTCGCAGACCTCCTCCACGGTGCCCGGTTCCTCCCCGACCGCGACCGCGAGGGTCGACACGCCGACGGGTCCACCGCCGAAGCTGCGCACCAGCGCGCTGAGTACCGACCGGTCGAGACGGTCCAGGCCGAGCTGGTCGACGTCGTACACGGCGAGCGCCGCCCTGGCGATGTCGCGGGTGATCACGCCGTCGGCCCGCACGTCGGCGTAGTCCCGCACCCGGCGCAGCAGCCGGTTCGCGATGCGCGGCGTGCCACGGGAGCGACCCGCGATCTCGGCGCTGGCCTCCTCCCCCAGCTCGACGCCGAGGATGCCCGCTGACCGCAGCAGGATCCGCTGCAACTCCGGCGGATCGTAGAAGTCCATGTGCGCGGTGAAACCGAACCGGTCGCGCAGCGGCCCGGTCAGTGCGCCGGAGCGGGTGGTGGCGCCGACCAGGGTGAACGGCGCGACCTCCAGCGGGATCGAGGTCGCACCCGGCCCCTTGCCGACGACGACGTCGACCCGGAAGTCCTCCATCGCCAGGTAGAGCATCTCCTCGGCCGGCCGCGCGATCCGGTGGATCTCGTCGATGAACAGCACGTCGCCCTCGACGAGGTTGCTCAGCATGGCGGCGAGGTCGCCTGCTCGCTCGAGCGCCGGACCGGAGGTGAGCCGAAGCGAGGTGCCCAGTTCCGAGGCGATGATCATCGCCATGCTGGTCTTGCCGAGACCGGGAGGCCCCGACATCAGGATGTGGTCGGGGGTGCCGCCGCGCAGCTTGGCGCCGGTCAGCACGAGCTGGAGCTGCTCACGCACCCGCGGCTGACCGATGAAGTCGGTCAGGCTGGTCGGCCGGAGACTGGCCTCGATCTCGCTGTCGGCGGCGACGAAGTTCGCGGTGACCGACGATTCCAGCCCGGCCGGGTCCTCCATGTCCTCGGTCACCGGGTCTTACCCAGCAGGGACAGCGCCGAGCGCAGGGCGGTGGACGTGCTCGCGTCCGGGTCCGCGGCCAGCACGGTGTCGGTCGCCTGCTCGGCGGACTTCGCCGGGAAACCGAGGCCGACCAGGGCCTCGACGATCTGCTCGCGGACCAGACCCGGCACCACCGCGGGCGCGCCGGGATCGGACGTGACGGCGACCGCCTCCACCTTGTCCCGGAGCTCGACGACCATCCGCTCGGCGCCACGCTTGCCGATGCCGGGCACCCGGGTCAGCGCGGTGACGTTGCCCTCGGCGAGCGCCTTGCGCAGTGCCTCCGGCTCGAGGACGGCCAGCGTCGCCATCGCCAGCCGCGGGCCGACCCCGGACACCGTCTGCAACAGGCCGAACAGATCCCGCGATTCGATGTCGTGGAACCCGTACAGGGTCATCGAGTCCTCGCGGACGATCATCGCGGTGACGAGCCTGACCTCGGTTCCGCGCTGGAGGGTGCCGAGCGTGGCCGGGGTGGCGTTGAGCCGGTAACCGACCCCCGCCGCCTCGAGCACCACGTGATCGAGCGCGATCTCGAGCACCTCGCCGCGAATGGACGCGATCATGGGGTACCTGCCTTCTTGAGCCGGGTCTTGTTCAGTTCCGCGAGTCTGGCCTCGTAGCGCCGCTTCTGTTCGGCGGCGGCCTGCTCCGCCTGCGCCATCCGCGACAGCATCGGGGCCCGCCAGCAATGACAGATCGCCAGCGCGAGCGCGTCGGCGGCGTCGGCGGGCTTCGGTGCGACTGCCAGCCCGAGGATCTTCGTCACCATCGCGGTGACCTGCTTCTTGTCCGCGGCACCGTTGCCCGCGACCGCCGATTTCACCTGACTCGGGGTGTGGAAGCAGACGTCGATCCCGCGCCGGGCCGCGGCGAGCGCGACGACGCCACCGGCCTGGGCCGTGCCCATCGCGGTGCGCACGTTGTTCTGCGAGAAGACACGCTCGACGGCCACGACGGTGGGCTGGTAGAGGTCCAGCCATTCCTCGGCCGCGTTCGAGATCCGCAGCAACCGCTGCGACAGGTCCATCTCCGGCGGCGTCCGGATGACGTCGACGGCCACCGGGGCCACCGTGCGGCCGCGACCCGAGTCGACCACCCCGAACCCGCATCGGGTCAGTCCTGGATCCACCCCGAACACGCGCACGCGATCACCTCTCACCACTACGAACAGCTGTTCGAGAGTATAGGTGGATCTGCCGACACGCTGGCCGACCAACACGCGGTCGAAGACAAACATCGGGCCGGACCGCAGTGGTCCGGCCCGATGATCGATGCGGGGGTCAGTCCTCGAGCTGCGCGAGCACCTCGTCGGACAGGTCGACGTTCGTGTACACGTTCTGCACGTCGTCGGACTCCTCGAGCGCGTCGACGAGCTTGAACACCTTGCGAGCGCCGTCCACGTCGACCGGAACCTCGACGGAGGCGCGGAAGTCGGGGTCGGCCGACTCGTAGTCGATGCCGGCGTCCACCAGTGCGGTCCGCACTCCGATCAGGTCGCCCGCCTCGGACACGATCTCGAAGGTGTCGCCGAGGTCGTTGATCTCCTCGGCTCCGGCCTCGAGGACCACCTCGAGGATCTCGTCCTCGGAGCGGCCGTTCTTCTCGAGCACCACGACGCCCTTGCGGGTGAACAGGTAGGCCACCGAACCCGGATCGGCGAGGTTTCCGCCGTTGCGCGTCATCGCGGTACGAACCTCGCCCGCCGCGCGGTTCCGGTTGTCGGTCAGACACTCGACGAGCAGCGCCACACCGTTGGGGCCGTAGCCCTCGTACATGATGGTCTGCCAGTCGGCGCCGCCCGCCTCTTCGCCCGCGCCGCGCTTGCGGGCGCGCTCGATGTTGTCGTTCGGGACGGACGTCTTCTTCGCCTTCTGGATGGCGTCGTACAGGGTCGGGTTACCCGCTGGGTCACCACCACCGGTCCGCGCCGCCACCTCGATGTTCTTGATCAGCTTCGCGAAGGATTTGCCGCGCTTGGCGTCGATCGCAGCCTTCTTGTGCTTGGTGGTGGCCCATTTGGAGTGGCCGCTCATGCGTAGTTCCCTCTTCCCGTTCGTAGATGCGCACGCGACAGCGGAGCACGCTGCAGCGGGGAGCACACAGTAGCGCCAGTTTACGCGCGGGCCACCGCGACTTCCCGCACCATGTCGACAAACAGCTGATGGACGCGCCTGTCGCCGGTCACCTCGGGGTGAAATGACGTCGCGAGAACGTTGCCCTCGCGGACCGCGACGACCCGTCCGGCGGCCGGGCCCTCGGGGACCGTGGCCAGCACCTCGACGCCCGGGCCGACTCGCTCCACCCAGGGCGCCCGGATGAAGACCGCCCGCATCGGGGCGCCTTCGATACCGGCGAAGTCGAGGTCCTCCTCGAAGGAGTCGACCTGACGACCGAAGGCGTTGCGCCGCACGGTGATGTCGATTCCGCTCAGGCACTGGGCATCCGGGCGGGTGTCGAGCACCTCGCCCGCCAGCAGGATCATGCCCGCGCATGAGCCGTATGCCGGCATGCCGTCACGCAACCGGGCGCGCAACGGTTCGAGCAGTTCGAACACCGTGAGCAGACGGCTCATGGCGGTGGACTCCCCGCCCGGGATGACGAGGCCGTCCACCGCTTCGAGCTCCGAGACCCGGCGCACGCCGATGCCGCGGGCTCCCGAGGCCTCCAGCGCCGCAAGGTGTTCGCGCACATCTCCCTGCAGCGCCAGCACGCCGATGGTGGGTGTCATGGTGGCCGATGTCCGTTCGATCATGTCGACGCTCACTGCGGGACCGCCACGAGGATGAGCTCCTGTGCCGGGACATCACCCTCGACCGGGATCGGGTGAACGGTGTCGGTGGTCCAGCGCAGGGCGCCGTCGACCTCGATCTGCGCGCGGACGGCGAGTCGCGCACTTGGATCGATGGCGTCGCGGTAGGCGGCGAGCTCGAACGGCACCGGCACGCCGGTGGCGCCCTCGATGCGCTGCTCGGCGAGCAGGGTCGCCGGCGCGTCTGCCAGCGAGATGTCCTCGAGGCGAACGGTCACGACGGCGTTCTCGGGGAAGGCGATCCGCTCGCGGTACGAGACGTTCCCGGTGACGGTGAGCGTGTCGTCCACGCTGTCAGCCTGCGCGGTCTCGGGTGTCGATCCGATCGACACCACCACGGCCGCGACGACCGCGATCAGTGCCGCCCCACCGAGGGCCAGTTCCAGAATTCGTCTCGTCTGCACAGGTCGAGGATACGGATGGTCAGAACGGTGGGAGCTGGTGGCGGTGGCGTTCGCCCAGGATCGCGAGGTGTTCGGCGTGGTGGGTGCGGAGTTGTGCGCACCGGGCGAGGTGGCCGGGGTCGGTGATGGTGGCGAGTTCCGGGAGCGTCGGCGGTAGGTCGGTGGGGTGCATGTGGGTTTCCCACCAGGTCGGTTCGTAGATGCCGGGATCGGGTGGTTCGGGTGGCGGTGGTGCGGGTGGCGGCGTTGCGGCCCGTCGGGGTGCGGGCTTCTTGGTGCGGGCTTCTTGGTGCGGGCGCTGGGTCGTTGTTCGACCGGGAGTGGCAGGGTGACCCCGATTGCGCCGTGTTGGCCGATCCAGACGATCACGTCGCCGTCGAGGCGGACGACGCGGAAGAGTCGGTCGGTCTTGGCCTGGTGGTGCCAGATGCAGGCGGGTTCGCCGTTGCTCTCCACGGTCCAGCCGCCGGCGTGGGGATTGTCGGGGTCGAACTCGACGATGTGGTCGAACTGACAGTCCCGGGCTTTGACGGTGCAGCCGGGGAAGGTGCAGGTGTCGTACTTGTCGAAGACAGCGGTGCGGACGGTGTTGCTGGGCCGGTACGTCAAGGCACCGCAAGGTGGGTGGTCGTATCCGCCGTGCCCGTCCGGGTACTGGCCGTCGAGCAGGGCGGGGTTCGCCGCGATCGCGTCGAGGATGTCGGTGATCCGCGGCTCTCGTGACTCGGTGTCCGGCATCGGGCGGACGGTTGAGGGTGGGGGCAGTTGTCCGGCGGCTCTGCGTCGGAGCCGGTAGCGGATGGGGACAGAGGCGTCCCCTGACCCGTTGCCGTGCTTCGTTTCTCGTGGCGGCTTGTCGGTCTCGCGGTCGGGCGGTTCACCGTCTGCCCGTGGTGGGCGTGGCGGCTCGTCGCTCTCCGGCTCAGTCGACTCGACGTCGCCGTCCCTCTCACCCTCATCGCCGCCAGCGGCACTTCGCTCGGCCTGGATTCGTCTGGCGTCGGTGAACACCGCCTGCCACGTCGCATCCCCGGCGAGCAGCCGTGCCAACTCCGGATCGATCGGCCCGTGCCCCTCCATGTGCCCGGGATGATCCGCCAACCGCAGCAGACTCTCCAGATCGATATGAATGTGCACCTCGGGTTTCGGACGCTCGGGCCGCGGCAAATGCGCAGTCGGACAGTCATCGCGCCCGCACCGGCAATGCAGATAGGTCTCTCCGTGTACCAACGCCATGAACGCATCCGTGCGCAGATTGTCGACCGTCCGCGGATCCTCCCGACAAACCGTGCCCGCCATCTCACAAATCAGCGAATCGAGAGTGCGGCCCTCGGCCGCAGTGAGGGTGGCATACACCTGGGCCATACCGTGCAGGTCCGCGGTCACCGACACCCGCCGCGAATGACGCTCCCGCCGCCTGCGGAGTTCCTCGGCCTCGGCGGGGTTGATGCGGATCAACTCCCGCATCACCTCCGCTACGAGTTTCTTCGGCGTCAAATACAGCGCGGCGTCCGCGAGGTGGCCCTCCATCCGTTCGAGGGTGGCATCGAAGATCTCCGCGGTCGCCTCAACGATCGCGAACACCCGCGGAAAGTCCACCCGCCCCGACACGAACACCGCCCGAATCAACGGCAACCGCAGATCCAACGCATTACCCACCGCCACATACCGTTCCGCCGTGAACGCACTCACCCCCAACGCCAGAGACGTCTCCATCTCCGCCGCCCGCCCCGCCCGGTAAGCGAACTCCTCCCCGAACAGATCCACCTCGGATGCGAACTGCCGCCGCGCAAACGCAGCCGCCGTCAACACCTTGTGCGCCGCGGCGACGTTCTCCGCCCGCCCGTACTCCCGCAACGCCGACAACGCCGCCGTGCCGTCTTCGAATTCCACCGGGCGCTCGCCGCCGCGGGCGCCCTCACCTGCGGCGCCACCCCGAAACCCCCCGGTATCGAACATGTGTACGAGTCTACGCGTGACCACCGACAAGCAGATTCAGGACTACCAATACAATCAAGCCTGTGAGTGATCAGTCACGTTCCGCTCGAACTGTCGTCACGGTATGGCTCTACGGCGGACCGCAACATGGCGACTCCAAGGACGTTTCGATCCCCCTGCCGCCGGCCATCACCACCTCCGCGAACGAGGTCTATGCCAGGGTGGGCCCCGAGCTCAGCGAATCTGGCCAACCGCTATCCACGTGGTGCTATCGCTGGGAACCCCACGTCGCGCTCGAAGCACCGCTCGATCGTTAGAGTTCTTCGACAGCTTCCTCTCGTTCTTGGCGGTCACGACCGCGTTCTCTCACCGCTATTGGCACCCTCGGCTCCATCTTGTTTGGAACCTTGGTCGTCGGCCAATGGGCGATGGCCGCCGACGTTACCCACGACCGGCGTTGAGCCGGGCGGCCTGGCGCGTCAGGTGCTCGCGCTCGGCGAGGTTGGGCGCCTTCAGTGCCGCCTCCACGTACAGCCGTGCCGCCGTAGCCAGGTCGCCGTCCCGCTCGTGGAGGTACGCCGCCACCGCCGCGTGGCGGGGCAGCGAGTCGTCCAGCGCCGCAAGCGCCGCCAGGCCGGCGCGCGGTCCGTCGGCCTCACCGACGGCCACCGCGCGGTTGAGCCGGACGACCGGGCTGTCGGTCAGGCGCTCGAGCTCGTCGTACCACTCGACGATCTGCACCCAATCGGTCTCCTCGGCGGTGAGGGCGTCGGCGTGCAGTGCCGCGATGGCGGCCTGGGCCTGGAACTCGCCGAGCCGGTCGCGGGCGAGGGCCGCCTGCAGGATCTCGACGCCCTCGGCGATCGACTCGGTGTCCCACCGGCCCCGGTCCTGCTCGGCGAGCGATACCAGGCTGCCGTCGGCCTCGGTCCGGGCCGCGCGCCGGGCATGGTGGAGCAGCATCAGGGCGAGCAGCCCGGCCACTTCGGGGTGGTCGATGGCGGCCGCGAGTTGCCGGGTGAGCCGGATGGCCTCGGCGGCGAGGTCGACGTCGCCGGAGTAGCCCTCGTTGAAGACCAGGTAGAGGACGCGCAGCACGGTGGCGACATCGCCGGGCCGGTCGAACCGCACGCCGGAGACGGTGCGCTTGGCCCGACTGATGCGCTGCGCCATGGTCGCCTCGGGCACCAGGTAGGCCTGGGCGATCTGGCGGGTGGTCAGCCCGCCGACGGCGCGCAGCGTGAGCGCGACCGCGGACGACGGCGTCAGCGACGGGTGGGCGCACAGGAAATAGAGCTGGAGCGTGTCGTCGACCGCGGGCGCAGGATCGGGTGGCGGTTGATCATCCATGAGGTCCTCACGCCTGCGCCGGGCCACGTTCGCCTTCGTCACGTCGAGGAACTTGCGCCAGGCAACCGTGACCAGCCAACCCTTCGGATCCCGCGGCGGGTCGGCCGGCCAGACGCGGACCGCCTCGACCAGCGCGTCCTGCACGGCATCCTCGGCCGCCGCGAAATCTGCACCGCGGCGGACGAGGATCCCGAGCACGTGCGGTGTGAGGCTACGGATCAGGACCTCATCCACCGGAGAGGTCACTCCGTGATGGTGGGCGGCACGGAGTAGAACGGGCGCAACTCCAGCCACTCGTGGATCGGCTTGCCGTCCGCCCCTGGCGCGGCCGACAGTTCCCCGGCCAACTCGAGGGCGCGCTCGTAGCTGTCGACGTCGATCACCATCCAACCGGCGATCAGGTCCTTGGTCTCGGCGAACGGTCCGTCGGTGACCGGCGGGCGCCCCTCGCCGTCGTACCGGACGAAAGTTCCCCCAGGGGCGAGCGCCTGACTGTCGACGTACTCCCCGGTCCCCTCGAGCCGGTCCGCGAAATCCTGCATGTACTGCATGTGGGCCGAGATCTCCTCCGGCGTCCACTTGTCCATGGGTACGTCGTTGACCGCAGCCGGGGCGCCGCGGTAGTGCTTGAGAAGCAAGTACTTGGCCATCGAGTTTCTCCTCGGTTCTGGTGCGCCCCATTGTGGTCGCACTCACCACAGGGACGAAGCAAGTCACCGGTTCTCGACATCGCCATCCGAGATCTTCTGGATCTCATGGGTGACTGCGTCGGCCGAAGGCCGGTCCGGCCGACACAACAGGTGAACCCCGCGGGCACATCCACTCCATTACGGGCGGCCAAACTAAATCGGAATGCGTTACCGAATACCGAAATCAGGCAATACCACGAATTTGCTTCCCGAAAGAACCCCGCTAGCATTCGAAAAGAAGGGGAGTAGTTCACTCTGGATATCTCGACGCGGTCGGGCAGAGGCGGATGGTCGACATGCTGGCGCCACAGGGCGCCCGGTCATCCACCGGACAGTGCACGTGAAAGCTGTTCGGCGAGCGAGACCTTCGGACCAACACCACCGTTGGCCGAAGACTCTCCCCGTCCGGATCAGGCGAGTCTGCGGCCGTTGACCCGAAGGCCTGATACCCATTTCATCGAATTCGGCAGTAATAGACACACCCGGCATTCCAACCTACCGCAGCACGTTGCCGCGATCACTGGGAATTACTACGGTGTTCATTCTTCCCGCGCTCGTTCTCCGACTCTCTGGCATGCACCCGAATCCTCTGGTCGCGCTGCTGGTCTACGGGGCCGCGGTGGTGGCGGCGAGTTTCCTGCTCGCCTGGGCAGCCGAGGCCGCACAGGTCGACGTCTCCGGCGGCCTGGCGATCGCCGTCCTCGCCCTGATCGCGGTACTCCCCGAATACGCGGTCGACCTCTACTACGCCTACACCGCCGGACACGACCCCACCTACGCGCAGTACGCGGCGGCCAACATGACCGGCTCGAACAGGCTGCTGATGGGCATCGGCTGGCCCCTGGTGGTGCTGGTCTCGATCACGGTCGCGAAGAAGCTCACCGGCAAACCGGTCTCGGCGCTGGCCCTCGAGTCCGGCAATCGCGTGGAGCTCGGGTTCCTCCTCGTCGCGGGCGTCGCGGCGTTCGTCATCCCGGCGACGGGTCAGATCCACCTCGTATTCGGTGTCGCCCTGCTCGCCTGGTTCGGCTTCTACCTCTACCGACTGTCCGGTGGCGAGGTGGAGGAACCCGACCTGATCGGTACCACCGCCGCGCTCGGCGCACTGCCGGACCGGGCGCGCCGGACGACGGTGATCGCGATGCTCGTCGTCGCGGCCGCGGTCATCGTCGCCTGCGCGGAGCCCTTCGCGAACAGCCTCGTCAACGCGGGCACCGAACTCGGCGTTGATCAGTTCCTCCTCGTGCAGTGGCTCGCCCCACTCGCCTCCGAGGCGCCCGAGTTCATCATCGCGATCCTCTTCGCGGCACGAGGCAAGGGCACGGCCGCGATCGCGATGCTGATCTCGTCGAAGGTCAATCAATGGACCCTGCTGGTGGGATCCGTGCCGCTGGCCCACCTCGCCGGTGGCGGCGGCCCCGCCCTGATGCTCGACGCGCGCCAGGTCGAGGAGATGCTGCTGACCGCCACCCAGACGATGATGGGGGTCGCCCTGATCCTCGCCCTGCGGTTCCACCGCTGGTCCGCCTGGGCACTGTTTGCGCTGTTCGTCATCCAGTTCGCGATCACCTCGACCCAAGGGCGGATGCTGCTGTGCGGTGTCTATGCCGTCGTGGCGCTGGTCGCGTTGACGATCAACCGTAGGCACCTCGGCCCCACCCTCGCCGCGCCGTTCACCCGCACGGGCAATGTGCAGACATGACCCCGAGCAGCGTCCACACCACATCAAGAGGACAATCGACCGCATAAGGGAAACGTCAAGACCGCTGGTACACACGCGATCCGGGACCACACTCGCTCGGTGACCACCGCACTGCTCATACGGGCACCCCGCACCGGACGCCCCCAGCGAAAGACCGATCGACACAAGCTCTCGGTCTCCACCGGCCTGGCCGGACTCTCCCTCGACGCCATGGCGTCGGTGTCGTATGGCCCCGAGGCGATCGTTCTCGTCCTCGCGGTCGCGGGCGGCACCGGGCTGGGCTTCACGCTGCCCGTCACCCTCGCGATCGCCGCCCTGCTCGCGGTGCTCGTCGCGTCCTACCGCCAACTCATCGCGGCCTTTCCGAACGGTGGCGGCGCGTATGCCGTCGCCCGAGCCCGGCTGGGGCGCCGCACCGGGCTCGTCGCCGCGGCCTCCCTGGTGATCGACTACATCCTCAACGTCGCGGTCTCCATCGCCGCGGGCGTCGCCGCCCTCACCTCCGCGTTCCCGGTCCTGCTCCCCCACACCGTCTGGATCTGCCTGGCCATCCTGGTCGGGATCACGGCGCTGAACCTGCGCGGGATCGCGGACAGCGCCAGGGCATTCATGATCCCGACTGCGGTATTCGTGCTCAGCATCTTCACCGTGATCATCGCCGGGCTGCTGCGTTCGGAACCGCTGAGCGTCACCGAGGGCACCGCCGTCGCCGCAGATGTCCACACCGTCGGGGTCCTGTTGCTGCTCAAGGCATTCTCCAGCGGATGCGCGGCCCTCACCGGAGTGGAGGCCATCGCGAACGCGGTGCCCAGTTTCCGTGAGCCGCGGGTGAAGAACGCACAACGCGCCGAGGTCGCGCTCGGAATCCTGCTCGGCAGCATGCTGATCGGACTCGCCGTCCTCATCGGAAAGTTCGCGCTGCACCCGGTCGAGGGGACCACCGTGCTCTCACAGCTGACCGAGGCGTCACTCGGACACGGGATCGGTTACTACGTGGTGCAATTCGCCACCGTTGTCCTGCTCGCGCTGGCCGCGAACACCTCGTACGGCGGCCTGCCGACGCTGGCCCGCCTGCTCGCCGACGACAACTGCCTGCCCCATCGGTTCGCGCTGCGATCCGCTCGTGAGGTGTACCGGCACGGCGTGCTGGCACTGGGCGTGTTCGCGGGCGCCCTGCTGATCGGTTCGGGCGGCAGCATGAACGCTCTGGTGCCCCTGTTCGCCATCGGCGTGTTCGTCGGGTTCACCATCGCCCAGGCCGGACTCGTCCGGCACTGGCTGCTGACCCGGGTGCCCGGCTGGCGGTGGCGCGCCAGCCTCAACGGCTTAGGTGCCACCCTGACCGCCGTCGCGGCGCTCGTCACGACCGCGATGAAGTTCACCGAAGGCGCCTGGCTCATCGTGGTGGCACTGCCCCTGATCGTGTTCCTGATGGAGCGGGTGCGGGCGGCCTACGCGGCCATCGGCGACCGACTGCACCTCGGCGAGGTGCCCGCCGCGCCGGCCGCACAGGGCACCGTCGTCCTCGTTCCGGTGGCCGAGGTCTCCGAGCTGAGCCGGGAGGCGATCTGCGCGGGCCTGTCCGTTGGCACCGATGTCATCGCGGTCCGGGTGTGCCCGAGCGGCGAATCGCCACGCGCCTTCACCAAGGCATGGGAGGCCTGGCACCCCGGCGTCAGGCTCATCCTGCTCGACGGAGCCGACGGCGGGCTCGCGCCGACCTTGACCCGCTACATCACGGACAGGCTCGCGGACCGCCGGGTGGTCGTGGTGATCGCCGAGGTGGAGCCGGGATCCGGGTGGCGGCGGATCCTGCCGAACCACCGCGGCGACGAGCTGGACCGGGCACTGCGCCGCTATACCGACGCCGTGGTCTGCCGGGTGCGGCTCCGGGTCGGCCGATCAGTCCCGCAGCAACCGGGTCAGCCCCTCCTGGACCACCGCCGCGACCAGGTTCCCGCTGCGATCGAAGATCCGGCCCTGGGTCAGCGCCCGGCCGAACCCCGCGGACGGTGACGACTGGTCGTAGAGCAGCCACTCGTCGGCACGGAAGGGCCGCATGAACCACAGCGCGTGGTCGAGCGAGGCCTGCTGGATGTCCTCGTCGGGGTGCGGCACCTTCGCCGAACCGAGCAACGTCATGTCGCTCATGTAGGCGAGGGTGCAGACATGGAAGACGGGGTCCTCGGGGAGCGTGCGGCGGTACCGGAACCAGACCTGCTGCTGCGCGGGCACGCCCCTGCGCCGAGTCACCTTGTCCTCGGGCACGAATCGCAGATCCCAGTCGGCCCACTCCCGGAACTCCCACGACAGTTCCTCGCTCATCATCTCCGAGGTGTCGGGCAGGTCCTCCGGGTTCGGGACCGGGGGCATCTCGTCCTCGTGCTCGATCCCGATGTCGCCCACGTGGAATGAGGCGGACATGGTGAAGATCGCCTGACCGTCCTGGACCCCGGTGACCCGGCGGGTGCAGAACGATCGGCCGTCCCGGATCCGGTCGACGAGGAAGACGGTGGGGATGGTCGGGTTTCCCGGCCGCAGGAAGTAACCGTGCAGGGAGTGCACGCGGTACCGCTCGTCGACCGTTCGGACCGCGGAGACCAGGGCCTGGCCCGCCACCTGACCGCCGAACGTACGGGTCAGCATCGTGTCCGCGACGATGCCGCGGAAGATGTCCTTCTCCAGCCGTTCGAGTTCCAGGATCTCTTCGATGGACGACATGGCGTACCCCTTTCGACCGGTGCTCACGCTAGCAACGACGCGGCCCCGCATCAGGGATGCGGGGCCGCGTCGAGAATTCAGGCGATCAAGCGCCGCCGATCACCAGCCGCGCTCGGCGAGCCGGTGCGCGACCGGCAGATCGTCGACGTTGATGCCGACCATAGCCTCACCCAGACCGCGGGAGACCTTCGCCAGCACATCCGGGTCGTCGAAGAAGGTGGTGGCCTTGACGATCGCGGCCGCACGCTCGGCCGGGTTGCCGGACTTGAA
>NZ_JBEPSX010000010.1:0-228397 GCF_040548995.1 Rhodococcus sp. PvR044
CAATTGGAAAGAGTGAGTGTGGAGTACCAAAATATTGGCACTGACATTCATCGGCACACTGTTGAGTTCTCAAAGAACACGCACACACCATCACCGCCAAGCTCTAACATCAGAAAGAGTTATTCTCGGCCGTTCCGGGGCAACTGTTCCAGCCTAGCTCATCGAAGCCTCCCGGTCAAAACCGGGCTGAGTGATCAAGCAAGCTTTGGGATTGTCTGGCGCCTTCGTCCAACCTCGTGTCCCTGGCCTCTCGGCCGGGTCGGTGTCCGTGTCGCTCTGACTCGACAAAAGTTACGCGGCGGCGAACGCTGTGGCAAATCGCCATGTCGCGGCCTGTTCGACTCAGAAGTTGCCAGGTCAGAGAGCTCGACAGGGCGGCGGAACCGGCATTTCGGGGGAAATCGATCATTGTGACGCCGGACACTCCCACCGCTCCCCCGGACACGACGGCTCGATCAGCCCGCCGCTGCCTGGGCAGGCACCCGCTCGATCACGCCGCCGAGAGCCGTCAGGTTCTCGACGAATCGCGGGTATCCACGGTCGATGTGGAAGACGTCGTGGACCTCGGTGACGCCGTCCGCCACGAGGCCTGCCAGCACCAGGCCGGCACCGGCCCGGATGTCCGAGGACCACACCGGCGCGCTCGAGAGCTGCGGGATCCCGCGGACCACCGCGTGATGTCCGTCGGTGCGGGCATCGGCGCCGAGCCGGATCATCTCCTCGACGAACCGGAAGCGCGCTTCGAAGACGTTCTCGGTGATCATCGACGTGCCATCCGCGACGGCGGCCAGGCCGATCGCCATCGGCTGCAGGTCGGTCGGGAATCCCGGGTACGGCAGGGTCGCGTAGTTCACCGCGGTGGGGCGGCCCTCCTGCACGATCCGGAATCCGTCCGCCTCCATCGTGACCTGCGAACCCGCGGAGCGGAGCTTGTCGAGCACCAGTGAGAGGTGCTTCGGGTTGACTCCGCGCACCCGCACCTCGCCCCGGGTCATCGCGGCCGCGATCCCCCACGTCGCCGCGACGATCCGATCCCCGATCACCCGATGGGTGGTCGGCTGCATGGTCTTGACGCCCCGAATGGTCAGCGTCGTGGAACCGGCACCCTCGATCAGGGCGCCCATCCGCCTGAGCATGTTGCACAGGTCCACGATCTCGGGTTCGCGGGCGGCGTTGTCGATGACGGTCTCGCCCTTGGCCAACACCGCGGCCATCAGGATGTTCTCGGTGGCACCGACCGACGGGAACGCCAGGCGGATGGTGGCGCCGTGCAGGTCGTCCGCCTCCGCCACCACGCACCCGTGCTGGATCTCGCTGCGTGCGCCGAGCAGTTCCAGTCCGGACTGGTGCATGTCCAGTGGACGCGACCCGATCGCGTCACCTCCTGGGAGCGCGACCACGGCGCGCCTGCACCTCGCGACCAGGGGCCCGAGCACACACACCGACGCTCGGAACTGGGTCACTGCCGGGAAGTCGGCGTGGTACTTCGGCTCGGCAGGCGTCGTGATGCGCGCCTCGTCACCGTCGAGCACCACCTCGCAGCCGAGCCCGCGCAATACCTCCGCCATCAGCGGGACGTCGAGGATGTCCGGGCAGTTGGTGATGGTGGTCGTGCCCTCCGCCAGGAGGGCAGCCGCCATCAACTTCAGGACGCTGTTCTTAGCGCCGCCCACCGAGACCTCACCCGTAAGCCTGTTACCGCCGGTGACAAGAAAGCGTTCACTCACAGTGCGACAGCCTAGTCAGCCGCGACCGGGTCCCGACCGCGAGCGGTCCCGATTGGATCTGCACGAGCGGTACCGTGACGTCATGTCCGTACACCTGACCCGCATCTACACCCGTACCGGCGACGACGGGACCACCGGTCTGAGCGACTTCTCACGGGTGTCGAAGAACGACCCTCGGCTGATCGCGTACGCGGACTGCGACGAGGCCAACGCCAGCCTGGGGGTGGCGCTCTCGCTCGGGCAGCCGGGACCCGAGTTCGTCGAGGTGCTGCGTCAGATCCAGAACGACCTCTTCGACGCGGGCGCGGACCTGTCCACCCCTGTTGTCGCGGATCCGAAGTACCCGCCGCTGCGGGTCACCGCCGGCTACATCGAGCGGCTCGAGGGCTGGTGCGATGAGTACAACGAGCCGCTGGCGCCGCTGAACTCCTTCATCCTGCCCGGTGGCACCGCCCTTGCGGCGCTGCTGCACGTGGCCAGGACCGTGGTGCGCCGCGCCGAACGATCCGCGTGGGCGGCGGTGGACGCCTCCCCCGAGGACACCAGTGTGCTGCCGGCCAAGTACCTGAACCGGCTCTCCGACCTGCTGTTCATCCTGAGCCGGGCGGCGAACCCCGACGGCGACGTGCTGTGGAAGCCGGGCGCGGGCGGCACCGAATCCGCGGACGGGCATTGAAACGACAAAAGACCCCGGCGATGAGCCGGGGTCTGGAGGTATTCGGTCAGGCCGGACGGCCCCGCATGGAGCGCCCCGATGGACGCGATTCCACCCAGGACAGGAACGCGGTGAGGGCGCCGGAATCGAGGGCCACCTCGTAACCGTGATCGCCGTCCTGAACCGACAGGATCACGATCTCGTCGGTCATGATGTCGAACTCGGTGTCGCGCGGCCCGCGCCGATCACCCACCTCGATGCCCTGCCTGCTGATCCGCGAGTCGGGCCCGGGCCGGAGGCTGGAGAGCTTGTAGAAGACGAGGTCCTCCTCGCCGTACCGGATGACACCGTGCCGCCAGCCCTGGCCGACACCCGCGGGAGTGGTCCGGACGATCGCCGCCGTGCCGCCGCGGCGCAGCACCCCCAACCGATACACGAAAGCCGCGACGAGCGCCGCGAGCAGGACAACCAGAACGAAAAGAACTGTCACTCCGGTTGTCACTGCTCGTCGGCCTTGCTCGTCGCGGCTATCGGGGTACCGGTCAGGCGCGCTCGACGGCGCGGAGCTGACCCTTGGCGATCGCGATCGCCTCGAGATCCTCGGTCGTCTCCGCCAGGACCGCCTTGGCGGCCTCGACATCGACGTCGCCCGCGAAGTCCGCGGACTCCGCCAGGATCGTGACGGTGGTGCCCGTCACCGAGAGGAAGCCACCGTGCACCGCGGCGACGACGCGCTCGCCGTCGGCGGTGGTGATGGCGACCACGCCTGCCTCGATCAGCTGGCCGAGGACCGGCTCATGTCCGTACATGATGCCGATCTCGCCCTCGGTGGTCTGAGCGCTGACGAGCGTCGCCGAACCCGACCACAGCCGCTGCTCGACGGCAACCAGCTCAACAGTCATCTCAGCCATTGTCGACTACTTCCCGGCGATCTTCTTGGCAGCGGCCTCGACGTCGTCGAGTCCACCGCAGCTGTTGAACGCCTGCTCGGGCAGGTGATCGAACTCGCCCTTGCAGACGCGGTCGAACGCCTCGATGGTGTCGCGCAGCGGCACCACGGAACCGGCCTCACCCGTGAACTTCTCGGCCACGATGAAGTTCTGGCCGAGGAACTTCTGGATACGGCGCGCGCGGCCGACGAGGATCTTGTCCTCTTCCTGCAGCTCGTCCATACCGAGGATGGCGATGATGTCCTGCAGTTCCTTGTACTTCTGCAGGATCCGCTTGACCTCGTTCGCGACGCGGAAGTGCTCCGCACCGACGATGCCGGGCTCGAGGATGCGCGAGGTCGACGTCAGCGGGTCCACAGCGGGGTAGATACCCATCTGCGAAATCGGACGCGAGAGCTCGGTGGTCGCATCGAGGTGCGCGAAGGTGGTCGCGGGCGCCGGGTCGGTGTAGTCGTCGGCGGGGACGTAGATCGCCTGCAGCGAGGTGATCGAACGGCCACGGGTCGAGGTGATGCGCTCCTGGAGCTCACCCATCTCGTCCGCCAGCGTCGGCTGGTAACCCACGGCGGAGGGCATGCGACCCAGCAGGGTCGAGACCTCCGAGCCGGCCTGCGTGAAACGGAAGATGTTGTCGATGAAGAGCAACACGTCCTGGTTCTGCACATCGCGGAAGTACTCCGCCATGGTCAGCGCCGACAGGGCGACGCGCATACGCGTTCCCGGCGGCTCGTCCATCTGACCGAACACAAGGGCGGTGTCCTGGAGAACGCCCATCTCGGCCATCTCGAGGTGGAGGTCCGTGCCCTCACGGGTGCGCTCACCGACGCCTGCGAACACCGAGGTGCCGGAGAACTCGCGGGCGATACGGGTGATCATCTCCTGGATCAGAACGGTCTTGCCGACACCGGCACCACCGAACAGACCGATCTTGCCGCCCTTGACGTACGGGGTGAGCAGGTCGATGACCTTGATGCCGGTCTCGAGGATCTCGGTCTTGCCCTCGAGCTGATCGAAGGCGGGGGGCTTGCGGTGGATGCCCCACTGCTCGCCGTCGCGACCGAGGCCCGGGGTGTCGAGGCAGTCACCGAGGGCGTTGAACACGTGGCCCTTGACGACGTCGCCGACGGGAACCGAGATCGGCTTGCCGGAGTCGACGACCGCCGCGCCGCGGACCAGGCCGTCGGTCGGCTGCATCGAAATGGTGCGCACCAGGTTGTCGCCCAGGTGCTGCGCCACCTCGAGGGTCAGCGTCTTCGCGACCGTCGGCAGAGTGACCTCTGCGTTCAGCGCGTTGAACAGGGCGGGAACGGCGCCACGCGGGAACTCAACGTCCACAACGGGACCGATGACCCGCACGACCCGGCCGGACGTGGTGCCCGAGCCGTTCGCGTTGGTTTGGGTTACTGCTGCGGTCATGTGTCTAGTCACTTCCTGCGCTCGAGGCGAGCGCATTAGCGCCACCGACGATCTCGCTGATTTCCTGGGTGATCTGGGCCTGGCGCACCTGGTTGGCCTGGCGGCTCAGGGTGTTCACCAGCTCGTTTGCGTTGTCCGTTGCCGCCTTCATGGCGGTACGACGTGAAGCCGACTCCGAGGCCGCCGCATCGAGCAGCGAGGAGTAGATCCGGGTGCTGATGTACTTCGGCAGCAGCGCCGAGAGCAGCGTCCCGGCCTCCGGCTCGAAGTCGTACTGCGCCGTCGGATTGGCACCGTTCGAATCGGAGAGCATGTCCTCCCCGAGCTCGAAGTTCTCGTCCTTGTACTCGACCTCGAGCGGAGCCATGCGCCGGACCTCCGGCGTCTGGGTCAGCATCGACACGAAGCGGGTGTAGACGATGTGCAGTTCGTCAACGCCCTCGACCGTGCCCTCGCCGTTGTACGCGGCAACCTCGGCGCCCGACCCGGCCATGAACAGCTCGACCAGGTGACGGCTCGCCTTGGCGGCATCCGCGTAACCCGGCTGCTGAGAGAACCCGGTCCAGGCGCCCTTCAGATCGCGGTCACGGAAGGTGTAGTACGTCAGGCCCTTTGCGCCCATCGCGTACAGCACCGGCTCCTTGCCCTCGGAGCGCAGCAGCTGGATCAGCTCCTCCGCCTCCTTGAGGACGTTGGAGTTGTAGCCGCCGCACATACCGCGGTCGCTGGTGACGACCAGCACGGCAGCCCGCTTGGGCTCCGGCCGCTCGTTCAGCAGCGGGTGGTCGAGCGACCCGGAGGCGCTCGCCAGCGCGGAGAGCACCTTGGTGATCTCCTCGGCGTAGGGCTTCGACGCCGCAACCCTGGCCTGAGCCTTGGTGATGCGGGAGGTCGCGATCAGCTCCTGCGCCTTGGTGATCTTCTTGGTCGAGTTGACTGACTTGATACGTGAGCGCAGTTCGCGCAGGCTTGCCATCTACTCAGTCACACTCCCTTCCCACGAGATTCCGACACGGCAGTCACGCTCACTTGCTGACGTGCTTGCGAGTGACGGAAACCTGCTCCTGGCTGACCTCGTTCGCGCCGAGTGCCGAGGCCTCGGCCTCGTTGACCACGCGGCTGCCGTCGGAGGCGATGAAGCCTTCCTTGAACTTGTCGGTCGCGGCCTTGAGGTCGGCGATCGAGTTCTCGTCGAGGGCCTTGCCACCCTTGATGGCCTCGTAGACCGAGCCCGCGTTGCGGTGCAGGTCCTCGAGCAGCTCGGACTCGAAGCGGCGGACGTCGCCGACCGGCACCGAGTCGAACACGCCTTCGCCGGCCAGGTAGATCGAGATGATCTGGTCCTCGACGGCGATCGGGGAGTACTGGTCCTGCTTGAGCAGCTCGACGAGACGCTGTCCACGCTCGAGCTGTGCCTTGGAGGCGTCGTCCAGGTCGGAGGCGAAGGCCGAGAAGGCCTCCAGCTCACGGAACTGGGCCAGCTCGAGACGGAGCGAGCCGGAGACCTTCTTCATGCCCTTGGTCTGCGCGGCGCCACCGACTCGGGAAACCGAGATACCCACGTTGATCGCGGGGCGGATGCCCTTGTTGAACAGGTCCGACTCCAGGAACACCTGACCGTCGGTGATGGAGATGACGTTGGTCGGGATGTAGGCCGAGACGTCGTTGGCCTTGGTCTCGATGATCGGCAGTGCGGTCAGCGAACCGCCGCCGAGCTCGTCGGAGAGCTTGGCCGAACGCTCGAGCAGACGGGAGTGCAGGTAGAAGACGTCACCGGGGTACGCCTCGCGGCCCGGCGGACGACGCAGCAGCAGCGAGATGGCGCGGTACGCCTCGGCCTGCTTGGTCAGGTCGTCGAACACGATGAGGACGTGCTTGCCCTGGTACATCCAGTGCTGGCCGATGGCCGAACCGGTGTACGGGGCGAGCCACTTGAAGCCGGCCGAATCGGAGGCCGGGGCCGCGACGATGGTGGTGTACTCCATCGCGCCCTGCTCCTCGAGGGCAGCCTTGACGCCCGCGATGGTGGAGCCCTTCTGGCCGATCGCGACGTAGATGCAGCGAACCTGCTTCGTGTCGTCGCCGGACTCCCAGTTCGCCTTCTGGTTCAGGATGGCGTCAACACAGACCGCGGTCTTGCCGGTCTTGCGGTCGCCAATGATCAGCTGGCGCTGTCCACGGCCGATCGGGGTCATCGCGTCGATGGCCTTGATGCCGGTCTGCAGCGGCTCCTCGACGGGCTGACGCTCGAGGACCGAGGCGGCCTGCAGCTCGAGGGCGCGGGTCTCGGTGCACTCGATCTCGCCGAGGCCGTCGATCGGCTGGCCGAGCGGGTTGACCACGCGGCCCAGGTAGGCGTCGCCCACCGGCACGGACAGCACGTCGCCGGTCCGCTTGACCTGCTGGCCCTCTGCGAGGTGCTCGTAATCACCCAGGATGACGGCACCGATCTCGGTGGCATCCAGGTTCAGTGCCACACCGAGCACGCCGCCGGGGAACTCCAGCAGCTCGTTGGCCATCGCCGAAGGCAGGCCGGTGACGTGCGCAATGCCGTCACTGGTGTCGGACACCGTTCCGACCTCCTCGCGGGAGGCCTCCGGGGAGTAGCTCGCGGTGTAGTTCGAAATCGCACTACGGATCTCATCGGAGGAGATCGTCAGCTCCGCCATGTTTTTCCTGCTCTCGGTATCTGGTCTTCGAATATCTGGAGTTTGAGGTCGGCCGCGGCCGCCGGGACTACTTGAAGGTCTTGCGCAGAGACGCGAGACGTCCCGCCGCACTGCCGTCGATGACCTCGTCGCCCACGCGAACGACAAGGCCGCTCAGGAGCTCGGGGTCGACCTCCACGTGCACGGTGACCGGCTTGCCGTAGGTGCGGGTCAGGGTCGCGGCGAGCCGCTCCTCCTGCTCGGCGGACAACGCCGAGGCGCTGCGCACGTGTGCGACCGCCTTGTCGCGTCGCGCCGCCGCCAGTTCCGACAGCTCGTTGAAGGCATCCGCGGGTGCGGTCCGCAACCGGCCTGCGGCCTGGGTGGCCAGGGCCTCGGTGATCGCGGTGACCTTGCCGTAGAGCAGCTTGGTCAGCAGTTCGCGCTTCGCCGCGGTGGGCGTCGCGCGATCGGACAGCGCCTGCTCGAGGCTCGAGTCGCCCGCCACGATGCGGCCGAGGCGGAAGAGCTCGTCCTCGACGGTGTCGAGCTGACCCTGATCGTCGGCCGCCTTGAGCAGCGACTCCCGACCGAGCAGCACCAGCGAGTTCCGCAGGTCAGCCGAGCTCGACCAGTCCTGGGAGACGGCCGCCTTCAGCGTGGCGAGGGCCTCGGCCGAAACCTTGGCCGAGAACACCTGCTCGGCCAAGGCCTGCCGAACCGCCGCGGGGGCCGAGGGGTCGGACAGCGCGGAACGAAGCGTGCGCTGACCGTCGAGAACCTCGACCACCGTGAACAGCTCGGCACCGGTCTGTGCCGCAGCTGCAGTCGCCGCGCCGGCCGAAACTCCGGCCAACGCTGATTCCAGGGCGCTCCTCGTATGAGTCAGCGCCTCACGGCTTGCTGCGTACATGGTGCTCACTTTCCGGCTGCGGAGTCAGCGCTGACGGCGTCCAGTTCGCTGAGGAAACGATCGATCGAACCCGACCGCTTGACCTCGTCGGCCAGAGACTCGCCGATGACCTTCTCGGCCAGATCGACCGCGGTCTTGCCCAGATCGCTGCGCAGTTCGGTGACGATCTGCTGACGCTGAGCTGCGAGCTGGCTGCTGCCTGCGGCCACGATGCGGTCGCTCTCCAGCTGTGCCTGGACCTTCATCTCGGCGATGATCTGCTGGCCCTGGGTGCGGGCATCCTCACGGATGGCCGCGGCCTCGGTCCGCGCCTCGGCGAGCTGGGCGCGGTACTGCTCCAGCGTCTCCTTGGCCTCGGCCTGAGCATCCTCGGCGCGCTGGATGCCGCCCTCGATCTGCTCGGTACGGTCCGCCAGCACCTGCTGGAACTTCGGAAGGATGTACTTCCAGAAGAAGAAGCCGATAACCGCGATGCAGACCGCCGACCACACGATGTCGTAGGTCTCGGGGACGAGAGGATTGATAACCTCGCCCTCCTCGGCCGCGATCAATGCAATGGTTGACATGGCGAGATCAGAAAATGAAGCCGGCGACAAGGCCGATCAGCGCGAGGGCCTCGGTGAATGCGATACCGAGGAACATGTTCGTACGGATCTGGCCGGCGAGCTCGGGCTGACGCGCGATGCCCTCGATGGCCTTACCGACCACGATGCCCACGCCGATGCCGGGGCCGATGGCCGCGAGGCCGTAGCCGATGGCGCCGTAGCCCTTGCCGGTGGTCGTCTGCTCAACGGCTTCCTGTGCCAGGTACGCGAGGCTCATTTGGTTTCCGTTCCCTTTCCGTTGCCCACCACCGGGATTCGGCGGATGGGTCAGTTTGTGTGTAGTGCGGTCAGTGCGAGTCGGCGTGCAGCGCGAGGTCGATGTACACGGCGGTCAGCAGGGCGAAGACGTACGCCTGCAGGAAGATCACCAGCATCTCGAAGAGGGTGAACCCGAAACCTGCTGCCAGGGAGAACACACCGAAGATCTTCATTCCGGCCGCGGCCTCGAAGAAGAAGAACTGGGTGGCGCTGAAGAACAGCACCAGCATGATGTGGCCGGCCAGCATGTTGGCCATGAGACGGACGGTCAGCGTGAACGGCCGGAGGATGAACGTCGACACGAACTCGATCGGGATCAGCAGCACGTGCAGCGCGACCGGCACGCCGGGGACGACGATGCTGCTCTTCACGTACTTGAAGAAGCCGTACTTCTTGATGCCGACGTAGTTGAACGTGATGTACGCGAGGGCGGCCAGCACGATCGGCATCCCGATTCGGGCGTTCGAGGAGATGTTCAGGAACGGGATGATCCCGGACGCGTTCAGGAACAGCACCGCGAAGAAGATCGTGGCGATGACCGGCAGGAAGCGCTTGCCCTGCTCCTTGCCGAGCACCTCATCGGTGATCTGGTTCTTGACGAACCCGAGGCCCATCTCGGCGACGTTCTGCGCGCCGCGTGGCACCAGCTTCGGGCTGCGCATCGCGATCGCGAAGAACGCGAGGAGCACCACCGTCATCAGGATGCGGATCAGCATCAGCCGGTCGAGCTCGAAGGGCGTGCCCTCGAACAGCACGGCGGGAGGGAAGAAGTCTGCAAGTGACGGCGGATGGAACTCCGCGGCCAGGGTGGTGACGCTCAGCGGTCTCTCCCGTAGTCGTGGCCGCAGGCGGCATCGCCTGCGGTTCGATCGGACATTGACGATCTAACAAGTCGACAAGGTCGGCTCGCGTATTCGTCAGCTGCTGTGGCCGATTCACTCGGCCCCGCGTCTGTCGGTGTCGGCGGACTGTCGTCGACTCGGTGGTCCCCGACCAGCCATTTCCGAACACGCGGAAGTGGCGATCGTGGTCACCTGCGAGGATGCCTGACCCGGCGAAATGTGTGTTTCGCGTAGTTTCGGCTCTCGCTTGGCCCTGACCCTACCAATACAACTACGACGTTGTGTAGATGGGGGTCCTGCTTGACCGATTACGACAGGTCGTCGTACTACTTTTCGTCGGATTCAGGCTCACCGGAGGGGCCGTCCTGCTGTGTGGGAGCCGCGTCCGACCGTGTGGGAGTGACATAGGGCACCTTCACCTTGAGCAGCCCGTAGGTCTCGGCGCCGAGCACGATGATCAGGGCCAGCACCATGACGATGACCAGCGCCTGCTTGCTGTAGAAGTCCATGCCCTTGAGCACGCCAAGGACCAGGATCGCGAGGATCATCTTGAGCAGCCAGCTGCCCAGCAGCACCGCACCCGAGGTGGCGGGCGGGAGCTTCTCCGTGAACAGCACCGCCAGCGCGGTGCACAGGATGAAGCCGCCGCCGACGGCGACGCCGATCAACGCACCCCACAGTCCGGGCAGGCCTGCCGCGACGAAGGCGATGATCGAGCCGATCACCGCGAGCGCGATCAGGCCGATCACGCCATAGCGAACCGCTGCACGCAGCGGAGCGGACTGGTCGGGCACGGGTTCCGGAGAGAAGGTCACGGTCCGCCAGCCTAGCGGGCTACGAACTGTCGGCCCGATCGCGACCGGGGACCTGCTTCAGGCGCAGCGACGGCACGGCGGTGACCACCAGCGCAAACACCAGGCCACCCGCCACCAGCAGGACGACGATCCGCCGGTCGAGCAGGGCCGAGCCGACTGCGCCGAATGCGAGCACGCCGACCCACAAGTAGATCAACAGGACCACACGCCGGTGCGAATGTCCGATCTGCAGCAGGCGGTGGTGGAGGTGCATCTTGTCGGGGCTGAAGGGGCTGCGCCCGGCCCTGGTCCGGCGGACCACCGCGAGCAGCAGGTCGAGGATCGGGATGAACATCACCGCGCCCACCAGCAGGAGCGGCGAGAGCAGACCGAGGATGTCCCTTGTGCCATAGGCGCTGAGCGGGATCCGGCCGGAGGCGCTCGTCGAGATCGCCGCCAGCATCAGGCCGATCAACATCGACCCCGAGTCCCCCATGAAGATGCGGGCCGGCTGGAAGTTGTGCGGCAGGAAGCCCAGGCACGCGCCCGCCAGGGCGGCGGCCAGCATCGCGGGTGGATACGCACTCACGTCACCGCCCTGCTCGTGCAGCAGGCCGACCGAGAACACACAGATCGCCAGCGCGGCGATCAGGCCGAGGCCTGCCGCGAGCCCGTCGAGCCCGTCGACGAAGTTCATGGCATTGATCATCACGACCGCGATCAGCACCGTCACCAGGCCCGACTGCAACTGGTCCAGGACCAGGGTGGTGCCATTGAAGGGCAGGTACAGCACGAACCAGCTGACCCCCATCACCACCAGCACGCCCGCCGCGGTGACCTGGCCGACGAACTTCGTGAGCGCGTCCAGTCCCCACCGGTCGTCGATGATCCCGACCAGCACGATGACGCCGCCGGAGACGAGCGCCGCCGGGATGTCCTTGGTGTTGTAGTCGAATCCCCTGGCCAGCGCGGGTAGTTGCTGGGCGAACAACAGTGCGGCGACGAATCCGACGTACATGCCGACGCCACCGAGCCGGGGCGTGGGCGTGACGTGGACGTCGCGGTCGCGTGGGACTGCGACGGCGCCGAACTTGAGGGCGAACAACCGGACGGCCCCGGTCGCCAGGAACGTGATGACCGCCGCGGTGAAGAGCACCAGCAGCAGTTCCCTGATCGGGACCCCGGCCCCCCGGCCCGACTGAGCGAGCAATTCTGTATGGGCGGCGATCACGTCGAAGAGGCTACCGTCACCGCGCGCCATCCCCTGCCGCTGCACTCGTCTGCGTCGCCGGCCGGGGATAGGCCGGCTTGCGCGCCACCAACTCCGAGACCTCGCGCGCCACATCGGCCAGCTCCGCGTCGCCCGCGGTGGTGCCGTCCTCGGCCCGCATCGCCCTGGCGATCAGCGCACCGACCGCCGCGCAGTCGTCGGTGTCGAAACCCTGCGTGGTCACCGCCGCGGATCCGACCCGGATCCCGGACGCCACCATCGGCGGCGCCGGATCGAACGGGATCGCGTTCTTGTTCAACGTGATTCGGGCCGCATCGCATCGCCGTTCGGCCTCGGCCCCGGTCACCCCGAGCTCGCGCAGGTCCAACAGTGCCAGGTGGGTGTCGGTGCCGCCGGACACGGCGCGCATGCCGCCCGACTCGAGTGCCTTGGTCATCGCCGCGGCGTTGTCGACCACGCTCCCTGCGTAGGCCCGGTAGTCGTCCGTGGCCGCTTCCTTCAGCGCGACGGCCTTGGCCGCGATCGAGTGCATGAGCGGGCCGCCCTGGCTGAAGGGGAAGACCGCCTTGTCGACGGCCTTGGCGTGCTCGGCCCGGCACAGCAGCATGCCGCCGCGCGGCCCCCGCAGCACCTTGTGCGTGGTCGCGGAGACGACATCGGCGTACGGCACCGGCGACGGGATCGCCCCGCCTGCCACCAGCCCGATGAAATGCGCGGCGTCGACCCACAGGATGGCGCTCACCTCGTCGGCGATCTGACGGAACTTCGCGAAGTCGATCAGTCGCGGATACGCGGTCGCGCCCGCGACGATGATCCGCGGCCGATGGGTCAGAGCGAGGTCACGGACCTCGTCGTAGTCGATGAGCTCGGTCGACTTGTCCACGTGATACGGGATCGGGGTGAACCACTTGCCCGAGAAGCTCACCTTGGACCCATGGGTGAGATGACCGCCGTGCGGCAGGCTCATCGCCAGCACCGGGTCGCCGGGCTTCGCGAACGCGGCGTACACCGCGAGGTTGGCGTTGGCCCCCGAATGCGGCTGCACGTTGGCGTGTTCGGCCCCGAACAGCGTCTTGGCCCGCTCGATCGCCAGGCTCTCGGCACGGTCGACCTCGGCGCAGCCACCGTAGTACCGGTGACCCGGGTACCCCTCTGCGTACTTGTTGCTCAGCGTCGACCCCAGCGCCGCCAGCACCGCGGGGCTGGTCAGGTTCTCGCTGGCGATCAGCTGCAACCCGCCGCGCAGCCGGTCCAGCTCGGCGAGGGTGATCTCGGCGATCTCCGGGTCGGTCCGTTCGAGCTCGGAGAAGTCCGGGCCCCAGAACGCCTGATCGGCGTGGGCCTGCCGCGGGGAACCCGCCTCGCTCACTCCGGTACCCGTCCCGGCAGCAGGCTCTCGATGGTCACGCCGAGCACCTCCGCGATGTCCGCGGCCGCGACAGCCCCCTCACGCAGGATCCGCGGCTCGTCGGCCGTCAGGTCCACGATCGTCGAGGCGACAGCGTGCTGGGCGGGACCACCGTCCAGGTACACCGATGCGGCGCCGCCGAGCTGATCGCGGGCCTGCTCGACGGTGGAGGCGGGTGCGTGCCCGGAGATGTTCGCGCTCGACACCGCGAGGGGTCCCACCTCCCGCAGCAGTTCGAGGGCCACCGGGTGCAGCGGCATCCGCAGCATCACCGTCCCCCTGGTGTCGCCCAGGTCCCACGCCAACGAGGGAGCTTGCTGCACAACGAGACTCAGCCCACCGGGCCAGAAGGCGCGGATCAGCTCACGCGCCTGCGGCCGCACCGTGAAGACGAGTCCGTCGATGGTGTTCCACGAGCCGACGAGCACCGGCACGGGCATGTCCCGTCCGCGGCCCTTGGCGCGCAGCAACGCGGTGACGGCCTCGCCGTCGAAGGCGTTGGCCGCGAGTCCGTAGAGGGTGTCGGTCGGCACGACGACCAGGCGCCCGGCCTTGAGCGAGTTCGTCGCGGCAGCGATGCCCGCCTCGCGCGAATCGGTGTTCCGGCAGTCGTAGACGATGCTCACTCCCCCATCCTTCCATCCGCGTCGATCCGTCGCAGACACGCCTGGCCCTTCCGCAGGCTCCACGCACGCAGACACTGGTCGTTCCGCAGAGCTCCACGCACCTGCTCAGTGCCCGCGGGCCGCCTCGGCGTCCGTTGCGACCCGGCGGGCGACCACGAAGCGGGGCTTGCCCGCCAGGTCCGGATGCTCGGCGACCTCGCCGAACACCCGACGCTCGCGCAGCAGGGCCGCCACCTGGCCGCCGTTGGTGTCGTCGTGCTCGATGGCCATGGCACCGCCGATCTTCAGCCAGCGCGCGATGTTGGAGACCATCGGGGTGATCACCGACAGCCCGTCCGGCCCGCCGAACAGCGCCAGGTGCGGGTCGAAATCCGCGACCTCGGTATCGAGCTCGGCACCCTCGGGGATGTACGGCGGATTCGACACCACGATGTCGACCTTGCCCTCGAGCTCGGTGAGCAACGACCGGTCGGTGACATCGCCCTGGTGCAGCGTGATCGGGGTGTCGCCCTCGTTCGCCCTGGCCTCGGCATTGCGGCGGGTCCAGGCCAGCGCCGCGGGATCCAGTTCCACCGCGTGCACGATCGCGTCCGGGCGGGCGTTCGCTAGCGCCAGCGCCAGCGCCCCTGTACCCGTGCACAGATCGAGGATCACCGGCGGATGCGCGGGATGTCCCTCCAGGAAGGCAAGGGCCCACGCGAACAACAGCTCGGTCTCCGGCCTTGGCACGAAAACCCCCGGACCGACCTGCAGGTCGATGTCGCCCATCGACGACACACCGGTGAGGTACTGCAGCGGAACACGCTCGGCACGCCGGGCGACCAGCGCGCGGTACCGCTCGATCACCTCGGGGTCGACGAGCGGCACCAGGCCGAGCCTGGTCCGTTCCACCCCCACGACGTGCGCGGCGAGCAGTTCTGCATCCGTGCGGGGACTGTGTACGCCCGCCTCCTCGAGCAGCGTGGTGGCCTCGAGGATCGCGAGGCGGAGGGGTTGACGACTCACCCGTCCAGCCTGCCATGGGCCGCCGCCGGAACCCCGCATTACCCGACCGTGGCCACGTGGCTACTCGACGGCGAGCCGGGCCTCCCGGTCCGACTTGCCGAGCGCGTCCAGCAGCGCATCCAGATCGCCGTCGAGCACGGCGTCGAGGTTGTGCGCCTTGAACCCGATCCGGTGATCGGTGATCCGGTTCTCCGGGTAGTTGTAGGTACGGATGCGCTCGGAGCGGTCAACGGTGCGCACCTGGCTCTGGCGTCCGGCCGAGGCCTCGTCCGCGGCCGCCTCCTCGGCAGCCGCCTGCAGCCTGGCCGCGAGCACCTGCATCGCGCGCGCCTTGTTCTGCAGCTGCGAGCGCTCGTTCTGGCACGTCACGACGATGCCGGTGGGCAGGTGGGTGATCCGGACCGCGGAGTCGGTGGTGTTGACGCCCTGGCCACCCTTGCCGGACGAGCGGTAGACGTCGATGCGCAGATCGGTCTCGTCGATCTGCACCTCCTCGACCTCTTCGGGCTCCGGGTAGATCAGTACGCCCGCCGCGGAGGTGTGCACCCGGCCCTGGGACTCGGTCACGGGCACCCGTTGGACGCGGTGCACGCCACCCTCGAACTTCAGCCGGGCCCAGACACCGTCGCGGGTGTCGCCCTTCGACTTGATCGACAGGGTCGCGTCCTTGTAGCCGCCGAGATCGGAGATGTTCGCGTCGAGGACCTCGACCCGCCAGCCGTGCCGCTCGGCGTAGCGCAGGTACATCCGGGCCAGGTCCGCGGCGAACAGCGCGGACTCCTCGCCGCCCTCGCCGGACTTCACCTCGAGCACCACGTCGTCGCCGTCGTGCGGGTCCCTCGGCGCGAGCAGGTCGGTGAGTGCGACGTCGAGCTCGGCCACCTTGGCCTCCAGCTCGGGCACCTCGGCGGCGAAGCTCGAGTCGTCGGCGGCCAGCTCGCGAGCGGCCTCCAGGTCCTCGCGCGCGGCCTGCAGCTTGGTGTGCGTGGCCATGATGGGAGCGAGCTCGGCGAACCGCTTGCCGACCCGGCGGGCGGCCGAGGGGTCGTTGTGCAGGGACGGGTCGGACAGCTGCAGCTCGAGACCTGCGTGCTCGGCCAGGATGTCATCGATCGCCGACGGCTGGGTGGTCCCCGCCATGGTTCGCTCCTCGGTTGTCGACACCCCCGAGGGGATGCCGGGCAGTGCAATGGGTGGATGTTGGCGCCGGGTCCGGCGCGCGCACCACGGGTACAAAAAAACCGACGCCCGGCCTGCAATGGAACACAGGACGGGCGTCGGCGGGACAGCTAGCTGTCGGCGTCGGCCTTCTTGCCGGCGCGCTTGCCGTAGCGAGCCTCGAAGCGCGCGACGCGTCCACCGGTGTCGAGGATCTTCTGCTTGCCGGTGTAGAACGGGTGGCACTGCGAGCAGACCTCGACGTTGATGCGTCCGGACTCCTTGGTGCTGTGGGTCTCGAACGTGTTACCGCAACCGCAGACGACGGTGGTCGCCACGTAGTTGGGGTGGATTCCTGCCTTCATGGTGTCCCTTTCGGTGGTCGCCGGGTCGCCTTCGCCAATCGAAGCCGTGAACCGGAACCGGACATTGTTGTACTCGCACGCGGCGAGTGCCACGGGCGCGATCGTTCATTCTGCCAGAACGCGTGCATCAAGTCCTAACGACCAGGTGCCGCGATCTGTTCCCGACCGGCGCCGACAACGAGGCAGGCCCCGGAAACCGTGCGGTTTCCTGGGCCTGCCTCGTCGCACGCGACTACTAGTCGTCGTCGCCCATCGCTCCCGGCGCGGTCTTGGAGACCTGCATCAGGAACTCGAGGTTGTTCTTGCTCTTCTTGAGCCGGTCGATCAGCAGATCGATCGCCTGGTGCGAGTCAAGGCCGGAGAGCACCCGGCGCAGCTTGTGCAGCACCGCGGCCTCGTCCGGGTTGAGCAGCAGCTCGTCCTTACGGGTGCCGGACGGGTTGACGTCGACCGCCGGGAAGACCCGACGCTCGGCGATCTTGCGATCGAGCTTGAGCTCGGCGTTGCCGGTGCCCTTGAACTCCTCGAAGATCACGGTGTCACCGGTGGAGCCGGTCTCGACCATCGCGGTGGCGATGATCGTGAGCGAGCCGCCGTTCTCGATGTTGCGGGCCGCGCCGAGGAACCGCTTCGGCGGGTACAGCGCGGTCGAGTCGACACCACCGGACAGGATTCGTCCCGAGGCGGGCGACGAGTTGTTGTACGCGCGGCCGAGTCGGGTGATCGAGTCGAGCAGCACGACGACGTCCTTGCCCTCCTCGACGAGGCGCTTGGCCCGCTCGATGGCGAGCTCGGCCACCGAGGTGTGGTCTGACGGCGGCCGGTCGAAGGTGGAGGCGATGACCTCACCCTTCACCGAACGCTGCATGTCGGTGACCTCTTCCGGACGCTCGTCGACCAGGACGACCATCAGGTAGCACTCGGGGTTGTTCGTGGCGATGGCGTTCGCGATCGCCTGCAGCACGCTGGTCTTACCGGCCTTCGGCGGGCTGACGATGAGGGCGCGCTGGCCCTTACCGATCGGCATCACCAGGTCGATGACACGGGTGGTGAGGATGTTCGGCGTGGTCTCGAGACGCAGACGCTGGTTCGGGTAGAGCGGCGTCAGCTTGCCGAACTCGGGCCGCCGCTTGGCCGCCTCGACGTCGCCGCCGTTGACGGTGTCCAGGCGGACCAGCGGGTTGAACTTCTGACGCTGGCTGCTTCCGCCGCCGCCCTCGCCCTCACGGGCGACGCGGACGGCACCGGTGATGGCGTCGCCGCGACGGAGCCCGTTCTTGCGAATCAGGTTCATCGAGACGTACACGTCGTTCGGGCCCGCGAGGTAGCCGGAGGTCCGCACGAAGGCGTAGTTGTCGAGCACGTCGAGGATGCCTGCGACCGGCTGCAGGACGTCGTCCTCGCGGATCTCCATGTCGCGGTCCACACCTGCGCCGCCGCCCTCACCGCGGTCGCGTCCACGACGACGCTCACGGAACCGGCGTCCCCGCCGACCCCGGCCGTCCTCGTCCTCGCCGCCGCGGTTGTCATTGCGACCCTCGCCACGGGGGCCGTTGCCGCCCTGGTTGCGGTCGCCCTGGCTACGTTCACCCTGGTTGCGCTCACCCTGGCCACGCTCACCCTGGTTACGTTCACCCTGGTTACGTTCACCCTGGCCACGCTCGCCCTGGTTGCGGTCGCCCTGGCCACGCTCACCCTGGTTGCGCTCACCCTGGCCACGCTCGCCCTGGTTGCGGTCGCGACGGTTGCGCTCGCCGCCCTGGTCCTGACGGGGCTGGCGATCGCCGCCCTGTTCGGTCGCGGGGGCCGTCGATGCCGTCGACTCGCCCTGCTCGGGCGAGCCGGCCTGGCGAGACGACCCGCGGCGCTGCCGGTTTCGGCGGCCACCCTGCTCGCCCTCGGCGGACTCGGCGGGCTGCGCTGCCGGACGCTCGGTGGTGGTGGCGGCCGACTCGGCGGCGGGGGCATTCTCGGCGACCCGCTGCGGCGCGGCCGTGACCTCGCTCGCCGCGGCCTCGACGGGAGCCGTCTTGGGCGCCGACTTGGTGGCGGCGCCACCGCCCTGACGCTCCTTGATGGCCGCGATCAGGTCACCCTTGCGCAGGCCGGACGTTCCCTTGATGCCGAGCTCGGTCGCGAGTCCGCGCAGCTCGGCCAGCACCATGCCGGACAGGCCGGCACCGCGCCGGGCCTCGGCGCGCTTGGTGGAGGCTGCCACCGCGTCGCCGGTGGCTTCTGAAGTTCGTGCAGTGCCGCCGGCCTGGCTCGCCGCGGAGTCAACCGGGGTATCGAGAGCAGGTGTGGCGATCAGGTCCGTATCGGTCACGGAGATCCTTTCCTTCCCTCGCTCGCGCGGCGCGTGTCGAGGGTTCGTCCCGAAGCTCAGCTCACTCGCTGAACTCGGTTATGCCGGACGTGTTCGCTGGATGGAACTATCGGCTCGTCCACCCCCGTGGCCTCTCGAACAGGCACGTTCCAAGTCGATCACCGCGGAAATCACGCGAGGGAATCGAGCCAGGTGCGTCTACCCCTGCCTCGGCAGTCCCGGGGTACGGGAGCCAATTCTCGGAGTGAATGCCCTGGTAGAACACCGGCGTCTGATGCGCACGATGGGCGAACGACCCTCAGGATAGCCTCCAACCGGCCCGCGGGCAAGGACCGACCCGCCGGTATCGGCGTCCGGTCGGCCGATCAACCGACCTGCACACCGTCCGCGACGCCGAGTTCGAGCACCCGGAGCCCGTCCGCTTCCGCCTTGGCGCGGAGTTCGTCGGGGAACGCCCTGGTCGACAGCGCCAGCACGGTGGGGCCCGCGCCCGATACCGTCGCCGCGATGCCTGCCTGCCGCAGGGTTTCGATCCAGCGCGTGGTCAGCGGCAACGCGGACGCCCGCTGGTTCTGGTGCAGCCGATCCTCGGTCGCGGCCATCAGGAGGTCCGGACGACTGGTCAGGGCCACCACGGCCAGCGCTCCCCTACTGACGTTGAAGGCGGCATCGGCGTGCGGGACCAGTTCCGGGAGCAGGCCACGCGTCTGCGCCGTCGAAGAACGCTCCGACGGCACCAGCGCCACCACCCGGATGGCGGGGTGCACGTCCAGGCGCACCGCGGCGTAGGTGCGCGGCGAGTCCGCGACGCCGGTGTCCTCGGACCAGGACACCACCGCGCCGCCGAGCACGCTCGCGGACGCATTGTCGGGATGGCCCTCGAACTCGGAGGACAGCTGGACCAGCTGCTCCTGGGTGAGCGCCAGCGCCGGGTCGAGCTTACTCGCCAGCCCGTTCGCCACCGCGAGCCCGCCGACCGCGGCAGACGCCGACGACCCGAGTCCGCGCGAATGCGGAATCGCATTGCGGCACACCACGTCCAGACCGCCGGCCCAGACGCCGATCGACTCGAGACCCCGCTCGATCGCACGGACGACCAGGTGCGAGGGGCCCCAGGGCACGTCCTCGGCGCCCTCGCCCTCCACCCGGATCGTCAGCCCCGCATCGGTGGTCGTCACCGTGATCTCGTCGTACAGCGCCAGGGCGAGCCCCAGCGTGTCGAAGCCCGGACCGAGGTTCGCCGTCGACGCGGGCACCCGTGCGGTCACGGTGAGCCCGGCGGGCAGCGTCTGAGTCATCGTGCTCCCTCCGATGCGCGGTGCGACCACTAGACGAGCTCGAGCGCCGCGGCAACCGCCACCGGATCGACCGGGATCGGCTGCACAGCAGGCATTCCCGCGAGCGCGGTGTCGGGATCCTTGAGTCCGTTACCGGTCACGGTGCACACCACGGTCTGCCCGGCGTCCAGCCAGCCCTCCTTGTGCGCGGCGAGCAGGCCGGCCACCGACGCCGCCGACGCGGGCTCGACGAACACGCCCTCGGTGCGGGCGATGAGCCGGTAGGCCTCGAGGATCTCCTCGTCGGTGGCGGCGCGGAAGACGCCGTTCGACTCCTCCTTGGCCGCGACGGCACCGTCCCAGGACGCGGGCGAGCCGATCCGGATGGCGGTGGCGATGGTCTCCGGGTCCTTGACCGGGGCGCCGTGCACCAGCGGAGCCGCGCCCGCCGCCTGCACGCCGAGCATGCGCGGGCGAACCGAGGTGATCCCGTCCGCGTAGTACTCCGAGTACCCACGCCAGTACGCGGTGATGTTGCCCGCGTTGCCGACCGGGAGGGCGTGGATGTCGGGCGCCTTGCCCAGCGCGTCGCAGATCTCGAACGCCGCGGTCTTCTGCCCCTCGATGCGCACCGGGTTGACCGAGTTCACCAGACCGATGGTCGGGAACTCCGCGGTGGTCTTGCGGGCCAGCTCGAGACAGTCGTCGAAGTTGCCCTCGACCTGGATGATCTTCGCGCCGTGCATGACGGCCTGGGCGAGCTTGCCCATCGCGATCTTGCCCTGCGGCACCAGCACCGCACAGGTCATGCCCGCGACGGCCGCGTAGGCCGCGGCCGACGCCGAGGTGTTGCCCGTCGAGGCGCACAGCACGGCCTTCTGGCCCCGCGCGAGCGCGTCGGTGACGGCCATGGTCATGCCGCGGTCCTTGAACGACCCGGTGGGGTTGAGACCCTCGACCTTGAGGTGGACCTCGCAACCGGTGATCTCGGACAGGTGGGCGGCGGGCAGCAGCGGGGTGCCGCCCTCGCGCAGCGTGATCGTCTTCCAGTTCGGCCCGATGGCGAGTCGATCGCGGTACGCCTCGATCAGCCCCGGCCAGGGGGTGTGAACGGGAGTGTGCAGGCGGGGGCTATTCACTGGAACCTTCCAATCGGAGAACACTGGTGACCGCGGTCACGAACTCGAGCTTGCCGAGGGCCGCAACGGTTTCGGACAGGGCCGCGTCGGTCGCCAGATGGGTGACCACGATCAGCCCGGCGCCGTTGCCCATGCCCTCCTGACGGACCGTCGAGATGCTGACGTCGTGCTTGGCGAACTCCGCCGCGACCGCCGACAGCACGCCCGCACGGTCCGCGACCTGCATGTTGACGTAGTAACGGGTGGGGATCTCGCCGATCGGCGCGATCTTGAGGTCCGCGTACTTCGACTCACGGGGACCGCGGCCGCCGTGCACCCGGTTCCGGGCCGCCATCACGAGGTCGCCCATCACGGCCGAGGCGGTCGGCGAGCCACCGGCGCCCTGTCCGTAGAACATGAGCCGTCCCGCGGCCTCGGCCTCGACCACGACCGCGTTGAACGCGCCGTTCACCGAGGCGAGCGGGTGATCGAGCGGGACGAGCGCCGGGTAGACCCGGGCCGAGATCCGCTCGGAGCCGTCCGCGCCGTTGATCCGCTCACAGATCGAGAGCAGCTTGACCGTGCAGTTCAGCGACTTGGCCGCCTCGAGGTCCGCCGAGGAGATCTTCGAGATGCCCTCGCGGTACACGTCGGCGGCGGTGACCCGGGTGTGGAACGCGATCGACGCGAGGATCGCGGCCTTCGCCGCGGCGTCGTAGCCCTCCACGTCCGCGGTCGGATCGGCCTCGGCATAGCCGAGCCGGCCCGCCTCGGCGAGCGTGTCGGCGTAATCGGCGCCGGTCTCGTCCATCGCGGAGAGGATGAAGTTGGTGGTGCCGTTGACGATTCCGGCGACCTTGTTGACCCGGTCGCCCGCGAGCGACTGGGTCAGCGGGCGGATCACCGGGATCGCGCCCGCGACCGCGGCCTCGAAGTACAGATCGACGCTCTTGTTCTCGGCCGCCTCGGCGAGCTCGCCGGTGTAGTCGGCCAGCAGCGCCTTGTTCGCGGTGACCACCGACTTGCCCGAGTTGAGGGCGGCGAGGATGAGCTTGCGCGGCACCTCGATACCGCCGATCACCTCGACGACGATGTCCACGTCCGCGCGCGTGACCAGAGAGTCCGCGTCGGTCGTCAGCAACTCGGCCGGAACCCCGCGGTCACCCTCGATCCGGCGCACCGCGATGCCGCGCAGCACCACCGGTGCGCCGACCCGCGCCTCGAGCTCGCGGGCGTGCTCGCGCAGAATTCGCACGACCTCACTGCCCACGTTGCCGAGGCCGAGGACCGCCACACCGATCGCGGCATTGCCACTCGGTTCAGTCATGTTGCTGTACCTCCAAGCTGAGCAGATCTTCCACTGTTTCCCTGCGCAAGATCAGTCGGGACTGACCGTCACGCACCGCGACCACGGCAGGCCGGGTGAGCAGGTTGTAGCGGCTGGACATCGAATAGCAGTATGCGCCAGTGGCGGCGACCGCGAGCAGATCTCCCGCGTTGACGTCCTCCGGCATCCAGGCGTCCCGGATGACGATGTCGCCACTCTCGCAGTGCTTCCCCACCACGCGGGCGACGACCGGGTCGGCCACGCTGTCGCGCGAGACCAGACGCGAGTCGTACTCGGCCTGATACAGCGACGTGCGGATGTTATCGCTCATCCCGCCGTCCACGCTGATGTATCGCCGGGTTGCGTTGGCACCCAAGCGAACATCCTTGACCGTACCGACCTCGTACAGGGTCACGGTGCCCGGTCCCGCGATCGCCCGGCCCGGCTCGACCGCGAGGGTCGGCACCGGCAGTCCGGCGAGCGCCGACTCGGTGGCGACGATGTGCGCGAGCTTGGCCGCCAGGTCGTCCACCGGCGGCGGGTCGTCGGTCGCGAGGTACGAGATCCCCATCCCGCCGCCGAGATCGACGATCGAGATCTGCGAGGACTTGTCCACCCCGAACTCGGCGACGATGGTGCGGAGCAGCCCGATCACGCGGTGCGCGGCGAGCTCGAACCCGTCGACCTCGAAGATCTGCGAGCCGATGTGGCTGTGCAGCCCTACCAGCCGCAGGTTCTCGGTGGCGAACACGCGGCGGACGGCGTCCAGTGCCGATCCGTCCGAGAGCGAGAACCCGAACTTCTGGTCCTCGTGAGCGGTTGCGATGAACTCGTGGGTGTGCGCCTCTACGCCGACCGTGACGCGGATCAGCACGTCCTGCACCACGCCGTGCGCACCGGCGACGCGGTCCAGCCGATCGATCTCCTGGGTCGAGTCGAGCACGATGTGCCCGACACCCGCGGCCACCCCGGCCTCGAGCTCGGCGACGGACTTGTTGTTGCCGTGCATGGCAATTCGCTCGGCCGGGAAGTTCGCGTGCAGCGCGATTGCCAGCTCGCCGCCGGAGCAGATGTCCAGCGACAGTCCCTCCTCGGCGACCCAGCGGGCGACCTCACCGCAGAGGAACGCCTTCGAGGCGTAGTGCACCTTGCCGGCGGGGCCGAAGGCACGGGCCATGTCACGGCACCGGGACCGGAAGTCGTCCTCGTCGATGACGAACAGCGGCGTGCCGTACTGCTCCGCCAGCTCGGTGACAGCCACCCCGGCCAGCCGGACCACGCCGTCCTCGCCGCGGGCGGCGTTGCGGGGCCAGACCGCGGCGGGCAGTGCGGTCAGCTCGGCCGCGGACTCCGGCCGCGGCGGCAGTCCGGGCGCGTGCGGGATCTCGGCGTGCTTGGGTCCCGCCGGATGCGCGCTCACATTCGCTCCGGTGCGCTGACGCCGAGCACGGCGAGGCCGTTGGCGAGGACCTGGCGGGTCGCCGCGCACAGGGCCAGGCGGGCCGTGTGCAGATCGCCCGCGGGCTCGTCGCCCTGCGGGAGCACCCGGCAGTCGGTGTAGAAGCGGTGGTAGGTGCCGGCCAGCTCCTCCATGTACCGGGCGATCCGGTGCGGCTCCCGCAGCTCGGCCGCCGCGGCCACCACCCGCGGGTACTCGCCGATGGTCCGGATGAGGTCGCCCTCCCGGTCGTGGGTGAGCAGTTCCAGCTTCGGGTTCTCGGTGGAGATGCCCAGCTCGGCCGCGTTGCGGCCCAGCGAGGCGAGCCGGGCGTGCGCATACTGCACGTAGTAGACGGGGTTCTCGCTGGTGGTGCTGGTCCACAGCTCGAGATCGATGTCCAGGCTCGAATCCACGGAGGACCGGATCATCGCGTACCGGGCGGCATCGACGCCGATCGCCTCGACCAGGTCGTCGAGGGTGATGACGGTGCCCGCCCTCTTGCTCATCTTCACCGCGACGCCGTCGCGGACCAGGTTCACCATCTGACCGATCAGCACCTCGACGGTGTCCGGGTCGTCGCCGAACGCGGCGGCGGCGGCCTTGAGCCTGCCGATGTAGCCGTGGTGGTCGGCCCCGAGCATGTAGATGCACAGGTCGAAGCCGCGCGAACGCTTGTCCTGGAAGTAGGCGATGTCGCCCGCGATGTACGCGGCGTTGCCATCGCTCTTGATGACGACCCGGTCCTTGTCGTCACCGAAGTCGGTGCTCTTGAGCCACCAGGCGCCGTCCTCCTCGTAGAGGTTCCCGGACGCCTTGAGGGTCGCCACCGCCGTCTCGACGGCACCGGACTCGAAGAGCGAGTTCTCGTGGAAGTACACGTCGAAGTCGGTGCCGAACTCGTGCAGGGTCTTCTTGATGTGGTCGAACATCAGCGCCACACCGATGGACCGGAACGTCTCCTGACGCTCGTCGGCGGGCAGCGCGAGCGCGTCCGGCCGCTGCCGGACGACCTCCGCAGCGATGTCGGAGATGTACGCCCCCGCGTAGCCGTCCTCGGGCGCCGGGTCGCCGTTGGCCGCGGCGATCAGCGACCGCGCGAACCGGTCGATCTGGGCGCCGTGGTCGTTGAAGTAGTACTCACGGGTGACCGCAGCGCCCTGGGCGGCGAGGATGCGTCCGAGCGCGTCGCCGACCGCGGCCCACCTGGTGCCGCCGAGGTGGATCGGGCCGGTCGGGTTCGCGGAGACGAACTCGAGGTTGATCCGCTTACCTGCCAGCGCCTTGGACGAACCGAAGGCCTCTCCGGCGGCGATGGCGTTCGCGACGATGACGCCCTGTGCGGCCGCGGCCAGCCGGATGTTGAGGAATCCCGGACCTGCCACCTCGACGGTCTCGATGCCGTCGGTGGCGGTCAGCGCGTCGGCCAGCCAGGTCGCCAGATCGCGCGGATTGGCGCCCGCCTTCTTGCCGACCTGCATGGCCACGTTGCTGGCGTAGTCCCCGTGCTCGGGGTTGCGGGGGCGTTCGACGGCGAGCGTCGCCGGGAGGACGCTCGCGTCGAGCCCACGCTCGGCGAGGACCTTCGCGGCGGTCCCTCGGAGCAGTTCGGCAAGGTCGGCAGGAGTCACAGGTATCTATCCTATGGTCTGGCCGTTCGCGGCCTGCGCTCAGGCACTGAACGTAGAGTGGGGCCCCGGCGGGACCCCACCGCCGCCCTGTGACTGTCCCACCACCGAAAGAGCACTCACCGATGCCAAGCGGTTCGGAAAATCGCGGCGCCAAGAACTCGGGCGCCAAGTCAGCCAAGGCCATCAAAGCCGCCAACAAGAGTGCCGGCGGCGCCAAGCCCAAGGCCGGGCTCCCCAAGCAACGCAACATCCCCTGGCTGACCATCGGTGCGGTGATTGCCGTGCTTGCCCTGATCGGCGTGCTCGCGGTGAATCTGTTCCCGAAGTACCAGGACAAGGCCGAGGCCGACAAGTTCGCGCCGAGCTCCGAGAACAAGGACCCCTCGATCGAGATCGACGGTGTCGTCCGGAACGAGTACCCCCCGGCGCTGCACGTGAGCGCGACGCAGCGGGTGGCCTACGACCAGACCCCGCCGTACGGCGGCCCGCACGACGCGACGTGGGCCACCTGCACCGGCATCGTGTACCCGAACGCGATCCGCACGGAGAACGCCGTGCACTCGCTCGAACACGGCGCGGTGTGGATCGCCTACAACCCGGACAAGGTCTCCGACGACCAGCGTGACGCGCTCGCGGACCGGGTCGACGGCAAGTCCTACATGCTGATGTCGCCGTACCCGGGCCTCGACTCCCCGATCTCCCTGCAGAGCTGGGGGCACCAGCTCAAGCTGGACGACGCCAGCGACCCGCGGATCGGCCAGTTCATCGCCGCGCTGCGCCTGAACAACTTCGGGGTCTACCCCGAGGTCGGCGCCAGCTGCTCGACCATCCCTGGCGCGTTCGACCCGGACAACCCGCCTGCGTTCGACGGCTCGGCACCCGGCCCCGACGCGGTGCCGATGAACGGTGAGGGCCTGGCACAGGATCAGGGCGAGCTGGGCACCGGCGGAGCGCCCGGCGGACTGCCCGGTGGCATGCAGCTGTCGGACCTCCAGGTCCCGCCCGCCGTCCCCGAGGCCCCGGCACCGGCGCCGGCTGGCTGACATGACTGATCAGACCGGAGCCGACCAGAACGCAGTCGAGCAGCAAGCACCCGAGCAGGCACGGGACGGCGGCAAGCGCAGTCAGCGCACCGCCCTCGCCGTGCTCGGCCTGATCGCCGCCGTCGCGATCGGGTTCGCCATCGGGTTCCTGGCGAGCCTGCCGCTGCGTGACGGCGGCGCCGACAACCCGGGTGCGGGCTCGGTGGACGTCGGGTTCGCGCAGGACATGACCGTGCACCACAACCAGGCCGTGGAGATGTCGGCGATCGCGATCGCAAACGCCACCGATCCGATGGTCCGCGACCTCGCGTACGACATCCTGACCACCCAGCAGAACCAGATCGGGCAGATGACCGGCTGGCTGTCGCTGTGGAATCAGCCGCTGCTCCCGACCGGCGACTACATGACCTGGATGAACTCGGACGAATCCGGGCACGGTGGGGACGGGCACGGTCACGCGGAATCCGGCCACGACATGGGCACGATGACCTCCGAGGCCGGAGCGCCCGCGTCGACGGGCGCGATGCCTGGTATGGCCAGCTCCGAGGACATGGCCGCGCTGCGGCAGGCCCGCGGTCCGGCCGCCGACGTCCTCTACCTGCAGCTGATGCTGCGTCATCACCAGGGCGGCCTGCCGATGATGGAGTACGGCGCACAGCATGCGGAGGTTCCGACCGTCCAGATGCTGGCTCAGACCATGGTCGACACCCAGCAGAGCGAGGCGGACCGGATCACCGCGATGCTCCAGGAGAAGGGCGCGGCTCCCCTGCCGATGAACTGACCGTCCGCCGAGCCAACGGTCAACGCGTCGTGGGCTCGGCGGGGGCGGTCGTACCCCATGTCCAGTCGCGCACCTCGGGCATGTCCTCGAGGTGCGCGATGACATAGTCGGGGTGCCGCTCGAGCTGAGCCCGGCAGTACCGCGCGAGCTCGTCGCCCCGCTGGGGCACCCGGCGGGCGCGGCGCAGCGCCTCGAGCACCAGGTCGTATCGGCTCATCCGGTTGAGCACCACCATGTCGAACGGCGTGGTGGTCGTGCCCTGCTCGTTGAACCCACGGACGTGGAAGCGGTCCGCGTTCGGTCGGCCGTGCAGCAATTGGTGGACCGCACGCGAGTACCCGTGGAAGGCGAACACCACGTCGGTGTCCTCGGTGAACAGTTCGGCGAAGCTCTCGTCCGTGAACCCGTGCGGATGCACGTCCTGGGGCATCAGCGCCATCAGGTCGACGACGTTGACCACCCGCACCCGCAGGTAGGGCACCCAGACCCGCAGCAGCTCGGCCGCTGCCAGGATCTCCTGGGTCGGCACGTCCCCGGCCGCCGCCAGCACGACGTCCGGCTCGTCCGGCCTGCCTGCCCCGTCTTCCTCGGTCCCCGCCCACCGCCACACCGAAGCGCCTGCGGCGCAGTGCCGATCGGCCTCCTCGAGGCTCAGGTACTGCAGGTGCGGCTGCTTGTCGACGACGATCAGGTTGACGTGGTCGGTGCTGCGCAGGCAGTGGTCGGCGATCGAGAGCAGCGTGTTCGAGTCCGGCGGCAACCAGATCCGGACCACCTCGGGCGACAACGGGATGGCCGCGTCGATCATGCCCGGGCCCTGGTGGCTGAAACCGTTGTGATCGTTGCGCCAGCAGGTGCTGGTGAGGAGCACGTTCAACGAGGAGACGGGTTCCCGCCAGGGCAGCGTCCGCGCGTGTTGGAGCCACTTGGCGTGCTGGATCAGCATCGAGACGCTGACCATCGCGAACGCCTCGTAGCTCGCAAATATCCCGTGCCCGCCCGCCAGCAGGTATCCCTCCAACCAGCCCTGGCACAGGTGCTCGCTGAGGACCTCCATCACCCGGCCGTCCGGGCCGAGCCCGTCGTCGTGGTCGGTGACGGACAGTTGCCAGCAGCGGTCCGTCGTCTCGAACACCGCGCCGAGCCGGTTGCTGGCGGTCTCGTCCGGGCAGAAGAGCCGGAAGTCGCCACCGCCGTCGGACCGGGTGCCCTCGGCGTAGATGTCGCGGAGCATCTCGCCGAGCACCCGGGTGGTCTCGTGGAATGTCGTCCCCGGTGCGGGCACGTCGAGGGCGTAGCGCTCTAGTGGCGGGACCGGCAGCGCCCGGCGCAGCCGCCCGCCGTTCGCGTACGGGGTGGAGCCCATCCGCTTGTCCCCCGCGGGCGCGAGAGCCGCGAGTTCGGCTGCCAGCGTGCCGTTCTCGTCGAAGAGCCGGTCCGGTCGGTAGGACCGCATCCATCGCTCGAGCTGCGCGAGATGGGCGGGGTTGGTGCGCACCGCCGACAGCGGCACCTGATGGGCCCGGTGCGTGCCCTCGACCAGCACGCCGTCGACGGTGTGCGGACCGGTCCAGCCCTTCGGGGTGCGCAGCACGATCGCCGGCCACCGGGGCGTGTCGGCGGAGGCGGTACCGGCGCGGGCCGCCCGTTGGATCGCGGTGATCGACTCGTGCGCGGCATCGACAGCGGCCGCCAGCGCGCGGAACACGAGCCTAGGGTCGTCGCCGTCGACGAAAACGGGCGCCCACCCCTGACCGGAGAGGTAGGCGGCGACATCGGTGTCGGCGCTGCGCCCGAGGACCGTCGGTCCGGCGATCTTCGCGCCGTTCAGGTGCAAGATCGGCAACACCGCCCCGTCCCGGCGCGCATTGAGGAAGGCGGGCAGCTTCCAGGAGGCGGACATCGGGCCCGTCTCGGCCTCCCCGTCCCCGATCACGCACGCGACCAGCAGGTCGGGCCGGTCGAACGCGGCTCCGGCTGCGTGCGCGAGCGCGTAGCCGAGTTCGCCGCCCTCGTGGATGCTGCCCGGGGTCTGCACGCTCACGTGGCTCGGCACCCCGCCCGGCGCCGAGAACTGCCGACACAGCCGCTCGATCCCGGCCGCATCCGCGCTGACCTGCGGATAGATCTGCGAGTAGGTGCCCTCGAGGTAGGTCGCCGCCACCAGCGCCGGGCCGCCGTGGCCCGGACCGGTGACGTACAGCCAGTTCGCGTCGGTGCGGCGGATGTGCCGGTTGAGCACGGCGTAGATCGCGGACAGGCCTGGACTGGTCCCCCAGTGTCCGAGCAGCCGCGGCTTGATGTGCTCGGCGCGTAGCGGCTCTCGCAGCAATGCGTTGTCCCGCAGGTAGATCTGGGCGACCGTCAGGTAGTTGGCGGCGGCCCACCAGCGCAGGTCCAGGTCGAGTTCGGCATCGGGGTAATACTGATCGGCCATCGACGAGCCCTTCGGTATTCGTGGCGGACACCGGGTGCGTACCAGGCACTTTACCCAACCGGGGGGTCCAAATATGGATCCGGCCAATCGTGGGTTACGCTAACCCCGCCCAATGGCACGCCGGAAGTTTCGGCGGGCCCCCGTAGCTCAGGGGATAGAGCGTTCGCCTCCGGAGCGAAAGGCCGCAGGTTCGAATCCTGCCGGGGGCACCACCATCACCAAGAACCATCGATGGATCGGTGCAATTTCTCAGCCGCGATCAGCGGACTCTCTTCACACTGTGTGGCGCGAAAGCGCGGAAACCGCCATTGCGCGCACAGAATGTGAGCGCAATGCGGCCCCGTCGGCTAGTTGCCGAGCGCCGTCAGCGGCGTCATGTCGAAATAGTCCCGCCAGGCCACGATCTTGCCGTCCGGCGCGATCTCGAAGACCCCTACCACCGGCAGGTCGATCTGCTTGCCGTTGATGGCGAACACATCGGTGCGCTCGTTCATCACTATCGAGCCGTTGGCCACCTGGTGGTGCACGTTGAACGCGATGCCGCCGAACGAACCGATGAAGCCCGTGATGAAGTCCTTGATCGCGGACTTCCCGACCACCGGTTCCATCGGGATGTTGTGGTAAACGGCGTCTTCCGCGAAATACTCGACGATCGCATCGGGATCGGCCTGCGCCCAGAGCGCGCAGAACTCGGTGACGATGGACTCCGGATTCATGGGTTCCCCTTCGGTTGGTGGTGTTCGTGTGCCGAAACCTTCTCACGCTGCAATTCCAGGAACTCCCCGTACCGCTGGATCTCCGCGTCCAGTGCCGCCGTCTCCGGCGCCGACAGCGTCCGGTGTAGCGCCAGGTCGATGGTGGCGGACCGGGCGGAGAGCGTGTGCTTCCAGTGCCCGACCACGAGGCCGTCGACGAGGACCGCATGCACGTGGGCAGGCGCGCCGCGCCCGGCCAGGTCGGGATCCGCGAGGTAGTCCTTGGTGTCGCTGTACGACATGATGCACTCGTCGTAGCCCTGGACGAGGTCCACGACGGGCGGCCGTGGTGCCGCGTCCTGCCTTGGCGGGTACCAGAGCGACCGCCCCTCCACCTCGGCCACCCGGAACTCGTCCGCGACGGCGTCGAGCCCCGTCCGACAGTCGGCGAGCGTCAGGCCCGACCATCGTGCGAGATCGCGGACCGTGGCCGGTCCCCTGGTGGCGAAGTACCGGCGGGCCAGCCGCGCCAGCGCCGCGTCGCGGTCCAGCGGCTCGCTCGCAGGCACCCGCTCACCGAACGCCGCGTAGGTGTGCTGCCTGCCGCTGGGCACGCCGCTGATCACCACCCGGTGCAGCTCGGCGGCCATCAGGATGTAGCCCAGCCGCATCCCGTCTGCCCCGACGCCCGCGGCCTGCAGCATCGCGCCGATCTGCCTGCGGGTGAGGTGGTTTCCGCCCTCGACCGCCTCCGCGATCAGCTCGCCGGTCCTCGCGAGCGTGCCCTCGTCGAGGTCGAGCGAGCGCAGGTGGTGGCCGTTGACCACCTGCACCCGCGGTGCCGTCAGCTCCAGCAGCCAGTTCGCGTCGTCCGGGGTGACGAAATGCCAGGTCGGTCGCAGCAGGTGGGTGCGCAGGATCCTGCCACGCGCGTAGTCGTCCCGGACGTCAGCATCGACGACGGTCCGGGTTCGTTGCGCCAGAGACCATTTCGCGTAGGCGTACTCCTGTGCCTGCACGGCGACCATGGCCCCCAGCGCCTCGGGGGCCGTCCGCAGCGGAGCGCCCCACAGGTGCTGGCTTCGCATCCGTCGCGGCAGAACCCCGGCCCGGTCCACAGCAGCACCCCAGGCGCGGACCGGGCCGGGTGCGACCGGAGCCGCGGGGGGTCAGCCGCCGAACTGCACCACCGGAGTGACCCGGCCCAGGATCATGTCGGTGCGGGGCTGCAGCGCCGGATCGAGGGCCTCGGGCTGGGGCACCACCCAGTACTGCCCCTCGGCGACCTGGGCGAACACCCGCTCCGCATGCTCGTCCGGGGTGAGTCCGTGCTCGTCCGCGTCGTTCTGGAGCCACTGCTGGAAGCCCTGCACCTCGGGCGGGGTGTCCGCACCGGGGCGCGCGGCCCGGAAGATGTCGCTCTTGACGTGCCCCGGCGTCACCACGGACACCCGGATCTGTGCCTTCTTCATCTGCATCTCGTAGTGCAGGCTCTCGGTGAGCGCCAGCACGCCGAACTTGGTGACGCTGTACGGGGTCATGAGCGGGCTGGGCAGCAGGCCCCCGACCGAGGACACGTTGACCACCCACGCCGGGGTCCCGGCATCGAGCATCCGCGGCACGAAGGCGCGCAGGCCGTTGACGTACCCGCCGATGTTGACGCGGAGCATGGCGTCCCAGCGCTCCGCCGGGATCTCCCAGGAGTACCCGAACGCCATGATCCCGGCGTTGTTGACCAGCATGTCCACCCCACCGAATCGCCGCCAGGCCCGCTCGGCCAGCGCCTCGACCGCGGCCGGGTCGGCGACGTCGGTCACCACGGCCTCCGCCTCGGCGCCCTGCGCGGTGAGCTCCGCCCGGAGCGACTCGGTCCGCTCCGCGTCGACATCGGCCAGCACCACCCGCATGCCGAGACCCGCGGCGTGCCGCGCGAGGCCCGCGCCGATCCCGCTCGAGGCACCGGTGATGACCGCGACCTTGCCGTTGAACACCTGCTGGGCCGATTCCATGACCATCTCCGTCCTGAGTTCGATTGCCCCCGAGGCTAGGCTGCATCGGAACACCCGGACCAGCATCCGCCCGATGGATGGAACACTCGCCGCGCATGCGCATTCCTCAGCGCCGCACGTGCGGTCCGCTCAGTCCAGATCGCGCAGTCGCCGCACCACATCGGCCATAGCGCGGTCGCGCGCCGGATCCGCGGGCAGCGGCAGGGTGACCGCGTCGGCGAGCCCGCCGATCCGCTCGTGGATCAGCTCGGGCAGCTCCCCGTAGCTGGCCGACGGCAGCATCGCGTCGAGCACCTCGTCGGTGACCAGTTCCCCGAGCCGGCCCCAGTCGTTCGCCCGGACCATCCGGGCCAGTGGTTCGCGCAGATCGCCGAGGCCGCAGCGTTCGAGCTCGCGGCGGTACTCCGGGGTCGAGTACAGGAAGGCGAACTGGCGCCGGTGCCGCTCGCGCTCGGCGTCGAGGTCGGCCTGCGTCTCGCCGGTGATCACCTGGAACCCCGCGACCAGCTCGCAGTCGGCCGGGTTCCGGCCCGCGGCCGCCGCGCCTGCCGCCAGCGCCGGCCGGACGTCCTGCTCCAGGAACGACGGGCTCGAGCCGGTGGGGTGCGTGATCAGCCCGTCCGCCACCTCCCCCGCCACGGTGCACATCCGGCGGCCGACCCCGCCCAGGTAGATCGGCGGGCAGGGCGTCTCGGCGTCGGTCGCGTCGTGCGGATTGAAGTACGGCTGCATCCGGGTGAAGCCATAGTGCTCGCCCTCGAACGGCGTCAGCGTCCCGGTCCGGAACGTCTCGAACGCCGCCCGGACCACGTGGACGTACTCCGCCATCCGCGCCGCAGGCTCGGCCCAGGGCATCGCGTACCGCTGCTCGATGTTCTGCCTGATCTGACTGCCGAGGCCGAGGTGGAACCGGCCGCCGGACATCCTCGCCAGGTCCCATGCCGTGTACGCGGTGAGCAGCGGGCTGCGGACGAAGGCCAGCGCGACCGACGTCCGCACCACGATCCGGGAGGTGCTCTGCAACGCGATCAGCGCGAGCAGGAACGGATCGTGCACCGTCTCCGAGACGTGCATGCCGTCGTAGCCCGCGGCCTCGACCCGCCGGGCGTAGGCGCCGACGTCGCCGAGCCCCATCCGCGGATCCGCTCCGGTGAAGACCTTCACGCCGCCGTCACCCGGCCGCCGGGTGCGGCTCGATGATCGCCAGGATCGACTCGATCTCCCCGCCCGGCACCGAGAAGTGCTCGGTGATCGCGACGGTGATGACGTGCTCGCCCGCACCCATGTCGAGCAGGAAGCGGGCCACCACGTTCGGCCCCCATTCCCGGAACTCCAGGTCCCGGATGCCGGTGATCGGCTTGTACTGGTCGCCGTGCTCCAGCTCGGCGACGATCTCCGGCCCGGAATCGCCCGTCCGCTGGCCGTTCTCGACCCGGAAGCAGTCCGCCGCCAGCCGCACCTTGCTCGCGTCGTGGGTGACCAGGCTGCTGAGGTACTCGCGCGCCATCGCCACCCGGGGACTGTCGGCGGGCGCACCGGTCAGCGCGGCGATCCCGTCCAGCAGCGGCCGGGCCAGCTCGGGCCTGCAGATGACGAGGTCCGGCAGGTAGGGGTGCGCCTCGTTGTAGACCAGCGGTGTCCCGTCGATCCGCGAGCAGTGCAGACCGGCCGCCTGCGCGACCCCGACGGGGGCCGCCGAATCCCACTCCCACTGGCCACCGGCGTGCACATAGGCATCGGCCTCGCCGCGCAGCACCGCCATCGCCTTGGCACCGGCCGAGCCCATCGGCGCGACGTCGGCGCCGACCCGCTCGGCGAGCGCCCCGATGAATTCGGGAGGGCGGCTGTCGCTGACCACTATTCGCGGCCGCGGCCGCGTCGTCGACTCGAGACGGGGGCGGGCCCGCCCCGCCGGGTCCGCCGGTCGTGCCGACCCGCTCACGTAGACCTCACCAAGCGCGGGCTGGGCGACGGCGGCCGCCGTGATCCCCGCGCCGCGTTCCCACAGCGCGACGTGCACGGCCCAGTCCGGACGTCCCGGCAGACCGTACTCCCGCGAGCCGTCCAGCGGATCGATGATCCACACCCGCGGATTGTCCAGGCGGGCACGGTCATCCGCGGACTCCTCGGACAGCACGGCGTCGCCCGGACGCCGCTCCCCGAGCAGCCCCAGCAGCAGCGTGTTCGCCTCCTTGTCGCCCCTGCGCCCGAGCTCACGCGCCTGCGTCTTCTCGAGCGGGGCCTCGCCCAGCTCGCGGTTCCTCAGCTCCAGGAGGAGTTCGCCCGCACGGGTGGCCAGTTCGCCGGCGAGCGCGGCATCGGTCGTCATAGGTTCAGATACTCCATGATCGTGGCGGCCTGGGCGACGGGATCGCCGTCCTCGGGTCGCAGCACCAGTTCGGCGTCGGTCGGCGCCTCGTACGGGTCGTCGACTCCGGTGAAGCCGGTGATCTCGCCCGCCCTCGCCTTGGCGTACATGCCCTTCGGGTCGCGGGCCTCGCACTGCTCGATCGGGGTGTCGATGAACACCTCGATGAACGGCAGGCCTGCCGCGATGTGCTGGGCCCGCACCCGATCCCGGTCCTCGCGATACGGACTGATCAGCGAGGCGACCGCGACCATCCCCGCATCCGCGAGCAGCTGGGCGACCTCGCCCACCCGCCGGACGTTCTCGGCCCGGTCCGCGGCACCGAAGCCCAGGTCGGAATTGAGCCCGTGCCGCAGGTTGTCCCCGTCCAGTCGGTAGGCGGGCACGCCGGAGGCCACCAGCCGTCGCTCGAGTTCGACGGCGACCGTGGACTTCCCGGACGCGGACAGCCCGGTCAGCCACACCGTCGCGCCCTTGGTGGCGCGCTCGGCACGGGAGACCGACGCGGCGTGCCAGACGACCTTCGACTCCTTGAGCGTGGGCCCGAGGATCATGCCGGCCGCGACGGTGTTGCCGGTCGACTCGTCGACCAGGATGAAGCTGCCGGTCACCCGGCTGCGACGGTACGGGTCGAACAGCAGCGGCTGCTGTGTCTTCAGCTGGATCCGGCCGATCTCGTTGAGCGACAACGACTGCGCGACTTCGTCCCGGTGCAGGGTGTTGACGTCGAGCCGGTAGTCGAGCCGGACCACCTGCGCCTTGGTGGACTTGGTGGTGTGCAGCAGGGTGTACCGGGCGTTCTCGGAGAGCGAGGACTGTTCGGTGAGCCAACAGACCATCGCGTCGATCTCCTGGCCGACCTGCGGGCGGTTGTTCGGCCTGCAGAGCACGTCGCCGCGGCTGACATCCAGGTTGTCAGCCAGCGAGATCGTCACCGCGGACGGCGCGAACGCCTCCTCGATCACGGTGCCGCCTGGACCGAAGATGGCCTCGACCGTGGAGGTGAAGCCCGAGGGCAGCACGACGACCTCGTCGCCGGGCTTGAACACGCCGCTGGCGACGGTGCCCGCGTAGCCGCGGAAGTCGTGCAGCTCGGCGTCGGTCTGACGCTGCGGCCGGATCACGTACTGCACCGGGAACCGCGCGTCGATGAGATTGCGGTCCGAGGCGATGTGCACGTCCTCGAGGTGGTGCAGCAGCGACGAGCCCTCGTACCAGGGCATGTTCTCGGTGCGGGTGACGATGTTGTCGCCCTTGAGCGCGGAGACGGGGATGAACGTCAGGTCGTGCACGTCGAGCTTGATCGCGAACTGCCGGAACTCCTCCTTGATCTCCTCGAAGCGCTCCTGCGACCAGTCGACCAGGTCCATCTTGTTCACGCACAGCACCAGGTGCGGGATCCCGAGCAGGGTGGACAGGAAGGCATGCCTGCGGGTCTGCTCCAGCACGCCCTTGCGCGCGTCGACCAGGATCAACGCGAGGTCCGCGGTGGAGGCCCCGGTGACCATGTTGCGGGTGTACTGCTCGTGACCGGGGGTGTCGGCGATGATGAACTTGCGGTGCGGGGTCGCGAAGTAGCGGTGCGCGACGTCGATGGTGATGCCCTGTTCCCGCTCGGCGCGCAGCCCGTCGGTGAGCAGGGCGAGGTTGGCGTACTCGTCGCCGCGCTCGCGGCTGCTGCGCTCGACCGCCTCGAGCTGATCCTCGAAGATCGACTTGGAGTCGTAGAGCAGCCGCCCGATCAGGGTCGACTTGCCGTCGTCGACGCTGCCCGCGGTGGCGACGCGAAGCAGCTGCAGGGCGTGGTGGGACTGCGACATCAGAAGTACCCCTCCTTCTTGCGGTCTTCCATCCCGGCCTCGGAGATCCGGTCGTCGGCGCGGGTGGCCCCGCGCTCGGTGATGCGACTGGCCGCCACCTCGGTGACGACGGCGGCCGGGGTGGCCGCCGAGGACTCCACGCATCCGGTGCAGGTGGCGTCGCCGACGGTCCGGAACCGGACGAGCTCCTCGTACGGCTCCTCCCCCGGGAGCAGCGTCAGGAACCTGGTGTGCGCCAGCAGCATTCCGTCGCGCGGCACCACCTGGCGGCGATGTGCGTAGTAGATGGCGGGCAGCTCGATCTGCTCCTCGAGGATGTACTGCCAGATGTCGAGTTCGGTCCAGTTCGACAGCGGGAACACCCGGATGTGCTCGCCCTTGCGATGCTTGCCGTTGTAGAGGTTCCACAGCTCGGGCCGCTGCGCGCGCGGATCCCACTGCCCGAACTCGTCGCGGAAGCTGAAAACCCGCTCCTTGGCGCGCGCCTTCTCCTCGTCGCGGCGGGCACCGCCGAAGACCGCGTCGAACTCGTTGTCGCGGATGCCGCGCAGCAACGCGTGCGTCTGCAGCCGGTTGCGGCTGGCGCGGGGCCCCTGCTCCTCGGTGACGCGGCCCGCGTCGATGTCGTCCTGCACCCGCGAGACCACGAGGCGGAGGCCGAACTCCTCGACCACGTGGTCCCGGAATTCGATTACCTCGTCGAAGTTGTGGCCGGTGTCGACGTGCATCACCGCGAAGGGCAGCGGCGCGGGCCAGAAGGCCTTGGCGGCGACGTGCAGCATCACCACCGAGTCCTTGCCTCCGGAGAACAACAGGACGGGGCGCTCGAAGGTGGCGGCCACCTCACGGAAGATGTGCACCGCCTCCGCCTCGAGCGCGCCCAGGTGGGACAGCTCGTAGGCGGGTGGTGCGTGTCGGGTTGTCACGTGCGGCTCCTCGACTGGATCGGGGTCCGAGCCATCGGTACATTTTTGTACCGGGGCGGTTCGAAATTGAAGTCTGAGCCGACAATAGAACGTGTTCTAGGTCGGGTCAATCCCCCCGCCGATCGACGCCGGACCCGGATCCGCGCGCCGGTCCGGCCATCTCCCACCCACCTCCGCCGTCACCGCGTCGGCCGCCGCCGCTAGGGCCTTTCCGCGACGTTCGATCTCGGCGCCGCTGATCGACGAGCCCACGTCCAGGGTGAGGACCAGCGACTGGTGCCCGTCGGCGTCGTAGGCGGGCGCGGCGATCAGGCTCACGGGATACTCCGCGTCGGCGGCGAGCTCGCGCCCCAGATACACCCGCTCACCCAGGCTCGAGACCATCTCGCCGAGCAGCTCGCGGATCTCGGACGGCAGGTCCTGCCCGGCGACGCCCTGCATCAGCGAGAAGAGCCTGCGCCCCATCGGGGTCAGCCGTTCGACGAGGTAGCCCGCATCGCGGCAGTCCTCGACGACCTCGCGCAACAGGTCGCGATCGAGCACCACCGGCAGCGTCGGTTCGCGACTCAGCCACGCCTTCAGGTCGTCGTCGGCGCTCCACAGCACGTACATGAGCCCCACCGGGGGCGCGAACGGGTACGCCTGCCCGACCTTGACGGCGGTCCGTCCGCCCTTCATCCCAGCAGGCGTGGCCACCTCGAGGATCATGATCCGGTCACCCACCACGGCGGACGCCGTGCAGACGGCCCCGAACTCGGCGGCGAGGCGGTCGAGGTGCGTGCGCGCGATCGGGCCGACCGCGAAGCCCCGCTGCGCCGCCCGCCCGGCGGCGATCAGCGCGGGGCCGAGCCCATAGGTCTTCGACGCCGGATCGCGGGTGAGATATCCACCGGAGACCAGGGCGGAGAGGATCCCCAGGCAGGTCGGCTTGCTGATCGAGAGCGCGCGGGCCAGCTCGGACAGGCCGAAGCGCTGTTCCTGGCGGGCGACCAGGTAGTCGAGGACCTGCACCACCCGCTCGGTCGGGGGCGAGCGACGCCCGGCGACGGTGTCCTGCTCCTCAGCCATTGACCACTCCTTAGAACACGTTCTATTGTCGGACCATCACCGGTCTACCACCTAGGTACATATTTGTACCACTTGAACGCGAGGAGCGGGAGTGCTGACAGAACCCCTGGCCGAGGCCATCGCCGAGGCCGAGAAGCTGGTCGAGGCCGCCCCACACATCCGGTCCGAACAGGACCTGCTCGAGGGCTACCAGTACCTCGCGGGCGGGATCCTGGCCACCGTGCACGCCGCGTGGGCCACCGAGAAGACGCATCCGGGCTTCATCCAGGGCACCGGTCCGTACACGAAGATGGGCCTCGACAACCCCGACACCCTGTACTTCGGCACCCGCGTCAACGACGACGCCGAGTACGTCGTGACCGGAACCCGGGGCACCACCTGCGACCTCAGCTTCCAGGTGCTCAGTGGCAACTACACCGACTCCAACGTGCCCGGCAGCGCATCGGCGTTCGACGACCGGGACATCGACATCGACGCCGACGGCAACTTCGAGGTCCGGTTCGGGCCCGCGGGCGGGGCATGGGCCGAGAAGAACGCCGGGCGCCGCAACCACTTCACGCTCGCGCCGGGCGCGTCACAGCTGGTGGTGCGTGAGGTCTACAGCGACTGGTCCCAGCGCCGGGGCACCATCCGCGTCGAGCGCGTGGACCGCAGGGGCGTCCCGTTCGACCCGCTGACGCCCGAGGAGACGGCGAAGCGCTTCGCCCGCGCCGGCAAGGCCCTGGTCAGCCGCGTCAAGACGTGGCTGCAGTTCCCGGAGTGGTTCTACCTCAAGCTGCCGGTCAACACGATGACCGAGCCGCGGCTGACGCCGGGCGGCCTGGCCACCCAGTTCTCCTCGGTCGGGCACTACGAACTCGCCGACGGCCAGGCGATGATCATCACCGTCCCGAAGTCCGATGCGCCCTACCAGGGCTTCCAGCTCGGGAGCATGTGGTACATCTCGCTGGACTACACAGGACACCAGACCTCGCTGAACAACACCCAGGCGCAGGCAGACCCGGACGGCATGATCCGCATGGTGGTCTCAGAGCGCAATCCCGGCGTCACCAACTGGATCGAGACCGTCGGCCACCCACGAGGCATCCTGCAGTTCCGCTGGCAGCGCACCTCACGGGAGTTCACCCCGGCCGACGGCCCCACCGTCGAGGTGGTCGGCATCGACGAGGTCGCCGCGAAACTGCCCTTCCACGAACAGAACAAGATCACGCCGGAGGACTGGACCGCCCGCATCGCCGCGCGCCAGGCCGCCGTCGCCAACCGGATGCTGGGGTAGTACGACCATGACAAATCTCTTGCAGGACAAAGTCGTTGTGATCTCGGGTGTCGGACCCGCGCTCGGCCGCACCCTCGCGCTGCGGTGCGCCGCCGCCGGGGCCGACCTGGTGCTGGCCGCCCGCACCCAGTCCCGGCTCGACGAGGTGGCCAAGGAGGTCACCGACCTCGGCAGGCGCGCGGTCACGGTGCAAACCGACATCACCGACCAGGCCTCCGCCGAGGGCCTGGTCGCCGCTAGCGTCGACGCCTACGGCAAGGTGGACGTCCTGGTGAACAACGCATTCTCGGTTCCGTCGATGAAGCCGCTCGCGCGCACCGACTACCAGCACATCCGCGACAGCATCGAACTGACCGTGCTCGGCGCGTTGCGGCTGACCCAGCTGTTCACCCCCGCCCTCGAGGAGAGCAAGGGCGCGGTGGTGAACATCAACTCGATGGTGCTGCGCCACTCGCAGGAACGCTACGGCAGCTACAAGATGGCCAAGTCCGCCCTGCTGGCGATGTCGCAATCGCTCGCCACCGAGCTGGGCCCCAAGGGGATTCGGATCAACTCGGTCGCGCCCGGCTACATCTGGGGCGACACCCTCAAGCAGTACTTCGAGCACCAGGCGAAGAAGTTCGGGATCACCGTCGAGCAGATCTACGAGCACACCGCGGCGGCCACCGACCTCAAGCGGCTGCCGGAGACGGAGGAGATCGCGGACGCCGTGATCTTCCTGGCCTCCTCGATGGCCAGCGCCATCACCGGCCAGTGCCTCGACGTCAACTGCGGCGAGTTCCACCACTAGGCGAAGGGCCACCGAAGCACCATGACTGAACGCACCACCGTCGGGACCGTCGAGGATTTGCACGCCTCGGCCACCCGGATGACCGGCCTGACCGACTTCGGCACCGACGACTACACCGAGGCGCTCGGAGTCCTGCTCGACTCCTACGCGAGCGACGAGGACCTGACGCCGTTCGGCAGCAAGATCTCTCGCGTCTTCCTGCGCGGGGCCCTGGTCGCGCGACTGCTCAGCGAGGCCGCGTGGAAGCAGCACCCCGAGCACGCCGACGTGCCGATCGAGCGGCCGATCTTCGTGACCGGGTTGCCCAGGACCGGCACCACCGCGCTGCACCGGCTGCTGACCGTCGATCCCGCGCACCAGGGCCTGGAGATGTGGCTGACCGAGATGCCGCAGCCGCGTCCGCCGCGCGAGACCTGGGAGTCGAACCCGGTCTTCCAGGGCATCGAGGCCCAGTTCAGCAAGCACCACATCGAGCACCCCGAGTTCATGGGCGTGCACTACATGTCGGCCGCCGAGGTCGAGGAGTGCTGGCAGCTGCTGCGCCAGACCTTCAAGTCGGTGTCCTACGAGTGCCTGGCCAACCTGCCGACCTACTCGAAGTGGCTCGAGGGGCAGGACTGGACCAATGCCTATGCGCGGCACAAGAAGAACCTGCAGCTGATCGGCCTGCCGGATCGGGACCGCCGGTGGGTGCTGAAGAACCCGAGCCACCTGTTCGCGCTCGACGAGCTGCTCGCGGTGTACCCCGATGCGCTGATCGTGCAGACCCACCGCGCGCCGAGCACGATCATCCCGTCCGTGTGCAGCCTGGCCGAGCAGGCGACCGCCGGCTGGTCCAACAAGTTCACGGGCGAGGTGATCGGCCGTAGCCAGCTCGAGCTGTGGGCGCGCGGACTCGAGCAGTTCAACGCCGCACGGGCCCAGCACGATCCGGCCCAGTTCATCGACGTCGACTACCAGGATTTCGTCGCCGACCCGCTCGGCACCGTCGAGGGGATCTACACCCGCTTCGACCTCCCGCTGACGACGCAGGCCCAGCAGGCGATGGAGGCGATGCACGAGGAGAGCCGGTCCGGTGACCGGCGGCCCGCCCACAAGTACACCCTCGAGGAGTTCGGGCTCACCGCCGCCGAGGTCGAGGAACGCTTCGGAGCCTGACCGGATGTGGTCGCGGCGTCCACGGGTGGCGCCGCGACCACCGATTCGGCGGGTACCGGCGGTCAGGTCGGCCGGGACCCGGCTCGGTCGTCGGTGGCGGCTGCCGGCTCGAGGACCTTCTGCAACACAGCCGTGATCGCGCGGAGTTCCTCGTCGTCCAGCCTGTCCGCGAAGCGCTCCGCGATGCCGCGCAGGTAGATCGGCGCGGCCTCACGGTATCGGCGCCTGCCTGCGTCGGTGATCGTCACGAACGCCGACCTTCGATCGTCCGGATTCGCGTCCCGCTGTACGAGCCCGTGGGTCTCCATCTCGGCGACCAGGCGGCTGACGCGGGTACGACTGAGCACCACCCGCTCCCCGAGGTCGCTCATGCGTAGCGCGGTGCCGCTCGCTCCCGCCAGTTCGAGCAGCACGTCGTACCAGGCCAGCGGCAACCCGGTCGTGCGTTTCAGGTCGCCGTCGAGCTCGGGAACCAGCCGCGCATGGACCTGCAGGAGCGCGCCCCACGCGCTCGTCTCCAGGTGACGCCTCCTGGAATTCCGTGTCGCTGCCACCGGGGCAGTCTAACCGGATCCACCCCATCAGTTGCGTGCGTACGCACATTGATATTAAATGTGCGTACGCACGCACATGAGTGCGGGCGACCCGATGGAAGGTGACACGATGACCGAGCTGATCTCGCGCGACGAACTGGCCGCCGCGCTCCGCGACGACTCCGTGGTGCTCCTCGACACGCTCCCCGTCGACCACTACGACAAGGCACACATTCGCGGCGCGCTGAACCTCATCGAGGCCGACGTGGAATCCACAGCAGCGCAGGTCCTTCCGGACCGAAATGCGGCGATCGTGACCTACTGCGCGAACACCTCGTGCCGCAACAGCGAGATCGTGGCCAACCGGCTCCGCGAACTCGGCTACACGAACGTGCGCAAGTACCGTGAGGGCATCGCGGACTGGGAGTCCGCCGGCCTGCCGATCGACGGCTCGAGCACCCGGGAGCGCGTCACCGGGTGACCCGGCTCCAGGCGACCCCGCCCGTCACGCGACCTCCGGCACCCCGCCGGCGTGCAGGGCGGGGATCACCTGCAGCAGCGCCTCCGCGATCTCCTCCCCCACCCGCTCGAACGCCTCCCGGCGCAAACCCACCGGATCGCTGATCGACTCGCCGCCGGGCCGGACGTCGTCGCGGCCCGCGGCGATCTCGTACACGGTCCGCGCCCCGGTCAGCCACACGATGCGGTGCGCCTCCGGCAGCGTGAAGCTCCGATCCGCGGCCTCCGGCAGCTGTCGCACCACCTCGTCGCGCACGGACTCCGACATCGCCAACACGAGATCGGCCCGTTCGATCAGCTCGGGCCGCAACCGACGGGCGACGAAGCCCGACGGATCGCCGCCCAGCCCGCGGAGCACGTCGGCCGCGACCGGCTCCATCGGGAACCCGACCAGCGCCCTGGTCCCCGCGCTCTCCGCGCTGAGCATCGCACCGGGCGCGGCGGGTTCCAGCTCCGCGGCAATGGCGATTGCGAGGCGCTCGGCGATGGCCGAGCGGCACACGTTGCCGTTGCAGACGAACAAGACGTGCATGGCGGGGACAGTAGCCACGCCCCCGTGCCACCGCGAGCGCAGAACTCGGAATTCGCAGGGCGATCGCCTGACATTCACTGACCCGACCCGACGGGTACATCGACCCGCTACCGCCCGGCAATCCCCGGCCCGGCCGGAAACAGGTAGGAATACCCGTAGTTCCACGGTCGCCGGCGAGGACGAGGGCGTGAACAGTGTGATCCACATCACTTACCGTCCCCCATTTGCCGAGGCTCAGATGCACCAGGACCAGCACGTATTCCTCCACCCCGCACCACCGTCGGCCGGCGACGGTAACGACGCCGAGCGAATTCGAGCGTGGCGTCGACTGGGCGACTTCCTCGAGCAAGCCGGCGCCGTCAGTCCGCACGCCCGAAGGGTGATCGATTTCGCGATCACATGGGCGCCGTTCGGCGGCGCGAGCCCGGCCGAGCTGTTCGAGACGTTCGGCGTCACACCCGCACGGTTCCTCACATTGCTCCGCGAGTCACTCGAACCGCAGGGCGTCGTCCCTCACCTGGCAACGCTCGAACGCCAACTGAGCGAGTCACTACTGAGGGCCTGGACGGGCGCCGGCCGCGCACAGTCGCCCCGTCCGAGCGCCGTGTGACGGTAGCGACACTCGGTCACCGCCCGACCAGGAGGTCGGGGGCCTACTGCGAGTATGCCGCCAGGTGTTCACCGAGCAGCGCATCCACCCGCTCCGGCGCCTCGTCGGGGATCCAGTGGCTGACCCCCTCGAGTACCTCGAATATGTACGGGGCATCGACATACCGCGGCGTCAGGGCGGCACCCACCGGCCCGATCGCAGTGTCGCCGTCGCTCCACACGTGCAGGGTGGGCACCCGCACGCTGGCCGACGCCCGACCCGGCGTCGTGAAGGCCATGCCGCGATACCAGTTCAGTCCGCCACGGGCCCTGGCCTTCTCGCGCATCGGCACGGCGTCGCGGGTCGCGTCGTCGGGCGACATCCCGGTGGCGATCAGCTGCCGGCGCATGGCGCCGCGGGACAGCACCAGCTCCGGGAGCACGGGGACCTGGAAGGCGAGCATGTACCAGGACTTGAGCACCTGACTGCTGGTGAGCACCGCCTGGACGAAGGCGGCCGGGTGCGGCACGGACAGCGTCGTCAGGGTGCGGACCAGGTCGGGGCGGGCCGCCGCGGTACTCCATGCGGCCGCGGCTCCCCAGTCGTGGCCGACCAGGTGCACGGGCCCCGCACCCGCCTGCTCGATCAGGGCGACCACGTCCGCGGTCAGCTGGGAACTGCGGTAGGCCCAGCGAGATCGCGGCCGGGCACCGGGCGAGGCCTCGCGCAGGTCGGGCGCCAGGGTCCGGAAGCCGCGCCGGTGCAGCAGCGGCGCCAACCGATCCCAGGAGCGGGAATCCTGCGGGAAGCCGTGCAGCAGCACCACCGGGACACCATCGAGGGGTCCGGTGTCGCGGACGTCGAAGACCAGCCCGTCCCGGCGGAAGGAGGCGATCCGGCCGCTGCTCACGCGGTAGCCCCGGTGCGCACCCGTCCACCCACCGACGGCGCCTTGGCGCCCGCGGGCAGGAACTGCCCGGTCTTCTCGACGCCGAAGCCGGGGGTGAACTCGCCGTCCCGGTAGACGAGCCTGCCGTTGATGACGGTGGCCACCGCCGCGGCGTCGCTGCGGTTCACCATCCGGCGCAGGCCCCCGTACTCGGGCACCGCCTCCTCGAACAGCCCGTCGACCGAGGCGTCCAGGCCCGCCGGATCGATCACCACGAGATCGGCGCGGTCGCCCTCGCGCAGGTGGCCCGCGTCGATGCCGTACCAGTCGGCGAGCTCGCCGGTGAGCCGGTGGATCGCACGCTCGATCGTGAGGAACGGCTTGCGCCCGGACTGGGCGTCGTTGACGCGCTTGAGGAGTCGGATCGGGTAGTTGTAGAACGCCATGTTGCGCAGGTGCGCGCCCGCGTCGCCGAAGCCCATCTGCACGCCCGGGCTGGCGGCCAGCTTGTCGGCGAACTTCGGCCGGTGGTTCGCGACCGTCGTCCGCCACCTCAAGCTCTTGCCGTACTCCACCACCAGGTCCAGGTACGCATCGACCGGGTGGACCCCCCTCTCGTCGCCCACCCGGCCGAAGGTCTTGCCGATCAGGGTCTCGTCGGGGCACCCGACGACGACCGCGTCGTAGAAATTGCGGTGCCAGATACGCGGTGAGAACTTGTTGTCGTAGTCCTTGCGGAACCAGCGGCGGTACTCCTCGTCCTGGAGCAGCGCATTGCGTTCCACCTCGTTCTTGAGGTGCAGGGCGGCGGCGCCCGCGCCGAATTCCTCGAACACCACCAGGTCGATGCCGTCCGCGTACACGGTGAACGGCACCGGCAGGTGCTGCCAGCGGAAGTTCGTCTTGGCGAAGCGGTTCAGCAGCGGCGCCGCCGTCAGCATGAAGTACACGATCGCCGGGTAGGCCTTGGAATCGGCGCCGGAGAGCAGCGAGGTCTTGAGCGCCTTCTTCCGCCCGATCGCCGAGCTCTCGACGAAGAACGCGGCCACGTTGGGGTGCAGGTTGATCGTCGGCGCGCTCTGCAGGATCTTGCCGCGATCGCGCAGGATCCGGTTGAGGAAGCGGAACTCGCGCCAACGCGCGTACGTCGACGGCAGTGAGCGCGAACGGTATTCATCGCCGTCTATCTTGTCGAGAGCGTTGGTCATCGAGGACAGTCCGAGGAACCCTGCGTCGATTGCCTCGGTGAGCATCGAGCCCATCCGGTCGAGCTCGGCCGCGGTGGGCTTGGTCTTCTTGTCGGTGCCGCGGCCGAGGCCGAGGACGTGGGTGCGGATGTCGGAGTGGCCGATGAAGCCGGCGACGTTCGGCCCGAGCGGCAACGCGTTGAGCGCGTCGACGTATTCCGCGGGCCCGCGCCAGGTCTTGTTCTCCTCCAGGATCCGCAGCACCGACTCGCGCGGCACTGCCTCGACCCGGCTGAACAGGTCCGCGCACTCGCGCGGGGTGGAGTAGACGGTCGAGAGCGAGCAATTGCCCAGGACGACGGTGGTGACGCCGTGCCGGACCGACTCGGGCAGCCCGGGGCTGACGAGCGCCTCCGCGTCGTAGTGGGTGTGCACGTCGACGAAGCCAGGGAGCACCCACTTGCCTGCCGCGTCGATGACCTCGGTGTCCGGCCCGACGGGGAGCGCAGAGGTGGAGACCGTCACGACGACGCCGTCCCGGATCCCGAGATTGCGCCGCTGACCACCGGCCCCGGTGCCGTCGAACCACAGGCCGCCGTTGACCACGATGTCGAACTCGGGCATTGTCGCGCTCCTCACATCGGGTAAGTGTTACCCGAGGTTACATATCCCGTTGAGTAGAAGTCAATGGACCGGTTGAGCATTACTCAATAGAGTGCTCGGCATGGCCGCTGCCCCTCGCTCCCCCGCCGATCGGCGCGCCCAGATCCTCGAGGTCGCGGTGCGGATGCTCGAGTCCGAGTCCTTCGACGACCTGTCGATGGACCGGGTGGCGGCGGAGGCAGGCGTGTCTCCACCGCTGCTGTTCCACTACTTCAAGAACAAGCAGGGCTTCCGGAACGCGGTGCTCCAGGCCAGCGCGGAGGCCCTGCAGCAGCGGATGACGCCCGACCCGACGCTGCCGACGTCCGCCCAGCTCCGCGCGGGCGTGGAGACCTTCGTCGACGCGGTGGTCGCGCACCCGACGAGCTACCTGGCCGTGATGCGGTTGGCGGGCAGCGGCGACGAGGGCATGCGCCGGATCTACCGCGGGATGCGGCGCACCTTCACCGACTGGATCGTGCGCGCGCTTGCCGAACTCGGCCTGCCCACCACCCCCGCCGTCGACGCGGCAGTGCAGGGCTGGCAGGCCTTCATGGAGGAGGTGGTCCTGTCCTGGCTGGATGAGCCGACCATGACCCGTGTCGAGGTGATCGAGCTGTGCGAGCGCGCCTTCTACCACCTGCTGCCCGCCGCCGGCCTCGACGTCGAGCAGATCGCCCGCGCGCTGGCCGCGGCGCAGCCGGATACCGCCACGCCCTAACCGTTGCGGTTCGCGACCGGGAACACCTCGGCCTCACCCAGCACCTCGATGGCCACCAGCGAGCCGACCGCCGGGGTGCGGGTGCCGGCCTGACGGACCCTGATGTGTGTCGGTGAGGAATCGAGGGTGATGTCGAGCAGCGCCTGCGTGCCGAGGAACTCGGTCGCCGTCACCGTGCCGGTCTTGCGCCCGTCGGGGTCCTCCCCCGGGTCCGAGGCCACGATCTGTTCCGGACGTAGCATCATCCGGGCCGGCCCCTCGAACGCGTTCGCCCGCACCGGGATACGGCCGAGGGCGCAATCCGCGATGCCGCCGGCCACGACGGCGGGCAGCAGGACGCACTCGCCGAGGAACTCGGCGGTGAAGATGTCCACCGGACGGTGGTACACCTGCTCCGGCGCACCGACCTGGGTGAACCGGCCCGCCCGCATCACCGCGACCTGCCCGGCGAAGGAGAGGGCCTCCTCCTGATCGTGGGTCACCAGGATCGTCGTCACCCCCGCCGCGTCGAGCGTCTGCGCCACCGACTTCCGGGTCGAGGCGCGCAGGCCGGCGTCCAGGGCGCTGAACGGCTCGTCGAGCAGCATCACCTCGGGCTCGCGGGCGAGCGCGCGGGCCAGCGCCACCCGCTGCTGCTGGCCGCCGGACAACTCGTGCGGCCGCCGCCGCGCATAGGACTCGTCGAGCGAGACCATCTCCAGCAGCTGCGCGACCCGCCTGCCGGACCGCGCCCGGTCCCCCGATCGCGTGCCGCGCAGGCCGAACCCGATGTTCCCCGCGACGCTGAGATGTGGGAACAGCGCCCCGTCCTGCGCCACGTAGCCGACCCGCCGCCGGTGCGGGGGCACCACCCGACCGGGCCGCGCGACCAGGGCCCCGGCGATGGACACCGTCCCGGCGTCGGGGCTGTCGAACCCCGCGACGACCCGCAGCAGGGTGGTCTTCCCACAACCCGACGAGCCGACGACCGCGGTGGTGGTGCCGCGCTCGACCCGGAGGGTCACCGCGTCCAGGACCTCGATCGGGCCGTACGACTTCGACAGGGATTCGATCTCCACCTCGCTCACAGCCCGGCCGCCTTCTGGGACTGCCGCATCAGCAGGTAGGTCATGGGCAACGCCAGCAGGATCATCGCCAGCGCGAAGGGCGCGGCGGCGGCGTAGTCGAGTTCGCTGGTCAGCGACCAGAATCGGGTCGAGAGGGTCCGCGTCCCGATCGGCGCGAGCAACAGCGTGGCGGTCAGTTCCGTCACGATCGCCATGAACACCAGCGCGGCGCCCGCCGCGGCCGCGGGCGCGGTCAGGCGCAGCGTCACCCGCACGAAGGTGCTCGCCTGCGAGCGTCCGAGCGCGGCCGACGCCTCCTCGAGCCCGACCGGGACCTGCGCCAGGCCCGAGCGCAGCGACACCAGCGCCCGCGGCAGGAACATCAGCACGTATGCGGTGATCAGCACGATGACGGTCTGATAGAGCGGGTTCGCGTAGCGAATGGTGACGGTGATCAGTGCGAGCGCGGTGACGATCCCCGGCAGCGAACTCGTCACGTAGTTGCAGCCCTCCACCATCCTGCTGAACACCCCCGGTCGCCGCACCGCGATCCAGGCCACGGGGAACGCCAGCGCGGTGGTCACCGCCGCGCCGAGCAGCCCGAGGGCGAGGGTCTGGGCGAACGCGGGCCACAGCGTCCCCGTCCGCCAGACATCCGTGCCACCGATCCGCAGCCAGCGCGCGATGGTCCACAGCGGGACGCCGAGGGCCGCGACGGTCAGCGCCACCAGCCCGAGCGCGGCGGGAACCGCGCTCCACCGCAACCGGATCCGGTCCGGCCGACGGGGCGCACCCGAACCCACCCGCGCATACCGGGCCGAGCCCCTTGCCGCGGCCTCGGCGACGAGCAGGACGAGGCAGCACAGCACCAGCACGCTCGCGAGCATGCTGCCTGCCGCACCGTTGAAGGTGGACTGGAACTGCTCGAATATCGCCGTGGTGAAGGTGTCGAAGCGGAGCATCGCGAACGCCCCGTACTCGGCCAGCAGGTGCAGCCCGATCAGCAGTCCCCCGCCGAGGATCGGCAGCCGCAACTGCGGCACGACGATCCGGAAGAAGACGCGGTACGGACCGGCCCCGAGCGCGCCCGCCGACTCCTCGATGCCAGGGTCGAGCCGACGCAGGGTCGCGGCGACAGGCAGCGCGACCAGCGGGAAGTAGGACAGCGTGGCGACCAGCACCCCGGACCACAGCCCGTGCAGGGACGGGATCACGCTCACCCACGCGTAGCTGTTCACGAACGCGGGCACCGCGAGCGGCGCGGCCAGGATCGGGGCCCAGTATCGGTGCCCGAACACCGTGGTGCGCTCGACGATCCACGCGGCGCCGACCCCGAGGGTCATACAGACGGGAACGGTGATGACCACGAGCGCGACGGTATTGCGCAGCAGCTCCCCGACCCGGGGCCGGAAGATCAACGCGGAGGCCGTTTCCCAGCCGGTGGCGATGGTGGTGGCGATGACATAGCCGAGCGGGATGAGGGTGACCGCCACCAGCACCGTGACCACCGCCGCGACGACCGGCGGCACCCGCCGTCGCTCCGACCCCCCGGATCGGGGGCGCACGAGCGTGGGCGCGATCATCGCGCTAGAGGAGGCCGGCCTCGGTCATCAACTGGGTGACCTTCTGGCTGTTGAGTTTCGACGGATCGACGGTCGGAGCCTGCAGGTCCGCGAGCGGCACCAGCGCCGGATTCGACGGGACGTTGCTGCCCACCGCGTACTCGAACGAATCGCCCTTCTGCAGGATCTCCTGGCCGGCCTTGCCGGTCACGAACCTCAGGAACTGCTGCGCGGCAACGGCTTTGTTGCTCGACTCGAGCACGCCGCCGCCGGACACGCTGACGAACGCGCCCGGATCCTCGTTCTTGAAGTAGTGCAGTGCGGTGTTGGCGCTGTTCTCGCCCGTCTTGGCCTGGTCGCCGAACCAGTAGTAGTGGTAGATGACCCCGCCGGGCACTTCCCCCGCGTTGACGGCCTTCATCACGGCGCTGTTGCCCTTGTAGGGGACGGCGTTCTCCTTCATACCCGCCAGCCATGCCCGCGTCGCGTCCTCCCCCTTGAGCTCGAGCAGCGCGCTGACGATGGCCTGGAAGTCGGCCCCCGACGGCGAGGCGGCCCAGCGCCCCTTCCAGCTCGGGTCCTGCAGGTCGAGCAGCGACTTCGGCAGCTGGTCCTGCGGCAGCTTGTCCTTGTTGTAGACGAAGACCGTCGAGCGCGCCGCGATCCCCGTCCACTTCCCGGTGGACGGCCGATACTGCTGGGGCACCTGCGCGAGCGTGTCGGGATCGAGGTCGGCGAACAACCCCGCGGTCTCGACGAGCGCCATCGCGGGCGAGTTCTCGGTGAGGAACACATCGGCAGGGGACGCCCCACCCTCGGCGACGATCTGATTGCCGAGCTCGGTGTCGTCGCCGTTGCGCAGGTTCACCTTGATCCCGGACTGGGCGGTGAACTCGTCGACCCATTCCTGGGTGAGCGATTCGTGCTGGGCGTTGTAGACGGTGATCTGCTCGGGCTCATTCGAGGTGTCCGAGTCGTTCGAGCAGGCGGTCAACCCCACCAGCGTCGATGCCAGAAACATCGCGCCCGCGATCGTCTTCCATCCTGCTGTCATGACGGTGCCCTTCGGCCGCTGCGACCATCGGGGAATCCCCGATGAGGATTGCCTCAGCAACGTACACCCGTGGGTGCGCCCGCGGGCCGCGATCGGCCCACGATCAAGATCAAAAAGTTGGGGTAGCCTACCCTTTTCATTGGACGATCCTTAGTGTAGCCTTCCCTGAGGAAGCAGGGCTGGAGGATCTCGACATGTACGTCTGCGTTTGCGAAGCAGCCACCGAAGAACACGTGCAGCAATGCATCTCTGCGGGGGCTCGCACCGCCAAGCACGTCGCGCTGGGTTGCGGCGCGGGGCGCGGGCGGGGCTGCGGCATGTGCCGCGACCGGATCAAGTCGATGATCGAACAGCACTACGCCACCGTCGTCGAATGCGAGGCAGAACCGATCAGCGCCTAGTTGCGATTCGTGCACAAATACACCGAGTGAATTCACCCGGTGAGGGTTAGGCTGACTCTAGTGTCCAGCCCACCCCCACCGGAGGTGTCATGCGCGGCGACGACGAGGTCATTGCTCTTCTGAACGAGCAGTTGACCAGTGAACTCACAGCGATCAATCAGTACTTCCTGCACTCGAAGATGCAGGCCAATTGGGGCCTGACCAAGCTCGCGGAAAAGACGCGAGAGGAGTCCTTCGAGGAGATGCAGCACGCGGAGCTGCTCACCGACCGGATCCTCATGCTCGAGGCCCTGCCGAACTACCAGCGGCTGCTGCCGCTGCGCATCGGACAGACCATCCGGGAGCAGTTCGAATCCGACCTGGCGATCGAGGTCGAGGTCGTGCAGCGCCTCCGCCCAGGCATCACGATGTGCCGCGAGAAGGGAGACCACACGAGTGCGGGCATCTTCGAGAAGATCCTCGCCGAGGAGGAGGACCACGTCGACTATCTCGAGACCCAGCTCGAGCTGATCGACAAGCTCGGCGAGCAGCTCTACCTCGCGCAGACCGTGGATCAGCCGCCGACCGCCGGCTGACCCCACAGACACCCGAGCCCGGCAGGTGACCACCTGCCGGGCTCGTCGCTCTCACGCGGCGATCGGCGTACGCCCGGAGAACGCCGCGAGCCGATCGATCGGGGTGGCGTCCCCGGCCGGGGTGACCTCGTCGGCGAATGCCGTTCCCCGGACTGCGGGGACGATCGTCTCGGCGAGACCGCGGACATAGTCGACGAGTTCGTCGGAGATGTGCAGGGACTGGCCGCTCGCCTGAGCGAAGTCCCAGGCGTGGAGGGTGAGTTCGAGCGGAAGGATGCCGGCGGCGAACGATGCCGGCATCTGCGAGCCGCCGGGGCCGGGCACGGTGCCGTCGAGGTCGACCGTGTGCCAGGCGTCGATGGCCCGGCCGGCGAGGGTCGAGACGCGGTTCTCCAGCGATCCCGACACGGGGGCGCCTTCCGTGGCGCCCAACTGGACCAGCGACGTGAAGAGGTGCTCGGCGAGCTCGTGACAGGTGAAGTCCGCACACGGCGTCGGCTTGGAGCGATCCTCGGCAGTCAGATTGCGCAGGATCGGCTGCAGCACCGCCAAGGCCGCCTCCGCCGCCACCACGGGGGTGAGGTTCTCCGGCGCGTAGGCCCATTCGTCGGGGCCCACATCGCCGGTGGTTGCCAGGCGCTCGAGACGCTCGAAGTGGTGATCCCAGCCCTCGGCATGAGACTTCGCCTGCTCCTCGGTGAGCCCCTCGTGTACCAACGTCACCAGCGAACCGGCGTCCGCGGGCTCCACCGTCACGGTCACCGTGGACGCGTCGTATGGCAGGTCGGCATTGCCGTCCCAGCCCCACCCGAACACGATCCGGCGGCCGGGATCGACCTCACGGAAGGTGCCCGCCGCGATGTGACCCGGGGTGACCGTCCACCGGTAGGAGCCGCCCGCGCGCAGATCGACCACCGCCGAGACGGTCAGCCAGCGGCGCAACCGCTCCGGCTCGGTGATCAGTGCGAACGCCTCGTCAGGGCTGACCGGCAGGACCGCTGTCTTCGTGTAGCTCATGACTTGCTCCTCAGGGTGTGTGCGTCGGCGACCAGTTGGTCGAGTTCGTCGGTCCAGAACTTGTCGATCTCGGCCTGCAGCTTGAGCAGCCCACTCGGCAGGACTCGGTAGATCCGTTGTCGGCCGACCTTCTCGGCCTCGACCAGCCCGGCGTCGGCCAACACCAGGAGGTGCTGGGAGATCGCCGACCGGGTCACCGGGAACTCGGCAGCGACCTCGCTGACGGTCCTCGGGTGCCCCGCCAGCAACTGCAGGATGCGTCGCCGGTTCGGCTCGGCAGCGGCAGTCAACGGGTCAGTCACAAGAAATACGTTAGCAGCCACTAACGCATCTGTCGATGCTGTCACTGCCGCAGTGAGCGAGGTACCCACTCGCCGCACTGCTGGTGCACATACGCGTCGGGGCCGACCAGTGATGGCCGGCCCCGACGGTCGAGCGAAGGCGGGAATCGAACCCCGGCCGTGTCACCAGGCGATGTTGATCGGCCCCGGAGTCCACGTGCCCGAGCGCGGCACCGTCGCGGTGTCGAGTTGTGCCGGTACGGAATTCGCGTCGCGGCGGGTGTACTTCTCCAGGCTGCCCCAGTCCTGGCTCCAGTCGTCCTTCAGGTAGGTCGGCAGGGTGCGGCCGGTGGCGGTCAGGTCGATCCACCCCAGGGGGCCGCCGCCGAAGTGGTCCTGCCACAGGCTCGTCATCACCGCGCCGGGGCGGTCCCCGAGGATGCGGTATTCAGGGATCTCGGCGACGCCGAGGCGATGGTTGAACGGCTGCTGGCACGGGAACTGCAGTGCCACTTCCCAGTCGATCATGGTGGGTGTGGTCGACCCGAGCAGGGCGTCGAGGGTCTGGGTCTGCGGGACCCGCGGCGGCGTGACGGCGACCCACTGATCGGGGTCGGTGTCGCTGTCGCCGACGACGATCCGGACGGCATTCGCCTCGGCCGGGAGTTGGTCGAGCGGCACCCTGAGGTTGCGCCACGAGGGGGCCGGGCCGATGTCGATCGGCAGCGCACTGCCCAACTGCTGGACGGTCCCGTCCGCCCCGCGCACGCCGTAGTCGAGGTCGACGCGGGCACCCGGGGTCTCGATCCCGTCCGAGTTCACCGAGTACACCCGGCCCGCGACGGACATCGAGACGAGGTCACCCTCGGTGGGCAGGGCGTACCAGTCCGAGGTCAGCGACGCCGGGCCCTTCGCCCCGTAGCTGCCGAGGACCGGCGTCCGGGCCGGGTCCAGACCGAAGGGCAGCGCGACGGAACTGCCGTTGATGCCGGAGGCGCCCTGTCCGCCTGCGGTGCCGGCGGCGTTGCTGGACTTGGAGTCCTCGTTGTCGAGGGAGGTGGCCATGCCCTCGGAGGCGGCCTTCTCGTCGGAGGTCAGGTCGCCGGCCACCCCGTTCGGGGTGAATCCGGCGCTCTGCGCTGCGAACGCGTTCACCGGTGTGGTGGTGAGCGGTTGCAGCATGGAGGCGTTGGTGTCGGTCTCGACCAGTACGTCCTCGGCCAGGCCACAGGCGTGTCCGGCGAGGGCACCGATGTTGGATTTTGCGACAGAGAAGGACGGGTACTGGGCGATCGCGCCCTTGGTCATCGAGAGCACGAAGAACACGACCATGGCCCCGGCCGCGACCGTCAGCGGGGGAATCGACCACGGCCTGCGGGGAGACGCCGACCGGTCCTCGTGTGGTTCCCGGACGAAGCACCAGGCCGCCACGAGCAGCATCACCACCGTGGCGGCAAGCAGGATGGTGCCCGCGCCGAACCCGGCGATCATCACCGGCTTGTCCCAGAAAGGGACGCCCCAGGCCGAGATGTACCACCAGCTGTTGCTGCTGGTGAAGGCGAGCGCGAGGACGAACAGCACCGCGGCCGCGAACAGTGCCCGGTTGCGCCGCGACCTCAACACCAGCGGGCCGACGGCGACGGCGGTCAGCACGGCGAGCGAACCGGCCAGGCCGGCGTAGATCCCGAAATGGTGCGTCCACTTCGTTGGCGTGAACATCATCAGCACCATCGCGGCGATCGTGATGCCGATGATCCGGCGGGACGGGCCCGCCGCGGTTCCCGGGATCCGCCCGCCGCGGCGCAGCATCACCACGAGGCTCGCCACGATCGAGAGCACCATCACGAACACCCCGAACCGTCGGGCCAGGGACCCGTCGGCGTTGATCATGAACAGCCAGTCGTACCGCTTGTACTCCTCGAACCACGCGTTGGTCGGCGGGATCGCGTGCACGCGCTGCATCTCGAGGGCACCGGCGAGGGTCTGGTCCGCGAACATGGCGATCAGGATGACCAGGCCCGCCGCGACGATCGGGCCCAGTACGGCGAGGTAGCCGACGCTCTTGGCGCGCGCGGCGACGATCGCCAGCACCGGCCGGGCGCCTGCGATCAGCGCGCCGAAGCAGATGATCCCGGAGGGCCCGACGGTCACCGTGAGCGCGCCGACCAGCACGGCGACGGCGGCGGGGAGCAGGCGCCTTGTCGCGATGGCGCGTTCGACCGAGCACCAGGTCAGCAGCACACCGGTGGCGACGATCGGCTCGGGCCGCAGGCCGTTGTTGTAGGGCAGCCAGAACGCGAGGAACACCAGTCCGCCGGTCCACAACGCCACCCGGTTGTTGCGGACCGCGGCACCGAGGCGCGGGGCCACCTCGCGGCTGATCACCAGCCAGCACACGATCCCCGCGATCAGGGCAGGGAGCCGGACCCACAGGCTGGCCGTGGACACCTTCGTCAGCAGCGCGAGCAGGTCGTAGTACGGGGTGCCGAACGGCGTCTCTGGGACACCGAACCAGCGGAAGTAGTTGGCCATGTAGCCCGACTCGAGCGACGTCCTGGCCATCGTGAACTGGTAGCCGTCGTCGGAGGTGGTGGCGCCGATGAAATGCCACAGCAGCAGCGTTCCGATCACCACCGCGTCGATCGGGCGGAACCTCCACCAGCGCGCGGGCAGGAACCGGCGGGCCCGGCGACCGTCGAGGCCGTCGATGCGGTGCAGGCCGACGAGGGCGACGGCGGTCGCGAGAGCCGCGACGATCATCGCGACGAGCTTGATCGCCGAGGGCGTCGAGGTGAACCGGGTATCGAGGTCCGCGTGCACCGCCAGACCCGTGGGAACGGCACCCCGGAGTTCACTGAACACACCGACCATCTGCGGCCGGAAGTCGCCCGCGAGGGTGGTCGGGTCGCTGCCCTCGAGCGCTGTGGTGGTCCGCTCCGAGTTCGATGTGACGGTGACCGAACGCCCGTCGAGCTCGTCGACCGGGATCGACAGCAGGGTGTGGTCGCGCTGGACGATCTCGAACCGCGCGGGCCCGCCGTCGGCCCCCGGGCTGACCCGGGCGACAACGCCGTAGCGGGCCGCGTCCGCCGCCCCGACCGGGGCGGTCGAGACCACGACGCCGCCGGTGTCGGACAGCTGCGCCGCCGCGGCGGCGGGGATGGTCGCGTCGAATTCGAGGGGTGCGTACGACACCAGCGGAGCGTCGACGCTGGTGATCGAGTCAGCTTGCGGCCAGGACAGACTCGCGCTTTCCTGCTGCACCGGGAGGAACGGCACCGACAGCGCGGCCAGGATCGCGAGGACGGACGACACCACCGCGACGAGGCGAACCCGACCGACCTCCCCGCGGGCCACCCCTGCCGGGTCCGGTCGGCTGGGCTGCGGTCGTTCGTCTACGGCGCTAACGGTCACGCCGACCGATGCTAGACGGCCGTCCATCCGAAACGTTCCAAATGGTCTCTTCCGTCCAGAGGATCCAGGTGGCCAGTTGCTACGGGCGCGTCGCCGCCGCCTCGCGCACTTCAGGATCGGGATCGGCAGCCAAGCGGGCCAGCAGTCCGCGGACCTCGCTGCCACGGTAACTGCGCAGTGCCAACGCGAGTGCGTAACGGACCTCGGGGTTGGCATGGTCGAGCAGGGGCACGATATCGGCGACATCGCCACGACTACGACGGGCCAAGCCGCAGAGAGCGTCGATCAGCTCGTCATCATCGTCCGCGTTACGTAGTTGGTCCAGTAGTTGAGGCTTCGTGAGCTCCGGGGGTTCGATGGGGAACCGGCGGCGAAGGTCGGCGGCCTTGAATTCTCCACGTCCCAGGCATGCCGGACAGGCGCAGGGCGGACGACCGTGTGCGTCCGGGTGATACCGCCACCCCGTCACCTGCCGTACGTGCCGAACCCGATGCAGCTCGGCGGGGGCGATCGAACGAGGTACGACGATCTGGTATCCGCGCGCGTCCTCGGCGTGGAGAATCATCGAAACAGCCTCGGCGGCAGTCATTTCTATGCTGGCGTCTGAGTAGTGTCCGACAAGAACAGGTTCGTCGTCGGGTATCCGGAAATGCACCGCGACGATCAGTCGCTGCCCGCCGCGGCGCAGCTCGCGCAACCATTGATGCGACAGCACATAGGACGGCAGCACCGGCATACAGAACACTCCGCGCCCCGAGCCACGCGCGGGGATGATGCCCGAACGGCGGATTCGCCGAGCGTTCTTCTCGGGCGTCAGGTGAACTAGTAGGGCCACGGAACAAACCATAGCGATCCCGTACCGGTAGAAGAACCACGTCGCGCACGCAAGACCAGTCGGGGCCGGCCCCTGCTGGCCGGCCCCGACGTTTGAGCGAGTGACGGGAATCGAACCCGTGTTGACGGCTTTGCAGGCCGGTACCTAGCCACTCAGTCACACCCGCATCGATAGGACACTCTGCCGACACGGGGACGATCCGACCAGGGTTCGGCTCAGCGTGATTCTTAGTCCGCCAGGCTCGGGCGTCGCAGCGCCGAGAGCGCGCTGAACCCCGCGGCCAGAAGCGCGAAGGCGACCGAGCAGACCGCGAACGCGGTGCCGCCGAGCGTGGTCAGGCCCAGCGCGGTGGTGCCCGCGCCCGTGCCGATGTAGAGCACCGAGTTGTTCCAGGACACCGCGGGCGCGCGGCGCTCCGCCATCACGGTGGTCAGGTACACCTGTGCGGTGCTGAAGAAGGCGGTGCCCGCGAAGAAGGCGGTCACGAAGCCCGCCAGGCACAGCTGCCAGCTGTCGGCTGTGGTCGCGACGCCGAGGGCCGCCGCGAGGACCAACCCCCAGCCGACGCAGAGCAGCGGCTCCCGCCGCCCGCGCGAGCGCCAGCGATCCACCAGCGGCCCGGCCACGAGCGAGCCGATCAGCGAGCCGAGACCGACGAGGGCGCCGACGAGGCCCAGCACGCCGGTCGCGAATCCGAACTTCGTCGCGAACAGCGCGCCCGCGTAGGCGTAGGTCCCCAGCCGCGCGGCCTGGACGAAGAAGTTGCCCGCCATGATCAACCGGAACACCCCGCCCCGCCACAGCGCGAAGGACGACCGCAGCGCCGCCCACGCGCCCCGGTCGTGGATCCTGATGGCGCGCGCCGATTCCCGCAGCCGCAGCGCGATCAGCGTGCCCGCCACCATCAGGCCGGCCGCGACGGCGGCGAAGGCGAGCCGCCAGCTCGACCCGGCCGCCACGAACGTCGCCAGCGGCACCCCGACGATCTGGCCGCCCGCATACGCCGCGGCGCCGCGCGCGATCGCCCTGCCCCGCTCCAACGGCACCGCGGTCTCCGCCAGGTACGCCCACATCGCGGGCCCGATCAGCGCCCCGCCCACGCCTGCGATCGCCCTGGCCGCGAGCAGCCAGCCGAGATTCGGGGCCAGCGCGCACAGCGTCTCCCCCGTCGCGAACACCCCGAGCCCGGCGAGGATCACCCGCCTGCGCGGCAGGTGCTCGGTGAGCGCCCCGAGCAGCGGGCTGGCGATCGCATACGACACCCCGAACGTGGTGACCACCCATGCGGTCGCGGTGACGGTGGTGCCGAAGTCCGCCGACATGGTCGGCAGCAGTGGGGATGCCAGGAAGAGTTCGGCCCCCATCAGGAAGAACACCATGTGGATCAGCAGGTGCTGGCGCCAGGGTGTGTGCGGCTGCGTCAAGACTCTCTCCTTCGCCGCCGACGCTACCGCGACGGGTCGGCCGCCCCCGCGGTCGACTCCCGCTGACAGGGAAGCGGTGGTGCCCGGCCGCACCCGGGCTCCTACGGTGCGGTCATGACTGCATTCGACTTGCGGGACCTGGCGGGCACCACCGCGGTCGTCACGGGGGCGGCCTCCGGCATCGGCGCGGCGATCGCCCGCCGGGCCGCCGGGCTCGGGATGCGCGTGGCACTGGCCGACTTCGACGGCGCCCGGCTCGACGAGGTCGCGCGCGAGATCGCCGCTGCCGGAGGCGAGGCACTCGCCGTGCGCTGCGACGTGACCGCCCCCGATGACCTCGAACGCCTGGCCGCGACGACCGTCGACCGGTTCGGATCGGTGCGCCTGCTGGTCAACAACGCGGGCATCGACAGCACCGGACGACTGTGGGAGCTCGACCCTGAGCGATTCGACCGCGTCCTCGGCGTCAACGTCACCGGCGTCTTCCACGGAATCCGCGCCTTCGTCCCGCGGATGCTCGCGGCGGGCGGGCCCGCACACATCGTCAACACCGCCTCGATCGGGGCCGTCACCACCGTCCCCACCCAGGCCGCCTACTGCGCCAGCAAGCACGCGACCCTGGCCATGACGGAGTGCCTGGCAATCGAACTCGCCGCCGAGCGGGCGCCGATCACGGTCGCGGCGCTCCTGCCCGGCCCGGTACACACCGCGATCTACGAGTCCGCCGGGTCGGACGGTTCGGCCGGCGCAGCCACCCGGGACCGGATGGAGTCCTTCCTCCGCGAGAACGGGGTGACCCCAGAGCAGGCCGCGGACACGATGTTCGAGGGACTGGCCGCGGGACGGTTCTGGATCTACACCCATCCCGAACGCGCCGACGACCTGTTGCGGTTGCGGGCCGACCGCCTGACTGGCCACCTGGCGCCGACGGCGCCATGAGATACCTGCAGGTGGCGGTCGGCATGGGATGATGGCGGAATGCCGCCTTCGTCACCTTTGCCACTCGATCCGATCGAGGAGGCCCACCGCCAATGGGAGGAGCACGGCTGGGGCGATGTCGCGGACGGGATGGCCGCGGTCACCTCGCTGATGCGCGCGCAGCAGATCATGATGGCCCGGGTCGAAGAGGTGCTCAAGCCGACCGGACTCACCTTCTCGCGGTACGAACTGCTGACGCTGCTCACCTTCACCCGGACCGGCGCCCTGCCGATGGCGAAGGCCAGCGCCCGCCTCCAGGTGCACCCGACCAGCGTCACCAACGCCGTCGATCGGCTCGAATCCGCGAAACTCGTTCGCAGAGTTCCGCATCCGAGCGACCGTCGCGCTACTCTGATCGAAATCACCCAGGCCGGCCGCGATTTGGCTCTCACGGCCACCGAACAGCTCAACACCCAGGTCTTCGCTCAACCCGGATTGTCCGCCGATAAGCTCGACACCCTCGTGCGGATTCTCGCGGAGCTCCGCCGTAGCGCGGGCGACTTCGACACCGGGGACGCACCCACCAAGTGGTGAGCTGATCAGCGAGCAAGGAGTGCGACGTTGGTGCTGGTTCTTGGCGTGTCGGCGGGCGCTAGTGGAGCGCGCGCGGTGCTGGCGCTCTCGGATCGACCGCATCACGAACCGGTGGCGCGCTGCGACGTTCGGCGGCGCCCCGGCACGACCATCGGTGAGCCGGTCATCTCCGCGATCCGCACCCTGCGCGCCACCGCCGTAGAGCAGGCCGCGTTCATCGGTGCGACCGCGGTGACCCTGCGCACCGGCATCGACCCCGACGTGGTGGAGAGCGCCACCGCCGCGACCACCCGGCAGCACGTGCGGGTGGTTCCCGAAACCTCCGCCCAGTTGCGGTATCTCAGGTTCACGGGCCGGCTGCCGCGCCGCGGCTCGGTCCTGCTCTACGACGTGGGGAGCTCGGGACTGGCCGCCTGCGTGGCGGACACGGTGTCCGGTGAGGTGCTGGCCTCGCGCCGCAGCGCGGTGGTCGGCGGGGACCAGTTCGACCGGCTGGTGCAGGAGCACCTGGCGGGCCGCGGGATCCGGCTCGAGCAGGCGGCGTGCCGCGATCTCAAGGAGCAGCTCGGGTTCGAGCGGATCGTCACGGCCAAGGATCCCGAGACCGGCGCCTGCCAGGTCCTGACGAACAACGATCTGGCGGGACTGGCCGCGGACGCCGTCGCCCACTCGAGCACGGTGCTGCGCAGCATGATCCGTGAATCGGGCACCACCCCGTTGTCGATCGTGCTGCTCGGGGGCGGCGCACACACCCCGTCCCTTGGCCCACGCCTGGAGGCCCTGATGCGGATCCCGGTGGTCATGCCGCCGGAACCGGCCTCGGTGGCGGGGCGAGGAGCGGTGCTCCTCGCCGCCGCCACCGGCATGCCGTCCTCACGCCGAGGTCCGGCGCTCAGCGGCTGGTGAAGCCCGGCTTCACCGGCTAGCTGTTGGTGAACTTCGGCGCCCGCTTGTCCACGAAAGCCGCCATGCCTTCCTTCTGGTCCGCGGTCGCGAACGTCGAGTGGAACACCCTGCGCTCGAAGCGGACCCCTTCGGCGAGGGTGGACTCGAAGGACCGGTTCACGCTCTCCTTGGCCATCATCGCGATGGGCAGCGACATCTCGGCGATCGTCGTCGCCGTCGCCATGGCCTCGGTCAGCAGGTCAGCCGCGGGCACGATCCGCGAGACCAGGCCCGCGCGCTCGGCCTCCTCCGCGTCCATGTTGCGTCCGGTCAGGCACAGGTCCATCGCCTTCGCCTTGCCGACGGCGCGGGTCAACCGTTGCGAGCCACCAATTCCCGGGATCACCCCGAGCTTGATCTCCGGCTGGCCGAACTTGGCGTTGTCCGCGGCGAGGATGATGTCGCAGAGCATGGCCAGCTCGCAGCCGCCGCCAAGCGCATAGCCTGCGACCGCGGCGATGGTGGGCTTGCGGGCCGAGGCGAGGCGATCCCACGCCGCGAACCAGTCGTCGAGGTACATGTCCATGTACGACTTCGGCGCCATCTCCTTGATGTCGGCGCCCGCGGCGAAGGCCCGCTCGGACCCGGTGATGAGGATCGCGCCGATCTCCGGATCGCGCTCGAGGTCGACGACCGCGGCCACGACCTCGCCCATCAGCTGGGCGTTGAGCGCATTGAGCGCCTTCGGCCGGTTCAGCGTGATGACGCCGACCCTGCCCTTGCGCTCGAGCAGGATGGTCTCGAAGTCACTCACGCGTTCTCCTCGTTCGCACGTCGGCGGATGTCGTTGACGATGGCGGAGAAGTCCAGCGTGCCGCCGGTCTCCTCGTGGAACCGCGAGTAGATCTCCGCGGCCCGAAGGCCGAGCTCGCCGGGAACGCCGTTGCCGCGCAGGGCGTTCGCGGCAAGGCCGAGGTCCTTGTCCATCAGGGCGGCCGCGAAACCGGGCTGGTAATCGTTGTTCGCCGGGCTGGTCGGCACCGGGCCCGGCACCGGGCAGTAGCTGGTCAGGGCCCAGCACTGACCCGAGGCGTTGGACGCCACGTCGAACAGTGCCTGGTTGCTCAGGCCCAGCTTCTCGCCGAGCACGAACGCCTCGCTGATCGCGATCATGGACACGCCGAGGATCATGTTGTTGCAGATCTTCGCGGCCTGGCCGACCCCGGATGCGCCGCAGTGCACGACCTTGGCGCCCATCACCTCGAGCAGCGGCCGCGCCGACTCGAAGTCCGCCTCGTCCGCGCCGACCATGAAGGCCAGGGTTCCCGCGGTCGCGCCCGCCACACCACCGGAGACCGGGGCGTCCATGCCGCGGTGCCCGGCCTTGACCGCGAGGTCGTGTGCCTGGCGGGCGTCCGCGACGTCGATGGTCGAGCAGTCGATGAACAGCGTGCCGGGGGCCGCGGCTTCGAGCAGTCCGCCCTCGTACAGCCCGAGCACGTGCTTGCCGCTGGGCAGCATGGTGATCACGATGTCCGACCCGGTGGCGGCGTCGGCGGCCGAGGCGACGACCGTGATGCCGTCGCGGGTGGCCTGTTCCAGTGCCGCGGGCACCAGGTCGAAGCCGTTGACCTGGTATCCGGCCTTGGCCAGGTTCGCGGCCATCGGGCCGCCCATGTGACCGAGACCGATGAAGCCGATCCGGAGATTGCCTGCGGCGCTCATGACTTTCCTTCCCCAACGCTGCTGAGTTCCTGGGTGTTGCCGAGAGTGATGGAGCTGTGGGTGTTTCCGCCGGGGACGAGGCCGAGCTCGAACGCCCCCAGATCCGCGAAGAAGCGATCCACCTGCTCGTCCGTGACCTCCTCCAGAGTGGCGGGCGACCAGGCGGGATTGCGGTCCTTCTCCACCACCTGCGCGCGGATGCCCTCGACGAGGTCGTGGGAATCCAGGCAGGCCGAGGACACCCGGTACTCCTGGTTCAGCACCTCCTCGAGGCTGCCGAGGTCGCGGGAGCGGCGCAGCGAGCGCAGCGTCACCTTCGCCGCGGTCGGCGACTTGGCGAGGACCTGCTCGGCGGCGTCCGCGGCCGTCGGTATCCCGCTGTCCCGCAACCGCGAGACGATCTCCTCGACGGTGTCCGCCGAGTAGGCGTCGCCGATCCACCCCTTCTGCGCCAGCAGCGCGGATTCGGGTGCGGGCTCGGTGAACTCCTCGAGCGCGCGCTCGAGGGGTCCGGCAGCGAGCGCAGCCAGGAAGGCGGGCACGCGGCCGGACGGGATGAAGTGGTCGGCCAGCCCGCAGGCGATGGCATCGCCCGCGGTCAGCCGTGCGGTGGTCAGCGCGATATGGGTACCGAGCTCACCAGGGGCGCGCGAGAGCAGGTAGGTGCCGCCGACGTCGAGCACGAATCCGATTCCGGCCTCGGGCATCCCGATCATCGAGCGCTCGGTGACGATCCGGACGCTGCCGTGCGCAGACACCCCGACGCCGCCGCCCATCACGATGCCGTCCATGATCGCGACGTACGGCTTGGGGTAGCCCGCGATCGCGGCGTTGAGCACGTACTCGTCGCGCCAGAACTCGCGCGAGCCGTCGCCGCCGTCCTGGGCGTCGTGGTAGATCGAGACGATGTCGCCGCCCGCGCAGAGCCCGCGCTCCCCCGCACCGGTGAGCACCACCGCGCGCACCTCGTCGTCGGTGGCCCAATCCTCCAGCGCCGCCGCGAGCTGGTGCACCATCGAGTGGTTGAGAGCGTTGATCGCCTTGGGCCGGTTCAGGGTGAGCAGGCCGAGGCCGTCGCGCTTGTCGACGATCACCTCCGCCTCGGTCACCTCCGCCGCGCCCGCGCTCACGCCGCCCCCGCCGTTCCGACGACAGCGCGGGCGATGACCACCCGCATGATCTCGTTGGCGCCCTCGAGGATCTGGTGGACCCGCAGATCACGCACGATCTTCTCCAATCCGTACTCGGACAGGTAGCCGTACCCGCCGTGCATCTGTAGTGCCTTGTTGGCTACGTCGAATCCGGTGTCGGTGGCGAATCGCTTTGCCATCGCGCAGAGTTCGACCTTGTCGTTCGCGTCCTCGTCGAGCGCGGCCGCGGCCCGCCACAGCAGGGTGCGAGCGGCCTCGAGTTCGGTGCGCATGTCCGCGAGCTGGAACTGCAGCGCCTGCGAGTCGAGCAGCGGCGAGCCGAACGCCTTGCGCTCGGCCAGGTGGTTGACCGCCTTCTGCAGCGCGGCCTGGGCGCCGCCGACCGAGCACGCCGCGATGTTCAGCCTGCCGCCGTTGAGTCCGGACATCGCGATGCGGAAGCCGTCGCCCTCCTGACCGAGCAGGTTGGCGGCGGGCACCCGCACCTCGTCGAGGATCACCTGACGGGTCGGCTGCGCGTTCCAGCCCATCTTCTTCTCGTTGGCTCCGAAGGACAGGCCCTCGGCGCCCTTCGGGACGATGAACGCCGAGATGCCCTTGGCGCCCGCGGATCCGGTCCTGGCCATCACCACGTACACGTCGGAGGTGCCCGCGCCGGAGATGAACTGCTTGACCCCGGTGAGCAGGTAGTCGTCGCCGTCCCGCACGGCCTTGGTGCTCAGGGCCGCTGCGTCGGAGCCGGCACCCGGCTCGGTCAGGCAGTAGCTGCCGAGGTGCTCCATCGAGGCCAGTGCAGGCACCCACTGGTGCCGCTGCTCGTCGGTCCCGAAGGAGTCGATCATCCAGGTGACCATGTTGTGGATGGACACATAGGCGGCGATGGACGGGCAGCCTTTGGCGAGCTGCTCGAAGATCCGGACGGCGTCGAGCCGGGTGAGCCCCGACCCGCCGACGTCCTCGCTGATGTAGATCCCGCCCATGCCGAGCGAGCCGGCCTTGCGCAGCACGTCCACTGGGAAGTGCTTGGTCTGATCCCACTCGATCGCGTTGGGGGCCAAGTACTCCGAGGCGAAGTCCCGAGCGGTGTCGCTGATCGCCCGCTCGTCATCGGTCAGGGTGAACATGGTGTTCCTAATCCATCGTCGGGATGACGAAGTGGTTGGTCGCGTGCTCCTTGGTTCCCGAAGGCCACCGCTGCGTGACCGTCTTGGTCTTGGTGTAGAAGCGGAAGGAGTCCGGGCCGTGCTGGTTGAGGTCGCCGAAGCCGGACCGCTTCCAGCCGCCGAAGGTGTGGTACGCGATCGGCACGGGGATCGGGACGTTGACGCCGACCATGCCGACGTTGACGCGAGCGGTGAAGTCACGCGCGGTATCGCCGTCACGGGTGAAGATGGAGACACCGTTGCCGTACTCGTGCTCGGTGGGCAGGCGCAGAGCCTCCTCGTAATCGGCTGCGCGAACCACCTGGAGGACGGGTCCGAAGATCTCTTCCTTGTAGATTCGCATGTCCGCGGTGACATTGTCGAAGAGAGTGGCGCCTGCGAAGAATCCGCCCTCGTGGCCCTCGAGGGTGAAGCCGCGGCCGTCGACGACCGGCGTTGCGCCCTCGTCGATGCCGATCTGCACGTAGTTGTTGACGCGGTCGAGGGCGTCCTTGCTGACGAGGGGACCGAAGTCGGCGGATTCGTCGTCGCTGCGGCCGATCTTCAGCTTGGCGACGCGCTCCTTCAGCTTCGCGACGAGCGCGTCTGCCGTCTCCTCGCCGACGGGAACGGCGACCGAGATGGCCATGCAACGCTCGCCCGCGGAGCCGTAGCCGGCACCGATCAGGGCGTCGGCGACCTCGTCGAGGTCGGCGTCGGGCATCACGATGGCGTGGTTCTTGGCCCCGCCGAAGCACTGCGCGCGCTTGCCGTTGGCGGCCGCGGTCTCGTAGATGTACTGCGCGATCGGGGTCGAGCCGACGAAGCCGACCGCCTTGACCCGGTCGTCGGTGAGCAGCACGTCGACGACCTCCTTGTCGCCGTTGACCACGTTGAACACGCCTGCGGGCAGGCCTGCCTCGACGAACAGCTCGGCGATGCGCAGCGGCACCGAGGGGTCGCGCTCGGAGGGCTTGAGGATGAACGCGTTGCCCGCGGCAAGCGCCGGTCCCGCCTTCCACAGCGGGATCATCGCCGGGAAGTTGAACGGGGTGATGCCTGCGACGACGCCGAGCGGCTGCCGCATCGAGTACACGTCGATGCCGGTGCCCGCGGACTCGGTGTACTCACCCTTGAGCAAGTGCGGCGCGCCGAGCGAGAACTCGATGACCTCGAGGCCGCGCTGGATGTCGCCCTTGGCGTCGGGAATGGTCTTGCCGTGCTCCGAGGACAGCAGTCGCGCGAGCGAGTCCATCTCCAGCTGCACGAGCTGGAGGAACTTCATCAGGACGCGGGCACGCTTCTGCGGGTTGAAGGCGGCCCACTCACGCTGAGCGTCAACCGCATTGGCGATGATCGCCTCGGTCTCGGCCTTGTCGGCGAGCGGCACGCGCGACTGCACCTCGCCGGTGTTGGGGTCGTAGACGTCGCCGAACTTGTCGGAGGTGCCGGGGACGCGCTTGCCACCGACGAAGTGGGTGAGTTCCTGAACCATTTTCTTGGACCTGTTCTCGCTAGGGCGAATGCCCGCGCCGACCCCATGGCAACCCACGGGCGCGGTGCGGAGTTCCGGATATGTTGCCATCCTATAGTTGGATGTCCATGTATGTCTAGAGGTGGCGCCGACCAGGCGAGAATCCCGGTCCCGTCGAACAAGATCATCCGAAACCGGGGGTGCGAACACCGCCGACGGAGAACAATCACGGTCACAAGGTGCCGGCCGGACCGCCACCGGGCGCGCGCGAACGGGCATGAAACCTGTCAGCTGCACTCTCTCGTCTCAGGATGGAGATCGCCCGATGGAGCCCCAGACCGAATCGACCCGGCGCGCGAACGAATCACCTCAGTGCTCGGACGGGTCCGCCGGATTCTCCACGGCGACGACCCGCCGCACCTTCCTCGGCGCCGCGGGCGCCCTTGTCGCGGCGGGCGTAGCCGGGATCGGCTCGACCGGTCCGAGGGCGAGCGCGGCCCAAGGGTCCGGCGTACCCGTCCATCGCCCCAACATCGTCGTGATCATCACCGATCAGGAACGGCACCCGATGCACTGGCCCGCCGGGTGGGCGGACGTGAACCTGCCCAACCGCAAGCGCCTCGCGGACCACGGGCTCTCCTTCACCCGGTCCTTCTGCAACACCGCGATGTGCTCCCCCAGTCGCAGCACGTTCTTCACCGGCCTCTACCCGGGCCCAGCACGGTGTCACCGCGACCCTGACCGAGGGCGGGACGGTCTCGCCCAACGAACCTCAGTTGCAGGTCGGCGAGCAGAACATGGCCCGGGTGCTGGAGTCGGCCGGCTACACCGTCCACTACCGCGGCAAGTGGCACATGAGCAAGGGCGCCGCGGGCGGCGACCCGAGCAGCGCCGACATCGCGGCCTACGGGTTCCAGGGCTGGGTCCCGCCCGAGGGCGGGCAGGACACCAACCCGGATCACTTCGGCGGCGGCTGCGCCGACATCGACCAACGCATCGCGAACGAGGCGGTCGAGTTCATCGGCGGCCAGGGCGCCGACGGGGACGGGCCGTTCGCGCTGATCGTCTCGTTCATCAACCCGCACGACGTCCTCGCCTACCCGCAGACGTGGGACGCGCTGAACGGCACCTGCAACAACTACGGGACCGAGGCGACGCAGGCGTTCAACCAGGGCATCACGCTGCCGCCCAGCGTCGACGAGATGCTCGCCCGGGGTCACAAGCCGACCGCCCAGATCCAGTCGCAACTGCTGCTCGCGGCCGGGCTCGGTCCGCTGATCGGCCCCCAGGCGGCACAGAACTACGTGAACTTCTACGCCTACATGCACAAGGTGGTCGACGACCACATCGGCGCCGTCCTCGACGCGCTCGAGGCCGAGCCGGGGCTGATCGACCGGACCGTGATCGTCCGGATGTCCGACCACGGCGAGATGGGGCTCTCGCACGGGGGCCTGCGCCAGAAGATCTTCAACGCGTACGAGGAGACGCTCCGGGTGCCCCTCGTCATCAGCAACCCGGTGATGTTCCCGAGGCCCGTGCAGACCGACGCCATGGCATCGCTCATCGACGTGGTGCCCACCCTGGCCACCCTCGCGGGCGCGGACCCGGCCCCGTGGCGGTTCCTCGGCACCGATCTGATGCCGGTGGTCGCGGACGCCGCCGCGCACCCGGACAACCCCACCGCGGCGGTGCAGGACAGCATCCTGTTCACCTACGACGACCAGAACTGCGCGACCCCCGACGGCCAGTTCATCGTCACCCAGCCCAACCACATCCGCTGTGTCAGGGACACGATGGAAGTACTCCGCGTACTTCGACCCCGCGGGCGTCGCCTCGCCGCAGTACGAGCTGTACGGCCTGGTCGAGGACCCCCTCGAGATGCACAACCGCGCCAACCCGCTCAACGTCGGCTACTACGCCCCTGAGCAGGCCGCTGCCATGCACACCGAGCTGTTCGCCGCGATGGCGCGGACGGGCACCACCCCGGCCCGCGGCCTGTAGCCGCTGAGCGGGACGAGGGGGTTGTGGGCGCCCCCGGGCGGGTCGACGCTGGGTACATGTCTGAAGCCACCAACACCCCCGCGACCCTTACGACCGCCGTCATCGTGACCGGCGGCGCATCGGGCATCGGCCTCGCGTCCGCCCGCTCCCTCGCCGAGGCCGGCCGTCCGGTCGCCCTCTGGGACCTCAACGAGGCGAAGGCCAAGTCAGAGGCCGAGGCCATCGCCGCCGAGTTCGGCGTCGATGCGATCGGTGTCGCGGTCGACCTGAGCAACCCCGACCTGTATGCCGACGCGCTGGCCACCACCCGCGCCGCGCTGCCGAACATCGGCGGACTGGTGCACGCCGCGGGCGTCGTCGACACCGGTTCGCTCGAGGGCGTCACCGTGGACGTGTGGGACCTCGGCATCAACACCCACCTGCGTCCGCTGGTGCTGCTGACGAAGGAACTGCTGCCGGACTTCAAGGCGAACCCGGGCTCGGCAATCGTCGGCATCGCCTCGATCAACGCGCACCTCGGCAACGCCATCAACCCGGTGTACAGCGCTGCCAAGGGCGGCATGCTCGCGGTCGTCCGCTCGCTCGCCGATCGGCTCGGGCCCGACGGCATCCGCATCAACTGCGTCTCCCCCGGACAGATCCTCACCCCGATGCTTCAGCCGACCGTCGACATGCTGCCGGAGGGCACGTTCGAGCGCCGCATCCTGATGGGCCGCCTCGGCCGCCCGGAAGAGGTCGGCCGAGTGGTCCGCTTCATGCTGTCCGACGAGGCCAGCTACATCACGGCCAGCGAGCTGGTCGTCGACGGCGGAAACATCTCCTCGCAGCGGTAGTCGGGCGTCACTGCCCGCCCAGGATCCGGTAGGTGGCCGTCAGCTCGCGCAGCGCGTCGGCCACCACCGGCTCCTCCACCCCGCCCGCCCGCAGCGCCTTGCGCAGCGGCTCCGGGGTGAGATCGTCCGGCGCGGGCCGGAATTCCAACCGCGGCAGCGGCGGCAGCTCGATCCGGTCCCCGAAGTAGTCGTCGAGATCGGGCGCGGATTCGGCGTCCGCCCCGTCCGAGTCGAACGAGCGGATCAGGGTGTCGAGGTCGAGCCCGCGGAGGGTGAGGATGACCAGCGGCTCGGTGTCGAGGCGCTGCGCGGTGAGGTAGACGATGGCCGCCGCATGCTTGCACGGCCAGCCCTGGTCCGGGCAGGTGCAGCCGAAGTCCAGGTCGCCGGACTCGGTGGGCAGCAACAGCTCCCCGAGCTCGATCGGCACCGTCCCCGCGGCGAGGGTGGCGAGCATGCCCGGCGTCGAGCGCACCCGGTCGATCAGCACGTCGACGGTGTCGGGATCCAGCGGGCGGAGGGTGAACGTCGCGGTGAACGGGTCGATCTGACTGCCCTGGACCTCACCGACCACCGCTCCAGGCGCGATCCGATAGCTGATCACCTGTCCCGCGCGGGCGGAGCCGCGCCCACGTGCGATCCGGCCGGAGTCGGCGATCTTCTCCATCGAGGACACCAGCGCGCGGCCCCACCAGGACTGCGCAAAGGGGCCGCCGCGCGCCGCGCGCTGGGTGCCGAACTGGCTGAAATCGGTTCGCCGCCGGTTCATTCGCCCACCGCCTCCTCGCCGAGCATCATCAGTTCGCGGAGCTCATCGGTGGACATCTCGGTGATCCAGTTCTCGCCGGTGCCGACGGCGAGGTCCGCCAGTTCCGACTTGCTCGCCAGCATCGCGTCGATCCGCTCCTCGAGGGTGCCGACGCACACCAGCTTGCGGACCTGCACGTGGCGACGCTGACCGATACGGAAGGCCCGGTCGGTGGCCTGGTTCTCGACCGCGGGGTTCCACCAGCGGTCCAGGTGCACAACGTGATTGGCCGCAGTGAGGTTGAGTCCCGTACCGCCGGCCTTGAGCGAGAGCAGCATTATGGGCGCGGCGTCGCCGCCCTGGAATCCCTCCACCATCGCGTCACGCTTGGCCCGCGACACCCCGCCGTGCAGGAAAGGCACCTCGGCGCCGAACCGCTCCGCCAGGTACGGGGCCACGAGCGAGCCGAACTCGCGGAACTGGGTGAACAGCAGCGCGCGCTCGCCGTCGGCGAGCACCGACTCCAGGATGTCCTCGACGAGGCCGAGCTTGCCGGACCGGTGGCTGCCGCGACGCAACATCGGCGAGCCGTCGCCGAGGAAGTGCGCCGGGTGATTGCACACCTGCTTGAGCCGGGTCAGCGCCGCGAGCACCGCGCCCTTGCGGGCCGCGCCCTCGGTGTCCCTGATCCGCTCCATCATGTCGTCGAGCACGGCCCGATAGAGGGAGGCCTGCTCGGCGGTGAGGTTCGCGCGCACGGTCATCTCGAACTTCTCCGGCAGATCGGAGATCACCTCGGGGTCGGTCTTGACCCGGCGCAGCACGAACGGCGAGGTCACGGTCCGCAGCCGCGCCAACGCGCCCTCGTCGTGCTCGCGTTCGATGGGCACGGCGAACCGGGCCCGGAACTGCTGGGCGCTGCCGAGCATCCTCGGGTTCACGAAGTCCAGGATCGAGCGCAGCTCGTCGAGCCGGTTCTCGACCGGGGTGCCGGTCAGCGCGAGCCGGTGCGCCGCCGGGATCGCCCGCGCCGCCCGCGCCTGGGCCGTGCCCGAGTTCTTGACGTGCTGGGCCTCGTCGAGCACCATCCGGCGCCAGCTCTGCTCGCCGAGAGCGGCCGTGTCCCTTGCCAGCAGCGCGTACGTGGTGATCACCAGGTCGTGTTCGGCCACCACCGCGGTCAGCTGCTCGCCGCGCAGACGGTCGGTGCCGTGGTGCACGAGCACCCGCAGCCCCGGCGTGAACCGGGCGGCCTCGCGCTGCCAGTTCCCGACCACGGACATCGGGCAGACCAGCAGGGTCGGCCCCGGGCGCTGCGCCCCGTCGGCCCGTTCGTGGGCGAGCAGCGCGAGCAGTTGTACCGTCTTGCCCAGGCCCATGTCGTCGGCGAGCACCGCGCCGAGCCCGAGGTCGCTCATGAACACCAGCCAGTCCAGCCCGCGCCGCTGATAGGGCCGCAGCCGCGCCTCGAGCCCGGGCGGCTGCGGCACACTGGTCGGCCGCGCTCCCGAATCGAGCAGTCCCGCAACCCAACCGGTGGCCGTGATCTCCTCCACCGGAACCGGCGGCGATTCCGGCGCAGTGAGCTGCCCCAGGAGGTCGGCGAGGGTGCGCCCGCCGTCGCCTGACTGCCGGATGACGTACTTGGCGGCCCGCGCGAGAACGGTCTTGTCGGCCTGCACCCACTGTCCCCGCAGCCGGACCAGGTCGGTCTTGGCCCGGGTCAGCTGCGCCATCTCCGCGGGCGTGAGCACCATGTCGCCGAGCGCGAGCTCCCAGTTGTAGGCGACGAGCTGGTTCATCCCGACCGCGCTGTCCTCGCTGTCGGCCGCCACCGGCGGGCTGGTCACCCGCAGCCGCAGCGACGGGGCCACCACGCTCCACGCGCGCGGCAGCATCAACGTGACGCCCGCGTCGGCGAGCACCTGGGCGCCGTGCGCGACCAGGTCGGTCACCACCTCCAGCGGCAGCAGCAGGTCGAGGCTGTCCGGGTCCGACGGCACCGCGCGCAGCATCGGGTAGGCGGCCATCGCCTCGGCGAGCTTGCGCACCCCGACCGTCAGTGCCTTGGGGTCGCCCAGGTGCACCGGCACCGGGCTGGGCGCCTCGCCCTCGGGCCGTAGGCAGACCTGCAGCCGCCAGAGCACCAAGGCACCGTCCTCGAGAGCGGGCTCGTCGTCGTCCTCCGGTTCGAGCAGCCGCAGGACCAGGTCCGGCTCCTCCACGGTGAGGCTCTGCCGCCACTGCTGCAGATCGGTGGCGATCCGCTGGGTGCCCTCGGCGAACGGGGTGCCCGCGGCCAGCGCCGCGAGCAACGGGTGCTCGCCGCCGTCGCGGTCGCGGAGCAGCTCGCGCACGATCGGGTCGGTGATCTCGAAGACGAGATCCTCCAGCACCTTTCGCGCGCCACCCGATCCGCGGAGCACGGCGGGCGTCGCCGCCGCCAATTCCGAGATCCAGGCCCGCTGCCGATCGCCGCCGACGAGCCGCCACCGGGCCCACCACTGGCCGTCCGCGCGTTCGAGCTCGGGCACGACCCGGCCCGCCCGAACCCAGCTCCGCACTCCCCTGGCGACGTGCGCGAGGAAGCGGAGGTCGCCGGGCAGACCCGGAGTCGGGCCGGTGGGGAGGTCGAGCAGCAGCGCGGCGGCCGCGGGCGGCGCCAGCGCGAGGGCGGGTACCGTCACCTCACCGAGCGTGCCGTCGCCGTTGGGCAGCGACACCGTGACCCGGTGCCGGAACTTGCGGTCCATGGCCCGCCGCAACGAGGCGGGCAGGTGCTCGATCTCGTCGTCGACCGGCTCGGGAGCACCGCCGTCGCGCCACAGCATCAGCCCCGATCCCGGGGACCACACCGCGTGCACCATCAGCCCATCCAATCAGGCGGCCACGACAAACCGCGACGACGCTGGATTAATCCGTCTGACCAGCGGGATAATGGGCCATTGGGCGAATCGCGTCGGGAGCGACAGATGACCATCCTGGTTCAGGTGCTCGAGCAGGGCTACTCGCACAGCACGCCGTGGCAGCAGCGCAGATACCAGTTCGTCGACGCCGCACACATCGTCGGCCTTCGGCTGGACGGGCAGTCCGGGGTGTGGCTGGACATGACCCGGCCGGGCGAGTCGCACCAGCTGGCGCTGACGCCCTCGCCCGACCTCTCGGTCTACTTCCTGATGCGGGTCTTCGACGACCTCGCGAACTGTGAGCGCCAGGGCGGCTCCTGGTTGATCGGCCACGACGGCAGCAACCTCGAGTCGATCACCGCCACCCGCTTCCCGATGCCATGAGTGGCCGGTACCAGAACGTCCGGTTTCCCCCTATGCAACCAACCGAGCAATTGCTAGGTTGCTGTGATCCGCAATCACAGTGATCCACACAACAATGGGGGGCACATGTTCCGAGCGTCACGCACCGCGGCCTTCGTCCTGTCGCTGGCCGCGCTGATCTTGCCGTTCGGGGCGGGGGCCGCCCAGGCCGAGCCGCTGCCGGAGAACTACAACTTCTTCGCGGGCATCCCGAACGAGCTGGCCAACCCCGGCGGCTCGCTGCCCGGCGCGAACGACTTCGGATGCAAGCCGACCGCGGAGCATCCGCGACCGGTGGTGCTGGTGCACGGGACGGGCGGCGGGCAGCAGACCAACTGGGGCGCCTATGTCCCGATGCTCAAGAACGCTGGCTTCTGTGTGTTCGCCCTGACCTACGGGGCGATTCCCGGCGCACCCTGGCCGATCTCGGCAATCGGCGGGATGGGCCCGCTCGAGAACAGCGCCGGTGAGTTCAAGACCTTCGTCGACCGGGTGCGCTCCGCCACCGGCGCCCCGACGGTGGACGTCGTCGGCCACTCGCAGGGCACGCTGATCCCGACGTACTACCTCAAGCACCTCGGCGGCGAGGGCACGATCACCAACTACGTCTCGGTCGCGCCGCCGTGGCTGGGCCTGACCACCCTCGGCGTCGACGCGTTGCCCGCCTACGCCAAGCGGTTGGGGGTGCCCGAGACCTCGGTCCCCGTGTGTCAGGGCTGCGGCGAGATGACCGCCGATTCCGAACTGATCAAGAAGATCAACGCCGGTGGCACCCCCTACGTCAAGGGCGTGAACTACACCAACATCTCCACCCGGTACGACGAGGCGATCGCGCTGCCGCAGGGTCAGGTGCAGGGCCCTCCCGGCTACACGGTGAACAACATCGTCGTGCAGGACACCTGCGCGCAGGACTACTCCGAGCACGCCGCCATCGCCGGCTCCAAGCGCGCGGCGTACATGGTGTTCAACGCGCTCGACCCCATGCACCGGCGCGAGGTGCCGTGCATGTTCGTCCCGCCGTTCACCGGCTGAGCGTCCGGCGTCGGTGACCGGTGTCCCGGTCCCCGACAAACGGAAATGCCAGGCCAACCCGCCGAGGTACCGTCGAACCACTGTCCGACGACGATCGGAGCACCATGTCGCTTCCCACGCTCGGCAGGTCGATCGCGATCAGCGGCCTCGTGCTCGCCGGGTTGTTCGGTGCCTGCACGCCTGCGGCGGCTGGTCCGGAGCAGGACAGGTGGGTGAACATCCCGGACACCGCGACCGTCGCTGACGGACTTGCTTGTGGCGGCCGAATCGGAGGCGTCACGGTCGCCACGGACAGTCTCCCCGGGCTGGTCTACGTTTGACTGAACGCGACGTTCGTCGGGATATCGACCACGCCAGGGGCGCTGTGCTCGGTATCGGCAACGCTGCACTGGCGCAACCTGGGAACCGGCGCTGCGGGATCGTGGTCCGCCGAGGTCAGTGGCGGGGTGATCGACTTCCCGGCGGAGCCGTGGACACACCTCGAGACGGGGTCCGGCCGCGTCGAGGTCACCCTGACAACCGATCGTCCGCACCTCCCCAGCGTCACCCAGATCAACGTGTATTGAGTCGGCGAACCTGCGATCGGCGGCCGTGACCTTCCGCCGAGGTGGACCACCGACGGCCGACGGCGATAGCGTCGAGCGGGTGAGCCGAACCATCCGAGACGCCCTGACCAAGGACACCCGCCTGTGCATGTCCCTCGCCGCGCGGCCGTCGAACATCGGCACCCGGTTCCACAACTACCTCTATGAGGAACTGGGCCTTGACTTCGTCTACAAGGCGTTCACCACCACCGACCTGTCTGCCGCCGTCGCGGGCATCCGGGCGCTCGGCATCCGCGGCTGCGGCGTCTCGATGCCGTACAAGGAGGCGTGCATCGAGCACGTCGACGTGATGCACGATTCGGCCGCCGCCATCGCCTCGGTGAACACCATCGTCAATTCCGGCGGTGTGCTGCATGCCTACAACACCGACTACGAGGCGGTCGCGACGCTGCTCGCCGAGCACCGGGTCCCCCCGACGCTCAGCGCCGCGGTCGCGGGCAGCGGCGGGATGGCCAAGGCCGTGGTGGCGGCGCTGCGCGACAACGGGTTCGGCCAGGTGACGGTCATCGCCCGCAACGAGGTCACCGGGCGGGCGCTGGCCGACCAGTACGGCTTCGGCTGGCGAACGGAGCTGGACGAGCTGCGGCCGGGGCTGCTGGTGAACGCCACCCCGATCGGCATGTCGGGCGGGCCGGGGGCCGACGACCTGCCCTTCGACGAGGACGCCGTGCGCGCGGCCGAGGCGGTGTTCGACGTGGTGGCGCTGCCGCCCGACACCCCGCTCGTGCGGACCGCGTCGGCGCTGGGCAAGACCGTCATCACCGGCGCCGAGGTGATCGCGCTACAGGCCGCGGCCCAGTTCGAGCTCTACACCGGGGTGCGTCCCACCCCGGACCAGATCCGCCGGGCCTCCGAGTACTCGAGGTCCTGACCGGGACGGACCTACGGGGTCAGGCCGGTCGCCACGGGACGATCCGGATCGCTGGACCACTGCGACCACGAGCCCGGGTAGAGGGCCGCCTCGATCCCGGCGATGGCCAGCGCGGCGATCTCGTGCGCGGCCGTCACCCCCGAACCGCAGTAGACCGCGACCGGTGCCGAACCGTCGGCGCCCAGCCCGGCGAAGCGTCGGCGCAGCGCCTCGGCGTCCGCGAATCGTCCGGCGGCGTCGAGGTTCTCGGCAGTCGGGGCGCTGCGCGCCCCCGGGATGTGGCCCGCACGCGGATCCACCGGCTCGACCTCGCCGCGGTATCGCTCGGCGGCGCGGGCGTCGAGCAGCACCCCGTCCACCGCGAGTTCCGCGGCCTCGCCCGCCGTCACCGTCGGCAGGTGTCCGGCGGTGAGCTCCACGTTTCCGGCCCGCACCGGTTGACCCGCACCGGATTCCAGGTCGAGCCCCGCCGAAGTCCACGCGGACAGCCCGCCGTCGAGCATCCGGACGTCGGGCACCCCGGCCCAGCGCAGCAGCCACCAGGCGCGAGCGGCGGCGGTGTTCCCGGTGGCGTCGTAGACGACGACGGCGTCGCCGGTGTCGATCCCCCACCGCCTGGCCGCGGACTGCAGGTCGGCGATCTCGGGCAGCGGGTGCCTGCCGTGTTCCGGCGCGGGCGGCGCGGCCAGCTCGGTTTCCAGGTCCACGAACGAGGCGCCGGGAATGTGCCCGTCGTGGAAGTGTTCCCGGCCGTTCGGGTCGCCGAGCGCCCATCGGACGTCGAGCAGTACCGGCGGCCGGGGCGCGCCCAGCCGGGCCGCGAGGTCCTCGGCGGTGACGAGCACCCCGAGTTCGCGCCGCAGCAGTTCGGCCATCGGCTCGCCGAAGGCGACGAAGGTGACGGTCCGCACCGAGGTGCCGGAGCTGCGCACCGCGGCAACCGCCTGGCGCACGGCGTCGGCGTGCGGCCAGCCGTAGCTGCCCGCCGAGATCAGCGGGAAGGCCACCGTCCGCGCGCCCAGCTCGTCGGCCACCTCGAGGCTGCGGGTGTAGGCCGACCGCAACACCGCCGACCGGCCCTCGTCTGCCGAGTACACCGGGCCCACCGTGTGAATCACCCAGCGCGCGGGCAGATCTCCCGCGGTGGTGGCGACGGCGTCGCCCGCGGGCAGCCCGTCCGGCAGCGTGCTCGCGCGCAGCCGTCGACATTCCTCGAGGATGCTCGGGCCGCCGGCCCGGTGGATGGCCCCGTCCACTCCCCCGCCGCCGAGCAGTCCGGAGTTCGCCGCGTTCACGATCGCGTCCGCCTCGACCTTCGTGATGTCCCCGCGAAGCACCTCGATAGCCACCATGGCCACACCGTACCGCCGCCGAGTGTGCAGTTGCCGCCGCAAACCCCCAGGAAGCGCGCCGGCAGCTGCACACTCGGCGTCAGCGCACGGTGATGGTGCGGCTGTGCCAGCCGGTGGCGCCATCGGGGATCGGCTCGGCGCGCTCCTCGGTCTGGACGTTGCCGTCAAGATCCGTGGCACGCACCTGCACGTTGTGCACCCCCGCGGGCGCGTCCCACTGCCAGGACCACTGACGCCAGGTGTCGATGGAGTACTGCGGCGCGAGGGTCGCGGGCTGCCACGGCCCCTCGTCCACCCGCACCTCCACCCTCTCGATGCCCCGGTGCTGCGCCCAGGCGGTGCCCGCGATCGTCACGCTCCCCGCGGGCACCGGCGCGAACGCGGCGGGCACGTCGATCCGGGAGGCCGTCTTGATCGGCGCCCTGTCCCCCCATCCCCGTTTGGTCCAATACGCCTGTGCCCGATCGAATCTGGTGAGCTCCCAGTCGACGACCCACTTGGTGGCCGAGACGAAGCCGTACAGTCCCGGCACCACCTGGCGGACCGGGAACCCGTGCTCGAGCGGGAGCGGCTCGCCGTTCATCGCGATGGCCAGCAGCGCGTCGCGGCCGTCGCGCAGCACCTCGACGGGCGTACCGACGGTGAAGCCGTCGACGCTTTTCGACAACAGCATGTCCGCATCGCGCTGCACCCCGACCTCGTCGAGGAGATCCGCGATCGGGAAGCCGACCCAGGTGGCATTGCCCGCGAGCTCGCCGCCCACCTCGTTCGAGACGCAGGTCAACGTGATCCGGCGCTCGATGGGCGTCCGCCGCAGCAACTCGTCCCAGCCCAGCGTGACCTCGCGGTCCACCATGCCGTGGATGCGCAGGCGCCACTCCTCGGTCGTCAGGCGGGGCACCTGCAGCGCGGTGTCGATGCGGTAGAAGACCGGGTTCGGGGTGATGAACGAGGTCGCGCCGGGGATCTCCAGGTCGACCCCGGGCGGGATGGGCGCCGCCCGGTCCGCGACCACGGGCACCTTCACCCGACGCCTGCTCTCGAGCACCCCGCTCAGCCGCTGGTTCATCTGCCGCCCGGCGACCCCCGCGGCGGCGGCCACCGCGACGGCCACCGACGCGATCACCAGGAACCGGCGCCGTCCCATACCCCGGTCGCTGCCGCGCGAGGGTTCGTCGAGGTGGGCGGTGAGCAGCCGCAACACCACGATGCCGAGGATCACCCCGACCACCGTCGGCACGACATCGGCCCCGCTCGCGCCGGGCCGGTTGTAGGCGGCATATATCCCGACCAGTCCGAGCCCGGCGAGAATCGCGCTGCCGTACGGCCGCGACGGCCGTTCGACGATGCCCGCGATCGCGGCGATCACCGCGATGAGGACCGACATCCCGATGAACAGCGCGGGCTTGTCGTTGGTGCCGAAGGTCGTGATGGCGAACTCCCGGGACCAGGCCGGGCTGCGGTCGACCGTGGTCGATCCGACCGCGAAGAAGGGCGACGATTCCGGGCCGGTCAGCGCCGACAGCAGTTCGCCGACGCCCAGCACCACGCCCGCGGCGATCACCCCCGACACCGCCCGCGCGACCAGCCGCAGCGCCGCGTTCCTGGCGACGGGGCTCCCCTCCGTTGACGTCGAACTCGTTGCCGGCATGCCCGCCTCCGCTCCCTTGCATGGTAGTTCGCAAGGTCTTCGGAGCCGATGGGTCGCGAGGATGGGTCCGTCACCGAAATGGGGCGTTCGAGCGCCCCCGGATCAACGGGTGGGCTCGGTCGACTGGGTCGTCGTCTCCGAAGTCGTCGTCACCGAAGTCGTCGTCACCGCACTCGGCTCGGCCGCGCTCAGCCGATAGACGTGTTCCGGGGAGATGATCTCGGTGATCGCCGTCGCCAACTCGGTGCTCGGCTCGCCGCCCTCGTAGGCGATGTCGGTGTTGGTCATGATGACGAGGGTCGTCTTCTGCTCCGGCAGGTAGACCGTCACGGTCTGGTATCCGGGCAGGCTGCCGTTGTGGCCGATCCAGCCCGCGGCGTTGAACACCCCCAGGCCGTAGCCGACGTCGGGGGGATAACCCGGCGCATTCACCGTCTCGAGCCGCTGCGCCTGGGTTTCCGGCTTGAGCAGGGTGCCGGTCGCGAGCACCGGACCCCAGATGTGCAGATCCTCGAGGGTCGAGATCATCGCGCCTGCCGCCCAGCCCCAGGACGGGTCCCAGTCGGTGGCCGTGGCTTCCTTGCCGTCGGCGGTCTGCACGGTGTAGCCCTGCGCGTGCGGGCTCGGGAACGCGTTGGTGGTGGGGAAGTTCGTCTTCTCCATGCGCAACGGCTGGAGGATCCGCTCGTTGATGTAGTCCTGCAGCGCCAGCCCGCTTTCCTTCTCCACCACGAGTCCCAGCAGCACGTAGTTGGTGTTGCAGTACTGGAATCCCTGGCCGGGCGGGAACGTCGCGGGTTGGGCGAACGCATAGTCCAGCAGTTGCTGCGGGGTGAAGGGCGCCTTGGGATCCGCGAAGAGCGCCTGCTGGAACTCCGGGCTCGCCGAGTAGTTCGCCAGCCCGCTCTGCATGCGGGCCAGCTCCCGGATGGTGATCTGATCGCCTGCGGGGACGCCGTCGATGTACTTCGAGATGGGGTCGTCGAGTCCCACCTTGCCCTCGTCCACCAGCTGCAGGATGGCGGTGGCCGTGAACGTCTTCGTCAGGCTGCCGATCCGGGTGTAGAAGTCGGTCTCCATCGGCGCGTCGGTGGACTTGTCGGCGACGCCGAAGGCCTTGACGTAGTTGCCGTCCGGCCCCCAGATGCCGACTATCGCGCCTGGCACGGACGTCTTGGTCATGGTCGAGTTGATCGCGTCGTCCAGGCGCTGGGCGACGGCGGAATCCATCTCCGCGCTCGGTTCGGCACCAGCTGGCGTGCTGGTGGCCGCCTGCTCCGAGGTCGAATCGTCTGCGCATCCCGCCGCTATGAGCAGGGTGACGGCCGCCGCCGCCAACAACCCCCGCCGCCGATGTGTCCTGGTCACGACCTGTGCTGTCATCGCCGGGTCCCGTCGTCAGACGTGCAGTTGCCTGCAGAACCTACTCCGTACCGGCAGGTCCCACCCCTCGTTTGACCGGAGGACCGTCGTCTCAGAACTGCTGCCAGTCCGGCTTGTGCCGCAGCGCGTACCGGTAGTAATCGGCCAACGCGAACCACTCCGCTGCCGCCTCGTCGACGACCACGGTCGCGTGCCGGTGCAGTTGCAGCACCGACGCCGGGCAGATCGCAGTGAGCGGGCCCTCCACCGCCGCGGCGATGGCGTCCGCCTTGCCCGCCCCGACCACGACCATCACCAGGTGTCTGGCCTCGCCGATGGTGCCGAGGCCCTGGGTCAGCACGTGGAGCGGGACGTCGTCGACGCTGCCGAAGAAGCGGGCGTTGTCGAGTCGGGTCTGCTCGGTCAGCGTCTTGATGCGCGTCCGTGACGTCAACGACGACCCGGGCTCGTTGAAGCCGATGTGTCCGTCGGTGCCGATCCCGAGCAGCTGCACGTCGATACCACCGGCAGCCGCGATGGCGGCGTCGTAGCGGGCGGCCTCCGCGGCCAGGTCCGGTGCCTGCCCGTCGAGGCCGTGCACCCGGTCGGGGTCGAGATTCACCCGATCGACGAATTCGGATCTGATCACGGAAAAATAGGACTGTTCATGGCTTTTCGGGAGCCCGACGTACTCGTCGAGCAGGAACACCCGGGCGGACGAGAAGTCCAACCCGTCGTCGTGGTGCCGCCGGATCAGCTCGCGGTAACTGCCGAGCGGAGACGACCCGGTCGCGAGGCCAAGCGTCGTCGGGCCTCGGCGCACGGAGCGCTCGACGATGTCGGCGACGGTCGAGGCGACTTCGTCTGGCGTGGACCGGATCACGATCTCCATGTCGTTTCCACCCTACCGGCGGCCGCCACCGCCCGTGGGTCGGCTCGATCACTCGGGCGGCACGGCCAGCGACACACACGATACTGGCGCTCGACGCAACCTGTCGTCCCGCACGACTACTCGAAATCCTGGATGACCACAGCTTTGCGGCAAGAACATGTCGAGATCCCGGCCCCGGCTCCGTCCCAGCATCGAATCGGCACACAACAATCGGAGGATGGATCCCATGGCACACGTAAAGCGTTTCGACCACATCGGCATCACCGTCGCGGACCTCGACACGGCAACGGCGTTCTTCGTCGGACTGGGCCTCGAGGTGGAGGGCACCGGATCCGTGGAGGGCGAGTTCGTGGAGACCGTCTGCGGCATCCCCGGCGCGCACTGTCAGATCGCGATGCTGCGGCCGCCCGGCGGAGGGTCCCGGCTGGAGCTCTCGACCTTCGTCACGCCCGACCACGTGCCCGGATCGCCGACGGCGATGGCCAACGAGGTCGGGCTGCGCAACGTGTCCTTCGAGGTCGGCGACCTCCAGGCGGCGGTCGACGCGGTGGCTGCGGACGGGTACGGGCTCATCGGCGGCATCGGCGAGTACGAGAACAGCGTGCGGATGGCCTACGTGCGTGGGCCCGAAGGGATCATCGTGTCCCTGTTCGAGCAGATCGGCTGACGCAAGAAGGCCCGCACCCAGCCGCCCGCCTCGCCGAGTGTGCGGTTGCCGGGGCAAACGCCCAGATAGCGCGACAGCAGCTGCACACTCGGCGGGGGCGCCGCGACCGACCGCGACCGCGGCTGCGGCAAGATGGCGGTCGTGTCACGAACCCTCGAGCCCGATCCGACGGGAGCCGAACAGACGGGGCCCGCGGTCGCGCGCGAACCGGGCCTCTCGCACCCGATCAGCGCGGGCGTTGTCACCGCCCTCGTCGGCTTCACCAGTTCCTTCGCCGTGGTCCTCACCGGCCTGCGCGCGGTCGGCGCGAGTCCGACCGAGGCCGCGTCCGGCCTGATGGCGCTGTGCGTCACCCAGGCGATCGGCATGCTCTGGCTGTCCCGGCACTACCGGATGCCGATCACCCTGGCCTGGTCCACCCCCGGCGCCGCACTGCTGGCCGGAACGGGCCTGGTCGTCGGGGGCTGGCCCGCGGCGGTGGGCGCCTTCATCGTCGTCGGCCTCGCGGTCACCCTCACCGGCCTGTGGCCCCGGCTCGGTCGGCTGATCGCGGCGATCCCCACCCCGCTCGCCCAGGCCATGCTCGCGGGGGTGCTGCTCCCGCTCTGCCTCGCCCCGGTCACCGCCTTCCGCGACTCCCCCGCCGCGGTCGCCCCTGTCGTCCTCGTCTGGCTGGTCCTGCTGCGGTTCTCCCGGCGCTGGGCCGTGCCCGCGGCCTTCGCCGCGGCCGCCGTGGTGATCGCCATCAGCATCGCCTTCGGCAACGGCTCCCTGGACACCTCCGCACTCGCCCCGACGCTCGAGCTCACCGCCCCGCACTGGACGTGGCAGGCGCTGGTGGGCATCGCGGTCCCGCTGTACATCGTGACGATGGCCTCGCAGAACATCCCGGGCACCGCGGTGATGTCGTCCTTCGGGTACCGGGTGCCGTGGAAGTCGGCGATGACCGTTACCGGCATCGGCACCGTGATCGGCGCACCCGCGGGCGGCCACGCGATCAACCTCGCCGCCATCAGCGCCGCCCTGGCCGCCGCGCCCTCCGCGCACCCGGACCCGAAGCGGCGCTGGGTGGCCGCCTTCACCGCGGGCTGCTCCTATCTGGTGCTCGCGCTGTGCTCGGCGGCGCTGGCGACGCTGGTCGTCGCCGCACCGCAGGGCGTGGTCGAGGCCGTCGCGGGCCTGGCACTGCTGGCGACCCTTGGCGGCTCACTGGCGGCGGCGGTGGCCGACGAATCCGACCGGGAGGCGGCGGTACTCACCTTCCTGATCGCCGCGTCGGGCGTCGGCATCCTCGGCATCGGGTCGGCCTTCTGGGCGCTCGTCGCCGGGCTGGTCTTCCGGCTGGTGGTGCGCGGCGTCAGGCCCCGGCCGCGAACTCCTTGAGGAGCTGGCTGAGCGACGCCGGGTCCTGCAGCATCGGCAGGTGCCCCGTGGCCATCTCGCGCCGCCACCGGGTTCCGAGCTCGTCGGCGTACCGGCCCTGCAGCGCCGCCGGGAACTCCTTGTCCGCCGTCGCCACGAGGTAGCCGGTGCGCGTGGGCAGGGTCCGCGCCGAGACGCGATCCCGGTAGAGGCGCTGCGATTCCGGCGCGAAGTCCGCGACGATGCGCGCGATGTCATCCTCGCCGAGACCGGCGCACAGGCCCGAGCGGATCGCCTTCTCCGGCGGCCGGGTGCCCGCGAGCCGCATGATCAGCCCGACGATGTACCGCTGCGGCGCGGGCAGCGCGCCCAGGAACGAGCGGCCCGCCGACGGCACCGAGGCCGCGACGGCGAGCAGCCCGCCGACGCGCTCGGGGGCGAGGGCCGCGACCTCGGTCGCCACCACGCCGCCGATCGAATGCGCCACCACGGTGAACTCACCGTCGGGTGCCTGCGCCAGCACCGCCTCCGCGTAGTCCCGCAGCGTCGCGTCCGCGCGCTTCGGGTATGACGCGACGACCGAGTCGACGGGCAACGAGGCCCGCACCTCGTCCCAGATCCAGGCCGGAAGCCCTGCGCCGCTGAGGAAAACGATCGGTGTCGACTTCGGTTCGGTGTTCATGCGCACTCCTTGAATGTGAGGGTGAACGCAACAGTAGACAGAGAGCCCGACAAGCAGCTGTCGGCTTCTATAACCTCGTCGCCATGGCCTTCTCGAAGTCCACCGACCCGCACCTGACGCTACGGCGGATCGAACGCCAGCACGCGGTGATCGAGTGCCTACGCGCCCGGTCGCCGGAGTTCACGACGGCACGCGCGCTGGCCGACACCGTGCGCGTCACCCCGCGAACCGTCGAGCGCGACATCGCCCGGATGCGCGAGGCAGGCATCCCGATCGAGGTCCGCAACGGGCCAGGCGGCGGGTACGCGATCGACGCCAGGCGGCACGTCGATCCGATCACCCTCACCCCCGGTGAGGCCGCGGCCCTCATCGTCTCGCTGGTCGCGCTGGGGCCCACCGCCACCGACGCCGCCGGTTCGGCGATGACCAAGCTCGTCGATTCGCTGATCCATACGACGCCACCACCGAGGCAACTGTCCCGACACGCCTGATCTAAGGTCGCCACCATGACCTCCGCCCAATCCGAGCCCACCGCCGCCGACTACCCCGTGCTGTGGCCTGTACCCACCCGCTGGGCGGACAACGACCACTACGGCCACGTCAACAACGTCACCTACTACTCGTACTTCGACACCGCGGTGAACGGCTGGCTGATGTCGGCGGTCGGCGTCGACATCCGCGACCTGCCCGCGATCGGCGTCGTCGCCGAGACCTCGTGCAGGTACCACAGCGAGCTGAGCTTCCCGGACCAGCTGCAGGTCGGACTGTCGGTGGCCCGGCTCGGCGCGCGCAGCATCGTCTACGCGCTCGCGATCTTCCGGGTCGGCGAGCGCGGCGCGCTCGATCTCGCCGCCACGGGACGCTTCGTGCACGTCTACATCGACGCGCAGACCCGGAAACCGGTGGCGATTCCCGAGGAGATCCGCGACGCGGTGAGCCAATTGACCCCGCCGTCCTGAGCCGGGAACTCCCTGCTCAGGTCGGATGATCAGGCGGTCGGTGCCACCGCTCGTTGCAGCTGTTCGGCAAAGTGGACGAAGGAGCCGACCATGTCGACCTCGTCGTCGACCAGCCACTGGTTTTCCAGCCCCTCCACGGCGGCGACCAGCAAAAAGGTGGTCATCCGTGGGTCGACGTCGTGGCGCACCGAGCCCGCCTCGATGCCGCGGCGGAGTGACGATTCGACCAGCGATTGCAGGAACTTCTGCCGGCCGATGACCCACTCGCGGGCGGGGTGTTCCGATCCCGTCGCCTCGGCGGCCGTGAGGTGCGCGAGCTGAACGAGGTCACGATTCTGGACGTTGTGGCGCACGATCCGGATGAGGAAGGCGATCAGCTCGGCGAAGTCCATCTCGGACAGGGTCTCGGGATCCGTGCCCGTCGCGTGCAGATCCTGCACGTCCCGGTCGGCGAGCACCGCCATCAGCAGCGCCGCCTTGGTGGGGAAGTGGTGCAGCAGTCCGGGCTGGGAGATCCCGGCCTCGGCCGCGATCTTCGCCAGGGAACTGCCCCGATAGCCGTGAACCGCGAAGTGCGCCAAGGCGATCTCGAGGATCCGCGCACGCGACAACTTGCCCGAGCGTTCCGCGGAGTCAGTGGTGGCCATGGCGGTGAAGCGTAGTCGCCCCGATCTCGACGCCCCCGAAACGCCGAACGCCCCGCTCTCGGGAAGCGGGGCATTCGATCAGGTCGGAGTATTCACGTCGTGGTCGAGGGCTTCGACGAGCCCGACGTGAGACCGCCCGTGAGGCCGCCGAGCACCGAGATCAGCTGGCTCAGAATGTTGTCCATGTTGTTCCCTTCAGTGTGATTTTTGCCACCGTGTTCCGGCTCACAAAGAAGTGTGCACGCCGATCCCGGATCCGTCTAGCGGATTGATGGTTTCTTTTACAAGATTCTTTTGGTCACGATTTGCATACGATTAGCTACCGGAGGCCGGCCTTGCGCGCGATCTCCATCGCCTGGGCCACGATGTCGTCGATCAACTTCGTCGACGGTGCTCCCACTGCGGCCGTGTTCCGTGGATCCTCCATCGTCCGCCGGAGCACCCCCTCGGCGATGATCGAGATCTTCCACAGGGCCAGTGCGTGCCAGAACCCGAGCGCGGCCGGATCCCTGCCGGTCTCCTGCATGTAGGCCTTCGTCAGCTCTTCCCTGGTCGGGAAGCCCTCCAGCGTCGACGCCGCGAAAGGACCGGGAACCTCGTCCTCCGCCTGCGCCCAATATGCCAGCAGCGCACCGACATCCGCGAGCGGGTCACCGAGCGTGCACAGTTCCCAGTCCACGACGGCGACCACCCTGCCGTCGTCGCGGGCGGTGATCACGTTGCTCAGGTGGAAGTCGCCGTGCACCAGGGTCAGCTCGGTCTGCGCGGGGATGGACCGGGTGAGCAGCGCCGCCAGCTCGTCGATCGCCGGGATGTCGCGGGTCTTCGACTTCTCCCACTGCCCCGACCAGCGCCGGAGCTGGCGCTCCGCGTAGGGCGAGTGGCTCGCGAGATCGTCGAGGCCGGACAGTTCGAGGTCGACGGCGTGAATGCTGGCCAACGCCTTCGGCATCGACAGCCCGGTTGCCCGTCGACGTTCCGGCGTCAGCTGCTTGGCCACCCCGATGCTGTCGATCACCACACCGTCGACGTAGTTCATCAGCATCAGCGGCGCGTCGGTGATCGCCGGGTCCTCGGTCAGGCCCAGCACCTTCGGCACCGGCACCCCGGTCCCCTGCAGGGCCGACAGGATCCGGTACTCCCGGGCCACGTCGTGCGCGGACGCCAACAGGTGCCCCAGCGGCGGCCTGCGCAACACCCACTGGCCACCCCCCGAGTCGGACACCAGATAGGTCAGGTTCGACTGGCCGTTGCCGATCCGTTTGAACTCGAGCGGCGCGACGGCACCGACCCCCATGTCGGCGATCCAGTTCGACACCGCCTCTTCGTCGAGTCCTACGGCGTTGCTCATCGGGTTCCCTTCCTGTCACGGACTGTGGTGCGGTGTCTGTCATTTCGCGGCGGCGACGGCTTCTTCGGCTGCGAGCCGGTACGGCCGCAGCTCCTGGCGCGCGATGGTCATTTTGTGTACCTCGTCGGGGCCGTCGGCGAGCCGCAGGGCGCGCAGGTGCGCGTACATCATTGCCAGCGGGAAGTCGTCGGACACCCCGCCGCCGCCGTGCACCTGGATGGCTCGGTCGACGATCTTGAGCGCCATCTGCGGGGCAGCCACCTTGATGGCGGCGATCTCGGTGCGCGCCTCCTTGTTGCCGACCGTGTCCATCAACCAGGCGGCCTTGAGGGTCAGCAGCCGGGCCATCTCGATCTCGATGCGCGCCTCGGCGATCCAGTCCTGGATGTTGGCGCGCGCGCTCAGCGGACGACCGAAGGTGACCCGGGTCGACGCCCGCAGGCACATCAGTTCCAGCGCCCGCTCCGCCATCCCGACCGCGCGCATGCAGTGGTGGATGCGCCCCGGTCCGAGCCGGGCCTGGCTGATCATGAATCCCGCACCGGCACCGGCCAACACGTCGGCATCGGGGACCCGGACGTTCTCGAACAGCACCTCGGCGTGGCCCTCGCGGTCCTGGTAGCCGAACACCGGCAGCCCGCGCACCACCGTGATCCCGGGGGCGTCGATCGGCACCACCATCATCGACTGCTGGCTGTAGACGGGCCCGGTGGGATCGGTCTTGCCCATCACGATCAGCACCCGGCAGTTGGCGTGCAACGCATTCGAGGTCCACCACTTGCGCCCGTTGAGCACCCACTCGTCGCCGTCGCGGGCCATGGTCATCTGGATGTTGGTCGCGTCCGAACTGGCGACGTCGGGCTCGGTCATGGCGAACGCGGAGCGGATGGTGCCCTCCAGCAGCGGCCGCAGCCAGCGCTCTTTGTGCTCGTCGGTGCCGAAGAGCGTGAGAACCTCCATGTTCCCGGTGTCCGGGGCGGAGCAGTTGCACGCCTCGGACGCGAGGTGGCTCCGTCCCATGATCTCGGCCAGCGGCGCGTACTCCGAGTTGGTCAGCCCCGGCCCGTACCCGGGATGCGGGTGAAAGAGGTTCCACAACCCCCGCGACCGCGCCTCGACCTTGAGTTCCTCGATGATCGGCGGCTGGAAGTGCGGGTCTCCCGACTCGCGCATCTGCTGCTCGTACACCGCCTCGGCCGGGTAGATCCGCTCGTCCATGAAGGCCAGGAGCTTGTCGCGGTACTCCTGACAGCGTTCGGTGGGTGCGAAATCCATCTGCTTCCCTCTCCCTGGATCAGCGTGCCCGTGACGGCCGCGACCGCGGCGGAATTACCCAAGCAGCGATGCTAGTTCGCGGATGCCGTTACCACCTGCGGACGCGGATATCGCCGCCGAGCCGCAACAAATCGGGGCCGATTCGATTTCGCCAGACCACGAAACGTGATCCGGGGCGAGCGCCGATGGGCGACAAATACCCCCGAAGTGCGCGAGAATCAGTCATGGCTCGTCCGCTTCCGGCGATGACCACCGACACGCTGCCGCACCCACCGCATCGGCTACCGGTGCTGGGCGACGTGCTCTCCGGCGACGCCGCCCGTCCCGCGCAGCGGCTGGCCGAGCTCGCCGGGTTCCTCGGCCCCATCTACGAGACCAAGATCTTCAATCGACACCTCACGGTCGTCTCGGGGCCCGCGGCGTACGCGGAGCTCGGTGACGAGAAAAGGTTCGGCAAGCACGTCGGCTTCGCCTTCGCGGCCTCCCGCGAGTTCCTAGGCGACGCGCTGCCCACCGCGTACAGCGACGAACCCAACTGGGCGCGAGCGCACAACATCCTGATGCCCGCCTTCACCCTCTCCGCGATGCGCGGCTACCACGACATCATGCTCGAGACCGTCGGCGAACTCCTTGCCCACTGGGACACCCTGGCCGACTGGGACACCACCGTCGACGTGCACACCGACACCAGCAAGCTGACGCTCGAGACGATCGGCCGCATCGGATTCGGCTATCACTTCGATTCGTTCACTCGCAGCGAGCCCGACCCCTTCGCCGTCGCGGTGGCGCGCATGTTCGCCTATATCGGGCGCGCCGGGTTCCGCATCCCGGTGCACTGGCTGGAGAACGCGGTCCACGGCAAGGACATCAGGCAGAACGCCCGCGATGTCGACTACGTCCGGCACGTGGTCGACGACATCATCCGCGAGCGCCGCCGCCACCCGGACGGTCAGCCCGACGACCTGCTGGCGCTGATGCTCGGCACCGCGGACCCCGAGAGCGGGCAGCGTCTCGAGGACGAGAACATTCGCAATCAGGTGATCAGCTTCCTCAGCGCCGGCCACGAGACCACCTCCGGCACACTCTCGTTCGCGCTGCATCTGCTCGCGACCCACCCCGAGATCGCGGATCGGGCCCGGGCCGAGGTCTCCTCGCTGTGGCCGGCGGGCACGGAGCCGGACCCGGTGTTCGCCGACATCCACAAGCTCAAGTACGTGCGCCGGGTCGTCGACGAGACGCTGCGCCTGTGGCCGATCGCCCCCGGCTACTTCCGGGAACCGAAACAGGACACCACCCTCGGCGGCCACGCGGTCCGGAAGGGCCAGGCCCTGCTGGCGCTCACCCTGCGCGTGCAGCGGGACCCGGTGTGGGGCCCGAACCCGCTGGCCTTCGATCCGGACCGATTCCTCCCCGAGCGCGCCCGCACCCGCCCGACCGGCATCTACAAGCCCTTCGGCACGGGCATGCGCTCGTGCATCGGACGCCAGCTCGCCCTGCACGAGTCCACACTGGCGCTCGCGCTGATCCTGCATCGCTACGAGCTCGCTCCCGTTCCCGGCTACCAGCTGGAGGTCGCGGAGGAGTTCACGCTCAAGCCCGTCGGCCTGCGGCTGGGTCTGCGGCGACGCTGACGAACCCGAAGTCGACGAACCCCCGCGGTTGGGCGCGTTCCGCCGCCCGCGGGCGCGCCGGCACGCCAAGATGGAGCCCATGGCAGTCCTCACGGTCGATCGTCCGTCGATGCCCCACCCGCCGCGGCGGATCCCCCTGCTCGGGGACCTGCTCGACGTCGATGTCACCAAGCCGACGCAGAACGCGATGGCCTGCGCGCGGCGCCTCGGCCCGATCTACCAGCGCAAGATCTTCAACTACGTGTTCACCTTCGTCTCCGGCGTGGACCTGGCCACCGAGCTCAACGACGAGAGCCGGTTCCAGAAGCACGTCGGCGTCGCGCTGCGGAACCTGCGGCCGATCGGGAACGACGGGCTGTTCACCGCCTACAACTCCGAACCGAACTGGTCGAAGGCCCACAACATCCTGATGCCCGCCTTCACCCAGTCCGCGATGCGCAGCTACCACCAGACCATGCTCGACACCGTGCGTGAGCTGATCGTGCACTGGGACGAGCGCTGCGACTCCACACCGGTCGAGGTCACCCCGGACATGACCAAGGTGACGCTCGAGACGATCGGCCGTACCGGCTTCGGATACGAGTTCGGCTCCTTCGACCGAGCCGAGCAGGACCCGTTCGTCGGGGCGATGATCCGCTCACTGAGGTTCGCGCAGAAGGCCTCGTTCACCATCCCGATCCCGATCCTGGACCGGGCGATCAAGCGCACGGCGATCCGCAGGAACCAGGCCGACCTGGCCTACATGGCCGAGGTGGTCGACGAGGTGATCCGCTCGCGCCGCGCGAACCCCGAGGAGCACCGCGACGACCTGCTCGGTCTGATGCTCTCCGCCGAGGATCCCGAGTCCGGCGAGCGTCTCGACGACGAGAACGTCCGCGACCAGGTGATCACCTTCCTCATCGCCGGTCACGAGACCTCCTCGGGCGCCCTGTCGTTCGCGTTGTACTACTTGGCGAACAACCCGGAGATCGCCGAGCGCGCCCGCGCCGAGATCTACTCGATGTGGCCACAGGGCACCGACCCCGATCCGGTGTTCGAGCAGATCCCGAAGCTGCGCTACGTGCGGCGAGTCCTCGACGAGACACTGCGACTGTGGCCGACCGCGCCCGGCTACATGCGCGAGGCCCGCGAGGACACCGTGCTGGGCGGCCGCTATCCGATGAAGGCGGGTGACGCCGCGTTCGTGCTGTTGCCGCAGCTGCACCGGGACCCCGTCTGGGGCGACGACCCGGACTCGTTCGACCCGGACCGGTTCCTGCCCGCGAACGTCCGCACCCGCCCCGGCCACGTCTACAAGCCGTTCGGCACCGGTATCCGCTCCTGCATCGGCAGGCAATTCGCGATCCACGAGATCGTGATGGCCCTGGCACTGCTGCTGCACCGCTACGACCTCGAGCCCGAGCCCGACTACGAGCTCGACGTCACCGAGTTGCTCACCCTCAAGCCGGAGGGGTTCCGGCTGCGCCTGCACCGCCGCTGACAGCGAAGGACACCCATGGAGATCCTCACCATCGTCTGCACCGTCCTTCTCGCCGTCGCCGCGCTCGGCGCGGGGGTGCCCAAGGTGATGCTGCGGGGGCCGGCCTGGACGGCGCTGCGCAGGCGCGGGCTGAGCGCCGCGCGGGTCCGATTCATCGGCGCGGCGGAGCTCGCGGGCGCGGCCGGGCTGATGGTGGGCCTGTACTGGTGGCCGGTCGGGATCGCCGCCGCCGTCGGCCTGCTCGTCCTGTTCGGGTCCGCGGTCGCCTTTCACATCAGGTACGGCGACTTCGGCAACCCCGATTCCGGCAATAACGCCTGGACGGCATTCGCACTGGCAAATCTCTCGGTGATCGTGATCGCCACCCTGCTCGTGACGAACTGATCGTCCATGCAGGTCAGAACGGTGTTGACGGCTCGACGACCGGCTCACTTGCGCCCCGCCGCCAAAGGTGGATGCTGAGAAGTAAGGACACATCGAGCGCCGCCGAGGTCTCACGAGGACCGCCCCGGCACAGCAGCGAGGAGGGTCCGGTGTCCGAGAAAATCGACTATCCGGTCCAACTCATCCAGCCCGACGGGGCCCGGGTACACGGAGCCGGCTACGCGGGCGAGGTCACCGACATCGGCCCCGCGGAGCTGGGCGGCCTGTACGAGGACATGGTGGTGCTGCGCCGCGTGGACGCGGAGGCCACCGCCCTGCAGCGCCAGGGACAGCTGGGGATCTGGGCACCCAGCCTCGGTCAGGAGGCGTCCCAGATCGGGTCCGCGCGGGCCCTCGCACCGGACGACTACGTCTTCACCAGCTACCGCGAGCACGGCCTCGCGTACTGCCGCGGCGTGCCACCCGCGCAGTGGCCCCCGCTGTGGCGCGGCGTGGCGCTGTCGAACTGGGATCCCGCCGAGTACAACCTGACGAACCCGGCCATCGTCGTCGGCTCACAGGGTCTGCACGCCACCGGCTACGCGATGGCCGCCCATATGGACGGCGCCGAGATCGCGGTCATGGCGTACTTCGGCGACGGCGCCACCAGCCAGGGCGACCTGTCGGAGGCGCTGGGGTTCGCCGCGAGCTGGGGCGCGGGTGTGGTCTTCTTCTGCCAGAACAATCACTGGGCGATCAGCGAACCCGTTCAACTGCAGAGCCCGTTCCCGCTCGTGGCCCGGCCCCGCGGGTTCGGGATCCCGGGGATCGCGGTGGACGGCAACGACGTCCTCGCCGTCCTCGCGGTGACGCGCACCGCCGTGCGGCGCGCGCGTGAGGGAGGCGGACCGACCTTCATCGAGGCCATCACCTACCGGATGGGCCCACACACCACCTCCGACGACCCGACCCGCTACCGGACCGGCGCGGAGATCGAGCACTGGCGCGCCCGCGACCCCATCGACCGGCTCCGCCGGCTGCTGCTGCGCGAGGGCGCGATGGACGAGGAGTTCACCCGCGGGGTCGATACCAAGGCCGCCGCGGCGGCCGAGGCCCTGCGGGCGGGCGCCCTCGCCCTGCCCGACCCGGCCCCGCTGACGGTCTTCGATCACGTGTACTCCGACCCGCATCCGCTGATCGACGAGGAACGCGAACAGTTCTCGGCGTACCTGGACACCCTCGAGGAGGCGCAGCCGTGACCACGATGGCGCTGGGCGCCGCGCTGAACGCCGGGCTGCGCAGGGCCCTCGAACGCGACCCGAAGGTGCTGCTGATGGGCGAGGACATCGGCAAGCTCGGCGGCGTCTTCCGGGTCACCGACACGCTGCAGAAGGACTTCGGCGCCGCCCGCGTGATCGACACCCCGCTCGCCGAATCCGGCATCATCGGGACCGCGTTCGGGATGGCGCTGCGCGGCTACCGGCCGGTGTGCGAGATCCAGTTCGACGGGTTCGTCTACCCGGCCTTCGACCAGATCGTGTCCCAGGTCGCCAGGATCCACTTCCGCACCGGGGGCCGGGTGCGGGCGCCGCTGACGATCCGGGTGCCGTTCGGCGGCGGAATCGGTGCGGTGGAGCATCATTCGGAGTCCCCGGAGGCGCATTTCGCGCACACACCCGGCCTCCGCGTTGTCACCCCGTCCACCCCGGACGACGCCTTCCACATGATCATGCAGGCCATCGCCTCGGACGATCCGGTGGTGTTCTTCGAACCCAAGCGCCGGTACTGGGACAAGGGCGAGGTGGACCTCGACGCACCCGCCGCGCTCGAGCTGCACCAGGCCCGAGTCGCGGCCCCCGGCACCGACGTCACCCTTGTCGCGTACGGGGCGATGGTGGCCACCGCGCTGTCGGCGGCCGAGATCGCCCGGCAGGAGCGGCATTCGATCGAGGTGATCGATCTGCGCTCGCTATCCCCGATCGACTTCGACACCGTCGAGGCCTCCGTCCGCAAGACCGGGCGGCTGGTCGTCGCGCACGAAGCCCCGGTGTTCCTCGGGCTCGGGTCGGAGATCGCCGCCCGGATCACGGAGCGGTGCTTCTACCAGCTCGAGGCGCCGGTCGCCCGGGTCGGCGGTTTCGCGACGCCCTACCCGCCCGCCAGATTGGAGCGGTACTACCTCCCCGACCCAGACCGCATCCTCGACGCGGTCGACCAGACGCTCGCCGCATGAAGGGACATCCGCCGTGCACCCAGCGAACGAGTTCCGGCTGCCCGACCTCGGCGAGGGCCTGACGGACGCGGAACTGGTCCGCTGGTCGGTCGCGGTGGGTGACACCGTCGAACTCGATCAGGTGATCGCGGAGGTGGAGACGGCAAAGGCGTTGGTGGAGTTGCCCTCCCCCTTCGCCGGGACGGTGTTGGCCCTGCTCGCCGAACCCGGCACCATCGTCGAGGTCGGGGCGCCGCTGATCCGGATCGGCGAACCCGGCGCGGACGACTCCCCCGGCGGAGCGGCGCCGCGCGCCGCGGAAGCACCGGACCATCCGGCCACGCTGGTGGGGTACGGACCGACCGCCGCGCCCGCGAGCCGGAGGCGAAGGCGAAGGGCCATACCCGCCCCCGGGTCCCCGGACCTCGAACGCGCGCGGCCCGACGCGAAGCCCTCCGCGCGCAGGCTGGCCCACGAGCTCGGCATCGACCTGAGCGACGTGCAGGGCACCGGGTTCGGCGGGGCGATCACACCCGAGGACGTTCGCGCACACGATGTTCCACGAGAAACGGCTCCGCCCGAGGAAGCACCCGCACATCGCGAGACCCGCACCCCGATCCGTGGTGTGCGGCGGCGGACCGCGGACGCGGTGACCCGGAGCGCGTTCACCGCCCCGCACGTCACCGAGTTCGTCACGGTCGACGTGAGCGCGACGATGGACCTGGTCGATCGCCTGCGCGCGAGTCCCGCCTTCGCCGGCCTCGAGCCGACCCCGCTGACCCTGGTGGCCAAGGTCCTGCTGGTGGCGCTGCGCGAGCACCCCTCTCTCAACTCGAGCTGGGACGAGGAGCACCAGGAGATCGTCACCAAGCACTACGTCAATCTCGGGATAGCGACCGCCACCTCGCGCGGACTGCTGGTGCCGTCGGTCAAGGACGCGCACCTGATGAGCCTGCTCGAGCTCACCCGGGCGATCCACCAGCTCGTCGAGACCGCCCGCGCCGGCCGCTGCACCCCCGCCGACCTGTCCGGCGGCACCATCACGATCACCAACGTCGGGGTGTTCGGCGTGGACACCGGAACCCCGATCCTGAGCCCGGGCGAGGCGGCCATCCTGTGCCTCGGCGCGATCGCGCCGCGGCCGTGGGTGGTCGACGGCGAACTCGCCGTCCGCTCGGTCACCACCCTGGGGCTGTCCTTCGATCACCGCCTGGTCGACGGTGAGCAGGGCTCGCGCTTCCTCGCCGACATCGCCGCGACACTGACCGATCCACTCACCCTGCTCTGACAGGGCCGGCCGGGCGGGCGGCTGGCCGGGGTAGAAAGAGTGGGTGCGCCCGAAAAGCCCGACCCTCGCGGATCCCGTCCGGCTCCGACGGGCCCGCGCCGCGATCTTCGGCATCTTCGCCGTCAACGGATTCCTGCTGGCCGCCTGGGTGGTGCACATCCCTTCCATCTCGGAGCGCACCGGCATCAGCCACGCCACCCTCGGCTGGCTGCTCCTGCTGCTGGCGGGCGGCGCCCTGATCGGCATGCAGGTGGCGGGCCCGCTCGCGGACCGCTACGGCAGCCGACTGATGGTGATCCTCGCCGGGGTGTTCATCTCGTTCGGGGTGATCGGGCCGGGGCCGGCGACCGACGCGGTCTGGCTCGGCGTGGCGCTGACCGTGTTCGGGTTCGGCAACGGCGCGCTGGACGTGTCGATGAACTCGCAGGCCGTGCACGTCGAGCGGCTCTACCGGCGGCCGATCATGTCGGCCTTCCACGCGTTCTTCTCGATCGGTGGGGTCGTCGGGTCGCTGCTCGGCGCCGCCGCCCTTGCTGCCGGGTGGCCGCCGCTGACCTCGCTGGCCGTCGCGGCCGCGATCGGGTTCGTGACGGTCGCCGGGTGCGCCCCCTTCCTGCTGCCGCACGTCGCCCCCGCCGAACACACGGCCCCCGACCGGGTCACCGGCAGGCGAGGCGCCGGGGCCTCACGCAAGGTGCTGGCCCTGGGAGCGCTCGCCTTCGCGCTGTTCCTTTCCGAGGGGGCCGCGAACGACTGGAGCACGCTGCAGGTCAAGGAGCACCTCGGGACATCCGACGCGACCGCCGCGCTGGCCTTCGGCGCGTTCGCGCTGATGATGACGGTCGGCCGGTTCGGTGCCGACCGGGTCAGCGCCGCGCTCGGACCGGTCGCGGTGGTGCGCTACGGCACGCTGATCGCGGCCGCGGGCATCGGGATGGTGATCGTGTCCGGCTGGGTGTGGCTGACGCTGGCCGGCTGGGCACTGTTCGGGCTCGGGCTGTCCGGCTGCATCCCGCAGATCTTCACCGCGGCGGGCAACCTGAGCGTCGGATCGGCGGGGGTGAACATGTCGCGCGTGGTTGGCATGGGCTACGTCGGGCTGCTCGCGGGTCCCGCGCTGCTCGGCTGGCTGACCAAGCTGATGCCACTGACCGCGACCATGCTGGTGCCGCTGGTGTTCGTGCTGCTGGCGTCGCGGTACGCGGGACTCGTCGGCCGTCCCCGGGTGCTGAGCGAGCTCAACGAGTCGGTCTGAGCACCCGGCGATTCGGGCGATTCGATCACCCCGCCGCCGGGCTCCTTGTAGGTTCGGGCCGCGCACCGCCATCTCACCGAGTCAAGGAGCCACAACGCATGGGCAGCAACGACGTCGACCCCCTCGCCATGGTGATCGCGATGATCACCACCGCCCTCATCCCGACCGGCAGCATCATCTTCTAGACACCGCGAACACCGAAGGCGCCCTCCCCCGATCGACTCGGGGAAGGGCGCCTTCGTCAGCGAACGCGTCGGGCTAGAGGGCCTTGAGCTCCTCGGTGACCGCGGCGACCATCTTCTTGGCGTCGCCGAACAGCATCGAGGTGGTGTCCGCGAAGAACAGCGGGTTGTCGATGCCGGCGTAGCCCGAGGACATCGACCGCTTGAGCACGATGACGGACCGGGCCTCGTCGACGTTGAGGATCGGCATCCCGTGGATCGGGCTGCTGGGATCGTTGCGCGCGGCGGGGTTGGTGACGTCGTTGGCGCCGATGACGATGGCGACGTCGGTGCGCGAGAACTCACCGTTGATGTCGTCCATTTCCTTCATGGCGTCGTACTCGACGTCCGCCTCGGCGAGCAGCACATTCATGTGACCGGGCATGCGGCCCGCGACCGGGTGGATCGCGTACTTGACCTCGACGCCCCTGGCCTCCAGCAGCGCCGCCATCTCCTTGACCGCGTGCTGCGCCTGCGCCACCGCCAGACCGTAACCGGGGACGACGATGACCTGGTTGGCGTACGCCATCTGGATCGCCGCATCCGAGGCGGAGGTCGCCTTGACGGTGCCGCCGGTCGCACTGGCGCCGCCCGCCGCGGCGGCGTCGCCACCGAACGAGCCGAAGATGATCGCCGGGATCGACCGGTTCATCGCCTTCGCCATCAGGTTCGTCAAGATGGTGCCCGACGCGCCGACGATCATGCCTGCGACGATCATCGCCTGGTTGTTCAAGGCCAGACCCGCCGCCGCCGCCGACAGACCGGTCAACGCGTTGAGCAGCGAGATCACCACGGGCATATCGGCGCCGCCGATCGGCAGCACCACGAACAGGCCCATGACACCGGCCGCGACGAGCAGCCCGACGATCAGCAGCGAGGACTGTGGGTCACCGTCGGCATTGATGCCGATGAACACGGCCAGCCCGATCGAGACCAACGCGAGGATCATGTTCGCAACCTGGAACGCCTTCGCGTTCGAGACGAACACCTTCTCCACGTTCTTGTTCAGCAGTTCCTGCAGCTTCGCGAACGCCACCAGCGAGCCCCAGAACGAGACCGAACCGATGATCGCGGCGAACAGCGATCCGACGATGAACGGTGCCGAGGGCACCGCCTCGACAGCGGTGAAGCCGTCGGAGTTGAGGAACTCGGCCCACGCGATGAGCGCGACGGTGCCACCGCCGACGCCGTTGAACAGCGCGACCAGCTGCGGCATCGCCGTCATCTTGGTGCGCAGCGCAGGCGGCACGCCGAGGACGACGCCGACCAGCAGGCCACCCGCGATGAGGGCCCAGTTGTCCGTGTCGCGGATGTCGATCAGGACGGCGACCACCGCGATCAGCATGCCCACCGCGGCGATGTAGTTGCCGCGTACCGCGGTCTTCGGGCCGGTGAGGCCGGACAGACCGTAGATGAACATCGAGAACGCGACGATGTAGAGGATCGTGACGAGGTAGCCCATCAGGCGTCAGCCCCCTTCTTCTCGGCCGCCGCATTCTTGTCGGACACTGCGGCGTCCTTCTTGGGCTTGAACATCGCGAGCATGCGGTCGGTGACGACGAAGCCGCCGACGACGTTCAGGGTGCCGAACACCAGCGCGACGAACAGGATGATCTTGATGCTCCACGGCGCATCGCCGGGCAGGTGCCCGAGCACGACAAGCGCGCCGAGCACGACGATGCCGTGGATGGCGTTGGTGCCCGACATCAGCGGCGTGTGCAGCGTGTTGGGCACCTTGGAGATGACCGCGAAGCCCACGAACCCGGCCAGGACCAGGATCGCGATGTTGGCAAGAAGTTCGTTGTACATCAGGGTTTTGCCTCCTTGCGGGTGACGCACGCGGCGGCGAGCACCTCGTCGTCGAAGTCCGGCGCGAGCGCGCCGCTCTCGTCGAGCATCAGCTCGATGAGGGCGTACAGGTTCTTCGAGTACAGCTCGCTCGAGTGCTCCGGCATGGTGGCCGGCAGGTTCAGCGGGGAGCAGATGGTCACGCCGTGCTTGACGACGGTCTGACCGGGTTCGGTGATCTCGCAGTTGCCGCCGGTCTCGCCGGCCAGGTCGACGATGACGCTGCCGGGCTTCATGCCCTCGACGGCGGCGGCGGTGACCAGGCGCGGGGCCGGACGGCCGGGTACAAGCGCGGTCGTGATGACCACGTCGAAGCCCTTGATCGCGTCCTCGAGCGCCTGCTGCTGCTGGGCCCGCTCGTCCTCGGTCAGCTCGCGGGCGTAGCCACCCTCGCCTGCCGCGTCGATGCCCAGGTCCAGCCACTGCGCGCCGACGGAACGGACCTGGTCCGCCACCTCGGGTCGCACGTCGTAGCCGGTGACGCGGCCGCCGAGACGCTTGGCCGTGGCCAGCGCCTGCAGGCCGGCAACGCCGACGCCGAGCACCAGCACGGTGGCCGGCTTGACGGTGCCCGCCGCGGTGGTGAGCATCGGGAAGTACCGGGTGGACTCCGACGCGGCCAGCACGACGGACTTGTAGCCGGCGACGTTGGCCTGCGAGGACAGCGCGTCCATCACCTGGGCGCGGGAGATGCGCGGGATCGCCTCGACGGCATACGCCTCGACCCCGGCGTCCGCGAGCGCGGCGATGCCGGTCTCGTTGGTGCGCGGGGCGAGGAAGCCGATCAGCTTCTGGCCGGCGCGCAGCCGGGCGGTCTCCTTGGCGTTCGGGGCCGCGACCTTGAGGACGACGTCCGCGGACCACGCGTCGCCGATGGTCGCACCCGCTTCCTCGTACAACTCGTCGGGCATCAGGGCGCCGAGCCCCGCACCGGACTCGACGATGACGTCGAGACCCTTGCCGCGAAGCGTTGCGACGACCTTGGGTACCAACGCGACCCGGCGTTCGCCGTCGTTCGTTTCCCGAACGACGCCGACCGTTGGGCGCGGCTGCTTAGAGCTCTGCGATGTATCCAACTGTCTGATTACTTCCTGCGGTAGGTGGTTTTGGAACCGCGGCGGACGGCGGCACCCGTGCGACTTGCGGATGATGACCCAGCTGGCACGAAGTTCACAACACTAGCCAGAGTGGCGCCACGATAGGGGATTCTCATCCCAGCGGGTGGAAACTGAATCGAATCCGAACAGGACCAATCGCCCAACTCGGACATCGATATGTGGCACCGGTCACACGCGTAGTCTGGGATTTCCGACCGCATCGGAGGTGCCGATGAGCAGGCAGACCAAGCCGACCGTCACGATCGAGCGCGTCTACGACCACCCCGAACCCGAGCCGGGTGCCCGGATCTTCGTCGACCGGCTCTGGCCGCGGGGCATCCGCAAGGACGCATTCCACTACGACGACTGGGCGAAGGACCTCGCGCCGTCGACCGAACTGCGACGGTGGTACAGCCACGAGGAGGCGCACTTCCGGGAGTTCCGGGCGCGCTACCGCGCGGAGCTCGAGTCCGATTTCGGCCAGGAGGCCATCGCCCGCGTCCAGAAGCTCGCGCACGGTCGCCCGCTGGTCCTGCTCACCGCGACCAGGGACCTCGAGCACAGCCACGCCGAGGTGCTCGCCGAGTTCCTGCGGGAGTCGGACTCGTGAGCTCCGACGACATCGGCGGCGACCCGGCCTGCTGGCTCGACCGGGTGTGCCCCGGGTGCGGGGCGTTCCGGCCCGACGGGACCGAGGGCGGCTGCCCGCGGTGCGCGGGCGACGCCGAGCCGCATATCCCCGCGACCCGCCTGCCCAGCACCTAGAGTGGCGCCGGTGAGCGATGCGAAGCAGCCGACGCTGATCGACCGTGAGCCGTTGACCGCCGCCCTGTTCGAGGAGTGGGACATCCTCGACGGCCTGCTGGCCGGGCTCACCGACGAGCAGTGGTCCAGCCCGACCCCGCTGCCGGGCTGGACGGTGCACGATGTCGTCGCCCACCTGATCGGCATCGAGTCGATGCTCAGCGACGTCGAGCCGCCGCTCACCGCGGACGAGGTGCCCGACTCCCCCCACGTGGTCAACGCGATCGGCGCCTTCAACGAGCGCTGGGTGGCAGGCCTGCGCTCGCACAGCCATGCCGAGGTGCTGTCCCGGTTCCGCGACATCATCCGCAGGCGCCGCGCGTCGCTGTCCGCGATGACGCAGGACGACTTCGACGCCCCGTCGATGACGCCGGTCGGTCCCGACAGCTACGGCCGGTTCATGCGCACCCGGCTGTTCGACTGCTGGTTCCACGAGCACGACATCCGGGACGCCGTCGGCCTGCCCGGCGAGGAGGGCGGCCCGCGGGCCGAGTACTCGTTCGCGGAACTGGTCGGGGGCCTCGGCTTCGCGGTCGGCAAGAAGGGCGGCGCACCGGACGGCTCCACAGTGACATTCGCGCTGACCGGCCCGCTCGCCCGCGACATCCACGTCGCCGTCCACGGCCGGGCCGCCGTCGTCCCCGCCCTTGACGCGCCCGCGACCACGACGCTGCGGCTCGATTCGCGGCTGTTCACCCGGCTCTGCGGCGGGCGGGCGTCCGCCGCGGATCACGCCGGGGAGATCGAGGTGCTCGGCGACGAGGCCCTCGGCCGCCAGATCGCGGCCAACCTCGCCTTCACCATCTGATGCGATTGTTCCTGTCCTCGTACAGGTTCGGGGCCGACCCCGATCGACTGCTGAGACTGCTCGGCGAACCCGGCCCCGTCGCGGTGATCGCGAACGCCGCGGACGCGTGGGAGGTGGGACGCGACTCGGCGGTGGTCAGCGACGTGACGCCGCTGCGACGGATGGGCTTCGACGCACGAGAGTTGGACCTGCGCGAGTTCATCGGCGACCCGGAATCCCTGCGCGCGGAGCTGACGAAGCAGTCGATGGTGTGGGTGCGCGGCGGCAACACCTTCGTCCTGCGCGCCCAGTTCGCGCGGAGCGGCGCCGACGTGGTGCTGCCGGAGCTGCTGCGTGCCGACGCGCTGGTCTACGCCGGGTACAGCGCGGGGGCCTGCGTGATGTCGCCGTCGCTGCGGGGGCTCGAGCTGCTCGACGATCCGGCGGAGGTCGGGCCGGCCTGCGGGACGCCGGTGATCTGGGAGGGACTCGGCCTGATCGATCAGGCGATCGTGCCGCACTTTCGCTCGCCTGGTTACGGGAGCGAGGAGACAGCCCTTCTCGAGGAGGTCGCGGAGCGCTACCGGCTGGCGGGCATCCCGTACCGGACCCTGACCGACGACGACGCGATGGTCGTCGACGTGCGGATATGAGTGGTGGCCGGACCCGAAGGCCCGGCCACCGGTCAGCCGTTGGTCAGCCGAATCCGACGATCCGGTCGGCCGGGATGTGGACCGGCAGGAGCGAGGGACGGCGCATCGTCTTGAGCCTGCGGCGCGAGACCTCGTCCGCCCCGTCGAGCAGGGCGTCGACGAGGAGCTCCGGATCCCGCCGCCAGGCCGACCCGATCACCTCAACCGCATTGTCGGTGAACAAACCCGAATCGGTCAGGGCGTCGCGCCACTGCGCGAACTCTCCCCCGCGCACCAGATCGATCGCCCAGGCGTCGATCTCGCCGCCGTCGAACTCGTACGACAGCACGGCGCTGACGAGGTCTTTTGTGTGGGATCCCAGGTCTCTCATCGTGTCGGTCCCTTCGTCAATACTGACGGCATCTTCGCTGTAACACTGTGTGGTGCTGTGGCGATAACTCACGCTATCGCCGATTCCGTGCCCAGAACCTTCGGCTCGCCAACGATCTGATAACAGAGTGACCGGCGTGACGAATGTGACTCATGTGGCATGCGATGCCGCTATCCGACCCTCACCCCGTCGAGCAATGCCTCGACGAGCAACTCTGGGTTTTTTGACCAGGCGGTCCCGATGGTGTCGACCACCGAGGGGGTGAACATTCCCGAGGACCCGACCGTGTCGAGGTACTCCCCGAACTCGCCCGACCTGATGGCACCGATCACCACCTCGTCGACCACGTCACGGCCCTCGAACTCATAGGCGAAAATCGCGCGGATGATCCCGTCGACTCCACTGGGCAGCCCGCTCATCGCCCACCTCTTCCCGATTCATATCGGACGCCTCCCGAAATTGGTCGACGTCTACGTGTAACGCATTCGCGCTACCGAGCGATAGGGGGAAACCTAACCCAGCGGGCGGGGAGATTGGGTTGCCGTTGTGAGAACCTTCGGTTACGAACCGACAACTGTGCTGTTTTATGGATCACGCTGGCGTTATAAGTCCCCGCGGTCTCTTTCGAACGACCCGCATGCAGTCGCCGGCGGGTGACGAGCCCGCGCCTCAGATCCCGAGCGAAGCGGACAGCAGTGGCAGCGACTTGCGTAGGTCGTCCTGCCAGTATCCCCACGAGTGGGTCCCGTTCGGCCGGAGATCGACCGTGGCTGGGATGTTCAGCTCGCGCAACCGGTCGGCAAGCTGACGGGTGCAGACGTTGGTGGCGGCCTCGATCGCACCGCCGATCGCGACCTGATCGGCCAGCGGCGGCGACTTGGGGTTTCGCAGCGCGTTCGGATCCTCGTGTGCACCAGGCAGCCCGTTACCGGTCGAGATGTAGATGGCCAGGCCCCGGAGCTTCTCGGCGTTGAGGTACGGGTCGTGCTCGCGCCAGGCAGGCCCGTCGTATGGGCCCCACATGTTCGTGGCCTTGGCACCACCCATCACCTCGACAACTGTGCGGATGTACGCCTGGCCGACCGGATCGCTCGTCCGCGCGCAGCCGCTGTACGAGGCGACACCGCGATAGAGGCCGGGCGCCTGGATCGCCAGGTCGAGGACCGAACCCGCCGACATCGACAGACCACCGATCGAGTTCACCTTGTTCGTACCCAGCGCCTCGTCGATAACCGGCGGCAGTTCCTTGGTGAGGAACGTCTGCCACATGTGGGCGACCCCGAGCTTGGGGTCGACCTGCTGCCAATCGGTGTAGTAGCTGAAGATGCCCGCGGCGGGGATCACGACGTTGACGTTCTTGTCGGCGAAAAGCTCGAGGATGTCGGTCTGGTTCTCCCAGTCGGCCCCGTCCTCGCCTCCCCCGGCGCCGTTGAGCAGGTACAGGGTTGGCCGGGGCTCGCTGGTGTCCGCGGGCCTGATCACCTGCAACGGGATCGCCCGCCCCATCGAGGGCGAGTAGACGTTGACGTCCCACTGCCTGTCGGAGTGTTTGTCGATGCCCTCAACGCTCGCGGTCGCGGGCACCCGCGGCGCGGGAGTCGCGGCGGCAGGAGCAACACCAAGCAGAACTGCGGTCAACAAGGTTGCCGCCAGCGTCCGTACACGCACCTGTAGCTCCCACTTTCGCTCGCGAATCGACCGTCACCATAGTTCGACGACACGAACCGGACATATGTCCGATAAATAGAGTGGTGCGCATCACATTTTGAGGGCTTTCGGGCGAAACCCAGGTCCACGAAACAGCCGAGCCCACTTGTGTTGCGTGCCATAGACTCCGCCCGTGCTGCCCAGACTGGTATCCGTCATCATCCCCGCATACAACGGCCTTCCACTGATCGATGAACAGCTCGACGCGTTGGCCGCTCAGGATTACGCGGGTGACTTCGAGGTCGTCGTCAGCGACAACGGATCCACCGATGGCCTGCGGGAGCACCTGTCACGTCATCCGCTGACCGATCGGCTGCGGATGCGGTGGATCGACAGCTCCGATCGGCAGGGCACGCCGCATGCGCGCAATGTCGGCATCGCCGCCGCCCACGGCGACTTCCTCGCCTTCACCGATCAGGACGACCGCGTCCATCCGGGTTGGCTGACCGCGCTCGCCGTCGCGGCGCGGGAATTCGACGCGGTCGGCGGTGCCGTGGAAACGGCATCGATCAACACGGCAGCGGTCGCCTCGTGGCGACCGATGCCTGCACCCGACGAGCGATTCGAGGAATCCGGCTACCTGCCCTACGCGATCGGCTGTACCTTCGGGATCTGGCGCCCTGTCATCGAGAAGGTCGGCGGCTTCGACGAGACCTTCACCCGAGGCGGTGAAGACACGGCGCTGTCGTGGACCCTTCAGCTCAACGGTTTCACCCTGGGCCACGCCCCCGACGCCCTGGTGGCATACCGCTTCCGGACCACCTACCGGGACACGTGGCGGCAGCTACGCGGATACGGAGAGAACTCCGTCAAGCTCTATCTTGCGTTTCGGGAGCACGGGCATCCCCGTCACAGCGCCCGAAACCTTGCGTTGTCCTCGATCGGGGTCATCCTCCTCAACCCGCTCGTACCCCGCTTTATCGCGCGGATCCCGCGGGGTATGTGGGTAGCCCAAACCGGTTTCCTGGTGGGGAAGATTCGGGCCGGCATCAAGCACCGGGTCTTCTACATCTGAGTCCGACTCCGCGCACTGCGACCGTGGCTATCATCAGGCCGTGACCGCACCGGCCCGAGTACCGAGTTTCGTCTCCGTGATCATCCCGGCGTACAACGCCCGACACCTGATCGACACTCAGTTGTCGGCGCTCGCGGCCCAGAACTACCTGGGCGAATTCGAGGTGATCGTCAGCGACAACTGCTCCACGGACGGACTGCAGGAGCACCTCGCCGACCATCCGCTCGAGCACGCTCTCAGCCTGACAGTCATCGACAGCTCTACCGTCCCGGGCGCCGCACATGCCCGCAACATGGGCATCGCCCGGGCCAAAGGCGACTTCCTCGCGTTCTGCGATGCGGACGATCAAGCCCACCAGGGTTGGCTGTCCGCCCTCGTGGAGGCTGCCCCTGGGAGCGACGCGGTCGCGGGAACGGTGGAAACGCACACCCTCAACTCGGCAGAGGTTCAGCGGTGGCTGCCGATGCCCGACCCGAGTGAACGACCCATGTTGTTCGGCTGGAAGCCGTCGATATTCTCGGGCTCCTTTGGAATGTGGCGTACCACCTCGGATGCGCTCGAAGGGTTCGACGAGAACTACGCCCGCGGCGGCGAGGACAACGACCTGGCGCTGCGCATCCACCTCGCCGGCCTGAGCCTCGCCCACGCGCCTGCCGCCCTTGTCTCGGTTCGTCTGCGCAGCACGTTCGGGGATGTGTGGCGTCAGATGGTCAAGTACGGCGAGGCAGACGCAAAGGTCTACGCCGCCTACGTCGACCGCGGAATTCCACGCCGACCGCGATTCGCCGTCGCCCTCGAGATACTGCGACTCACACTGACCAACCCCCTTCTGCCGCAGCGGGTATCGGGGACCTCGCGCGGACACTGGGTGCAGAGCTCCGCACACCTGGTCGGCCGCGCGATCGGCAGCATCAGATACCGGACGTACTTCCTGTAGGCGTTCGCCCGTTGCGGCCGGGAGAAGCGGCTTCCGTCCCGCCGTAGGATCCCCGTGTGTCTCGTGATCTGCCGCGCCTCGTCTCGGTCATCGTCCCCACGTTCAACTGCGCGCACCTCCTGGACGTGCAGTTGACGGCGCTCGCGGGGCAGGACTATTCGGGCGAGTTCGAGGTCATCGTCAGCGACAACGGGTCGACGGACGGCCTTCGCGCACTGCTGACGAACCACCCTCTCGCCGCGCAGCTGAACTTGCGGTCCGTCGACTCCGCGGGTGTCGTCGGTGCCTCCCACGCCCGGAACGTCGGGGTCGGACACGCCCGCGGCGACTTCCTCGCGTTCTGTGACGCGGACGATCGGGCACATCGGAACTGGCTCACCGAGATGGTTACTGTGGCTGCGACGTCCGACGCCGTAGGCGGGCCCATCGAGACCGTTTCCCTCAACGACCCGGAAATCGCCAAGTGGCTGCCGGCCCCGCCGCCCGATCGGCAGGCCACCGTAAAGGGGATGTACCCCGTCGCCGGTAGCTGCAACTTCGGATTATGGCGCAGCGTCTTCGACTCAGTCGGTCACTGGGACGAGTCGTACGTGACCGGCAGCGAGGATGCGGACTACTGCCTACGGCTGCAGTTGGCGGGATTCAGCCTCGCGCATGCGCCGCACGCGCTGATGGCATACCGAATCCGAACCTCGCACTCCGAGTTTCGCAGGCAACAGTCCGCGTGGGCTCAGGCACAGGTCCGGTTGTACGCGCAGTACCGCGACCGCGGCGCGGAACGCCTACCGCTGACGATGACCCCGATGCAGCTTCTCCTGCTCGCGCTCCACAATCCGGCGCTCCCCCGATCGCTCCGGCAATTGTCCTACGGTGAATGGCTTTTCTATGCGGCAGGTATCGCAGGACGGGTCCGCGGCAGCATCCGGCACCGGGTCTATTTCGTGTGACCTGTGGGTGGTCACACGGTCGCCTCGGCGCCCTCCTGCCTCGGTGTGCCCTGCGCTCTGGCCCGACGCAGCTCGCGAAACGGCGAGCCGAGCAGGACCCGCGCCCGCGACGCCCGATCCGGGCCGCGGACCACCGAGGCGAGGAACAGGTCCGCCCACACCAGCCACCACCATCCGAATCCCGTCGCACGCAGTGACAGCGGCAGCGAACGGTCGGCCACAACCTTGGAGAGGATCCGGTAGCGGTCCAGCCAGTCCTTTTTCTGCGTGGCGTTCACGAAGGACTCCGACGCCCCGTGGTGGTATCGAATCGACAGCTCGTCCGGCGACCAGGCCACCGACGACCGCTGCATGATGCGCATCCACAGGTCCATGTCGACGAGCTGGTAGATCCCCTCGTCCAGGCCACCGACAGCGAGCGCCGTGCTCCGCCGGACCATCACACAGGTCGGTTCGCCCACCCAGTTCCCCCGCGCACCGCTACGAACGAACTCCGACACCAGGGCCGCGCCGTCGTTGGTGGGCCCCAAGTCGTGGAAATTCTGCTCAAGTCGCCCGTACCGCTCCCGCCAACTCTCGTCGTCGGTCTCGATCATCCTCGGTGCGAAAGCGAGCCCCACGCTGTCCTCGTCGAAGAGTGGCGACAGGGTCGAGAGACAGTTGGGCAGCAGGCGATCGTCACCGTGCACGAACTGGATCGTCCTGCCCCGAGCCAGGCTCAGACACCGATTGTGGTTGCCGACGAGGCCGAGCCTGACCTCGTTGCGAAGGACCCGGGCGTTCTCGCCCGCGAGCGAACGAGCAAGTTCAAAGCTGCCGTCGGTGGAGTCGTCGTCGACGATCAGCAGTTCGAAATCGCCGAAGTCCTGAGCGACGATGCTCTCCAGGCACCGCGCGAGGGTGTCGGCGTTGTTGTACATCGGGATGCAGACGCTGACCGCGGGGGCCGAGCCATTGGAATCGACTACCACTTCACTCCTTCGTCTGTCCCGCCGACACCGATCGAGGTACGCGGGCGCCTCGCTCGGCCATTCAACCAGTCGGGGGCGGCTGCGGGGCCCTACTGCACCAGCTCGTCGAGGAAGTGGGAACCACCCGACGAGGCGAACCCCACACCCACATTTCAAAACGCTAGCGGCGCGAACGAGCTACCCTTCGTCTGGCCCGCGGAGCGCGGGTGGGGAGACGGGGGTCGACTCGGTGGCGCAGCCGCCGCGTGTCGTGAACCGTCGGCAAGGGCGGGAGCACATGAATCTATTCCGGTTGCGGCGAACCTCGCGGCTGACGGACATCGAGAAGGTCCAACGCCAAGGGCTCGGCACCGTCGGAGTGGGAACCTACGGAAACCCGAGGATCCTCACCTTCACGCACGACCCGACTCGCCTGAGGATCGGCTCGTACTGCTCCATCGCGGACGGAACGACGATCGTGCTCGGTGGTCAACATCCCACCGATGAAGTGACGACGTATCCCTTCCGGATCATGCTCCAGCTCCCCGGGGCCGGCGAGGATCGCCACCCCCTGCCCAAGGGTGACATCGTCATCGGCAGCGACGTGTGGATCGGCGCGGGCGTCACCATCCTCAGTGGGGTCGACATCGGGCACGGCGCGATCCTCGGCGCCGGCGCCGTCGTATCGAAGGACGTACCCCCTTACGCCATCGTCGGAGGCAATCCGGCCCGTCTCATCCGGAAGCGGTACGACGACCAGACGATCGACAAGCTGCTACAGATCTGCTGGTGGGAGTGGCCACAGGAGAAGATCGTCGAGAACCTGGAACTGTTGTCCGCCCGCGATCCGTCTGAGTTCCTCGAACGCCATCTGCCCGTTACCGGCCGGGAACCCGTTGCGTGAGCCCATCGAGCACTACCGCTAAGTCGTGAGGATCGCAGTGTCAGTGAACAATCCCGATCTCGTCTCGGTGATCATCCCCGTATACAACGCCATGGCCGTCATCGATGTGCAGCTGACCGCGCTCGCCGAGCAGGACTACGAGGGCGAGTTCGAGGTCATCGTCAGCGACAACGGCTCCACGGACGGCCTCGCCGAGCACATCGATGCCCATCCGCTTCGTGGAGTCCTCGATCTCCGTCGCATCGACTCGTCCGCCACGAAGGGCGCACCCCACGCCCGCAACGCGGGAGCCGCTGCGGCCCGCGGTGAGTACCTGGCCTTCTGCGACGCCGACGACATGGTGCATCCGGAATGGCTGGGCGCGTTGGTCGCGGCGGGCCGGAAGTACGACTCGGTCAGCGGGCCCGTCGAGACAAGCACCCTCAACACCCCGAAGGTCGCCTCCTGGCGACCCGTGCAGCCACCGGACAAGCCCGAGGAGACACCGGATTTCCTCGACTTCGGGCTGTCGGGCAACCTCGGGATGTGGCGCAGCGTGTTCGAAACGGTTGGCGGCTTCGAAGAGTCCCTGAACGTCGGCGAGGACGTCGACTTCACCTGGCGGATTCAGCTCGCGGGCTTCACGCTCGGCCACGAGCCGAAGGCGATGGTGGCCTACCGCCTTCGTGACAACTATCGCGCCCTGTGGCGTCAGTCGTTTGCGTACGGCGAGGCAGGTCCCGAGCTCTACCGGCACTACCGGTGGTACGGCCTGCGGCCAACCAAGCCGTTGCCGCTGCTCGTTTTCGCGCTGGCCCTGGTGGTCAGGAGTCCGGTGGTCCCCAGGTTCATCTCCCGGCTCTCGACGGGCGGCTGGATCTACTACACCGCCTTCGCGGCCGGCCGGATCTCCGGCAGCGTGAAGCACCGGATCTGGTTCGTCTAGACGAACCAGACGCGGTGCCCGATGCTGCCCCGCACCCGGCCGACCGCTCGGGCCAGGTAGGCCAACCACTGCCCGCGTGGAAGTCGCGTGACCGCGGTGGGCAGCAACGGGTTTCGGATAAACAACAGCACAGCAACCACCGGTAGCGCGAGCAGATTCCGTCGGAACCCGGCGGCTCGGTACCGCTTGTACAGCCGCGGATCGACCTCCCCGTAGGACAGGCTCTGGTCCCACAGCTCCCGATAGGTGGTCTTGAGCCGGTACGCGGTGATCGCCGTCGGGGCGTGGCCGAGCGTGTATCCCGCGAGCTGGATACGCCAGGAGAAGTCCATGTCCTCCCCAGCGCGGCGGAACGACTCGTCCCATCCCCCGACGGCCTCGAAGGCGTCCCGCCAGACACCGCAGTTGCTTCCGCTGGCGAACGGGAGAAATCCAGGGAACTCGAAGCCGCGCTCCGGCGCCTCGATGGATACCCGCTCGGCGATCTCGGGCGCGTTGATCGAACCGGTCTCCAGTGCCCCGCTGACCATGTCAGCCTCGCGCGCGGCCTCCACGAGCGCCGTCAGCCAGCCGGGATGCGCGCGATCGTCCGCGTCGCAGAATGCCAGGAACTCGCCACTCGATGCGGCGACGCCCGCGTTGCGGGCGTGTGCGGCGCACTGCACCTCGGGGGCGTCGACATGCCGAAGCCGCAGGCGATCCCGTAAGGGATGGTCGGCCAGGTGTTCTCGCAGCCCGTCGGTGGAACGGTTGTCACCGACCACCACCTCCATCTCGCCGGCGTAGTCCTGCGCGGCGAGCGCCTCGAGTTGGGTGTCGATCACCGCACGCGCGTTGTACGCCGGCATGACGACCGACACCAGCTTCGGCAGCTCCCTCATTCCGTCCCCCTGCTCACCGTGCACAGGATCTCTGTGTACTTCTTCACCAGCAGCTCCCCGGCCGCCGTGTCGAACAGATCCGTCGAGTACAGCGCCCCACCGGTGATGCCGGCGGGCGCGCCGTCGTCATCGTAGTGATCGTTGAGACTGAACTCGATGTCGTGCTTGGCGACCTCCGTGACGAACGGGTGCCCCTCGATCCGCAGTCCGCCCAGGTCGACGTCGATGCTCGCGCCGCCGGGCTGCAGGATCAACTCGACCTGGAACAGCCGCTCCCGTGTCCCGAGTGCGGCCTGCAGCCGAGTGTTCGAGACGTCCGGGTGGGCGAAGGCGCCCAGCGCGACGTCGCGGACCCGGGCGACCAGGTCGGTGAACGGCTCGCCCTCCTCGACTGTCACCGGCATCAGCACGTCATCGGAGAAGTTGCCGACGACCTCCGCCAGCGCGGCCTCGTCGCGACCCGCGATCGAGGTGGCCAGCGTGACGTCCGAGACGGACGCGAGGTCGCTGACCAGGACAGCAAACGCGGCCTGCATCACCATGAACAGGCTCGCCCGGCATTCGTGCGCCAGCGTCAGCAACGCCGCGTGGGTGGCCGCGTCGATCGACACGGGCGCGGTTGCCCCCGCCGACGTCCGCTTCGCACGCCCGGCCCCCGCAAGCTCGAGACGCCCCGCCCTGCCCTCCAACGCACCCAGCCAGTACTGCAGCTGCCGGTGCGCCTCGCTGCCGCCGACCGCGACATCGCCGAGCACCTCGTGCTTCCACATCGTGTAGTCGCCGTACTGCACCTCGAGCGGCGTCCACTGCGGCAGGGCGCCAGCCGTCCGCGCGGCGTAGGCGATCATCACGTCGCGGGTGAGCACGCCCATGCTGGCGCCGTCAGCAGCAATGTGGTGCACCACGATCGCCAGCACGTGGTCGTCCTCGCCCAGCGCGAACAACCGCATCCGCAACGGCAGCTCACTGGTGACGTCGTAGTCGGCCCACAGGTACCGCTGCACCTGCTCCTCGAGCTGCTCCGCCGACACCGGCACCCGCCTCAGCTCCGGGACGGCGTCCTCGGTGGGCACCAGCACCTGGACCGGTCCGGTCGGGGTGCTCGGATACACGGTGCGCAGCGCCTCGTGCCTGGCCACCACGTCGCGCGCGGCGGCCGCGAGGATCGCGACATCGAGCGGGCCGCGGATCCGCAACGCGACCGGGATGTTCCAGTCCCCGTTGCGGGTCTCGTGGTTCGCGAACCAGATCCGCTCCTGCGCGGGTGCCAGCGGGATCTGCGCGGGCCGCGGGCGGGCCCCGAGCCGGGGCCGGTTCGGGTCGTGCGCGTCCACCCGGCTGGCCAGCCCCGCCACCGTCGGATCCTCGAAGAACTCGCGGACGCTGACTGTGGCGTCGAAGACCTCACCCATCCGCGCCGTCACCCTGGTCGCGAGCAGCGAGTTGCCCCCGACGTCGAAGAAATTGTCCTCGGCGCCGATCCGGGGACGGTCGAGCAGGTCCGCAAAGATGCCCGCGATGATCTGTTCGCTCGGCGTCGTCGGCGCTCGGAACGCGCTGGCGCTGAGGAACTCCGGCTCGGGCAGGGCCTTCCGGTCGAGCTTGCCGGTCACGCCGAGCGGTAGTTCGCTCAGGAACACCACCACCGACGGCACCATGTAGCTCGGTACCCGCTCGCCGGCAAAGGCCAGCAGCGACTCCACGGTCGGCGACTCCCCCGCGGCGGGCACCGCATAGGCCACCAGGTTCTCGGCGCCGTGCGGACCGCGGTGCACCAGGACAACGGACGCGTCGACCGCCGGGTGCGCGGTCAGCGCCGACTCGATCTCGCCGAGCTCGATCCGGAACCCGCGCAGCTTGACCTGGAAGTCGCTGCGGCCGACGTAGTCGAGCACGCCCTGCTCACGGCCCAGCCATCGGACCACGTCGCCGGTGCGGTACATCCGGGACCCGTTCGGGCCGAACGGATTCGCGACGAAGCGGTCGGCAGTCAGGTCGGCGCGACCCGCATAGCCGTTGGCGAGCTGGGCGCCCGCGATGTACAGCTCGCCCGGCACCCCGACCGGCACCGGGTGCAGCCGCGCATCGAGCACGTACACCTGGGTGTTCCACTCGGGCACACCGATCGGCACGGTGCGCTCGTCCTCGGGCCCGCAACGGTGGTGGGTGACGCTCACCGCTGCCTCGGTGGGGCCGTACAGATTGAACATCGCCGCATCGCTGAACTCGGCGAACCGGCGCACCGTCTCGGCGGGCAGCGCCTCGCCGATGCAGATCACGCGGCGCAGCGACGGGATCAGCTCCGAGCCAACCGAGGCCAGGAACGCGGTCAGCAGCGACGGCACGAAATGCATTGTGGTGACCCGGGTCTCGCGCATCAACCGGGCCAGGTACGACGGGTCCTGCTCGCCGCCCGGCTTCGCGATCACCAACCGCGCCCCGGTGGTCAACGCCCACCAGAACTCCCACACCGACAGGTCGAAGGTGGCCGCGGTCTTCAGCATCACCGCGTCGTCGGCCCCGAGCGAATACTCGGACTGCTTCCACAGCAACTGGTTCGCGATGGCGCGGTGCGGCACCGCGACGCCCTTCGGCCTGCCCGTCGAGCCGGAGGTGTAGATCACGTAGGCGGTGTTCTCCGGCCGCAGCGGGGAGATCCGGTCCGCATCGGTGATCGGCGCCGCGCTGTGCTCGTCGAGGACACTGCCGAGGCCATCGACCAGCAGCAGGTCCACCCCGTCGGGCGGGGTGACGGAGACGCCGGTCGTGGTCAGCAGCGCCACCGGCCGCGCCGAGTCGAGCACGTAGGAGGTGCGCTCGGCCGGGTGGTCCGGGTCGATCGGCACATACACGCCGCCCGCCTTGGCCACCGCGTACATCGCGACGAGCAGCTCCACCGAACGCCGGATGGCCAGCGCCACGCGGGCTTCCGGACCGACACCGCGGGCGATGAGCTCGCGGGCCAGCCTGTTTGCCCGAGCGTCGAACTGCGCATAGGTCAGTTCCGCGCCCTCGAACACCGTCGCGGTCGCGCCTGGGGTCCGGCGGACCTGCGCGTCGAACATCTCGGCGAGGGTCGTCTCGGGCACCGGGTGACCGGTCTGATTCCGCCCCGTCACCAGCTCCTCGCGGTGCAAAGGGTCGAGGATCGGGATGTCGCCGACGACGGTGTCCCGGTCGGCGATCACCGTCCTCAGGATCCGCTCGAACCGGGCCGCGAACTGTGCGACGGTGTCCCGGTCGAACAGGTCGGTCGCGTAGGTGAACGACCCGGCGATCTCGGCGGGATCCCCGGTCTCGTCATGGCGGTCCACCAGCGTCAGGTGCAGGTCGAACTTCGCCGGCTCGAACCCGGCGTCGAGCACCCCGATCTCGAGGTCCGGCAACGTGAACCGGTTGCGCTCGAGGTTGTGGAAGGACAGCGCCACCTGGAACAGCGGGTGCCGCGCGGTCGACCGGGTCGGGTTGAGCACCTCGACGAGCCGCTCGAACGGCACGTCGGCGTGGCCGAAGGCGGCCAGGTCGTTCGCGCGCGCCAGGTCGAGCACCTCGCTGAAACGCTGGTCCTGGCCGACCCGGGTGCGCAGCACCAGGGTGTTGACGAACATGCCGACCAGGTCGTCGAGCGCTTCCTCGCCGCGACCGGCGATGGGCGAGCCGATCGCGATGTCGGACTCGTTGCCGAGCCTGCTCAGCAGCACCGCCAATGCGCTGTGCATGACCATGAACAGCGTGGCGTCCTGGCCGCGGGCGAGGTCGAGCAAGGCCCGGTGGGTGCGGGCGTCAAGGGTGAACGCGTAGGTGTCGCCGCGGTAGGACTGTTCGGCGGGCCTCGGCCGGTCGGCGGGCAGATCGAGCTGCTCGGGCAGGCCGGCAAGCTCGGCGGTCCAGTACGCAACCTGACGCGCGGCCACCGAGGCCGGGTCCTGCTCGTCGCCGAGTACCGCGCGCTGCCAGAGGCTGTAGTCCGCGTACTGCACCTCGAGCGGCGCCCAGGTCGGCTGCGCCCCGTGCAGGTGCGCCGCGTAGGCGACCATCACGTCCCGCGCCAGCGGGCCCATCGAGAAGCCGTCCGCCGAGATGTGGTGTACCACCAGCGCGAGCACGTGTTCGGTCTCGCTGACCCGCAACAACTGCACGTGCAACGGGACCTGGGTGGTGACATCGAAACCGGTGGTCGCCAGTTCGATCACGCGGGCGAGCACCTCGTCCTCGACGACCGGGACCGGCACCAGCTCCGGGACCGCCTGTTCGGTCGGCAGGATCACCTGGCACGGCCCGTCATCGCCGTCCGGGTACACGGTGCGCAGCGATTCGTGCCGCTCGACCGCGTCGGCGACCGCGGCGCGCAACGCCGTCACGTCGAGCCGGCCGGACAACCGCAGCGCGAGGGGGATGTTGTTCACCGCGGACGCAGTGTCGAAACGGTTGAGGAACCACATCCGCTGCTGGGCAAGGGACAGCGGAATCCGTTCCGGCCGCGGCATCCTCGCCAGCGGGATGCGGCCCGCCTCCAGCGACGCGGATTCGGCGCGCACGGCCAGCTCCGCCACCGTCGGATGCTCGAACACCGCGCGGATCGCCAGCGACGTACCGAGGGCGGAGTTCACCCGGGCCACCAGCCTGGTCGCCAGCAGCGAGTTGCCGCCGAGCTCGAAGAAGCTGTCGTCCACCGACACCCGCTCCGCTCCGAGCAGCTCGGCGTAGACGCGGGCGATGGCCTCCTCGACCGGATTGGTCGGGCCGCGGAACTCGCGGTCGGTCACGAAATCCGGCACCGGCAACGCGCGACGGTCCAGCTTGCCGGTCGCGTTGATCGGCAGCGCGTCGAGCACCATCACCACCGACGGCACCATGTAAGCGGGCAACGCCTCGCCAATCGCGGTGCGTAGCTCCTGCGGGTCCAGCGCGACGCCCGCCTCGGCCGTCACGTATCCGACCAGGTTCTCCCCGGTGTGCGGGTCGCGGTGCAGCGCGACCACCGACTGGGCAACGCCAGGACGGCCGACCAGCGCAGCCTCGATCTCGCCGAGCTCGATGCGCAGGCCACGCAGCTGGACCTGGGTGTCGCCCCGGCCGATGAAATCCAGTGCCCCGTCACGGGTCCGGCGTACCAGGTCGCCCGTGCGATACATCCGCTGGCCGTCGCCGTACGGGTTCGCCACGAAGCTCGCCGCCGTCAGCGCGCCGCGGCGGTGGTAGCCGCGGGCGAGACCGGGACCGGAGAGGTAGAGCTCGCCGACCACCCCGACCGGGACGGGGCGCAGGCGGCGGTCGAGCACGACCGCCCCGGCACCCTCGAGCGGTGTCCCGATGGTGATCCGGTCGCCCTCGCCAAGCGGCGCCGTCACGGTGATGACGATGGTGCTCTCGGTGGGCCCGTAGCTGTTGAAGAAGTTGCGGCCGGGCGCGAACCTCGCCACCAGCTCGGGCGGGCAGACGTCACCGCCGACCATCACCGAGCGCAGGTCCTCGAGCCCGTCCGCGTCGACCGTGCCGAGCGCCGCGGGCGCGGTCAGGATGTGACTGACCCGCTCGGACCGCAACAGTGCGGCCAGCTCACCGCCTCCGATGATCCCCGGCGCCGCGATGACCATGGTGGCGCCTGCGCTGAAACCGACCAGCATCTCGAACACCGAGGCGTCGAAACTCGACGACGAGAACCGCAGCACCCGTGACGAACTCGTCACGGCCAGTTCGGTGCGCACGTCCGCGCAGAAGGTGGACAGGCCGGTGTGGGTGACCACCACGCCCTTCGGGACGCCGGTGGAGCCGGAGGTGTAGATCATGTACGCGGCGCTCGCCGGGTCGATCGGCGCGGCGAGTTCGTCGGCCGACACCGGGCCCGCGGGCAGTGTGGACCGCTGGCGGGTGAGCTCGACGTCGTCGAGCGCAAGCCACTCGACCGTGCCTGGCAGCCGATCGCGTTCGGCCGCGACGGTCAGGCCGAGGACCGCCCCCGAGTCGGTGAGCATGTGCCGCGCGCGATCGGCGGGCAGCGCCGGGTCGATCGGCACGAAGGCCGCGCCCGTCTTCGCGACCGCCCAGAGGGCGAGCACGGATTCGGCGGACCGGGCAAAGGAAGTGGCCACGAACGATTCCGGACCGATGCCGCGTCCGAGCAGTAGCCTCGCCAGCCGGTTCGACTCGGCCTCCAGATCCGCATAGGACACCTCGACATCGCCTGCGCAGCGCAGGGCCACCGCCGCCGGGTCGATGCCCGCACCGGCCGCGAGGATCTGCGGCAGGGTACGCACCGGCGGCGCGGGCAACGCGGGGCCCGCCATGGCGGCGAGCCGTTCGGCTGCGTCGAGCACCTCGATCTCGCCGACCGGAATCGCCGGATCCGCCGCGACGGACTCGAACACCCGCACCAGCCGCCGTGCGAACCCGTCGATCGTGTCCCGGTCGAACAGGTCGGCGGCGTAGGTCACCGAGGCCGCCATGCCACCGCCGGAGCCGTGCTCGCGGAAGGTGAGCTCCAGGTCGAACTTCGCGACATCGACACCCGGGTCGAGCGCGGCCACGGTGAGGCCCGGCAGCTCGAGCGAGCCGACGCCCTGGTTCTGGAGCGAGAGCCCCACCTGGAACAGCGGCGAGTGCGCCTGCGAACGAGGCGGATTCGCCGCGTCGACGACCTGCTCGAACGGTACGTCGGCGTGGCCGTACGCGGCCAGGTCCGTGCTCCTGGTGGTCGCCAGCAGGTCCGTGAAGGCGGTGCCCGGCTCGACCTCGGTGCGCAACACCAACGTGTTGACGAACATGCCGACGACATCGTCGAGCACCTGCTCACCTCGGCCTGCGATGGGGGTGCCCACCGAGATGTCGGTGCTCCCGCTGAGCCGGGCGAGCAACACCGACAGCGCGGCGTGCAGCACCATGAACAGGGTGGCGCTGTGTTCGCGTGCGAGTGCGTTCAGTGCCGCGGTCAGCTCGGCGCCGATCTCCAGGTCGGCGCGGGCGCCGTGATACGACGCGACGGCTGGCCGGGGCCGATCGGTCGGCAGCTCGAGCACGCCCGGGGTACCGGCGAGCTGGCCGCGCCAGTACGCGAGCTGCCGGGCGGCGAGGGACAGGGGGTCGTCCTCGTCGCCGAGGACCCGCCGCTGCCAGAGCGCGAAGTCGGCGTACTGAACGGGCAGCGGCCGCCAGGACGGCTCCTCCCCGACGGTCCGCGCGGAGTACGCGATCATCAGGTCGCGGGCCAGCGGCACGGTCGAGGCGCCGTCGCCGCTGATGTGGTGCACCACCAGCACCAGCACGTGCTTCTGAGCGGAGCTTGCGGAGCAAGCGTGTTCCCGATCCGCGAGCCGGAACAGGCTCCCGCGCACCGGAACCGCCGCGGTGACATCGAAGCCCTGCGACAGCAACGCCACCATGGCGGCGCGCAGCTCGTCCCTGCCCGATACTGGGACGGGGGTCAGGTCCAGATCTATCCGAGCCGCGGGCACGATCACCTGGTGCGGGCCCTGCTCCGAGGCGGGGAACACCGTGCGCAGCGACTCGTGCCGATCGATCACATCGCGCACGGCAGCCGCCAGCGCGGGCACGTCGAGGGCGCCGGTGAGGCTGACGGCCAGCGGGATGTTGTAGGCCGGGGACGTCGGGTCGAACTGGTTGAGGAACCACATCCGTTGCTGCGCGGCGGAGAGCGGCACCCACGCGGGGCGCGCCTCGGCCACCAGTTCCGGGCGGGCGATCTCGCGCTGCGCGCCGTCCACGCGGGCGGCCAGCGCCGCGACCGTGGTCGCCTCGAAGAGCTCACGCACGCCCAGCCCGGTGCCCGCGATCGCGTTGATCCGGGCCATCGCCCGGGTCGCGCTCAGCGAGTTGCCGCCGACCGCGAAGAAGTCGTCGTCCGCACCGACGCGTTCGACGCCGAGCACCTCGGCAAAGACGTCGGCCACCGAGGTCTCGGTGCGGGTGCGGGGCGCGACGAACTCGCGGACCGTGAACACCGGCTCCGGCAGCGCGCGGGTGTCCACCTTGCCCGCAGGCGTCAACGGCAGTTCGTCCAGCACGGTGATCGCCGACGGCACCATGTAGACCGGCAGCAGCTCCCGCGCGTGCGCGGTGAGGGTGTCCGCGTCGGTGGTCCGGCCCGGCACCGGGAGCACGTAGGAGATCACGGTCACCACGCCATCGGCGCCGGTATGGCCGACGGTGACCGCCGCCTGCACGCTCGCGTGCCCGGCCAGCACGGCATCGATCTCGCCGAGCTCGACGCGGTGTCCGCGGACCTTCACCTGGAAGTCGGTGCGGCCCAGGTACTCCACCTCGCCTGCCGGGTTGGCGCGGACCAGGTCACCGGTGCGGTACAGCCGCGAACCCGGCTCGCCGAACGGGTTCGCGACGAAGCGGTCCGCGGTGAGCCCGGACCGGCCGTGGTAGCCGCGTGCCAGGCCGACGCCCGCCACGTACAGCTCGCCGGCGACGCCGGCGGGCACCGGATGCAGCCGCCCGTCGAGGACCACCACGTCCGTGCCGACCACCGGTGCCCCGATCAGCACCGGCAGGCCCGGCTCCAGCGGGCCCTGGTGGGTGGCCATGATGGTCGACTCGGTCGGGCCGTACGCGTTGAACATCCGGCGTCCCGGCGCCCAACGGCGAACCAGTGCCTGTTCGCAGGCATCGCCGCCGACGACGACCACGCCGATCGTGTCCAACCCGTCGGGGTCGAGGGTGGCGAGCGCGCCGGGGGTCACGAAGGCGTGCGTGACACGGCCGGACCGGAGCACCCCGGCCAGCTCGGCGCCGCCGTAGACGCCGACCGGCACCACGACCATCGCCGCGCCGCCGCCGACCGCCATCAGCAGTTCGAGAATCGATGCGTCGAAGCTCGGCGACGCGAAATGCAGGGTGCGCGAATCCGGCCCGACGGCGTAGTCGGCGCGCTGCTCGGCCACGAAGGAGGCGAGCCCGAGGTGGGTCACGACCACACCCTTGGGCGTGCCCGTGGAGCCGGAGGTGTAGATCATGTACGCGGGATGCCCCGGCCGGAGCGGAGCGAGCCGGTCGACGTCGCCGACAGGTTCGGCGTCCGCGCGAGACAGCTCCGCCACCGTGACCTCGTCGTCGAGTGACATCCAGGACACCGTGTCCGGGAGCTCGCCCCGGTGTGCGGTCACGGTGACACCGATGGCCACAGCCGAATCGGTGACCATGTGCGCGATCCGCTCGGCCGGGTAGGTCGGGTCGATGGGCAGGAAGGCTGCGCCCGTCTTGGCCACGGCCCACAACGCCAGCACCGACTCCATGGAGCGCGGGACCGCAAGCGCGACATAGGATTCCGGTCCGACGCCGCGCGAGATGAGGATTCGGGCGAGCTGGTTCGAGCGCTCGTCCAGCTCGCCATAGGTGAGCTCGGCCTCGCCCTCGACCAGAGCGATGTCGCGCGGGTTCCGGATCGATTCGAGCAGCAGTTCGGGCAGGGTACGGGTCTCGGCGGGCGCCTGGCCCGTCACCGGTACCAGCGTCGCGCGCTCATGGCCGTCGAGCAGGTCGAAGTCGCCGATGGGCCGGGACGGATCGCCCGTGCCGTCGCGCAGGATGGTCAGGAACCGCGCGGCGAAGCCCTCGACGGTGCGGCGGTCGAACAGGTCCCGCGCGTACGTGAAGGCGGCGATCGCACCGGCAGGGTCACCGCTGCCGTCGAAGTGCTCGGTCACGGTCAGCTGCAGGTCGAACTTGGCGAGCCCGAAATCGATCGGCTCCGAGGCGATCTGCAGTCCGGGCAGGGCGATGGTGTGTTCGCGGGCGTCCTCGAGCGCGAGCACCACCTGGAACAGCGGGTGGTGGGCGGTCGAGCGGGCCGGGCTGACCACCTCGACGAGACGCTCGAACGGCACGTCGGCATTGCCATATGCGGCGAGGTCGGTGGCCCGGACCCGCTCGAGCAGCGCGGCGAACGACCGGGCCGGGTCCACCTCGGTGCGGAGCACCAGGGTGTTGACGAACATGCCGACGACATCGTCGAGGGCCTGCTCACCGCGGCCGGCCACCGGGGTGCCGACCGCGATGTCGGCGGTGTCGCTCATCCGTGCCAGCAGCACCGCGAGGGCGGCATGCAGGATCATGAAGGGCGTCGAATTCGTCGACCGGGCGAGGGCCTTCACCGCGTCATAGGCGGCGGTGTCGAGTTCGCACTCGACGGTGCCGCCGCGATAGGACGGCACGGCGGGTCGTCGGCGGTCGGTCGGCAGGGCCAGCACCTCGGGTGCGCCTGCCAGGGCTGCGGTCCAGTAGTCGATCTGGCGGGCTGCGGTCGAGTCCGGGTCGTCCTCGGACCCGAGCACTGCGCGCTTCCACACCGCGTAGTCCGCGTACTGCACCGGTAGCGGCGTCCACGACGGCGCCTGCCCGCCCGTGCGGGCGGAGTAGGCCTGCACCAGGTCCCGGGCCAGCGCCTGGATCGACCATCCGTCGATGCTGATGTGGTGCACCACGACCACCAGCACGTGGTCGTCGTGCCCGGCCGTCAGCAGGGTGAGCTCGAGCGGGATCTCCGCGGTGACGTCGAAGCCGGAGGCCACCGCGGCCCGGACCCGCTCGGCCAGTTCGTCCGCCCCGAGTGGCTCGTCGTCTCGGAGTGAGTCGAGCGCGAGCTCGTCGAGCACCTCGGATGTCGGCAGGATCTGCTGGTAGGGGCCGGACGGCGAGTCCGGGTACACCGTCCGCAGCGACTCGTGCCGTTCGAGGATGTCGGCGACGGCCTCCGCGAGCGCGGACACGTCGAGTGTCCCGGTCATCCGCAGCGCGGCGGCGACGTTGTATGCGCCGGACGCGGGGTCGAACCGGTTGAGGAACCACATCCGGGACTGCGCCGGGGACAATGGGATCGGGTCGGGACGCGGGCCGGCGAGCAACTCCTGGCGGTGCACGTGGCCGGTGAGCACGTCATCCACGACGGCTGCCAGCCCGGCGACCGTCGGCGCCTCGAACAGCTCGCGCACGCTCACCCGGGTGCCGAACTCGGCGTTCACCCTGGCCAGCAGCCGCGTCGCGGCCAGCGAGTTGCCGCCGAGGTCGAAGAAGCTGTCCGTCGCGCCCACCGGGTGCGCGGATTCGAGGACCCCGGAGAAGATCTCGGCCAGGGCCAGCTCGGTGGGGGTGCTCGCGGCGACGAACTCGGCGGTACCGGCGAACTCGGGGGCGGGCAGCGCCTTGCGGTCCAGCTTGCCGCTCGGGTTCAGCGGCAGCGCGTCGAGGACCGTCAGCACGGACGGCACCATGTAGCGCGGCAGCGCCCCTGCGACGGCGTCCAGCACAGCGCCGGTGTCCAGCACCTGATCGTCGAGGCCGGAACCGGTGGCGGGCACCGCGTACGCCGCCAGGTAGTCCCCCGCCGGTCCGTCGCCTCGGACCACCACGACGGCCTGGGCCACACGATCGTCGCGCAGCAGCGCGGCCTCGATCTCGCCGAGCTCGATGCGCTGGCCGCGCAGCTTGACCTGGAAGTCGGTGCGGCCGATGTACTCCAGTTCCCCGGTTGCGTTCCAGCGCACCAGGTCACCGGTCCGGTACATCCGCGAGCCGGGCTCACCGAACGGGTTGGCCACAAAGCGGTCCGCGGTCAGGTCCGGCCGCGCGACATACCCGCGGGCCAGCTGGACGCCCGCGAGATAGAGCTCTCCCGCGACACCGACGGGCGACGGGCGCAGCCCTGCATCGAGCACGTAGGTCTGGGTGTTCCAGACGGGCGCCCCGATCGGGACGACCGTCTCGTCCACCGCCGTGCGGTGGTAGGTGACGTCGACCGACGCCTCTGTGGGCCCGTACAGGTTGTGCAGTTCGGCATCGGTGCGGCCGTGCAGCGCCGCGACGGTGCCCGGCGCGAGCGCCTCGCCGCTGGTGAAGATCCGGCGCAGCGAGCCGCACCGGGCGATGTCGGCGCCCAAGAGGAACACCTCGAGCATCGACGGCACGAAATGCATGGTGGTGATGCCGTACTCGCGGACTGCGGTCTCCAGGTAGACCGGTTCGCGGTGGCCGTCCGCTTCCGCGATCACCATCCTGGACCCGGTCTGCAACGGCCAGAACAGTTCCCACACCGAGACGTCGAACGTCGCGGGGGTCTTGAGCAGCACCGCGTCATCCCCGGCGAGCGGATAGCTGTCCTGCATCCACCGCAGCCGGTTGACGATCCCCCGATGCGGGACCGCCACGCCCTTGGGCCTGCCGGTCGAGCCGGAGGTGAAGATCACGTACGCGGTGGCATGCGGTCGCAGCGGCGCCGCCCGGTCACCGTCGCGCACCGCCGACGGAGACAGATCGGCGAGGTCCAGCTCGTCGACCGCGACTGTTGCGACGGACGCGGGCATCGACTCGCGGTCGGCGACGGTGCTGAGCACCAGGACAGGGGCGGACAGCCCCGCGACATACTCGATCCGCTCGTCGGGCTGCTCGGGGTCGATCGGCAGGTAGGCACCACCCGCCTTGAGCACCGCGTAGATCGCGATCACCATCTCCACCGAGCGGCGCATCGCGATCCCGACCAGCGACTCCGGCCCGACGCCCGCGCCGATCAGGTGACGCGCCAACCGGTTGGCCCTGGCGTCGAACTCCGCGTAGGACAGTGCATCGGTGCCGAACACGACGGCGTTCGCGTCAGGGGTGCGGGCCACCTGCGCCTCGAACAGGTCGACCAGGGTTGCCGGCTCGAGTTCGTGGTCGGTCTCGTTCCACGCCCGCAGCACGAGTTCGCGTTCGGCGGGGCCGAGCACCTCCACACCGGCCGCGGTCGCTTCCGGGTTCTCGGCCATCGCACCGAGGACCAGCGCCAGCCGATCCGCGAGCGTGGTTGCATCCACGAGATCGAACAGATCGGTGCGGTAGCGCAGGTGCAGATGCAGCTGCGGGTCGAGGATCGACATCAGCGTCAGCGGATAGTGCGTCGCGTCGTGGCCCTGCAGCCCCGTGACGCGCATGCCGGCGATGTCGGTGTTCTCGTCGAAGCCGGCCCGGTCCACCGGGTAGGACTCGAAGACGGTCAGGGTGTCGAACAGTGCGCCGAGACCGGCCTCGGCCTGGATGTCGGCGAGCCCCAGCTGGTGGTGCTCGAGCAGCGCGGTCTGCTCGTCCTGCACCAGGCGCAGCAACTGCGCGACGGTCGCGTGCGGATCCACCCGGACCCGCACCGGCACGGTGTTGATGAATAGTCCGAGGATCTCCTCGACGCCGGGCAGCTGGGCGGGCCGACCGGACACGGTCGCGCCGAACAGGACGTCATCGCGGGAGAGCAAGCGGGACAGCAACAGTCCCCACGCGGTCTGGATGACGGTGTTGAGGGTGACGCCGTGTGCACGGGCGAGCTCGCCGAGCGCATCGACCAGACCGGCTGGCAGCGCGACGTCCACCTCGCCGGGCAAGCCGAGCCCGGCGGCCGGGGCCTGCGCCGACGCGATCAGCGTCGGCTCGGTGACCCCGTCGAGGACGCCCGCCCATGCGTGCGCGGACTCGTCGGAGTCCCAGTACGCCCGCCACTCCAGGTAATCCCGGTAGCGGCGGGCATCGGGCAGGGCCGGTCCCGCGCCGCCCGCGGCGTACCGGACCAGCAGCTCGCGCACGAGCAGCGGCATCGACCAGCCGTCGAGGATGATGTGGTGGTTGGTCAGTGCGAGCACGCACCGATCGGCGGAGGTGCGGATCAGCAGCATCCGGAGCAGTGGCGGCCGATCCATCGCGAAGCGAGCGACCCGCTCCTCGTCGAGCAGGCGCCGGAGTTCGGCCTCGCGGCCGGCGGCCGCGACCTCGGTCAGGTCGACCTCAACGAACGGCACGTCCACCTGATCGAGCACGAGCTGTGCGGCGATTCCGTTGTCGTCGTAGACGAATGCCGTGCGCAGGTTCGGATGATGGGCCACCAGCGCGTTCGCAGCGCCGCGAAGGCGGGCGGGATCAACGGTGCCGGCCAGATCCATCACGAGTTGCGCGGTGTAGACGTCGATCGTCTCCGCGGCCAGGGTTGCGTGGAACAGCATGCCGGACTGCAGCGGGGACAACGACCACACGTCGGTCAGCGAGGGGTAGCGGTGCTGCCAGCGATCGATCTCGTGCTGGCTGACGGACACCAGCGGCAGGTCCGACGGGGTCAGTCCGCCCGCATCCGGCTGCTCGGCGTGCCCGGCCAGGCCCTCGAGCGCGCGGCGCCACAGCGCCGCGAAGGCGTCGATCTCCTCGACGGTCAGCAGGCCGGGCAGGAAGGCGAACGACGCCCGCAGGATCGGGCCGTCGGCGCCGTCCACGACCATCGCGTTGATGTCCACGGCGACGGCCGCGGTCATCGCGAGCCCGCTGCCCGCGTTCAGGTCCGGTGCGGCGGGATCCGGGGTGAAGCCGAGGTGCCGTAGCGCCTCGCCGAGGTGGCCGGTGCCGAGCCTACCGAGGTAGTTGAAGCTGATCTGCGGCACGGGCAGCGGCGCAAGGACTGCGCCCGCCTCCGCGTCGAGATGACGCAGTACGCCGAATCCGACTCCGCGCGAGGGCACGTCGAGAAGCTGCTCCTTGACCGCCTTGATCACCGTGCCCGCCGCGGGGCCACCCGCCAGCACGTCGTCCAGATCTGCGCTCGGCAGTTCGAGGCGAACGGGGAAGGCGCTGGTGAACCAGCCGACGGTGCGGGACAGGTCCGCCCCCGCGACGGCCTCCTCCTCGCGGCCGTGGCCCTCCAGGGTGAGCAGCACCGACGACCCGTCGATCCCGCGGTCGCGGCGCCAGGCCGTCAGCGCGACGGCGAGAGCGGACAGCAGTCCGTCGTTCACGCCGCACCCGAATGCGCCTGGCAAGGTGGTGAGCAGGCTCTGCGTGGTCGCGGTTGCGAGCTCGACGTGCACCCGCTCCGCGTCCCCGACGCGGTCGAGGGCGGGGTCCAGCGCGCGGCGGCCGAGCTGCGGGTCAGGGCCTTCGAGGATCTCGCTCCACCGGGGCAGCTCCGCGGCGTGGTCGCCCTTGCGCGCCGAGTCCAGCACGCCGTGCGCCCACCGGCGCAGCGAGGTGACGACCGGCGCAAGCTCCGGTTCGAGGCCCGCGCCGAGCTGGGTCCAGGCGGTGGCGAGGTCCGGAAGCAGGATCCGCCAGGACACCCCGTCGACGGAGAGGTGGTGGATCACCACGAGCAGTCGGCCGGCGGACTCCTGCGGGTCGAGCCACACGAGCTGGACCATGACCCCGGCCGTGGGATCCAAACGCGCTGCGGCTGCGCCGCATTCGGCGAGGACCAACTCGTCGAAGGCGGGGCTGCCGGGCACACTCGGCGTCACCACGCGAGTGATCAGCGCGGGCGCGTCGACTGTTCCCGGCGCGCCGGTCTCGAAGACCCAGTCACCACCGACGTCGCGGCGCAGGCGTGAGCGGAGCGCGTCGTGCCGGTCGAGGACGGCCTGCAGCGCCCGCCGGAGCCGGTCGCCGTCGACCTGTTCGGGCAGGGTCAACAGCACCGACTGGTAGAAAGCGTCGAAGTCGCCGCGATCGAGGAGCGAAGTCACGATCGGGGTCAGCGCCACCGACCCGACTCCCCCGCCCTCGAGCTCGGTGAGTGCCACGGCGGGCGCCGCGGTCACAGGCACCGCGATCTTGGCGATCTCGGCAACGGTCTTGCGTTCGAACACTTCCCGCGCGGTGAAGCTCAGTCCCAGTGCACGGGTGCGGGCCACGATCTGCATCGCGATGATGCTGTCCGCACCGACCGCGAAGAGCGACTCGTCCACGCTCAGCCGGTCCAGACCGAGCGCCTCCTCTACGACACCCGCGATCAGCCGCTCGGCGTCGGTGCTCGGCGCCCGGTACTGCTGGTCGCGCGAGCCGAAGACCGGCTCGGGTAGCGCCCGCCGGTCCAGCTTGCCCGCCGAGGTGAGCGGCACCTGCTCGAGCGGCATCACCGCGGCCGGCACCATGTGCGCGGGCAGGAACTCCGCCAGTCGCGCGGTGACGGCGCCCGGGTCGATGTCGACGCCCGGTTCCGGCCGCACATAAGAAACCAGGGCCGTACTGCCGCTGGCGGTCTCGTAGGCGATGGTGACGGCGAAGTCGATGCCGTCCTGGGCGAGCAGCGCCGCGTCGATCTCGCCGAGTTCGATCCGGAAGCCGCGGATCTTGACCTGGAAATCGGATCTGCCGACGAAGTCGAGTTGGTGATCGGCGGTCCAGCGGACCTCGTCACCGCTGCGGTACATCCGGGAGCCGGGCGCACCGAAGGGGTTGGCCACGAACCGGTCCGCGGTCAACTCGGGGCGTCGATGGTAGCCGCGGGCCAACCCGGCGCCCGCCAGATACAGCTCACCCACGACGCCGACCGGAACCGGCCGCAGCTTGCGGTCCAGCACCATCACCTCGGCGCCCTGGATCGGGCGGCCGATCGTGATCGGCGTGCTGCCGTCGAGCGGATCGCCGGTGGTGATGACGATGGTGGTCTCCGTCGGACCGTAGCTGTTGGTGAAACGGCAGACCTCCGCGAACCGCTCGACCAGGTCGGGGGTGCAGATGTCGCCGCCCACCACCACGGCCTCGAGGTGTTCGAGACCCTTCGTCTCGACGGTGCTGAGCAGGGTCGGCGCCGACAAGATGTGGGTGACCCGCTGCTCCCGCAACAGTTCGGCGAGTTCGTCGCCACCGAACATCTGCTCAGGCGCGACGACCATGGTCGCCCCCGCGCTGAACGCCTGGATCATCTCGAAGACGGAGGCGTCGAAGCTGGCGGAGGAGAACCGCAGCACCCGCGAGGCAGCGGAGACCCGCAGCTCGTCGCGGGAGCCGGCGGCGAAGTCGACCAGCGCCGAGTGGGTGACGAGCACGCCCTTCGGCACACCGGTGGAGCCGGAGGTGTAGATCATGTACGCGGTGTTCTCCACCACGAGCGGCGCCACTCGGTCGGCGTCGGAGATCCGTGACGCCGAACGCGACTCGCACCGGCGCCGGACGGCGCTGTCGTCGAGGACGATCCAGTCGACGAAATCCGGCAGCAGCGAGACCCGGTCCGCACCAGTGAGTCCGAGCAGCACACCCGAGTCGTCGAGCATGTGGCCGATCCGGTCGGCGGGCAGCTTCGGGTCGATCGGGACGAACGCGGCCCCCGCCTTCGCTACCGCCCAGCACGCGACCAGCGCGTCGGCGGAACGCGAGAACGCAAGCGCGACAAAGGTCTCGGGCCCCGCTCCGGCATCGATGAGCAACCGCGCGAGCTGGTTCGATTTGGCCTCGAGCTCCCGGTAGCTGACCTCGGTCTCCGTCGTCCAGATCGCGATGCCGTCCGGGTTCGCGGCGAACCCTGCCGTCAGCAGGTCCGGCAGCGTGCGGGCGGGCAGGGCCGCCGGACCGCGGAACGGCACCAGGTCGGCGTACTCGTCCGGGTGCAGCACCTCGAGGGCCGTGACGGCTGCGTCGGGCTCGGCCGCGGCGAAGGCCGCGAAGAACTCGAGGAAACGTGCGTGGTGCCCGCGCAGTTCCTCCTCCGAATACAGATTGGGATTGGCCTCGAAGTCGATGTGCGCGTGGCTGCCCGCCACGCTCGGGTAGATGTTGACCGAGATGTCCTCGACGGGCCCGGTGGTGAGCACGTTGAGGCGGCCGATCAGCTCACCGAGCCGGATCTCGCTGTGGAACATCATGATGTTGATCGCGGGTCCGAAGAAGCCGCGCCTGGCCCCGCCCGACCCGGCGTCGCGCCGGATGTCCTCGTGCCGGTACCGCTGGTGTCGCAGCGCGCCGGTCAGCTCGAGCGCGACGGCGCCGATCAGATCGGTCGGGGTGGTGTCGTCGGCCACCGCCAGCCGCAGCGGCACGACATTGGACACCATGCCGCCGGAGCGACGGAGCTTGGCGGTGGTGCGGGCGGACACCGGCAGGCTCAGCGCGATGTCGTCCTCACCGGTCAGTCGGGACAGGTACGCGGCGACGGCTGCGACCGCGACCGTCGCCAGCGAGGCGCCGGGCTGACGGTCCGCGACGCGCGCGACGGCGGCCTCGGCCTCGGCCGGCAGGGGGCCGCTGATCACCAGGGACGAGGGCCCGACCGGGCCCGTGCGGCCGGACAGGCTGATCGCGGGCGGCAGGTCGCGCGCCCGCTCCGCCCAGTGCTCGCGGTCCTTCTCGAACCGGCTGGACGAACGGTAGGTCGCCTCCTCGGCACTGATGTCGGGCAGCGCCGTGGCCTTGAGCTCGTCGGGCTCGCGACCCTCGACGATCGCGGTGTACCGCTCGGCGGTGCGGCCCATGAAGGTCATCGCACCGAAGCCGTCGAGCGCGATGTGGTGAATGCGGGAGTACCAGTAGTAATGGTCGTCGCCGACGCGCAGGGTCGCCGACTCGATCAGCCGGTCCGAGAGCAGGTCCATCGGCGCGCTGTACTCGGCACGCATCCAGGCCTGGGCCGCGGCGTGCGGATCCTCGTCGCCGCGGAAATCGACCTGCGCCATCCGGTCCCGCAGGGAGTGGTCGATCTGCTGGAAGGGCTCGGCGTCCACCTCGGTGATGCGGAGCATGCCGGTGCCCATCTCACGGGCGGCGGTGGCGCCGGCATCGGCAAGGGCCTCGATGTCGAGGTCGCCGACGATCTCGACGTACTGCGCAATCGCGATCGGCACGTCCCCGAGCAGGTGCTGCGCAAACCAAATACCACGCTGAGCTGCCGAAAGTGGAAACAACTCACCCCTGGAGGTTGAGCGCTCCTCGGTGGAGCCTGCAGCACCCTGACCCCCGACGGGCCCGCGTTCCAACGACAAAATCCGACCCCTCAATAGAGCAACTACATGTGCACGTTAGGCGATGCATGTGTCGCGGCGCGGCCGATCGGATGAACGCCCGACCAACTGAGGTGCCGAGCGTGATCGCCCGGAGCCGCCGGGCAGTCCCGAACTCGCACTCTCGCCATATATCACCAGGTCACCACATGTGTAGTGCGCATCACCTACCGTTAAACAAGTGGTCAAACCGACCTCGACGTGTCGGCACTGACAGCGTAGAGCCCACCGGATGATGACGCGGTCACTCGGGGAGGGACCCGCGCGCTGGAACGAGAACATCCGGGTCGCCGAGCAACCACCCGTACCAGTGGCCACCGGGGCCACGAAACCCTGTGCGTCCCCCACCCCACGGGTCCACACTGGCTTTGTGGGCGCTCCGCAGGCTCTGCGCCGGGAGTAGCCAACCGCGGGAGGACTCGACGACCGAGGGAGTGCGGGCATGACCGACGGCGTTCCGCAGATACCACCGAGCGCGGTCGACGTCGACCTGTCCGCCGTCGCGGACGGCTGGGACCGGTCGATGTCCGACCTCGAGACCGGCATGTGGCGGATGGAGGAGTCCCAGCCACGGTTGCGCACCCCCATCGTCGCGGTCGACCTCCTCGATCGCCCGCCGGACTGGGATCGCCTGGTGCGGGCGCACGAGTGGGCCTCGCACATCGTCCCCCGGATCCGGATGCGCGCGGTGGAGCCCGCGTTCGGTCTCGGCAACCCGGTGTGGTCGGTGGACCCCGAGTTCGATCTCGGCTATCACCTGCGGCGCATCCGGCTGCCTGCGCCTGCCGACTTCAACCACGCGCTGCGGATCTGCAGGCACATGGGCACCGAGCCGTTCGACAAGGCTCGGCCGCCGTGGGTGGCGATGCTCATCGAGGGCCTCGACGACGGCCGCGCGGTGTATGTCGTCAAGACGCACCACAGCATGACCGACGGCATGGGCGGCATCCGGATGATGACGCTGCTGCACAGCCGCCGGTCCGCGCCCAGCCCCAACAAGCCGGACCGGCTGCCCGCGCCGCCCGAGCACCTCTCCCACTTCGAGGCGCTCGGCCAGGACGTAATGACGGAGGTGCGCAAGGCGCCCGGCCGGATCACCGGGCTCATCACGGGCGCGACCAGGGCCGCGGTGGGCGCCCTCGCCGACCCGATCGGCGCCGCGAGCGACGCACTCGGCTATGCCAATTCGCTGCGCCGCATCGTCACCCCTCCCCCGGCGGCGGGTTTGCCACTGCTGCGCGGGCGTGGGCTCGGTCGCTGGTTCGGCGTACTCGAGGTGGGCCTGCCCGAGTTCAAGGCCGCCGCCCGCGCCGCGCACGGCTCGATCAACGACGCGTACGTCGCCGCGCTGCTCGGCGGTTTCCGCCGCTACGCGCAGGCCCACGGCCAGCAGATCGGCCCGATCCCGATGGGCATGCCGGTGAACATGCGGGCGGCCTCGGACCCCTCGGGCGGCAATCGGTTCGCGGCCGTCCGGTTCGCCGGGCCCGCCGCCGAGGCGGACCCGGTCGAGCGGATCAAGAAGGTGCGCGCCATCGTCCTCGGACTGCGCGAGGAACCGGCGATCGACGCGATCGACCTCGCCGCTCCCGTGCTCAAGCGGTTGCCGAACTGGCTGCTCGCCGAGTGGTACCTGTCCCAGTCCACCGGCCTCGACCTGCAGGCCAGCAACGTCGCGGGCGTCCCGGTCCCGGTGTATCTCGCGGGGGCCCGGATCGAGCGGATGTTCCCGTTCGGTCCCGCACCCGGCTGCGCGGTGATGGCAACCCTGGTCTCGCACGTTGGCACCTGCTGCATCGGGGTCAACCTCGACACCGCAGCGGTCACCGCTCCCAAACTGTTCATGCGCTGCCTGCAGGAGAGCCTGGACGAGGTTATCGCACTGGCCGGCCCGAACGAAGGGACGCAACGATGACGAGCACGCAGCACCCTCGGGTCTATCTCACCGAGACCGTGACGGCGGCCGAGGACGACGTGCTGCGGTCGTGGCTCAGCCGCCGCCCCACCGACACCGGGCAGCCCGCGACCGCGGTGCCGATCGGCAGCCAGTCGCTGGCCGAGCTCACCCGCAGGCAGGACGACCCGATGCTCACCCCCGTGCGCGTGGTGTGGCTGCCACCGCCCGACAACGGGCATCGACCCGGACTGCGGGATGCGCTGTCCCCGAGGGATCCGCTGCACCCGGGCCACGGCGCACAGCGGCGGGTGCTGCGCAGCGACCCGGCGCGCTGCCAGGTGATCGAGGGCGAGCCCGCCCCCCTCAGCGACCTCAAGCGCAGGCTCGACGAGAGCGGCGGCGGCTCGCTGCCGGAATACATCCGCAGGCAGGCCGCCCTCGCGCTGGAACGGTCCGAGCGCGCCCTGCTCGGCAATCAGTACAAGGTGTCGCGGTTCGTGACCGAGGAGATCACCGACACCGCCCGCTTCCACGCCGGCATCAGCGACCTGTCCTTGCGGCTGAACCTCCCGCTGGCCGACGTCGACAAGCGGGCCAGGGAGGCGCTGGGCGAGATGGTGGCCGCGCAGAGCAGGCGCGCGATCGCCCTGTGGGATCGGCTGGGCCGCTACTTCTCCCGCGCCTACCGGCTCGATGTCGACACCTCACGGTTCGAGGAACTGCGTGAGCTGAACCGGGAGCACTCGCTGGTGTTCCTGCCGAGTCACCGCTCGTACCTGGATCCGCTGGTGCTGCGGCCGGCGCTGCTCGCGAACGACCTGCCCCTCAATCACGTGATGGGCGGGCTGAACGTCAGCTTCTGGCCGATCGGGCCCATCAGCAGGCGCAGCGGCACCGTCTTCATCCGCCGCAAGTTCGACGGCGACGAGGTCTACAAGTGGACGCTGCGCGAGTACATGCGCTATCTGCTGATCAAGCGGTTCAACCTCGAGTGGTACATCGAGGGCGGACGCAGCCGCACCGGAAAGCTGCGGCCACCTCGCTTCGGGCTGCTCACCTATCTGACCAAGGCCTATCAATCCAGCGGCATCAAGGACGTCTACCTGGTACCGGTCTCGCTCACCTACGACCAGCTCTACGAGGTCAGCGCGATGGCCGCCGAGGCGCACGGCGAGGCGAAGACGAAGGAGAGCCTGCGCTGGATGGTCGGCTACGTGCGAGCCCAGGGCAAGCGGCACGGCGTGGCGCACGTGACCGTCGGCCGGCCGCTCTCGCTCGCCGAGTCGCTCGGCGGCGAGAAGGACCTGCGCCTGGCCATTCAGAAGACCGCGTTCGAGGTCTGTCACCGGATCAACGAGGTCACCCCGATCACGGTGTCGTCACTGGTCATGCTCGCCTTCCTCGGCATCGAGGACCGCGCGCTCACCGTCCCCGAGCTGGCCTTCATCCTCACGCCACTGGTCGACTACATCTCCGCCCGCTCGCTACCGACCGCAGGCGGTGTGGACCTGCAGAACCCGCAGGTGTACCGCAAGGCCCTGGACACGCACGTGGAATCCGGTGTGCTGCAGTGCTTCGACAAGGGCGGCACGCGCGTCTACTACCTCGGCAAGGACCAGCACCTGGTGGCGGCGTTCTACCGCAACAACACCATCCACTTCTTCGTGGTCCGGGCGATCACGGAGCTGGTGCTGCTGGGCGCCATCGAAGCGCAGTACGGCAACCTGGAGGTCGACGGCTGGATCGAGGCGAAGCGGATCCGCGATCTGCTCAAGTTCGAGTTCTTCTTCAGTGACCGGGACACCTTCGAGCACGACATGCGCCGGGAGATGGGCCTGCTCGACCCGACGTGGCAGAGCAACCTCGATGATCCGAAGCTGGCCGAGAAGATGCTCGACCGGGTGCGCCCCTACCTGGCGCACCGGGTCCTGCAACCGTTCCTGGAGGCGTACGAGGTGGTGGCCGATCAGCTGGTCCACACCCCATTGTCCGGGAAGTTCGACGAGAAGGACTTCATCACAACGTGTCTCGCGTTGGCCGAGCAGCGGCGGCTGCGCCAGCAGATCGCCAGCAGCGAGTCCATCTCGAGCGAGCTGTTCGGCACCGCGCTGAAACTGGCGCGCAACCGCAATCTGGTCGAGGCCGCCGACGGGGACGCCGAGGGCGACCTGGCACGGCGGCGGACGGCATTCGCCGCCGAGATCCGCACCCTGGTCGCCCGGATACGGCACATCCGCGGCCTCACCCAGGGGCGTCTCGACCAGTTCCGGGAGCCCAGCACTTCGCCCAAGGAGCGTGATCTGTGAGCGATGTGGACGCGTTGCACGAGGCCATCGCCGCCGCCGAGCCCGGCCCGCGGACCCTCGCCGCGTTCGACCTGGACGGCACCCTGATCAGCGGCTACTCCGCGAGCGTGGTGTACCGGGATCGGCTGCGCCGCTTCGACATCAGCCTCGCCGAGCTGCTGCGCACCACCGGCGCGGCGATCGACACCCAGTTCCGCGGCGCCGACGTCGGCGGGCTGATGCGGATCGGGGTCCAGGCCCTGGCCGGGCGGATGGACGACGAGCTGCGCGAGTGGGGGCAGCGGCTGTTCCGGCAGGAGATCGCCGGGATGATCTACCCGGAGGTCCGCGGGTTGCTCGCCGCGCACCGGAGCGCCGGCCACACGATCGTGATGGCCACCTCCGCCACCCCGTACCAAGCCCAGTGGGTGGCGGCGGACCTCGACATCGCGGACGTGCTGTCGACGGAACCGGAGGTGGTGGACGGGATGCTCACCGGCGAGCTGAGCACGCCGCCGCTGTGGGGGCAGGCGAAGGCCGACGCGCTGCGCTCGTATGCCGAGCGGAAGGAGGCCGATCTGTCCCGCAGCTTCGCGTACTCCAATGGCGGCGAGGACATTCCGATGCTGGAGTCGGTGGGCCATCCGGTGGCCCTGAACCCGGACCGCAAGCTGACCGGCGTCGCCCAGCGGAAGGGCTGGCCGGTGGTGAACCTGCGCAAGCCGCAGCTCGGCGCCGATCCGGTGTCGGTGCTGCGGACCTCCACCGCGGTGGGCGCGCTGATGGCGACGGCCGTGGCGGGCGGCGCGGCCGGGCTGTTGCTGCGCAACCGGCAGAGCGCGGCGAACCTCGTCGGCACCTTCGGCCCGGACCTGGCCCTGGCGATCTGCGGGGTCTCGGTGAAGATCAGCGGCAAGGACAACGCGTGGAGCGATCGGCCCGCGGTGTTCATGTTCAATCACACCAGTTCGCTGGACATGCTGATCGTCGGCGGGGTGATCCGCCGCGACGTGACCGGGGTGGCGAAGATGGAGGCGTCCCGCGATCCGCGTTTCGTGCCGATCGGCGCGCTGCTGGACGTGGCGTACATCGACCGGTCGGACAGCGAGAAGGCGAAGGCCGCGCTGGCGCCGGCGGTGGACAAGCTGAAGTCGGGCATCTCGATCGCGATCTCGCCGGAGGGGACCCGGACGGTGACGCCGCGCCTCGGCCGGTTCAAGAAGGGCGGCTTCCACCTGGCGATCCAGGCGGGGGTGCCGATCGTGCCGATCGTCATCCACAACGCCGGAGAACTGATGTGGCGCAACTCACTTGTGGCGCATCCGGGCACGGTGTATGTGGACGTGCTGGAGCCGGTGAGCACCGAGAACTGGACCGTGGAGACTCTCGACAAGCACGTCGACGAGGTGCGGACGCTGTTCGAGGAATGCCTGCACGACGGGCACCAGTAGGGCCGGATCGCCACCCGGTCCCGATCGGGCAGGCGCACCCATGTGATGTAGAACTCGCCGATTTCGGGTTGCCCCAGGAGGGCTCCCATTTCTTAAGGTTCGCTAATAATTCGTCCGTACCTTCGTGCCCGATGTGGGTCGGGGCGGCGCCACTCTCCGCTGGGGCGGCCGCCGCACATCGCACGGACAGGACGGAACCCAGTAGTTTTGATGAGCATTGCCAGACCACAATGGACCAACCGACTTCTCCAACGCCTGCTCACCGTCACAGCGGCGCTGCTCGCGGGCGCGATGCTCGCGGGGATCTCGGGTCAGGCAACCGCAGGTGCCGCGCCCGTCGCGCACCGCGCGCCGTCGGGTGGGTACGAGGAAGTGTGGGTCCCCTCGGAGATGGGCCCGATCAAGGTGCAGATCCAATGGGCCTCCCGCGGCGGCAATGCCGCGCTGTACCTGCTCGACGGGCTGAGGGCGCGTGACGACCGCAACGCGTGGACGTTCGAGACCAACGCGCTCGACCAGTTCCGCAACGACAACGTCACCCTGGTGATGCCGGTCGGTGGCGAGTCCAGCTTCTACACCGACTGGATGGCGCCGTCGAACCTCAACGGACAGCAGACCACCTACAAGTGGGAGACCTTCCTGACCCGCGACCTGCCGAACTACCTCGAGACCCGCGGGGTCTCCCGCAACAACAACGGCGTGCTCGGCCTGTCGATGGGCGGCTCTGCGGCGATGACCCTCGCGGCGCACCATCGCGACCAGTTCACGTTCGCCGGCTCCCTGTCGGGCTACCTCAACCTGTCCGCACCGGGCATGCGGGAGGCCATCCGCGTCGCGATGCTCGACGCCGGTCGCTACAACGTCGACTCCATGTGGGGCCCGCCCTGGTCGCCCGCGTGGTTGCGCAACGACCCGTTCGTCCAGGCCGAGCAGCTGCGCGGGCTGTCCATGTATGTCTATGCGGCCAGCGGTCTTCCGGGCCCCTACGATCAGCCGAACGCCCCGATCGAGTACTTCAACACCGCGGCGGGCATGGGACTCGAGGCATTGGCGCTGGCCAACACCCGCGCCTTCGAGTTCCGCTTGAACTCGATGGGCATCCCGGCCACATACAGCTTCCCGGCCAGCGGCACCCACTCGTGGCAGTACTGGTCCGCCGAACTGTGGAAGGCGCGCCCCCAGATCCTGAACACCTTGAACGCGTGGTGAGACTGTCCACTCGTTTCGCGAAGCGTCCGGCGGCCTGGAAGTTCCAGGCCGCCGGGCGTTTTCGTTGCTCGGCCCGGCGGCGGTCGCTGCCCACCCGATCCGGGGTCTAACGGAGTTCTAATCTCGGTCGCGCACAGTGCGGATATGACATTCGAACCGCGATCGACGCTTCGAGTCGCCATCGGCGCGGGCGGCACCGGTGGACACATCTATCCCGGTCTTGCCGTCGCCGAGGCTCTGCGCGAAGACACCGACGTTCAGATCGACTTCTTCGGCGCCAAGGGCAGACTCGAAGAAACACTCGTGCCCGCGGCGGGCTACCGACTTCATACCGCCGAGGTCGACGGACTGACCGGCATGCGCGGCAGCGCGAGGGCGGCAACACGACTCGTACGAGCCAGCGCCCAGTGCGCGAGACAGATCCGTGAGCTCGGCATCGACGTCGTCTTCGGCACCGGCGGATATCCCAGCCTGCCGATCGTGCTGGCCGCCCGCATCGCGGGCGTCCCGACCCTGATTCATGAGTCCAACGCCGTGCCGGGACGGGCAAACCGCCTGAGCGCGCTCCTGTCGTCCCGGGTGGCGGTGGCATTCCCGGAGGCGGCTCGCGCCTTCACCCGCAATGAGGTTCGGGTGGTCGGCACACCGCTGATGCGGGAGATCGCGCGGCTCGACAAGTGGGCGATTCGCGATCAGGCACGAACCGTCTTCGGCGCGGAACCGGGCCAGAAACTCGTGGTCGTGTGCGGCGGCAGCCTCGGATCTCGCCGGCTGACCGATACCGCGCTGTCGCTCGCGCGCCAGTGGCGCGACCGCGACGACGTCCGCCTGATCGTGAAAGCGGGGCCCGAGCATTTCGCGACGGCGTCCGCAGCGGTCGAAGGCCTCGGCAACGTGCTGGTGCTGCCGTATCTGGACAGGATGGACCTGGTGTACGCGGGCGCCGATGTCTTCGTCGGACGGGCAGGCGCGATCACCGTCGCCGAGATATCCCATGTGGGCGTGCCCAGCGTCCTCGTGCCCTACCCACACGCGATCGGTGACCATCAGCGACACAACGCGCAAGCCCTCGTGGCTCGCGGCGCCGCCAGGATGCTGGCGGACGGTGACCTGAGCCCGGCAACCCTGGCGCGATCAATCGACGACCTGGTCGGCGACGCCACTGGGCGCGCCACGGTCGAACACGCCACCCATCCGGGAATGAATGACTCCGCGCGAACGGTGGCGAACTGGATCCGGCAGCTCGGCGGTCACAAGTCCGCGGCACGCGACGTCGTCAACGCATGAACACATCAAACGCTGAGCACATCAAACGAAGGGGTGTACCCGTGAATGAATTCTGGTCCGACAGAAGAGTCTTGGTCACCGGCGGAGAGGGCTTCATCGGCAGCAGCCTGGTCGAACAGTTGCTCACGCAGGGCGCTGAGGTACGGGTGCTGGCGCACTACAAGCCCTACGCGCCGGCCGGCTTCCTGTCGGAACACCTGGACGATATCGAGATGATCGCGGGAGATGTCCGCGACAGCGGACAGGTCCTCGATGCCGCCGAGGGTGTCGACACCATCTTCCACCTCGCGGCACTGATCGGAATCCCCTACAGCTACCAGGCTCCCCTGACCTATCTCGAGACGAATGTGCTGGGCACCCAGAACATCGTCGACGCCGCGCGCCGACGCGAGGTGCGACGGGTTGTCCACACATCGACGAGCGAGGTGTACGGAACCGCGAGAGAAGTGCCCATTTCCGAGGCGCACCCGCTGCAACCGCAGTCGCCCTACTCGGCATCGAAGATCGCCGCGGACATGGTCGCGCTGTCGCATTTCCACTCGTTCGACACGCCGGTCTCGGTCTGCCGCCCGTTCAATACCTTCGGCCCGCGACAATCGACGCGCGCCGTGATCCCCGCGATCCTGCACCAGTTGCACTCCGGCGCAGAGGAGATCGCCGTCGGCGCGCTGACCCCGACCCGAGACTTCACGTACGTCGAGGACACCGCTCGCGGCTTCATGGCGATCGCCGAGTCCGAGCGGACACTGGGCCAGACGCTGAATCTCGGCACCGGCAAGGAGATCTCGATCCGCGACCTGATCGGTCTGCTCATCGAGATCTCGGGTTCCTCCGCATCGATCACCACGGAGGACTCACGCCAGCGTCCCGCGGGGAGCGAGGTCCATCGGCTGTTGTCGGACAACAGGCGGGTGCGGGAGCTGACGGACTGGGTCCCGCAGGTCTCCCTGCGCGACGGGCTCACCCGCACCTCCGAATGGGTCAGGTCTCATCCGATCACCGATGCTCGCCGCTACCGCGTGTGAGGTGAGCCGATCACGCACCCGAGGTAGCCGGGTTTGACGGCCGCGTTCCACGAGTTCCGGTGATATCCGTGTCGGCCTGTAAGGGCCGGTTCAAACTAGTCAGGCTGGGACGGAACAAGCGCCGATCCTGGCACAAGGGCGGCCTCGATCAGGTGTCGCTACGGTACGTACGCAGACCGTCTCAGGTGGGTTCGCCGGGCATGTCGGACGATCCATCCGCGATCGAAAACTGCCGCAGTCGTAACTTTTTCGGATCCCGTTGCGGGGCTTCGGTCTCGGTGAGGGCGAGGGTCTGCATCCAGGCGGTCAACTCGACGGCGAGGCCGCCATCACTCCCCCGAACGCGCGGCGGGCACCGCGCCGACGCCTCCCGTTTCTGGGTGATGTCGGGCGGTGCCTGGTGGTTTCGCTTTAGGCGGCGAAGGGGAGTTGGTTGCGCCGGTTGTGTGCCGGCAGTGGTCTTCGGTGTGGGTCGATCCATGGTGGTGGGGTGAACCAAGGATGGCTGTCGTCTTTGCTGATGTGGACGGCCCAGTCGCCGCGGTGGATCGTGGTGTGGTGGAAGCGGCAGAGCAGTACCAGGTTTGACAGGTTGGTGGGTCCGCCGTTGGACCAGTGTTGGATGTGGTGGCCTTCAGTCCAGGCGGCGGGTCGTCCGCAGCCGGGGAAGGCGCAGCCGCAATCCCTCGCATTGAGGGCGCGGCGGAGTTTGCGGGGGATGAGGCGGGTGGTCCGTCCAACGTCGATCGGGTTGCCGTCGGAGTCCATGGCGATGGGGGTGATGTCGGCGTCGCAGGAGATCTGGGCGGCGAGGTCGAGGGAGATCGGCCCCAACCAGGGCATCCAGGCGGGCCCGCGCCGTCGCCCCCGAAAGTGGCGGTGGCGGTCGCGTTCGTGATGGTGGTCGTCGGTGGTGGCGGCCAGGTCGTCGGCGTCGACGAAGACGTTGATGTGGGGTCGTTCGCCACCTTCGACGGGTGCCTGCCCGGAGTCCAGAAAGTTCCGGACGATGTGGGTGAGGGCGTCGGCTCGGCGTTGAGCGGGCGAGCGTTGGTCCTTGCCGGTTTGTCCGTCGCGGTTTTCGGCCTCGGGACGGGGCTTGGACAGGGCGGAGAGGGCGGTGAGGAGGGCTTCGCCGGAGGCGGCGTCGAGGTGTCCCTTGAGGTGGACGCGGCCGCCGAGCCCGGGTGAGGCGTAGAACTCGTTGAGTTCGGCGTTCTCCGAATCGGCTCTCTTCTTGTCCCCGTTGAGGATCTGATCGAGCGCCTTCGCGCGGCGGGCGAGGGTGGTGGAGTCTTCGGTGCGGGCGGCGTAGAGGAGGTACCGGGCGCAGGCCTCGGACCGTGTGACGTCGGGCCCGAAGATCACCGACTCGATGTCCGGCTCGTCAGCGGCCTCGGCGCCATCTCCGTCGGCGCGGTGCGCATCGCCTTCGCCATCGTCACCGTTCGGGCCGGCATCCCCGTCAGCTTCGGTTTGGGTGTCATCGGGTTCGCCGGAGGTCTCCCCAGCCTTCGCGGCAGCGCTCAGGCCTACCGGGTCGTCTCCGTCCGGGACCTTCGCGAGGAGTTCGACGATCACGCGGACCTGGTCGTAGTCGGTCCTGCCTGCATCAAAGGAGGCGGCAACCTCCGGATGCTCCGCCAGCCCCCGCCCGAGCCGGACGATCTTGTTCGCCTGGCCCGGCGTCATGGTGGTCGCGCCCGCGAGCCAGTTGCCGGGCGATGAGGCCCCCGCCTGTTCGGCCACACAGCGCTGGTCGACCTGGTGCATGAGGCGCACCCGCAGCGCCTCGAGTTGCCGCATTCGCAGCGAGAGCGCGGGAAGCAGCCGCAGAAGTTCGGCATCAGCGAGCTGCCATGCGGCCACATCCAGTGGCGCGATGAGCATCTCGTCCAGATCCATATTCGAAGCCTACTAGAACATACGTTCGAAAGACAGGAATCGGAGCAGTCCATCGAAGATCGATCAAGGCACTAGGATTTGTGATGTCGATGCCGAAACGGAGGGGATGACATGACCCGTACCCGGATTGTCGCCGTACTGCTCGCCACCTCGGCCCTGACGCTGGCCGCGTGCGATTCCTCCGGCACCGAGGGCAACCCGACGGCCGCGCCCGCACCGAGCCCCACCACGACCTCCAGCGAGGCGCCGCCGGTGGACACCACGGCCGCCGGTCCCCCGCCGCCCACCACCGCCCCGGACGATCCGAACACCTGCGCCGCCACCGAGCTGATGCTCACCGCGGGCCAGGTCGAGGGCGCGGCCGGGTCGACCATGATCCCGCTGGTGTTCACCAACATCGGCGGCCGCACCTGCCTGCTCGACGGCTTCCCCGGCGTCTCCTATGTCGCCGAGGAGCACGGCCCGGAGATCGGTGCGCCGGCCACCCGCTCCGGCGCCGGCCAGGGACCGGTGGAGCTCACCTCGAACGGCAAGGCGACCGCGCAGGTGCGGGCGATCCAGGTCGCGAACTACCCGCCGGAGCTGTGCGATCCGACCCCTGTCGCCGGGCTGCGGGTGTTCCCGCCGAACGCGTACGCGTCACTGTTCCTGCCGATGCCGGGGACCGGGTGCGCGAAGACCGCACCTGAGGTCACTCAGCTCGAGGTGACCTCGGTGGTCGCGGGCGGGTAGGCGCCCGCACGTTCGGAGTACGGCCGTTGCCCGCTGAGTCGGAAACATCCGACGACATCGGCGGGTTTCGGAGCATGATTGGTGGCATGTCGACCGCCGACCTCACCGAGCTCGTCGCCGCGCTGCCCGACGGTGCGGTGCTCACCGATCCGGACCTGACGGAGGGCTACCGCCAGGACTGGGCGGCGGACCCGAACGCCGGGCGGCCGCTGGCGGTGGTCCGCGCGACGTGCACCGAGGACGTCCAGGCCGTGATGCGGTGGGTGTCGGCGCACAGGGTGCCCGTGGTGCCTCGCGGTGCCGGGTCCGGGTTGTCCGGAGGTTCCACCGCGGTCAACGGCGGCATCGTGCTCACCACCGAGCGGATGCGAGAGATCAGCGTCGACCCGGTCACCCGGATCGCGGTGGCGCAGCCGGGCCTGTTCAACGCTGAGGTGAAGAAGGCCGCAGCCGAGCACGGGCTCTGGTATCCCCCGGACCCGTCCTCGTTCGAAATCTGTTCCATCGGCGGGAACGCCGCGACCAACGCGGGCGGCCTGTGCTGCGTCAAGTACGGCGTCACCACCGATTACGTCCTGGGCATGCAGGTGGTGCTCGCCGACGGCACCGCGGTGCGCCTCGGCGGCCCGCGCCTCAAGGACGTGGCCGGGCTCTCGCTCACCAAGCTGTTCGTCGGCAGCGAGGGCACCCTCGGGATCATCACCGAGCTGACGCTGCGTCTGATCCCCGCGCAGCCGCCCGCCTCGACCGTGGTGGCGTCGTTCGGTTCGGTGCAGGACGCGGCCGACGCGGTCCTCGCGATCACCAGGAACCTGCGGCCCGCGATGCTCGAGTTCATGGACCACGCCAGCATCAACGCGGTCGAGGACTCCGTGCACATGGGCCTGGACAGGAAGGCGCGGGCGCTGCTGCTCGCGCAGTCCGACGCACCGGGCGCGGTCGCGGCCGATGAGATCGCGGCGATGGTCGCGGCCTGCGAAAAGCACGGCGCCACCGAGGTGTTCGCCACCGACGACCCCGACGAGGGCGAGGCCTTCACGGTGGCCCGGCGGTCGGTGTTCCCGGCCGTGCAGGCGCTCGGCAGCCTGCTGCTCGAGGACGTCGGCGTGCCGATGGACGCGCTGCCGCGCCTGATCACCGGCGTCGAGCAGATCGCCGAGGACTGCGACGTGCTGATCTGCGTGGTCGCGCATGCGGGCGACGGGAACACGCATCCGCTGATCGTGTTCGACCCCACCGACCCGGACGAGGCGGATCGGGCGCAGCGGGCGTTCGGCCTGGTGATGGACCTGGCGATCGCGTTGGGCGGCACCATCACCGGCGAGCACGGGGTGGGCCGGCTCAAGCGGGACTGGCTGCCGAGTCAGCTGGGCGAGGACGTGATGGAGCTGAACCGGCGGATCAAGACCGCGCTGGACCCGGACGGGATCCTGAACCCGGGCGCGATGCTCAAGTAGGTAGCAGGGTCAGAGAGGGGATCCCGCGCTGTTGATGCCGGCAGTGCCGCGGTCCTCCGAGGCGGAGTACATGGCCTCGATCTTCTCGAACGTCTGCTGCATCTCTTGGACCACGGTGATGTGGTCGTCGATTGCCTGGACCATCGAATAGTCTCCGCCGGCCGCCTTCTTCCCAAACTTGGCCGCGAGATCGATGCCAGACTGCAAACGGTCGCCGAATCCATCAACGATCGACAGCGCAGTTGCGTCGTCCTTGAGGAGAACCAACTTGGCTCTGAACTCGGAACACCGCTTCGCACAGAGCCCCGCAACGCCGGGTTCAAGATACAGATTGCCTGAATCGACAGCGCCCCCGAGCGCAGACCACGGAGAGTTCATCTCTTCGGACATTCTGACCTCAGTTCTCACGGAGTGTTATTGCAGCGCGGATTGCCGTGCTAGCGCGGGACTATGGGCTCGAGTTCGGTCGCGGTTTGTAGGGCTATCGCACAGGGTTCTTCGGCGCGGGAGTCACCGAGACTTGTGTTGATTCTGACTAGCACCGTTCCCCCGCCCGAGGCGAAGGCAATATCGCAAGTCTCGCGAGCTGTGTCCGCGACCTCGCGGTATGAGACCGCATCGCGACCGCCTAGCTCGAGCGGGGCGAAATCAGTGTTTTGTTCATTGGACCGGACCTCGTCCATCGTCCGCACAGTCGAAAACACCCTCAAGATATGTTCGGGCCCGTTCCAACGACAGATCTCCCAGCCAGGCTGCTTGGCACCGAGAATGTCCTTCGACTCGGTCGCCGGGTCCACGCCGACTGTTCGCAGCGCCTCGTCAGGAATGTCATCGCACGGACTGAACACCGGCTGACCGACCCCGGTCCCGACCGCCTCGGCCTCCCCTGCCACGGTCTCCGAACCACACCCGGCCAGAACCACCGCTCCACAAACAAGTCCGACCCCGGCCAGACTCCGCAACTGCACCCGCACCAGACACTCCCCACTCCCGGCCGATCGATACCGGTCCACCCTAGATAGACGCACTAACGCACCAAGCGGTTCCGTGTTTCAGCGGTCAAGCGGCGCGCCCGCGCTGTCGATGCCTGAGGAGTTTCGCTCCTCCGAGGCGGTGTACATGGCGTCGACCCTCTCGAAGACCTGCTGCATCTGCTGAACAATCGTGATGTGGTCGACGATCGCCTGGTCGAGCGAATAGTCGCCGCCGACAGCCTTCTTCCCAAACTTCGCGGCGAGAGTAATGCCGGACTGAAGGTTGCCCAAACCGTCAATCGTCGCCAGGTTCATCGCGTTGTCCTTCAACGCCTCGAGCTGCACGGCAAACTCGGCGCACCGCTGGGCGCACCGGCGAGCGACGCCCGGATTGAGATAGAGATCCCCGGAATCGACCATCGAGCCAAGTGGCTGCCACTGTGAATCTGAGTTGCTGAGCACTTCAACCCTCCATTAGATGACCCAATTTGCGAGGCGGACTAGCGCGGAATTGCGGGCTCCAGTTGCCGCGCTGTGGTCACCGCGGTCTGACACGGGCCCTCGACGGGCTGAACACCCGTGTTGAGGCTGATTCGTACCAGAACCGAGCCATCCCCCGAGCTCACCGCAACATCGCAGTTCTCGCGACGACCATCGGACACTTCCCGATACGAGAACGCCTCACGATCTCCGATTGTCTGGGCCTCGAAATCTGTATTGCGTGTGTTCGAGCGAATATCGTCCATCGAGCGGTCGGTCGCGAAGACAGTGAGTGAGGGTCCAGTCCCGAGCCCGGCCCAACGACAGATGTTCCATCCCGGCTGCTTAACACCGAGGATGTCCTTCGATTCGGTCGCCGGGTCCATTCCCACGGCAAGCAAAACCTCGTCCGGAATGTCATCGCACGGACTGAACACCGGCTCCCCCGCACCAGCCCCGACCGCCTCGGCCTCCCCCGCGACGCTCTCCGAACCACACCCGACCAGCACCAACGCACCACAAACCAGACCGAACCCGGCCAGACCCCGCAAATGCAACCGCACCCGACACTCCCCACTCCCGGCCGATCGATACCGGTCCACCCTAGATAGACGCAGCGACCCGCTCATCGGTTCCACCGTGCGGCCGGATCGAGATGTCCCCGCCGGGCTCGCTTCCCGGACATCGTCGGACCCTCGCGATAGGTTTGCTGATGTCAGGGGTTCCACGACACGCGACAGGGGGAACGATGACCGAGAGTTTCGACGACAGGATCGAGCAGGCCTGGGCCGACTTCCAGTTGGTCCTCGCCGACCATGTCGCTGCCATGGTCGACGACGACCTCCTCGCGTTGGAGCTGGGTGAGGAGTCCTCGGTGGAGGGCTTCGTTCCGTGTGTGCAGTTCCTGGCGTGGGGCGGCGACCAGGTGCGATGCGAGGTCCCGTCCAACGCGTACCTCGATCCCCGGCACCGGCTGTCCCCCGCGGACGAGACGCGGCTGGTCGAGCTGGGCTGGCATCGCCCCACCCGCGCGCCCGAGGACGAGCCGGATGCGGGATCGCCGGCGTTCTTCGTCGACAAGGCCGCGAACTGGGCCGATCAGCTCGCGGCGATGGCGATCACCGTGTTCCGCGAGACGTGGAGCGTGCCGCACCCGAGCTTCCTGCGGACCGAGGCGGTCGGGACCCTGGAGGCGCTCGAGTTCGAACCGGACCTGCCGGACGAGGAGTCCTTCGCGCTGGACCTCGGCGCCGCGGTGGTGCCGCGCGACGACGAGCACCTCTACGAGCTGGTCGGGCTGACCCTGACCCGCCTCTTCGACGAGCCGCCCGGCGACGACGGCCACAGCGACTTCATGCTCGCCCTCGGCCGGGTGGTCGGATTCGTCGGGCCGCACCTCGACGGCGGCGAGGTGCAGGTGCGGGTGCCGCTGGTGCGCGAGGTCAGCGACCGGACCCGGGCCAGCGAGCTGATCGCCGACCTGAATCGCCGGTGGCCGCACCTGAAATTCACCCTGGCGACGGACCGCGTCGAGGCGTGGGCGGCCGTGCTCGCGAATCCGTATGTCCCGCAGCACCTCGTCGATATGCTCGAGCAGCTGTTCTCGTTCGCACAGACCGTGGACGACGAGTTCGCGGCGCGGTTCGGCGGGCAGCTCGAAGGATTCCCGGAGCCCGACCCCGTGCCGATGGAGGTCGACCACGGGGAGCTCACCACCCCTCCCCCCGCGCCGGCCCCGAAACCGCTTCGGCAGATGGAGCTGTTCACCGACCCCGGTGAGCAGACCCTGTTCGACGAGCCGAGCTGACGGGCCCACGCCCACCTGTACACCCTGAACCCGGATCGGATCATGCGCACCAAGAAGAAGTCGGACAACGTCGCGGCGCTGGTCAACCAGCTCTACAGAGAGCGCGAACGCGCGTGGGCCGCGGCGCTGGTCACCGCCCAGACGTTCCTCGACACCCTCGCCGACGACGTGCTCGAGGACCTCGACCGCGACCGGCTCAACGCCAAGACCGCCCGGATCAAGGATCGCGAGCGCACCGCGGACAAGGTCCGGCGCCGGGTCGCCGAGGGCCAGATGGCCCGGCCCACCACCACCGAGGACATCGCGGACGCCATCCACGACCTGGTCGGGATCAAGGTGCTGTGCAAGACGCCGCGGGACCTTTCCGCGTTCACCGAGAAGCTGTACGAGGCCTGCACCTCGCCCGCCTGCTCGGTGCGCCTGGCCGTTCCGCCGCGGGACTACGTGGCCAATCCCAAGGACAGCGGCTACCGGGCCTATCACGCGGTCCTGATGATCAAGGTCGCCACCCACGAGGGCGACCTGGGCGTCAAGGTCGAGGTGCAGGTGAAGACGCTGCTGCAGGACGCATGGGGCGAGCTGACCCACGAGGACATGTACAAGCCGGGTAAGGCACTCAAGCCCAACGAGTTTCACCAAGACGTCGCGCGGCAGATGGCCCAGCTGCTGGACAACGTGGACTCCATGGCCGACCTGCTCGCGGCCGAGCTCGACCGGCAGACGGCGCAGCTCGACGCCGACCCGGACGGCACGGCGCCGGAGGGTTCGGAGGAGCCGACGGTCTACGCGCGGGTCACCCGGACCGGCCCGCGCTACGCCCTCGCCGTCACCCTCGACGGCCGACAGGGCCTCATCCCGGCGCGCTCGGTCCGCAGGCTCGTGGGGTCGAGCGCCCGGATCAACGTCAGCGACTACCTCGACGTCGGCGACATGGTCGACGTCCGGGTCGAGGAGACCGACACCGCGCTGTACTACCACCCGGTCGCGCTGAGCTGACTCAGCGGCGACGGTGCGGCACCCGCTGCGCGACCGACCCGTCCCGCTGGTGTCGTAGGCCAACCACTTCAAACCTGATCGGTCGGCGCGGTCCGGTTGCGATGTTGTGCGGGACCGACACGGGGGGCGGTCGGTGTCGGTCCCGCTCCGGCAGCTCCAGTCTGACCCGTGACAGGATCGTCGCCAGCACGATCGGCATCTCGTACTCCGCCAGTGCGGATCCGATGCACCGTCGATGTGCTCCGCCGAAGGGCGCGAACTCGAATGGGCTGTAGCGCCGCTCCATGAAGCGCCCCGGATCGAACTGGTCGGGCCGTTCCCAGACGTCGGGGTGCGTGTGCAGGAGCGGCAGCGCGATACCGACCGTTCGACCCTTGGCTACCGGGACGCCGCACACGGTGAGCGGCCCGGTCAGCCGGCGCAGCACGATCGGCACCGGCGGGTTCAGCCGCAGCGTTTCCTTGCACACAGCGTCCAGGTAGGGCAACCGGGCCAGTTCGTCGGGCGCCGCCGTCGGGCCCACGTCCCGCAGCTCGGCAACCACCTGCTCCAGCATCGCGGGGTGGCGGTGCAGGTGGAACAACGCCCAGCACACCGAAGTCGCGGTGGTCTCGTGCCCGGCGACCAGCAAGGTGCGGAGTTCCTCGCGCAGCTCGGCGTCGTCGATCCGCGATCCGTCGTCATAGGTCGCGGCGAGCAACATGCTCAGAATGTCCACCCGGTCGTTCTCGGGGCTCGCGCGCCGGTGCTCGATGTCCTCGGTCAGCAACGCATCGAATCTCTCGCGCGCGCGGACGAATCGATCCCAGGGCGCGCGTCCGAACACGCCGCGGCGTAGCGGTGGAACGAACATCAGTGGGACGGTGTAGGTGGCGAGGAAACCGGCGACCACCTGGATGTACTCGGCGGGGCGGTCAGTGCCGGAGAGTCCGAACACTGCCTCCAGGATCACGCGCAGGGTGATGACCCGCAGGGCGGACCGCGAGTCGACAGTACGTCCCGGAATCCAATTGCCGATCTCATCGAGCGTCGAGTCGCGGATGATCTCGCCGTACGCCCGCATCCGCTGCCCGTGGAACGGTGGTGTCAGCAATTTCCGTTCCCGGCGGTGCCGCTCGCCGGAAATCAAGATCAGCGACGCATCCCCGACCAGCGGCGCGATCGGATTCGGCGTGGGGGGTTCGACCAAATCGACAGGCGCACGAAAGATGTCGCGGGCACCCCTGGGATCCCCGGTGAAGAGGATCGGCGGGAAGCCGGGAAACCGCACCTCGAACGGGTCACCGTCGCGATCGCGCCGCCACCGGAAGTAGCGATCGGGATCGGTTCCGGCGGTGAGCGCGCGAACCGCACCGAGCCCGGCCGCATTCAACCGCGCAGCGCGCGGAAGCATCATCGACACGATCGGCTCACATCGTCCGCAGTGCCCGCAGCACCGCGCGGCCGGCGGCGGGGTCGCCGACCGCGATGCGGGCGCTGCCGTCGGGGTAGGACTTGGCCACTATGCCCGCGCGCTGCAGCGCGTCCGCGGTACGCGGCCCGCTCAGGTAAAGGAAGTTGGCGTGACTGGACGGCACCCGAAGTCCATGCTGCTGCAGCCGGTTCCGCAACCGTTCGCGTTCGGCGATGATCCGGGCGACCCGGGCCTGCAATTCGTCCTCGGCCGCATAGGATGCGGTCACCGCCGCCACCGCCGCGCAGCTCATTCCGAACGGCAATTGTCGGCGTCGCACGCGCGCCACCAGGTCGTCGGCTCCGAATGCGTAGCCGATGCGCAACCCGGCCAGCCCAAACGCCTTCGAAAATGTCCGCAGCACCAACACATTGGGGTGACGGCGGATGATGTCGTGCACGTCGAGCGCGTCGGCGACGACGAACTCGACGTAGGCCTCGTCAAGTATCACCACCACCCGCTGGGGAATCGAGGACAGGAACGTCTCCAAGTCGGCTGCGGAGACCAGGGTGCCGGTGGGGTTGTGCGGTCGGCACAGCACCACCAGCCCGGTGCGATCGTCGACCGCCTCGCTCATCGCATGTAGTTCTTGGCGACCACAGTGGTCGAGCGGCACGGTCACCGCGCGCGTGCCGATCATGTCGGCCATGATCGGGTAGCCATCGAACGTGGGTGTCGCGAACACCATGGATTCGCCGTCGCGGATCGCGGTCTGCATGATCTGCATCGCCACTCCGGTGGCGCCCGATCCGACGACGACCTGGGTCGGCTGCACGCCGATCCGCTGCGCGATGATCCGCGGCAGTCGTTGCGGTAGAAACTCCGGGTACCGATTCGCCTGGGCCATCTGTTCGTGGAGCGCTGCCAGCACCGATGGCAACGGCGGGAACGGGTTTTCGCTCAGCCCGAGCTCGAAATGGCGCGCCGGGCGGGTCCGGCCGCCCGCCACCGACCGCGTCGGCAACTTCGCGACGTCGCCGGTCATGTCGTCGGTCCCGCTCCCCAGCGGACGGCCGCGGCACCGGCGAAGTCGCCTGCGTGGGCGAATGCGGCCATCAACACCAGTGACCCGTTGCCGATGCGCCCGTCGCGGTTGGCGGTGTCCAGTGTCACCGGAATGCCTGCGCCGAAAAGGTTTCCGCATTCGTCGAAGGTGTCCGGATGCTGCTCGGGGGTCAGCTGCATGGCCTCGCGCCAGTTCCGCAGGAACAGCCGGTTGGGTTGGTTGGTGACGAGGGTGTCGACCTCGGTGGACTGCACTCCGATCCGGTCGCAGACTGCGAGCGCGACCTCCGGCACCAGTCGGTTGCCGCGGGCGAACACCTTGGTGATCTTGGACTCGGTGAACCCCACGCAGACCTGCCCGCGCCCCGGCTCCCAGTACTTGCGATCGGAGACCGGAACTGCCTCGAAGGTCATGTCGCCGCCGAACTCCGGATGGGTGCGGCATTCGATGCCCAGGATCGGCGCGTCGTTGGATTTGGTCAGCAGGCCGACCCCGCAGCCGTCGCCGGGGACCGGGGCGTGCGCCAGCCCGCGGATCGCGGTCTGGGTGAAGACCTGTCCCGCACAGTTCTGGGTCGCGGCGATCAACGCCGTGGTCGCATCGGTGCTCTGCAGGATGGTCTGGGCCAGCGCCATCATCTGCACGAACGACGCGCAGCCGCTGTTGTGCACGTCGATCACCCAGTCCGGTCGCAGCCCCAACCTGCGGGCCACCTCCGGGCCGCTTCCCAGGACGGGATTGTCGGGCAGCTGGGTGTGGGTGAGCAGCACATCCACGCTGGAGATCGCGTCCGCGCCGTGCCTGTCGATCAGCGGCGCCACCGCGCGCTCCACCATGTCGACCGCCGTCTCGTCACGGGCCACGTGGTGCCGATATCTCGGTGAGCGGAACATGACGTTCTTCGCCATCCGGTCCGAGCGGGAGAACTGGGTGAAATAGTCGGTGGGAACACGATTTTCCGGCAGGTAACTGGCGACGTCGACCAGGCTGACCGCAGGCAGGGGCGCTGTCATAGGTGCGTGCACTGTCGTGCTCACTTCATCCACTCCGGCTTGATCGGTAGTCCGTGGGCGGCGCGGTACTCGCAGATGGCCTTGAGGTTGTCCATCTCCAACTGATGCCCGGCGGAGAACATGTCCCAGAAGTCGCCGACCCACACCGGGCGGTCCGCCGGCGCCGTCTCCGGGTAGGGGTTCTCGTCGTAGAACGGGTGGTGGCAGTTGTTCCACAGCACCACCGATCCCGGCGCGTTCAGCACCGCCTCCGCGTCGACCACCCGCATCAGATAGATCATCCACAGGTGCTGGCCCTGATCCCACGCGCAGTGGTAGTCCACCGTCATCGCGCCGGAATCGGTGACGGTGCGCACGAAGCATTTCGTCTGGTCGCCGAGTCTGTCCTGGGAGACCCACAGCCCGGTCTCGTCGGCTTCGGTGAACCCGCGGAGGCTGTAGGTCCACTCCTCCAGGCACCGGGTGTCCGCAAGGTACTCGTACACCTGCCGCGGCGGCGCCGCGATGTAGGCGTTGACCGGGCAGAACCGGCCGAACACCTGCTCGTGCGGGTACACCGACCGCAGCATGTCCATGATGATCGGTGTGGTGGCATCCCTGTCGGAATTCTCGATCCGCAGGACACCCGGGATTTCGTCCTCGGTGATGTCGCTGAGAGCGGGAAGGCCTGTCGGGGCGGGAGTATTGATGGTCACGAGTTCTCCTTTGATCAGGGTTGGGTCAGGAACGGCAGGAAAGGCGGTATCTCGTCGGGATCGCAGTCCACCGAAACGAACGACGGGCCCTCGGTGTTGGCGCTGCGGGCCAGCGCGTCGGTCAGGTCGCCGGCGCTTCGCGCGGCGAATGCCGACAGTGTCGGGAACATCGCCGCGATACCCTCGCCGAGCAGGGTCGGCCGGAATCGGTTGAAGCTGTATCGATTGCGGTAGAACAGTTGCTCGCGGGTCACGCACATGGCGTGCGCGTTGTTGTTGAAAATGATGAACGTCACCGGCAGGTTGTGCTCGATCGCGGTGTGGATCTCCAGGCCGTGCATGAAGAACGCGCCGTCGCCGGCGATCACGAATGTCCTTCTGTTCCTGGTGAACGCCGAGCCGATGCCGGCGCCGAAGCTATAGCCCATGCCGCCCATCCCGAGGGCGACCACGAATCGCCCGCCGCGGGGCGCCGAAAGATGATGCACGACGGACGCGCCCGTGTTCCCGGCGTCGGCGAATACGTCCGACCCGGACGGCAGCATCGCGGCGATCGCCTCCACTGCCTGGCGGTAGCGAAGTCCCGGCCCCGAGGAGTCGGGCACCTCAAGCGTCGTCAGGGCCTGCGGGGCCGCTGGTTCCGGTTCGCCGTCGCGGTGGAACACGGCCGCGAGGTCGGCCAGCGTCGAACCGAGGTTCATGCCGACCGCGTGTGTCGTGGGCAGATAGGGTGGTTCGGCGCCGATGCTGGCCACAGGCACCGCGGCCAGCGCCCCGTCGAGGCCGGCCCGCGCGGTCATCGGCATCCGGGTCCCCACCAGCAGACACAATGCCGATTGCCGTACGGCGTCGACGAGTTCGGCGTGGCCCATCGTGCCCGCGACACCGCAGAATCCGTGTTCGTCGGGGGTGTAGCAATCCTTCGCATCCGGTGCCACCCCGACCGCCGCGTCCAATGCGACGGCCAGTGCGCGCAGCTGCGCGCGGGCGTCGTTGCGCGCTACCTGATCGCCGACGACGAGCACGATTTTTCCGGTACTCCTGGCTGCGGCGATCATCTCGGTGACGCGGGCCAGCCCGATGCGATCGTGAACTACCCGGCGGGTGGGTGGGGTGAACCGGGGCACGGTCACGGTGGCTTGCTGAACATCTTTGGGTAACAACAGCACCACCGGCCCCCCGCGCCGGGCGGCGGATACCGCCCGCTGCAGGTGCTCGGCGATGTCCTCGGGCCGCTCGACCCGCGCGCAGTAGCGGGAGATTTCGGAGAACAACCGCACCGCGTCGATCGACCCGGCCCGGCCGCTGGAATCCTGGAATGCGCCATTGCCCTCCGACGCCGTCGGTGGCTGACCGACGATGGCCAGAACCGGCACACGCGAGGTGAAGGATTCGGCCAGGCCGGCGACCAGGTTCATCGCACCGCCGCCAGAGGTTGCGGCGACGACACCGAGCCCGCTCGTCGAGCGTGCGTACCCGTCGGCCATCGTGACCGCGGAGAACTCGTGTTTCGCCACCACTCCGGTCATGCCAACGCCGGCATCGAAGATGGCGTCGTAGAGGTCCTCGATATTGGCGCCGTCCACCCCGAAGATATGCCGAACTCCCAGCGCGGTCACGGCGTCGACTAGATAGTCGACGACCCGCCGCTGTGTGTTTCCGTGTCCTCGACCGCTCATGCCCATGAGGTGGTCCTCCCGAATGTTTCGGGCCCGTCCCTGGGCGACAGCCACAGCTTGTTGCCGGGGTTACCCTCGAAAGCGCTGGGCCTGCCCAGAATCTTTGCCATTGCTAAGCTCCTTCGGGTTCCAGAGTCGCCCCAAACCATCAGCTCGACTAGGCACCCCAAGGTGCAAATCTCTACCCCTCGACGCGAGCGTCACGGGTTGACACAGGACGAACCGACGCTTCGATAGCGTGAGGCCGCGGTCGTGCGCGACGTGTCCTACCCGGATTCGACCAACTCGACGGCACGTCCGAGCTCCGCTGCCGCCTCAGTGAAGGCGGGGTCGAAGAAGAGGAAGCTGAGCAGATCGCCCCGGTCCGCCGCCTCGCCCCCGATCAGCCGGGCCAGCGCCCACAACGACGGGTTCTGGGCGCCTCGCAGGCAGGCGAATTGTTCGCGGAACACCTCGTCCGCGAGCGCGGCGATCTCACCGGCCCGGTCCAGGGACGGACCGGCGAACGTGAAGTCGATTCGGTAGGGCTTGTCCGGGTAGGGGTGGGCACGTTTGTTGCGGCGTTCGATCGCGCGCAGATCCTCGATCATGCGGTCGGCCAGCATGGCGCGCAGGGAGAGCGCCGCGGCCCCGAACACGTCGGGCTTCCCGGTGTGAGTGAGCTGTTCGGACGGCAACCCGGTCGGCCAGGTGCTGGGGTGAGTCGCAACGACACCCAACCGGTTCACATCGAAAGCGATCGCGGGCTTCAGCGGCGTGTTCAGCAGCAACCCGCCGTCGACGTACCAACCGGACCAGCGCTGCGGCTCCTTCACCTGCACCGGGTGGAAGAGCCCCGGCACGGCGGAGGAGGCGAGCACATGCTCGACGCCGAGTGTCGTCTCCACGTACGTGATGTTGCGGCGTGGGTCGTAGGGCGGAAGTTTCACCGAACAGTTCTTCTCCACGAACACGACCGTGCCCCGCGTCGCCACGGACGTCGCGGTCACCGCGACGGCGTCGATCGTTCCTTCGCGTATGTTCTCGTGCAGCCTGCCCCACGGCAGCTGCTCCAACAGCGTCGTACGAAGTCGCTCGGTGTCCAACAGACTCGGCAGTCGTACCGGCATTCCGGCGAGCTGCCCCAGATAGCGCAACCCGCTCCCGACGATGCTGCTCACCGGCTCGAAGACGTCGTCCAGCGTCAACGAACCCCACTGATGGACGACTTCTCCTGCCGCCGCCGAGAGTCCCAGGTCGAAGTAACCGCCGAGCCCGACCACGTTCAGGGCGCCTGCGCTCGTGCCTACCAGGATCGACGGCGGGGTGTTGTCCGCGGCCATCCGTTTCGCCAGCGTCGCCATGGCGCCTGCTTCGAACGCACCTCGTGCGCCCGCTCCCGCTACGACCAGCCCGATGCGTTCAGCCACGATCCGCCCCAATCGACGCACGCGTTTCGCCTCGCTGACTGACGGTACTCCCGCCGGCGCGACGACACGAGGACGGCGAACAGGAGTTCGGGCGGGCGCGCGACCTGCACTGTCTCCCCCACCGACTACCGTCTAGCCATGCTCACGCCCGCCGATCGCGACCACACCATCACCACCCTGGTGCGGGCGGTCGGCCAGACCACCTACGACCGCGGGGTCCGCTACGCCCGCGGCGGCTCGGTGCTGGAACTGGACTGGCTGGCCGCGGAGCGGCGGGCGGTCGGCCTGGTCGACGGGACCGAGCTGTACCGGACCTCGGCGGTGTTCAGCCTGCGCGCCGAGCGGCTCGAGTTCGCGCGCGGCGAGTGCAGCTGCCCGGTCCGGCTGAACTGCAAGCACTCGGTCGCGCTGACGGTCGCGCTCCTCGACCAGCCGGACACCCAGGCGGTCGCGGCGCCGCCGTCCTGGGAGGACGTGCTGGGCGCCGCCCTCGGCGGCGAGGACCGGCGCGACGGCGGGACCGTCCCGCTGGCGGTGCAGCTGACGCTGACCCCCGGCCCCCGCTCCCAGTTCTGGCGTCTGTACGCGCGGCTGGCCCGGCCCGGCAGGGCCGGCTGGGTCAACGCGAACATGAACTGGGCGAACCTGCCGACCATGCACGAGGTGGACCCCCGGCACCGGGACCTACTGAGCGAGCTGCACACGGTGCACCAGCTGGGCGGGCGCAGGCGCAGCGGCTACGGGTCCGCCGAGAAGGACCTCGACCTGACCACGATCACCAATCGGCGGCTGTGGGCACTGCTCGACGAGGCCGCCGGGGCCGGGATCGAGCTGCTCTACGGCACCAAGGAGCTGGGCGCCCTCCCCCACCCCGGCACCGCCGAGCTGTGCGTGGACATCGACGATGCCGGCGGCGACCTCGTCGTCACCCCGACCGTGCGCACCGACGACTCCGAGGGGCCCGTGGTGGTGCTCGGCTTCCTCGGCGAGGACGCGCACGGGGTGATCTACCTGCGCCCCGGCGACCCGCAGGCCACCTCGCCCGCGCAGTGGCCGTTCCGGATCGCCCGGCTGTCCGGCACGGCGACGCGCGCGATGCAGGAACTGGCGATCGCCGGTGCCTCCATCACCGTGCCCGCCGCCGACGCCGACCGGTTCGCGACCTCCTACTACCCGCGGCTGAGCCGGGCCGCCAGCGTCCGCTCATCCAACGGCTCGTTCACCGCCCCGACGATCGAGGGCCCGACGCTGCTGCTGGACGTCGCGTACCAGGCGGGGCACCGGGCCCGGCTGCACTGGCGGTTCCTCTACGCCGTCGGCGGCGCCGACCACGAGGTGGAGCTGGCCCCTGGCGCCGACGAGTCCTTCCGCGACACGGCCGGGGAACGGGCGCTGCTCGCCGGGCTGGACCTGCCGCTCGAGCAGCACCGGCTGCTCGGCCCCGGCGGCGGGCTACTGCCGCGGGTGAGCCTCGACGGGCTCGACACCGCGCGGCTGACCACCGAACTGCTGCCTCTGCTGCGCGGGCGCGACGACGTCGAGGTCCGGGTGGAGGGCTCGCCCGCCGACTACCGCGACGCGGGCGACAGCCTGAGCATCGGGGTCGGCACCGACGCCACCGACAGCGGCGACTGGTTCGACCTGTCCATCACGGTCCGCGTCGAGGACGCCCCGGTGCCGTTCCGGGACCTGTTCGCCGCGCTGACCGCGGGCCAGTCCCACCTGCTGCTGCCCGACGGCGCGTACCTCTCGCTGGACAAGCCGGAGCTGCAGCGGTTGAAGGACCTGATCGCCGAGGCCGCCGGCCTACACGAGCAGGACCCGAACGGGTTGCGGCTGAGCCGGTTCCAGGTGTCGCTCTGGGAGGAGTTCGCGGCGCTCGGGGTGGTGGAGCGGCAGGCTGCCCGGTGGCGCGAGCAGGTGCAGGGGCTGCTGGACGTGGCGGCGTCGTCCACCCTCGACGCCCCGGCCTCGCTGCGGGCGACGCTGCGGCCGTACCAGCTCGACGGGTTCCGCTGGCTGAGCTTCCTCTGGTCGAACGGGCTCGGCGGCATCCTCGCCGACGACATGGGCCTCGGCAAGACGGTGCAGTCGCTGGCGCTGATCTGCCAGGCGCGGGAGGCGAACCCGTCCGAGCCGCCGGTGCTGATCGTGGCGCCGACGTCGGTGGTCTCGAACTGGGCGTCGGAGGCCGCGCGCTTCGCCCCGCACCTGCGGGTGGTCACGATGTCCGAGACCGCGGCGAAACGCGGTGCGCCGCTGACGGAGTCGATCGAGGGCGCGGACGTGGTGGTCACCTCGTACACCCTGGCCCGGCTCGACGACGAGGAGTACGCGGCGCACCGCTGGTCGATGCTGCTGCTGGACGAGGCGCAGTTCGTCAAGAACCACCGGTCCAAGGCGTACCTGACCATGCGCCGGATAGAGGCGCCGACGAAGATCGCGATCACCGGCACCCCGATGGAGAACAACCTGATGGAGCTGTGGTCGCTGCTGTCGATCACCGCGCCCGGGCTGTTCCCGAACCCGACCAGGTTCGCCGAGTACTACCGCACCCCGATCGAGAACGGCGGCGACGTCGAGCTGCTCGGCCGGCTGCGGCGGCGGATCAAGCCACTGATCCTGCGCCGCACCAAGGAACAGGTCGCCTCCGACCTGCCCGCCAAGCAGGAGCAGGTGCTCGAGGTGGAGCTGTCGCCGCGGCACCGCAAGCTCTACGACACCCACCTGCAGCGCGAGCGCCAGAAGATCCTCGGGCTGGTCGAGAACGTGGACGCCAACCGGTTCACCATCCTGCAGTCGCTGACGTTGCTGCGCCGGCTGAGCCTGGACGCGTCGCTGATCGACGACACGCACGCCTCGGTCGCGTCGGCGAAGATCGACGCCCTGCTCGAGCAGCTGGCGGACGTGATCGACGGCGGTCACCGGGCGCTGGTGTTCAGCCAGTTCACCGGGTTCCTGGACCGGGTGCGCACGCGGCTGGACGCCGAGGGCATCGGCTACGCCTACCTCGACGGCCGCACCCGGGACCGGGCGAAGGTGTTGGGCGAGTTCAAGAACGGCGACGCGCCGGTGTTCCTGATCAGCCTCAAGGCGGGCGGGTTCGGGCTGAACCTGACCGAGGCCGACTACTGCTTCCTCCTCGACCCGTGGTGGAACCCGGCCAGCGAGGCGCAGGCCGTGGACCGCACCCACCGGATCGGGCAGACCCGGAACGTGATGGTGTACCGGCTGATCGCAAGGGACACCATCGAGGAGAAGGTGATGGCGCTGCAGGCCCGCAAGTCGGAACTGTTCGCCAGCGTGGTGGACGAGGGCGGGGCGTTCAATGCGACGCTGTCCGCGGAGGACATCCGGGAACTGTTCGGGTAACGCTCAGTCCGCATGCCCGACGCGCCCCGAGCTCGTATTCCTCTGCCGCCACACTCCGATCGAATGGGACCCGCCGTGACAATCGACTACACCCGGTTTCCTGGGCTATCGGGTGTCTATCTCGAGGACAGTTTCGTACTCGCCATCTCGGAGCTCCCACACACGTTGTCATTCAAGCTGGAGGCCGTCCTCACCCCGGAGCACCCCAGCTATCACGACCCGTTGCCCGGCGAGCAATACTGCTATGCCAATGCCGCACTGGTCTTCGACGACGTCACCGAGATCGAATGGATCAGGCGGTCGACGAACAGATTTGTGGACGCCAGCGGCGAGGAGGACCTCGGCAACATCGACCGCCTGGTGAGCGACGACGGTTCCTATCTCGTCGACGGCGATTGGGGCGAGGTACGCGTGCGATGCGGAAAGATGCCCAGGTTCGAGCTCGCGGACTGACTCGAGCGAGCGGGACTCACGATGGCCGACTAACTGTTCACAGCGGCGCGCCGAACGACGACCGCTGCGCCAATGCCTGGTCGACCACCCGGACCGCAAGTTCCACCCGCTCCTCCAGCGAGCCGGTGAGCAGCACCCACGAGCGCCCGGTCGCGGTGAGCGCGTCCTCGAACCAACCGGTCATCTCGGCCCGGACATGCTCGCCGTCTCGAATGCCGTCCTGCACGAACGGGACTCCGACGTGGTCGGTGAGCAGGTACAGCGCCTGCCGATCAGCGACCGCCTCCCAGGCGCGCCCGCTGTCCGGACCGAGGTACCGCCGCTCCCACACCGTGGTTGCGAACGCGTCGGTGTCGCAGATCAGAACGGGCGAACCGGCCCGGGCGGCGGCCTCCTCCGTCCGGGTCTGCTCCGAAGCGATGTGCGCGAAGTCGTCACCGGTCCAGGTGAGAGCCTTCACCGGGGCGCCGGGTTGCGCCGCGCGCAGCCGGGCCAGCTTGTCGTGGGTGGCCTGACGCCCGTACTCGGGCACCCACCCGGTCCGCGACCAGACCCCGCCGCGGTCCCGATAGTGCTCTGCCACCGCGCGACTGACCGTGGTGGTGCCGGTCGACTCGGCGCCGAGCACCACGATGCGGGTCGCCAGCCCGGCCCGCGCCGGCTCGTCGAGCCAGTCCCAGCGGTCCGCGAGGTCCGCGCGGCAGTCGGTCCCGGAGACCGGGTGGTCGACGCGATCGGGGTCGACGCAGACGTGGGTCGCCGAGAACCAGCGCGCCAGCTCGTCGCCGTACTTCTCGCTGGAGACGACCGCGTCGACGGGTTCCGCGTCGATCTGCCGCACCGCCGCTTTCATGCAGGCGACCTGCGCCGCCCACACCGGCGTCGACTCGAGGTCCATCGGTGCGTCGCAGGCGATCCCGGTGATCGTCACGTTCGCGTCGCCTGCGTGTGACTGCCGTATCCACGACACCCGCTCCGCGAGCGGGATCGTTTCGGCGGCGGACGCTATCACGACGACGCTCACCCGCGCGGCAACGCGCGCCGCCGACCGAACCAGGTGATGGTGGCCGCGGTGCGGCGGATAGAACTTCCCGATCACCAGCGCGTGCTCGTACATCGCTCAGCCGACCGTCACGGGCACGGGCGTGGCCGCCGGTGCGGCAGCCATGCTGCGACGCCAGGCCAGCAACCCTCGGACACACAGCAGGAGGAACCCCACGTAAAGCAGCGCGGTGAGCGTCAGGCCCTTGTGCAGGTAGAGCGGGATGTAGATCAGGTCGGCCGCGATCCACAGCAGCCACGACTCCCAGCGCTTCTTCGCCTGCCCCCAGGTCGCGAGCAGCGACAGCGCGGTGGTCACCGCGTCCCAGAACGGGACGGTCGACGAGGTCGCGGTGTCGAGCAGCACCGTCAGCGCGACGGTGCCCACGATTCCCGCACCTGCGAGCCAACGCCATTCGGCAAAGGAGGTCCCGGTGACTGGCAACGTCTCCCCCACGCGGCCGCGCACCCAGTTGTGCCAGCCCCACACGGCGAGGCCGATATAGACCACCTGCAGTCCCGAGTCCGCGAAGAGTCCGGCGGTCGCGAACAGCAGGATCCACACGGCGTTGTTCGCGATGCCGATCGGCCAGTTCCACGCGGACTGACGGCCGACCAGCCACACGCACCAGGCGCCGGTGACGAAACCGATCACCTCCGCCCAGGTGGTCGGCGCACCGAACGCGGTGAACGCGGTTGACTGTAGGAACGAAACCATCAATACCCCCTCAGATCAGTGCCAGACGGCAATTAGATCATAATTGCGCTAACGCTTTTCCGGGTGCCCCCGGGACTCGCCCACCCAGGGTTCACAGCGCAGGAAGTCCGGTCGCGGGCGACGGATAGTCCCCCACCCGAGCCCGCTCAATCGCCATCGCGGTGCCCAGTTCGGTTCGCGCGGAAGGGTTGTTGGCGTAATAGAGCACGAGATGGAACAGCAGCGCCTCGTCGATCGCGAACTTGCGACAGTCCACCTCGATCAGCGGAACCGGCGGCAGGCGATCGATCCTCCACAGCCGGGTCGTGTATCGACGCCGCCACACCGCGTTCGAGTAACCGACGACCAGGATCGCCCGATAACCGTGGTACGCGTCCACTGCACCGGCCACGGCATCCCACGGCAGGTACGACTCGAAACTCCAGCCGCGGTGGAAGATTCCGGTGGGAGTGAGTCGAATCTCGCCGCGCCTGACCCGGCGGGCGGCAACCACGACAAGGAAGCTCGCGCAATACGCGCCGAACAACCCCAACACCGCCGAGGCACCGGGAATGAACGAACTCGGCACATTGAGGTAGATCTCCACCGCCCCGGCGAGCGGCAGCGTCGCGCAGGCCGCCATCAGCGCCACGAGCAGGACCCACAGACGACGCGACTGCCGCAATTCGGTCGCCGTCCCATCACCGACGGTGACGGCCCCGATGTCGGTTTGACGATGCGCCGTTCCTCTCATCACCACCCCAGTCGCGACAATCAGGAAGAAGAAGCACGCGAATCCCGCGCCGTAGCGAAGCGCCGCGGACAGCCCACCCGCCCAGCCGGCCAGGCCGAAGAGGGCCGCCAGGAAGCCCATCCCGGCGAGCAACACCATCGAGAGCACCTCCCGAACGGTGTACCGCGGGTGCAGCCAATTGCTCGGCGTGTGCAGTGCCGGTCGCCCGTGCTGGTCGGTCACCAAAACGATTCCCCCTCATGCGCGCACCGGATCGGCCGTCTTCAACCCGCCTCGGCCACCTACGAGGCCGATCCGAGAGCCCGGCAGCTCCGGCGTCGTGCGCCTTCCCCCGTCGGCAGCACCGGCTTGCTTTCCCGCCTACGTCGCATCATGTCCCATCCCGGCAGCCATCGGCCAGCTGGTGGGACCATCGCACTCACTCCACCCAGCAGGCCATGTTCACGGCGCGATCGCGATCACACCGACTGGGCCCGTCGCCGTTATGCAAACCGAATCTGAACAGGGCTGGGGAGCGCGGTCGGAACATCATCCGTGTACCAGGCGTACTCGAGAGTGGACAGGTGACCCGACTTCATCCACACCATCAACTCTCCGATCAGTCCAGTCGAGTCCTCAACCAGCGCGCGACCCGGCAAAGGCCCGTCTGCAACATGTGCCCTCGGCACGCTCGAGTCCACCGCCAGTTCGACCATGGTGACGGCTCCGGACTCGCGTTGCGTGTGCGGCAACTGCGCTGCCACTTCGTCGCCGAGCCCGCCCGGGACCTGGACGAGCAGGGCGCGGAGTACCGCGAGATCATTCACGGAGAGGGGTTCAAATGTCGTCATCAATCACTCCTACGGTGTGAAGGCAGTTCCAATTTTCACGACACCGTCGTGGACGGCGCCCCGAACCACAACGTTCTGTCCACCGACAACGATCGTCTCCTCAAAGACCCCTGCTGCCGGCGTCAACCCATTGAGCTCCTCCAAGAACGCTCTCACGACAGCCTCCCGGCTACCGAACTGCTCGACGAGTGGATCGAAATTGTGCTTGGGATGAAATGTGTGTTCAAGGCGCTCCGAACGGGTTGCGAAGTCGAATGCTGCCTGGTCCTCCGCGGTCCAGGGCTTTGCAGTCTCGGGGGGCCTCGGCGACGCACCGTCCGCCTCCTCTTTCGATTTGCCCCGCAGCCTCTCCGCAACACTTCGAATTCGAGAAGGCGCATCTCCGACCCGCTCACGCGCCAACAGCCGCGGGGTCTTGTCGACGAAGATCCTCACAATGGGACGGATCATGTCTGCTGCGGTCTTGATCAGCCTGCTCGCATTGGCGGCACCTACGACGGCGGAGGTACCCGCGCTCACCAATGCGGCCAGGACAGTGACCGCGACCGTAAGCCCGAGGTCGGTCATCAGACCCTCAAGTACAGGCACGATCCCGAACCGCGTTTCCTCGATTGAAGACGCGTGGTCGCGACAAGACTGCGCTAATCCCCTTACAGTCGATCCTGTTTCGCCCAGTAGGTGTGACAAGGCCTCACAGTCGGCGATTGCGAGGTCCACCTCGGGCGACCGGACATTTCGAAGGTCGTCGATGAACTGAGACACCGTTGCTGCTGCGTCGTCGATGATCAGCTGCGCGACCTCATCCCACGCATTGGCGGCCGTAGCCAGCTTGGTTGTATCCCCGTTTGGACACGGAATGCCGATTGACTCGATCAGCTCGTCAAAGGCTTCCAAGCCTCCTCCCGCATTGCCAACCGCCGATGCCGGGTTTGTAGGCGTCACGAGAGCGGCAGAATCCGGGTCCGGAGGGAGTGACGGTGGCGGGCCGGCATCGAGGGTGGCTCCGTGCTCCGCAGTGTCATGATTGCGCCCAGCCTGCATCAAGAGGAGCGCGTGGTTGTCGAAAGCCTGGATCAGTTCGTTGACGGCGGTGAGTGTCGCCCTCACCTGTTCGTCGTAGTCCCGGCCCCACACCTCACCGCCGTCGTCGCTGCCTCCCATCGAATCGCATCCCGCCAAAGTCGAGACAACGCCCTGAAATCCGACAGACAGCCGATTCGATACCACCGCGCAGCCGCTCGACGCGAAATAGAAGTGCTCGGAATCGACTTCAATCACAGTTCCCGGCGCCATGGTCACATGCCGCCGAACATGCGAAGGTTTGCCGCAACCGCGGCACTGTAGCTCGAATGCGCCTGTTCGGCAGCGCTCTTCATCGACTCGACACCATTGCGCATCTCACGGGCTCCGGCGGACCAATGGTCATGCGCCTCCCGGTGCGCTCTCGCCGCGGTTCCGCTCCATGTGACGTGAAGGTCTGAGATTCTCCGGTCCAGCTCGTCCAATTGGTCCTGGAGATGTTCCACAAATCCCCTGATACGGATTGCGGTCGCCTCGAGTTCATCCAGGTCTACCCGGTAGCCTCCGGCCATCACGACAACCAGTTCAGCGAGCTCAGGCTTTCCGCCGTTGCCGCCTCTTGTTGTTCGTAGGCTTCGGCTGTCGAGCCGAGGAGCTCCGACATGTCGCCGAGCGCCTCGAATACCTTGTCCGCGCCATCGCGAACGTGCGCCCATCCGTCGGCGTAGGACGCAGAGGCGCCGCCTGTCCAGCTCGACAGCAGCGCATCGACGTCCCCCGACACAGCCTTCATGGCCGTAGCAAGATCCACCGCGGCAGATCGGACGATTCGCCCTACCAGAGCAACTTCTTCCGGCACCACTTCAAGGTCTGATTCCTCCATGTCCCCTCCCCAGCATGGCAAACCGATAGGTGACGCTACCGGAAGCTCTCTGCAGGCCCTCGCCGGGATGCAACAGCCTGGATGCGCGGGCTCGACCCGCACCTCCCGTCGACCGGGCGGGGCGTATTACCGAAGCTCAGCCCATCACTGCATCCAGAACCTGAGCGGCAAGACACTGAGGGAAGGTCAACTGCTCGTCCGTCGCCGCCCACGGTTCGTACCAGTCCACCTCGGCCACCGGCCGCTCCTCCCTGTGCGGCAAGCCGCGCTACGGCGCGCGATCGCAGACACCTATCCGATGAACAGCGCCGCGGCCTGCGCCGGAAGCACGGCGTCACCGTTCCTGCGGAACAATTCGGCGGGCCGACCGTTGCCGACGTTCGACCACTCCCCGGTTTTCACGAGAGAACCGACCACATGACGCCGGAATGAGTCCTTCTGCAACTCTTCCCGCGCGAACACCACCTCGTAGAGCTGACGGAGCTCGAGCATCGTGAACGATTCCCCCAGTAATCTCGCCGGGTCGACCCGCGCCGCGTACCGCGCCCGAAGGTCGTCGACCGCGAGCCGCACCATGTCCGCATGGTCGAAGCCGAGCTCCTGCCCCACCGTGCCGTCGTGCACCGGCACCAGGATCGCGGCGTCGGGAAGCTCGCGCATCGGCAACACCGCGGTGTGCGCCATCGAGAGCACCCAGCCGCGGTCATCTCGATCGGGGCGATCGAACAGGGCCAGCTGATGGAACTGCGTGCCGGCCATGTCGGCCTTGAGCAGCGCTCGCTCGGCGGCGGCGGTCAGCAGTTCGCGTTCATGCAGGAAGGCGCCGGGCAGCGCCAGCATGCCGCGCTCGTGCTGGACCACCACTACTCGGAGCGCGCCCTCCGAGTAGGTCAGAACGACGACGTCGACCGCGACGGAGGGACGTGGGTAGCCCTCCAGCGTTTTGCCGCCCGAGTCCTCGTTCTTGCGCACGCCTGCATATTAACTCGAATGCGCTCTATAGCTTTAGCGCTATCGATGGGCTGACATGGGGTGCCTACACGGCAGTGAGAGCGGGCGGCAGTGGGATCGCTCGCCACCGCGACCGGCGCCGAGTATCGCGGACGCACGTGGGCGTTCAACGCGACGCTGTCCGCGGAGGACATCCGGGAACTGCTCGGCTAACGCTCAGTTCCCGATGCCCGCGGCGGACGCCAACGCCTCGACCACCCAGTCGTCGTAGTCCGTTGCACTCCAGCCCCGTTCGTCGATGAGCAGGGCGTGTGTCTCGGGGCTCTGCAGCGCCAGCCCGACGTCGATGCAGCGGTCGATGTCGAGTCCGTCGACCTTGCCGGCGAGCGCAGTCGCCAGGTGCCGCAGCACCGTCTCGTGGTGCTCGCAGGTGGTCGCCCACAGCTGCGCGACCTCCGGGTCCGCGCCCGCCGCCGCGCGGACCGCCAGCAGCACCGGGCCCACCCGGTCCAGGATCAGCCGCGCGCCGTGCACCTGGATCCGCAACTGCGCCATCGGGTCCGGCTCCGCGACGGCCTCGGCCACCCACGGCCGGTCCAGCGTCGCGATCGGCTCGTCGTCGCCGGCGATCGAGACGTCGAGCAGCGCGGCCAGCACGCTGCGCTTGTTGCCGAACACGAAGTAGACGGTCTGCACCGCGACGCCCGCCTCCGCGGCGATCGCCTTGATGGTGGTCGACGCGTAGCCGGTGGTGGTGAACAGGGTGCGCGCCGCGGTGAGGATCTTCCGCCGCGCCGGTGTCTTGTCGTCCTCGTTCGGTGTTGCCACGAACTGAAGTGTAGATCTAGAGTGACGCACTAGAGCACTACTCTAGTGAAGCGAATGGGAGATCGACATGACTTCGGTACTGGTTCTGGGCGGATACGGCGCGGTCGGCAGCCACGTGGTCGAGCGGCTGCGCGCGGCGGGCATCGACGCGCTGGCCGCGGGCCGGGACCCGGCGCGGGCGGACCGGGTGGTCGACCTCGCGGACCCCCGCTCGCTGGTGTCGGGGCTGGACGGGGTGTCGGCGGTGGTGAACGCCTCCGGTGCCGAGGACCCCGCGGTCGCGGCGGCGGTCGCCGGACGCGGCATCGCGTTCGTCGACATCACCGCGACGTCCGGGTACGCGCGGGAGCTTGAGCGGGTGGACGGACCGGTGCTGCTGGGCGTCGGGATCGCGCCCGGCCTGAGCGGCCTGCTCGCGACCGAGGCGGCGCGCGCGGGCGGGCCGGTGGACGTGCTTATCGGGCTCGGCGCCGGCGAGGAGCACGGGCCCGCCGCGACGGCATGGACCTACGGGCTGCTGGGCAAGCGCTTCGACGACCCCGACGGCTCGCGGGTGCGCAATTACACCCGGCCGACGCGGTTCGACCTGCCTGCCGAGGCGGGCTACCCGCGGTTCCCGGCCCTGCGCACGGACTTTGCCGACCAGCACCGGCTGACCGCGGAGCTGGGGGTACCGGTCCGCAGCTACCTGCGCCTGGACTCCCGCCTGGCGACCGTCGGCCTGGCGGCACTGACCTGGACCCCGCGGATCGCGGCCCTGATGCCGGCGGGCGGCATGCCCGCCGGCGACGGCTGGGTGATCGCCGCGCGCGGCGGCGACGGCAGGTCGTGGTGGGCCACCGGCCGCGGGCAGTCGCGAGCGACGGCGGTGGTCGCGGCGCTGGCAGTTGAGCGGGTGCTGCAGAGCCCGATCGAGGCGCCCACGTGGCTGCACGAGACGGTGAGTTTGGACGAGCTTCGCTCGGCGCTGTTGGAGGCCGGAATAGCACTCGGCGCCGGATAGTTGATTCGGCTAGTACCCCGCATGGGTAACGTGCGAGGCATCCTCCGACGAAGGGACCCGTCACCGTGGCGCACCGCATCGAGCACAAGCCGGCCGAGAACCGCTTCGAGATCCACGTCGACGACGCCCTCGCCGGGTACGCCGACTACACCGTGATCGACGGCGTGCGGGACTTCGACCACACCGTCACCGATCCCGCATTCCGCGGGCAGGGGTTGGCCGGCAAGCTGGTCGCGGCGGCGCTGGACGCGACGCGTGCTGACGGGATCTCGATCGCGACGTCGTGCTCGTATGTGGAGAAGTTTGTGGAGCAGAATCCGGAGTACAAGGACCTGCTGGCGGCGTAGCTAGGGTAGTCGCGGGCACGGGCGCAGGCGATCGCCGCGTCCGTGCCGAGCTCAGCTCGGGTGTCCGAATTGTTGGCGTAGTAGCTGACCAGGTGATGCAGGAGCACCGGGTCGACGGCGAACTGGCGGGTGTCAACCTCGATCAGCGGCGACAGCGGCAAGCGGTCAGTCCGGAAGAGTCGAGTCGTGTAGTGATGCCCCCAAGGGGCGTTCGAGTACGCGATCACCAGCGTCTCCGGAAATCCGTGATGCACGGCAGTGGCCCCGGCCACCGACTCCCAGGGCAGATACGACTCGAAACTCCAGCCCCGCTGCCAGATACCGTCGCTCGACAGCATCAGCGATCCCCGCTGCAGCCGGACGGCCAGCACGGCAGCGAGATACGACGCACTGAAGAGGCCGATCGCCCCGAAGATGACGCTCGCGCCGGGAAAGCCCTCGCCTCGGGTGTTCAGATAGATCTCGATCGCGCCCCACCGCATAGCGCCGTGATGGTGGCCATCATCGCGGTCATCAGATGAAACACCAACGCGGAGTAGCGAATCTAGGTAACCGCGGAACCATTGATCGATGAGGTCCGGATATCCTGGCCGCGGTGCGTCGAGCCCCGGAAGAGCCATTCGTGCGGGCAAGTTGCGCGCAGGTGTGTGCGGTGTTTCTTGGGAAATGGCGCAGCGTCGTTGACAAGCGCATCGTCAGCGCGCCGTTGACTGAATGAGGGCCGGCACGGCAATGCTCGTGAGTTTGGTGGGAGCGCGCTTCCTCGGCCTCGTGTCTCTCTCGATCCTCGGGCGTGAAGTGCATGGTGCCGCGGAAGGCCCAGTGGTCCGCGTCGATAGGTGAGGCCGCGAGCGGGCATACATCTGTTTCCACCCGATCGGTCTGGCTTCCGGCTGGATCCACCAGTCCGCTGGTGGCACCGGAATTCCCCGTGCGGACTTGCGGTCAGCCAGCGTTGTCGGTCCCTGAAGGTAAATTCGGAACGTGAACTTCCCGAAGCCAAACCAGCACTCAGGCCCACTGACGGGCCATGTGAGAAAGGGACGCGTTTACAAGTCCCCGCTCGCTGCGACAGGTGTGCTGAGCGTCGCGAACTGGCTCAAGGACGACCTTCCCGATCTCCTTTGGCCTGCACTCGTCCTGGTCGAGTTGGGTAACGACGGTGTCCGGCAGTTCGTGAAATGGCAGAAGGCTGTGCAGGAGTGGCTCGCTCACCATGACGAGGGCGGATGGGTAGCGGAGTTACTCGATGGACGACTCACTCATCTAGCCGTGCTGGTTGATAAATTCCCCGACGCATCTGCGATTGTCGTGGACGAGGCGAGACGCCACGGCCTTCTTTCTGAAGGGGTTCGAGGTGCGCTGGTGTCCTATCCGTACCTTCCTGCCCGGTGGCTTGTCGGCGACGTCGAGGTCACACCACCCCAGCAACAGGACCTCGAGCTCATCCGGGATGCGGTGCTCGGTGTCATGCAGGATGACCATCGCGAGGCGCTGCTGAAGTGCTTCCGCACGTGGAGCACCGTCCAGGCCGGAACGTTCAGCTCGAGAGCCGACACGATCGAGCTGCTCGAGGACTATCCAGTCGTGCCAACCAAACGTGCAGCGGCTGACTCGGTCGTGCGGGCAATGTGGGGCGCACACAAAGCGATGATTCAGGTCGATGATCCAAATCACTTCGATGCAGCGATCGAGTGGGCGCGCGTGTTCTGGGGAGCTAACTCGATGACGTCGAGATGTATCCGAAAGCGGGAGATCGACGGCGCGCAGGATGCCTTTACCGAAGAGTTGGACCCTGAGGCACTTTCTGGCCGTCCGGCCCAGCCAACGCCGATGCCCGAGGGCGGCGAAAACCTGCGTCGGTTCACCATGGATTTGCTCAGCAGCTTCGTCGAGGCGCTGGAGACCGCCCCGGCCGACCTCTACGCGAATGAACGGCAGGAGGTCGTTTCGGGGCTTGTGACCCGCGCCGGGCGTGATGTCATCGCGGTGCTGGGCGCTCCAGATATGTGGTGCGTTGAGCACGGTGCGCACATCGGACGCATGTTGGTGGAGACGAAGATTTACCTCCACTGGATGGCGCAGCAGGACCCGGCCATCTATCGACAGTTTCAGGAATACGGAGCAGGCAAGGCGAAGCTCTACTCTCGAATCGCGGATGAGCTACCCGACGAAGCGAGAACCGCTGGCTTTCGCGAGAGTATCGCTGAACTCAAGCGGCTGAGTCATAACGACGACGTGCTCGATCACCGGATCGTCGACACCCGCGACACCTTTGCGGAAGGCAAGTCGATTCGCGTGATGGCCGAAGAAGCCGGCGTGCTGGACTTTTACCGACAGTCGTATTCGCTCGCAAGCGGTGTCGCTCACTCAGAATGGTGGTCAGTTGAGACACATGCGATGGAACCGTGTCTGAACGTGCTCCATGGGATGCATCAAATCCCCAGCCTCTCGCTGAACTACGGAGGCAACGTCGAGCTCGCAAACGCATGGGTCGATCAGCTCTATTCGCTCGTGCGAGCGGGGCTGCAGATCCTGGGGACTGACGAGGGCGCGGTGGACGCTGCCTTCGCTTGGATGAGCGAGGGCGAGGATAGTGAGGAGCATCCGGCCTGACGGAACGTATGTGGCGACGTGGCTTGACCACCACTGGACGCGCAACAGTGCGACTTCTAACCTCAGTCAGCGGAACCACTGCCAGAAAGGTCGTAGGTTCCCGATAGTCTTAGTGCCGCCCAGCACACAGGAGGGGAGGCACAGCGCCAAGTGACCGACGAGACGCAATCGCGCTATGCATTGTCGTTCACCAGTGGCGGCCTCCTAGCCCGCGAGGGTGAAATCGTCGCAGCGATATACCTCGACTCTCGGGACTGGCAAGCGACCCGTGCCCGCGTTGTCGATGAGAACCTCCTGCTGGCCCGCACCACCTCATCGCTGATCAGACTCGCACGCGAGACCGTACAACGACTTGCGGCGCTGGACGACGACGAGATCGAGCTGCTTGTGGCGGGCAGCCCGACGGAGCAGTACCACCTGATGTGGACTGCGGCCTGCCGCCGCTACACGCTGATCGGTGACTTCGCCGAAGAGGTGCTGCGCGAGCGTTTTCTTCTGATGACGCCAACGCTCGACGCCGACGACTTCGACCGGTTCATCACCGGTAAGAGCCTGTGGCATCCCGAGCTCGACGGTCTGAAGCCGTCGACGCGGCAGAGGCTTCGGCAGACGTTGTTCCAGATGCTCCGCGAGGCAGGTCTGCGTACCGACGCTGGCGACATCGTCCCCGCCGTGATGTCCGAGCGTGTCACCGAGGTGCTGGACCACCGCATGCCCAGCGACCTCCGATTCTTCCCGACGACCACACCATTCACATCTTCAGGCGACCAGGTGCAGCGATGAGAACGACCCAGCGGAACCTCACCCATGACGAGAAGCATGTCTATGACGTGTTGCGCAGTGACCGGTTCCTGAGGATGGAAGGCCTCTCCAAGGAAGTTCCCTTCTTCATCTATCACTTCCCGCCTGCCTGGGCCCTCGATGTCGACGGCATGCGTGATCGGGTCACCACGAAGCTCCAGAGCGATGACGGGATCAGCGTGGTGGAGATCAATCTCTACGATCTCACCGTCGAACTCCTCACCGAGCGGGGTGTCTGGGACCGCGTTCTCCAAGCGGAACCGACGATGGACAAGACCGACTTCCGCGAGATGCTCCAGGGCATGCTCGATCCTCACGATCACCTCGCCCCGGCAATCCGCGCCCGGCTCGACGCCGAGTCAAGAACCGAGCCCAACACGACCGTCGTCTTCCTCACCGGAATCGGTGAGGTATTCCCGTTCGTCCGTACGCACACGGTGTTGGAGAACTTGCAGAGTGTGGTGGTGGGACGCCCGATGTTGGCGTGGTTTCCGGGGACGTACGAGTTCACTCAGTCGGCCGGACACCAGCTCCGCGCGTTGAACCTTGGCGCGAGTGACAGCTATTACCGGGCCAAGGACATTCTGGAGCAGGAGGCATGAGCATGACCACGATCAACGAGATCTTCGCCAAACCGATCGACCGCTCGATCGAGGGCGTCATCAAGGCCGACGATACCTCCCAGCTCGCGACCGAGGTCGAGGAGTACGTCCTCACCAACGAGGCCGCCAAGGGCGTCGAGCAGGTGCTGGAGGCGTACACGAACTACACGAACGCCAACGGCGTCTGGATCTCCGGTTTCTTCGGCTCCGGTAAGTCGCACCTGTTGAAGATGCTGGCACACCTCCTCGGCGACATCGACGGCCACGACTACCCGCGCGCCCACGTCTGCACCCAGTTCCGGACGAAGGCCGACGACGCGTTCCTGCCGCCGTTGATCGACAAGGCGGAGCGAATCGAAGCGACAAGTCTGCTGTTCAACATCGACCAGAAAGCCACCCTGATCTCGAAGGATCAGAAGGACGCCCTGCTGAAGGTGTTCGTCAAGATCTTCGACGAGTCTCGCGGCTACTACGGCAACCAGGGTCACATCGCCCGTTTCGAACGCGACCTCGACTCGAGAGGCCAGTACGCCGCCTTTCAGGAGTCCTTCGAGCGGATCGCGGGAGTCCCGTGGACCCAGGGCCGCGAACAGGCGGCACTCGAAGCAAGCAACATTGACAAGGCCTTCGCCGAGGTCAACGGCTCCGAGAGCCCCGGCATCATCCGCCAGTACAGCGCGAGCTACTCGGTTTCGATCGAAGACTTCGCCGACGAGGTCGCGGCCTGGCTCGACCGACAACCTGACGGTTACCGGTTGAACTTCTTCGTCGACGAGGTCGGCCAGTTCATCGGCAGCAACACCCAGCTCATGCTGAACCTCCAGACCATCGCCGAATCGCTTGCCACCAAGTGCCGGGGGCGGGCGTGGATCTTCGTGACCTCCCAGGAAGACATGGAGAAGGTCGGCGGCGACCGCACCAAGCAGCAGGCCAACGACTTCTCCAAGATCCAGGCGCGATTCAAGAACCGGGTTAAACTCACCAGCCAGGACGTCGAAGAGGTCATTCGCAAGCGTCTCCTGTCCAAGACAGATGGTGCGATCACCGAGGTCGAGACGATCTACAACGCGGAGCATGCGAACTTCAAGACCCTGTTCGATTTCGTCGAAGGCCGCCACTACCCGAACTACCGCAACGAGCGGCACTTCGTCGGCACCTACCCATTCGTGAGCTATCAGTTCCCGCTGTTCCAGGCAGCAATCGAGTCGATCAGTGACCACAACATATTCGAGGGCCGCAACAGCTCGGTCGGTGAACGCTCCATGCTCGGCGTCGTCCAGGAAGTCGCCACTGGCCTCGCCGACCAGCCGCTCGGCACCCTCGCGTCTTTTGACCAGATGTTCGAGGGCATCCGGGCGTCGCTCAAGTCCGCGAATCAACGCGCGATCCTGGGTGCCGAGAACGCTCGCGACAGCGGCAAGCTCAGCCCACTCGCGGTCCGGCTGCTCAAAGCGCTGTTCCTGGTGAAGTACGTCGACAGCTTCAAAGCCACGCCCCGTAACCTCACTGTGCTGGTCTACGACCGCTTCGGCACCGACCTGACACAGCTCGGCAAGGATGTCGTCGAGGCACTGAACACGTTGGAGGCGCAGACCTATATTCAGCGCAATGGCGACCTGTACGACTACCTGACCAACGAAGAGCAGAAGATCGAGCAGGAGATCAAGGACGTCGACATCGACAGCTCTGAAGTCTCCGCGAAACTCAACAAGTTGCTCTCCGAGTCGGTCGTGAAGTCCACGAAGGCCACTGCCAAGAGCGGCCAGATCTTCCCCTTCGGCTACAAGCTCGACGGTGTCCCGTACGGCAAGCAGTACGAGCTTTCGCTGCATTTCATCAGCCCCGAGACGGACTTCAGTCTGGAGCAGATCAAGATGCAGAGCGCAGGGTTGGACGAACTCCGAGTGGCGCTTCCGGCGGAAGCGAACCGAATCCTCGCCGACCTGCGTCTGCTCTTGAAGACTGAGAAGTACATCAAGCGCGCTCAGGGGTCCAGCCGCACCGCCGTGGAGAGTCGGATCCTCAGCGAGAAGGGCTCTCAGAACACCGAGAGAGAGAAGGAGATCGTCGAACGTCTCCGGGGAGCCGTCGGGGCGTCGACCCTGATCCACAACGCTGGGGTTCTCGACGTGACCGCCACGGATGCGCAGATCCGCATCAACGACGGCTTCGGCAAGGTCATCGCCGCCACCTACACCAACCTCAGCATGCTCGGCGGAAAGACGTTTGGCGAGCAGACGCTGAACGGACTGGTGAACCCGGCCGAGGGGATCGTCGAGGAGACCGGAAGTATCCTCGAGGTGCCCGCGGGCGACCTGCTCGGGCATCTGGAGTTGCGGGGCAAGCGGCACGAGATGGTCACGATGAAGCAACTCGTCGTGCGTTACACCACCAAGCCGTTCGGCTGGGACCAGTGGTCCATCGCCGCCGTGGTTGCCTATCTCGCGGGGCAGGCGAAGATCGAGATCCAGGTCGACGGTAAGACTCTCGCGCGGACGGAGATCGTCGGGGCGCTGCGCAACACCCAGCGTTACCCGAATCTGATCGTCGCCCCGCAGCGGGTCTACGACCAGAAGGTCGTGAACTCGTTCCGCAAGTTCGTCATCGAGTTCACCAACGACGGCGGCATCACGAAGGATGCCGCCGAACTCGGCCGCGTCGGCAAGGAACACCTCGAAGCCAGACTCGCCGAGCTGAAGGCACTGTGCTCAGGCGCCGCCGCCTACCCGTTCATCGCTCAGCTCGACGAACCGATCGGGCTGCTCGCGGAGATGAGCAGCAATCCGGCGGACTGGTTCGTCGAGCATTTCGCCGACGCCGACGATCTGCTCGAAGCCAAGGACAACGTGATCAATCCGATCAAGGCGTTCCTCAACGGAAATCAGCGCACCATCTACGACGGCGCCCGCTCGTTCGTGCAGGCGAACAGCACCAACATCGCCTACCTGCCAGCCGGAGTCGCCGACGGGATCGAGACGGCGCTCGAAGACGCCCAGATCTTCCGTGGCAACAAGACCATGCAGCTTGGCAGCGCGGTCGAAGCCGTGCGGGGGCAACTCGATGACGTAATTGCTACTGAGCGGGACGCAGCGACAGCCAAGATCGACAACTACTGGGAGCAGGTGCCCGCCAGCGCATCGTACGGCGCGGCGACCGAGGCTGCCCGCCAATCGGTGACCCAGCAGGCCGAGCAGATGCGGGCGCGCGTTCAGCAGGAGACGCAGATCCCAACGATCCGCAATCTAGCTGCGCATTTCGTCGACACGGTCTATCCCGCGATTCTCGACGAACTCGAAGCCGCGCGACCTGTTCCGGCTCCGAAGCCGGCGGCCTCCAGCGACGACGAATCGCAGGTTCCGAACACGCCGGCCCCTCCGGCGAAGCAGAGCATCTCGATCAAGAAGCTCTCGCTGCCGGGAGCCGGCGGGGTGCTCGAAACCGAGGCGCAGGTCGATGCCTACCTGGATCAGCTTCGTGCCACGTTGGTCGCGACGATCAACGACAACAAGCGCATCACCCTCTGACAGGCCCGAGCCTCTTCACAAGACACAGGTGTAAGGACGACGCATGGATACCAAGCCACTGGAGAGCTTCGCGAAGGCTGCCCGACGCGAACTGATCGTCGCCATCGAGGCACGGGTATCCGCGGTGCTCGCCGCCGGGTCCGTCGCGCGCAGTGAGCGCGCCGAGACCGTACGCCTCCTTGAGTCGGAGATCGCCGAACACGGTCGTGAGCACGTGATCGACAGGGTCGCCTACACCTGGTTCAACCGTCTGATTGCGCTGCGTTTCATGGATGCTCGGGGTTACACCGACGCCGGGGTCGTCTCGCCGGCATCGGGTCAAGAGCACGGCCAGCCGGAGATTCTGGCCGACGCGAAACGCGGTCTCCTCGACACCGAGGTCGTCACCAATGCCGGCACCCTCGACGCGATCATCGGTCTGTTGGACGGCAGTCGCCGCAGCACCGACGCCGAGGGTGAGGCCTTTGCGCTGCTGCTCACCGAGTACTGCCGGCATTGGCACAAGATGATGCCGTTCATGTTCGAGGCCGAGGGTGCCTACACCGAGTTGCTAGTACCCGCGGGTCTGCTCGCCCAAGGCGCCGTCTTGTCCCGTGCTCGCGAGGTGCTCACCGAGGACGTCTGTGACGACGTCGAGGTGATCGGCTGGCTCTACCAGTTCTACATCTCCGAGCGGAAAGCCGAGGTCTTCGCCGGATTCAAGAAGAACAAGAAGGCCGGGGCCGACGAGATCCCAGCCGCTACACAGCTTTTCACCCCGCACTGGATTGTTCGTTACCTCCTGGAGAACTCGCTCGGTCGACTCTGGATGCTCAACCGGCCGGTCTCGCGCCTGGTCGAGCAGATGGACTACTACATCGCACCGATCGACGAGGAGACAGACTTCCTGCAGCTTTCGGGGCCCGAAGAGCTGACCGTGATCGACCCGGCCTGCGGCTCTGGCCACATGCTCACCTACGCCTTCGACCTGCTGTATGCGATCTACGAGGAAGAGGGTTACGCACCGTCGGAGATCCCGTGCCTGATCCTCACCCACAACCTCCACGGCACCGAGATCGACCCCCGCGCCGGGGCGCTCGCCGCGTTCGCGCTCACCATGAAGGCGCGAGCGAAGGACCGCCGCTTCTTCACCCGTACCGAAGTTCAGCCGAAGATCTGCGTGATCGAGCCGATCTCCTTCACCCCCGATGAGCTGGACTTGCTCATCACGAAGGACGGCGACCGCGCCACCGAAGAAACGTTCTGGAATCAATTCCGTGACGCCGATATATTGGGCTCGCTGATCCAGCCAGACACATACGCGACCAAACACGCAGTAGCAGTCATGGAAGGGCTGAAGAGCCTTGAAGAGACGCTCCACTACGACACACTGAACCGTGCACGACAAGCTATCCAGCAAGCGAAAGTTCTGAGTAAGTCACACTCGGTCGTTGTCGCAAACCCGCCATACATGGGCAGCAGAAACATGAACTCGCGGCTCACGGAGTTCGCCAAGCACGATTTCCCAAACAGCAAGTCCGACCTGTTCGCAATGTTCGTTGAGCGGTGTCTCGACCTTCTGCCAAAGGGCGGTTACTCCGGGCTGATGACACCATTCGTCTGGATGTTCATCTCAAGCTACGAAGCGTTGCGACATCGCGTCATTCGGGACGAGGCGATCTCCACTCTCGTTCAGCTCGAATACTCAGGATTCGACGGGGCAACGGTTCCCGTTTGCGCGTATGTTCTGCACCGAGGTCGGTCAGATCAGATCGGCGCTTTCATTCGCCTCTCAGATTTCGTCGGGCATGCCATTCAAGGATCTAAGACTCTTGAAATCATCCAGGCTGATCGCTTGCGGCGTGCCGGCGAGAAAAGCACAGACATGCACCGCCACTTGTATAGGATTTCGACGTCGGAGTTCGCCGAGGTGCCCGGCACGCCGATCGCGTACTGGCTGTCCGACGCCATGCGCGCCGCCTTCGCAAAGGGCCGTTCGCTAAAAGCGTTCGCTAATCCCAAGGTGGGACTCCAGACAGGTGACAATAACCGTTTTCTACGTTCATGGTGGGAAGTCAGTGCATGCCGGTCTGCATTTAACTGCTCCGACCGCGACGATGCGATCGAGTCTGGCGCGCGGTGGTTCCCTTACAACAAGGGCGGCTATTTCCGTAGATGGTGGGGCAACCAAGAGCGCGTCGTAAACTGGAAAAATGACGGCGCAGAACTATATGCGTTACGTCCGAAGTCGGTCGTTCGAAGTCCTCAGACCTACTTCCTGCCGTCCGTGTCATGGTCTGATATAACTAGCGGCGACCCGGCGTTTAGAGCGTTCCCGTCCGGTTTTATTCACGATGTCAAAGGGATGTCCGTCTTTGGATCACGTGTGAAGCGCGAACTCCTCTTGTCCGTCTTGAATTCATCGACCTCGACGGCTCTACTCAAAGTCCTCTCTCCGACACTCAACACTCAAATCGGACAAGTTGCCCTGATGCCCATTGAGGATTTCGTGGCGCCAACGGTGATCGTCGATGCGGCGGTGGCAACTGCTAAAGACGATTGGGACGACTTTGAGACCTCGTGGGGATTCGCGGCGCCGTCACTGCCACTCAACACCGCGGACACCGAGACCTCACTTACTCAAAGAATTTCATTTTGGTCAGCTCGTAAGAAAGTCATCTCTCAGGAGCAGCAGACCCGCGAGCGGGAGAACAACCGCATTGTGGCAGAGGTGTATGGGTTGCAGGGCGAGGTTCCGATCGATGTGCCTTTGCACCGAGTGTCCCTGGCTCGCAACGTCGAATTCCGCTATGGCCCAAACAGATCTGCTGCTGAGTACGAGGCGCTGGAGCGTGCGGATCTCGCTGCGGAGTTGATCTCGTACGCTGTCGGCTGCATGTTCGGCCGCTACAGCCTCGATGAGCCTGGCCTGATCCTGGCCGATCAGGGCGCGACGCTCCAGGACTATCTGGACAAGGTTTCAACAGGCTCAACCGCCGGAGGAACGGGCTCAGCCAGCGAAGTGACGTTCATGCCGGACGCCGACAACGTGATCCCGTTCGTCGACGACGGCTGGTTCGAGGACGACATCGTCGAACGCTTCCGGAAGTTCCTGAAGGTTGCGTTCGGACTGGAACGCTTCGAGGAGAACCTGCGGTTCGTGGAGGAATCGTTGGGCGTCAAGACACTTCGCGACTACTTCATCACGAAGTCAGGTAGGTCGAGGTTCTACGACGATCACGTGAAGCGCTACAAGAAGCGTCCGATCTACTGGATGTTCTCCAGCCCCAAGGGCTCGTTCAACGCGCTGATCTACTTGCACCGCTACACGCCGTCGACGGTCTCGACCGTGCTCAACGAGTACCTGCGTGAGTACGAGAACAAACTGCAGAAGGCCCTCGAGCGGGCAGAGGTGGCGGCCGCCGGCGGATCTTCGGCGAAGGACCAGAAGGAAGCGGACCGGCTGCGCAAGGTGCTCGCCGAACTGCGTGACTACGAGCACGACGTGCTCTATCCGCTCGCCACGCAGCAGGTTCAGATCGACCTCGACGACGGCGTCAGGGTGAACTACCCGAAGTTCTACCCGGCGGTGAAGAAGATCGCCGGCCTGGATGCCGGCGATGAATGACGGTGATGTATTTGACGCAACCATGCACTCTGAGTCGAAAGCTCACGCCGACGGTGCCGGGCCGGTGTGCCGTGGGATGTACGGGCAGTCGCATGGCTGAGCTGCAGCGCCCAGGTGAGGCAGGCGACCTGTTCGGACGGGTGTCGGCGGTGATCGAGGAGACCCGCGCTATTGTCGCCGCGCCGGTGAATGCGGCACTGACACTGACGAACTGGCGGATCGGGCATCTCATTGATTCCGAAGTACTCGGCAAGCAGCGTGCCGGGTGCGCAGAGGAGACTGTGGCCATGCTGTCGCCACAATTGACGAAGCGTTGCGGAGGATGAGGAATGAGTAAGACTCCTACGATCGCCGACCACCTCGCGGATCGCTTCGACTCCAGACGCATCGTCGTCTGGCACGACTCCGACGGCGGTTATGCAACCGAACTCGACACTCTGGCACCGGGCGACGTGACAGTGCTGCGCGTCGCCGACACCGAGTTCGCGATCAAATACAGGGTGTTGCGCGAAGAACCGGCAGCGAAGTTCTTGATTTACCGATCCGGCAATGTGCCCGAGGGCGTCGGGAACTGGCTGCTCGACATCGAGCTGGCCTACGGCCCGGTGTTCACTGCCGACCGTGGCGCGCTCATACGGTCCGACCTCGGGCTCACGGCGCCAGGCTCCGAGGAATTGATCGCCCGGTACTCATCGTTCTTCGACGACGCGAAGCTGGTGACGAGACTCAAGGCGATGCCGCTGATCGGCGCCGACTTGACGGTGGTGCAGGCGCAGATGTGTGCCGTGCTTCTGAACCAGAAGGAGCACAGTTTCTCTGAGCTCACCCGCACGCTGTTGATGCAGCACGCCGACGGCGATACCACCGGATTCGATGCGCTCGCCTCCCACGGCCTCGCGGACTTCTACTGGGCCGGCGCCTCCGGCATCTACGGGTTCACGTCGCAGGCGCCAACAGTGGCGGGGTTTGTGCTGTGGATGTTCCAGCGTGCCGTCGGCGGGTTCGACGTCAGTGAGTCGAACAAGGTGCGGAACCTGGCGCTCGATTTCCGCGGCTTCCGCGACTCCAAGCGCAGCAGCGCGGCGATGAAGTCGCTGGCCCGCACCGTCGAGCGCAACCTCGACTACGCCGATCACGTCTGTGAGATCGCGTGGGAGACGCTGAAGGAAACCGACGTGTTCGACGCCAGCGAGCGTGAAGTGATCCGGCGTCTGGTCAAGGGGATCATTGCGAAGACGATGTCGTACCGCGACATCGCCGATGCGATCAGCGCCAGGCGCCGCGACAGCTTCTGGTTCGACGACTACGCGACCCTGTACGAGGGGCTGAGCGCGGCAGCCGAGCTGATTCCGGCGATCCGGAACGCCGTGCTTCACGTCACCAACTTCGACGAAGGCCTGACGCGGTATCGCGACGAGTGGTTCCGCATCGACCAGCGCTATCGACAGTTCACCCAGGCCTATCTGACGGCCGAGTTCAAGCAGCCGATCGAGGCGCTGGCCGAGCTCGTCGAGAAGGCCTATGTCACCGATTTCCTCGCCCCGCTCGGGGTGGCGTGGCAGCAGCAGATCGATACGGTCGCGCAGTGGCGCACCGTCGGTCTGACCTCGCAAACGTCGTTCTACAGCCACTACGTCGCCCCGACCCTCACGGGCCGCAAGAAGGCCGTCGTGATCGTCTCCGACGCACTGCGCTACGAGGTGGCCGACGAACTGAGCACCAGGATCCGCGGTGAGAACAAATTCTCCGCCTCGATCGACGCCATGCTCGGAGTGCTGCCGTCGTATACGCAACTCGGGATGGCGGCGCTGCTTCCGCACACCACGTTGGCGCATTCTTCAGAAGGTGATCCAGTGCTGGTCGACGGGCAGAAGTCTGATGGCACCGCGAGCCGGAGCAAGATTCTCAGCGCGGTGGGTGGCACGGCGATCCAGGCCAAAGATCTTCTCGAGATGAAACCGGCCGACCGTCGTGAGCTGTATTCGTCGAACCAGGTGCTCTACGTCTACCACGACACGATCGACGCTACCGGCGACAAAGCCGTCTCCGAGCACCGAACCTTCACGGCGGCAGCGGACGCGGTCCGCGAGCTGATCGACATCATCAAGAAGCTCGCGAGCGCGAACGCGACGAACATCATCGTCACCGCCGATCACGGGTTCCTCTACCAGCGTTCCAAGCTGGCCGAGCAGTTCAACCTCACGGTGAAACCGCAGGGCGAACAGATCGTGAAGTCCAAGCGCCGGTACGTGCTGGGGCGAGGCTTGAAGAAGGACGCTGCGTTCACGACCTTCCAACCCGATCAACTGGGACTGTCGAGCGATCTGGAAGTGCAGATCCCGAACTCGATCCAGCGAATCGTGCAACCCGGAGCCGGATACCAGTTCGTGCACGGCGGTGCGTCGCTGCAGGAAATCGTGGTGCCGGTGATCCAGATCAACAAGAGCCGCACCGACACGGTCGAGCCGGTCAACATCGACATCCACCCCGAGTCGGATCGGATCACAACCGGGCAAATCGTCGTCAAGCTGTACCAATCGGCCAAGGTGGAGCCGCACAAACCCGCGCGGCGCCTGCGTGCCGGCCTCTACTTCGGTGACACGCTGATCTCCGACGAGCAGGAGATGACCTTCGACTCGAGCAGCGACGCGGGACGCGACCGATTCCAAAGCATCACAATACTTCTCAGCAAGGCGGCAGACGAGGCCAACAACCACAGCGTCGAGTTCCGGCTCTCAGAGTCGATCGAGGGCACCGACCAGTGGAAGAAGTACAAGAGCGCGCCGTACACGATCAAACGTGCCTTTGCCAGCGACGACGGATGGGATTTCTGATGAGCGACCACATCGACCTGACCGGGGCGGCCCTCATCGAGCAGACGCCCGACGAGAGCCCCGCGGAGGCCGTGGCGGAGACGACTGTGTTCGACCGAAAGATCAACGCGCACTTCCCGGGAGCGGTGGTGCGCAAGGACCTGGTCAAGGCCGTCAAAGGCAACGCTATCGTGCCGTCCTACGTGCTTGAGTACTTGCTCGGGCAGTTCGCCGCGACCGACGACGAGGCGACGATCCAAGAGGGTATCGAGAAGGTGCGCCGGATCCTCGCCGAGCACTATGTGCACCGCAACGAGTCAGAGCTGGTGAAGTCGAAGATCCGGGAGAAGGGGCGCTTCCGGATCATCGACCGGGTCAGCGTGGCGCTGAACGCGAAAGATGACCTCTACGAGGCCTCCTTCGCCAACCTTGGGATCAGGGGTGTGGTGATTGATTCAGGGACGGCGACCAGCAACCCGAAGTTGCTGGTCAGCGAAGTGTGGTGTCTGTGCGACATCGAGTACTTCCACAGTGACGACCCGCGCACCGTGCCATGGATCCTCGGGAGTCTGAAGCCGATCCAGATGTCGAACTTCGACTATCACGGCTACCTCGACGCGCGCCAGGCATTCACCACCGATGAGTGGATCGACCTGCTGATCCAGTCGATCGGGTTCAACCCCGAGATGTTCGGGCGTCGGGCCAAGCTGCTCCAGTTGACCCGGCTGGTCCCGTTCGTGGAGCGCAACTACAACCTCGTCGAGCTCGGCCCGAAGGGCACCGGTAAATCGCACATCTACTCCGAGTTCTCACCCCACGGCATGCTGATCTCCGGCGGCGAGATCACCGTGCCGAAACTGTTCGTGAACAACGCCAACGGCAAGATCGGTCTCGTCGGTTACTGGGACGTAGTGGCGTTCGACGAGTTCGCGGGCAAGAAGAAGCGCACCGACAAGGCGCTGGTCGACATCATGAAGAACTACATGGCGAACAAGTCGTTCTCCCGCGGTGTCAGACCGGAAAGCGCTGAGGCGTCGATGGTGTTCGTCGGCAACACCTCACACACCGTGCCGTACATGCTCAAACACTCGGATCTCTTCGACGAACTCCCCGAGAGCTACCACGACTCAGCTTACCTCGACCGGCTGCACTTCTACATTCCCGGCTGGGAGGTCGACACGATCCGCGGCGAGATGTTCTCCAGCGGTTACGGTTTCGTCGTTGACTACATAGCCGAAGTCCTCAAGTCGATGCGAAATCTCGACTACTCCGATCGCTACCAGCGGTACTTCACACTCGGCTCGGATATCTCCACCCGCGACCGCGACGGCATCCACAAGACCTTCTCAGGTCTGATGAAGCTGCTCTACCCGCACGAGCAGGCCACCGCTGAGGAGATCGAGGAGATCCTGCGTTTCGCGATCGAGGGCCGCAAACGTGTCAAGGACCAGATCCTGCGCCTGGACGCCACCATGGCTGCGGTGAAGTTCGGCTACCAGTCGCTCGCGGGCGAGTGGACTGCCGTCACCACGCTGGAGGAGGACGAGTACCCAGCGCATTACCACCGCGGTCGCCGCGGCGCTGCGGGCGATGGTGGGGAACCCATCGACGCCCCGGTTGGCCCCACGCCGAGTACGGCCGGCTCGGAGGCTGCGGCTGTCCCGTCCCCGGTCAAGGAGGAGCTGTTCCAGGGTCAGCGCGACTTCGTCGAAAATCAGCGCGGCATTTCCTTCGAGACACTCCTCATGCCGTACCTGCGAGGTGCGACCGAGATCGAGTTGCACGACCCGTACATCCGGATGAGCCACCAAGGCCGGAATCTCGTTGAGTTGCTGGCCGTGATCGCCTCGGCCAAAGACCCCGCCGACGAGGTGACGTTCAAACTGTTCACCGTGCTCGATTCTGACCCCGAATATCAGAAGAGGCAGTTGCAGATGCTCGGTCAGATCATTCAGGGCGCTGACCAACAGGGCATCAAGGTTGAGGTGGCCAAGGACCCTGGCGGTCACGATCGCTGGATCCGCACGGACAACGGATGGCGCATCAACCTCGGTCGCGGCCTCGACATCTTTCAGAAGCAAGAAGGTGGCTGGCTCGACTTCGGCAGTACGCGCCAGGAGTTCCGCCAGGTGCGGGCATTTGGCGTGACGTACATCCGGGAAGCGAAGTGACCGTGGACTGACTATGGGCGTGAGACTGCCGTCGTCGCCCGTGACTGGATGGTGGCGAAGGATTTCGCCACCATCTGATGGAGTCGACAGTCTTCGTGCTGTATATGACCGCGACGATGCTCTCGCCGGTTGGGGGCGCGGGCGAGGGTGCCGGGGCAGCGGACGAGTAGGCACGGGGTGCGGTCGAGCTGGTCGACGACGGTGGCGGTGCCGGGGGTGGGCGTAGATCGTCGGCCGCGCCCGGCGACTGACCCTCAACTGCCGCACCACCGCTCAGAACCTGCACTTCGCGGTGAGCATCCTGTCCGGGGCCGAGTTCAAGGATCTCGAGCAAGGCGAAAGGTCGACCGCCGAAATACCGATCGGCTCGGCTGGGTCCGCGTCCGCGGCTGCTCGAATGCACTGACGCCGCTGCCGAACTCGACAAGGTCGCTGAACTCGTCCAGTCGTGGATCGACGAGGAGGTCGACAAGTCGACTATCGCAGTGCTCACGCGCGGCCAGAACGACCGCAGCCAGTTCGTCCGGGGCACTCGGAGAACGCGGCATCGATGCGCGGGCGCTGGACAGCAACCCCGCCACCACCGAACACGTGCAGGTGCTCACCATGCACCGGTACAAGGGTATGTAGTTCTCCCGCGTCGTCCTCGCCGGCATCGACGACTCCCACGTCCCGTCCGCAGCGACATTGCGCGCCGTGCCCGAGGATGAGCAGGCCGAGGCATTGCTACGAGAAAGGTCGCTGCTGTACGTCGCCGCAAGCCGGGCTCGGGACGAGCTGGTGGTCTCATGGAGCGGGAAGCGATCGGGCTTGTTGGGAGCCGACAAGTGATGCCTGAGCTCTTCGAGGTATCGTGGGGGAAGTACGAGACATCCGCATTGCATCGACCTGTAGCGCACCCAATGTCAGTGGCACCAGATAGCTTTCTTGCATGACGCGTCATTCAGTTGGGTTTGTGTACGTGCTATCAAACGCATCGATGCCTGGGCTGGTCAAAGTTGGTTGCACATCCAGACTTGCAGAAGATCGCGCGAAAGAACTCCAGACTACTGGGGTTCCGACCCAATTTCTTGTTGAATTCCGCATCCTCACGTCGCACCCTGAATCAGTCGAGAAGCACACACACGAATCGCTTGACGCTGAACGAGTTTCACCCAATCGAGAGTTCTTCACGACTCCAGTCGAGGAGGCAATTCAAACGGTTCGCGAGGCGGCTCTCTTGGTCGACGGAATTGACGCTCGGGCAACCGGTCCGACGACCTACGTGGGGCCCCGCGACCGCGTTGTGCTCTCTCTCCGTGCAGGCGAGTTGTTCTTTGTGATCGGACATCCAAACGGACCGCTCTATCCGCCTCAGGTCCTCGATATCTGGCAGGCTCAATCTGACGGCGATGCCCTCGAGCTCTACGGAACAGACAATCCCGAACACGTTTCAAGCTTCAGCGCTGCCGATAGCTTCGGTCATGTTGACCCGGTGCCGTACATCGATCGGCAAGCAACGTCCCTGAATGGCACCATCATCGGGAAGGAAAGCCTCGACATCGGAGATCGCATCCTCTGGATTCACCACGATGCCCAGTCCGGGGTTTGCGCCACCAGCCTGATCGAATCGAGTTGTCACTGTCAGGTCGTTAATCGAACTTGGAATCCGAGGGTTGACATCTCGGGCTTTCCCCGGATCCTCAACCTGGTCGACGAAGACGTGCTCGTTCCTTCACTGATTCCCGAGGTAAGAAAGGTGTTGGCATCAGGACCGCCCAGAACGGTTTCGGCCACCGGACGACGATTACGTGGAGAAACGCCGTCTTCGGAAGACCCCCCACACTCCGAGTATTGGCTACCAGCACTATCGCCCAAACCGAAGAGAGGCAAGACAACCTCATAGTCGCACGATGGGCCCGAAGCGTGGGCGGTGATCCAAATTCTGTTTGCGACCGATCCTGGGCGGCGAGCGTCCTGCAGCGAGTCGACCGTAATAAGTCGGAATGCGACGTCAATCTGGAACTCGACCTCCCCGCGGGGAGTGACTTCAACATTCATCCATGTCGGACATCGTTCGTTACCGCGCATACCGGGGATCCGCTCGCCTTGACCCACAGCGTCGACCGCCCGCCACCCACCGGACGACCCTCAGTCACCACCCCGCGCTACCGTGGACCCGCACACCCAGACCACCACAGCAGCGGCCAGCCGTACCCCGGTCCGGCGCAGGACAGAGGAACCATGAGCGACCACGACAACACCGACGACCAGCCGCTGCGGATCGACGGCGCACTCGCCGTGGTCACCGAGCAGCACGACCAGCTGCACGCCCTGTGCGTGCGCACCCTGGCCGAGCTGCTGGGCTCCGAGCCGGACACCGACGAGGACGGCGACATCGCGATCCCCGTGCACGGCTTCGCGGTGTACGTGACCGTCGCCGACGACGGGCCGCAGCTGCACGTGTGGTCCTCGATCGTCACCGGCATCACCGACCGCGCGCAGGCCACCACGCAGCTGGTCGCGCTGTCGGAGGAGTGGCCGCGGCTGCGCTTCGCGCTCAGCGAGGAGCACCTGCTGGTCTCCACCCTCCTCGACGCGGACCCGTTCGCGCCGCAGCACCTGCTCAACCTGATCGACGAGATCCACGACCTCACCCACGACCTCGACGACGACTTCGCGGACCGCTTCGGCGGCACCCTCGACTGCGACGCCGACGACGACAGCTACGCAGGCGACTGCGATGGCGGGGGCTGCGGTGGCGACTGCGCGTGCGGCGATACCGACGAGCACGTCGAGGGCGACCTCGGCATCACCGCGGCCGCACCGACGACCACCGCGTAGTCGAACCAACCAATCCCGAAGGCAGCAGGCGCTCGGCAAAAAGCCGGGCGCCTGCTCCGTCGCGTCCTAGGCCACAAAGTCGGTCCCTCGCGTTACCCTGCATGCCGACGGTCGGGAGTGCGGCCGGAGCGCGCTGCAGATGGGACCACACCGTTGCCGGACCTCGAAAAGTTCGACCAGGCCGTCGAACTGGCGTGGCGTGAGTTTCGCGGCACCCTCGCCGACCACATCGGCACGATGCGCGGCGAGGACATCCTGGTAGTCGAGCTCGCGGAGGAGCCGGGCGTCGGCGGCTACCTCCCGTGCGTGCAGTTCCTGGCCTGGGCCGAGGACCTGGTGCGCTGCGAGGTGCCCTCCAACGCCTTCCTCGACCCCCGCTTCGCCCTGTCCCCCGCCGACGAGGCGCTGCTGATCGAGCTGGGCTGGCAGCACCCCACCTGCGCGCCCGACGCCGATCCCGGGGACGGGTCCCCCGCCCACTTCCTCGACCGCACCGTCCGGTGGTCCGACCAGCTCGCCTCGATGGCCGTGGCGGCGTTCCGCGACGTCTGGAGCGTGCCGCACCCGAGCTTCCTGCGGGCCGAGGCCATCGGCAGCCGGGCCGGCCATCTCACCGGGCCCACCGTGCGGGACTGGCTCGCCTCGGACGTCGACCCGATGCTGGCCGTCGCCCCGCGCGACCCGGACCACCTGCGCGATCTCGTCGAGGCCGCCCTCACCGACCTGCTCGGCGACCAGCCGCAGGTCGACAGCGACGGCGACTTCGTGCTGACGATCGAGGGGCACGCGGTGTTCGTGATCCCGCACGCCACCGAACCCGTCGTCCGGCTGTGGGTGCCGCTGCTCTACCGGATCGGGGGCCGCACCCGCGCCGCCGAGACGGTCGCCGACCTCACCGCACGCTGGTCGCACCTACGGTTCGTCCTCAGCGAGGACCGTCTCAACGCGGTGATCGAGGTGCCCGGGTTTCCGTTCGTGCCACGACATCTGACCGACCTGCTCGACCGGATCACCGCGTTCCTCGCGACCGTGGACCGAGCGTTCGCGTCACGATTCGACGCCGTCGGCTACCGCACCACCCCCTCGCCCGCCGCGGACCACGAATGCGTCCCGGACGTGCCGCCGTCGCTGATGGCGGTGATGCAACTGGTGCTCTTCGGCGAGGGTGACCTCGACGCCGAGACCGCCGCCGACGTCTGCGAACGCGACCGCACCACCATCCTCGAGTACATGCGGATCAGCGCGGAACGCGTCGCAGAGTGGCGCAGCTCGCTCGAAAAGGCTCGCACCGAGGCGGATACGGACGAGATCGCACTGTGCGAGGGGGAGGCCGCGGCCTGGTCCGACACCCTCGCCGCGCTCAGCGGCGCCCTGCGGGTCGTCAGCTTCTCCCGGCCCGGGCTGGCCCCCGCACCACCGGTGGAACCGCCGCGGCAGATGGAGCTGTTCGAGGACCCGGCCGAGCTCACCCTGTTCGACGACCCCCGCTGAGCTGGCCCCCTGAACTACCCCCGCCGCAACCCGCTCGCCCGCAGCACCCGCCGCCGCACCCCGGCCCGCACCGACGCCTCGTCCCCGACGATCCGGACATGCCCGCGCGCCCGGGTGATCGCCGTGTACAACAACTCCCGCGTCAGCAGCGACGACTCCTCACCCGGCAGCACCACCGACACCGTGTCGTACTGACTGCCCTGGCTGCGGTGGATCGTCATCGCGTACACCGTCTGCACGGAGGACAGCCGGCTCGGGTGCAGCAGCAGCGGGTCCTCGCCGCGGGCGAACGCGGCCACCAGCTCGCCGTCGCCGCGGTCCACCACCACGCCGGTGTCGCCGTTGTAGATCCGCACCTCGTGATCGTTCGCGGTCACGAGCAGCGGCTGCCCGGCGTACCAGCGGTCCGGGTCCAGCCGGGTTCCGGTGGCGGCGCCGATCCACTCCATCGATGACCGCGCCCACCACTCCACGCCGAACGGGCCCTCGCGGTGCGCGCACAGCAGGCGGTGGGCCTCCGACGCCCGCAGCGCCGCCGCGACGTCGCCGGCCACGGCCGCCTCGGTCACTGCCGCCGCGCCGAACACCACATCCGAGCGCAGCGCGGCCAGGTCGTCCGGCGCCACGAAGGACACCCCGTCCGCCCCGGACCGCAGGATCGCCATCACCGCGTCCTCGTCGCCGTCGCGCACCGCGACCGCCAACCGGGCGATCTCGCCACCGAAACGACGCCCGCGGCTGAGCCGAACCACGCCGCCGCGCAACCGATTCCGCTCCCCCGCGCCGAGCGCGGCCTCGTCCGGGTCGTCGGTCGCGTCCAGGTCCGCGCCGACCACCCTCGCCAGCACCGGGTTCTCCGTCCCGGTCACCGGCCGCGCCACCAGGTCCGCCAGCACCGCGCCCGCGTCGACCGAGGTCAGCTGGTCCGGGTCCCCCACCAGCACCAGCCGGGTGTCCGGGCGCAGCGCCTCGAGCAGCCGGCACATCATCGTCAGCGACACCATCGACGTCTCGTCGACCACCACCACGTCGTAGGGCAGGTGGTTGCCGGCGTTGTACCGGTACCGGCTCGCGCCCACCCGCTGCCAGCCGAGCATCCGGTGCAGCGTCATCGCCGCCAGCCCGGCGGGCAGCTTCACCTCCTCGGCCTGTTCGCGCACCGCCTCCTGCAGCCGGGCGGCCGCCTTGCCGGTCGGCGCGGCCAGCCCGATCCGCAGCCCGGCGCCGTGCTCGGCGGCCAGCAGCGCCAGCACCCGCGCCACCGTGTGCGTCTTGCCGGTGCCGGGGCCGCCGACGATCACCGCCGTCCGGTGTGTGGCCGCCACCGCCGCGGCGATTCGCTGCCGGTCCGGGGCGGCCGTCCCGCCGAACAGCTCCGCGAGCCCGGCCCGCAGCCGGTCCTCGTCCACCGCGGGATGGCCGAGGGCGCGCTCGTCGAGCACCCGGCGGATGGTCTGCTCCTGCCGAAAGTACTTCTCCAGGTACAGCAGCCCGCCGTCGTCGGTGTCGACGAGCCGCAGCGGACGCAGCGGCCCCTTCTCGCCGCCGATCACCAGCGGGCTGCGCCGCAGCGCCGCCAGCACGTCCGCGTCCTCGGGCCAGGGCAGCGCCTCCAGGTCGACGGGCTCCCCGTCCGCGGGCACGTCGACGGTGACCTCCCGGATCCGGCCCAGGTCCAGGCACACCGAGCCGGAGCGCACCGCGCGCACCGCCAGCGCCGTCGCCAGTAACGCCGCCTCGGCGGCCTCCCCGCCGAGCGCGCCGAGGCGCAGCGCGACGTGCACGTCCGCGGCAGCGAGCACCCCGGCCTCGTTGAACACCCGCAGCGCGCCCTTGCCGCGCTGCGCCACCTGCACCTCGGTCACGGTGCCCCCTCGATTCCGGCCAGCAGGTCCGACAGCTCGGTCACCAGCGCGGCCGGCGGGTACCAGTCGAAGACGCCCGCGCCCGCCGGGCTGTCCGGGCCCGCCATGCCGCGCACGAACAGGTACTGCACCCCGCCGAGGTGGGTGGCCGGGTCGTAACCGGGCAGTCGCCAGCGCAGGTAGCGGTGCAGCGCAACCGCATACAGCAGCGCCTGCAGCGGGTAGTGGGCGCGCATCATCTCCGCGGCCATCGTCTCGGTGGTGAAGTCGGCGGTGGTGAGGTCGCCCGGCGCGAGCCGGTTGGTCTTGTAGTCCACCACCACGAACCGCGGCCCGGGCAGCCGCAGCACCGCGTCGATGCTGCCGGTGAGGTAGCCGCGCAGCGGCGCCGCGCCGAGGGTCTCGAACAGCGCCGCGTAGCCGGCCAGCGGGTCGTCGGCGGGCAGGTGCCGGCGCAGCAACGGCGCCACCCCGGCGAGGGTCACCTCCGCGTCGGCGTCCTCGCCGCCTGCGAGCGGCAGCTCGAAGTCCAGCTCCGGCAACCGGTCCGACGGCGGGATGGACGCCAGCGTGTGCCCGCCACCCAACGGGGTGTGCAGCACCGGCACCAGCGCGGCCGCCAGCGCGTCCGGGTCGACGCCCGAGTACCCGGCGGCCACCGTCTCGCGGCAGCAGCGCACCAGCTCGGCCTCCAGGTCCGCGGCGGCGGTGTCGACCTCCTCCAGCACCGCGTGCACCAGGGTGCCGAACGCGGCCCCGGCGGGTAGCCCGTTCATCGGCGACGGCAGGCCCACCGCCTCGGTGGGCGAGACCAGCGGCGGCTCGTCCGGCTCGTCGTCGAGCTCGGGTTCCTCCGCCTCGCTGCCGACGCTCGGCGGGGCGTCGTGCGCGTGCGCGGTCAGCGCCGAGTAGGAGGTGCGGCGCCAGGCGGCGTCGAGGTCGCGGTCGAATCGCGCCGCGGCCAGCTCCCCGACCTCCTCCTGCGGCGGCGTCCACTCCGGCACCACGATCGGGTCGGCGCCGACGGCCTCCACCCGCACCAGCTCGGAGTCGCCCGCCCACGCCGAGAGCCGCTGCGCGACATCCGGATCGGCGGGCACCCGTTCCTGGGCCGGTACCGCCAGCTCGCCGGGCCGCCGGGCCAGCAGCATCCGGTGCAGCGGCGCCGCCTTCGTCGAATAGGCGGGCGCCCACCACAGCACCAGCTGACACATGGCCCGGGTCAGCGCGACGTACAGCAGCCGCAGCTCCTCCCCGGCCTCCTCCTCGTCGTGCCGCTTCTTGCGTTCGTCGTAGCCGGGGCCCTCGGGCCCGCCGACGTCGAGGATGCGGCGGCCGTCCGCGTCGTGCAGCAGCAGCTTGTCGGGCTTGGGGTTCTTCGCCGCGTCCCACGCGTACGGCAGGTACACGATCGGGTACTCGAGGCCCTTGGTGGCGTGCACGGTGGCGATCTGCACGGCCGCGGCGTCGCTGTCGAGGCGGCGGCTGCGGTCGATGCCGCCGATCGCGGGGTCGCGCATCCGGTCGGTGAGCCACCGGGTGAGCGCGGTGAGCCCGAGGGATTCGGCGACGGCGGCCTCGTTGAGCAGCTGTGCGACGTGTCGCAGGTCGGTCAGGCGCCGCTCCCCCGCGGCCCGCGACAGCATCCGGGCCTCGAGCCCGCTCCACGCCGCCAGCCGCTCGAACAGCGCGGCAAACCCGGACTGCGCGAACACCGCCGACAGGTCCCGCAGCCGCCCGCCGATCTGCGCGACCGCGTCGTCGCCTGCGCCGTCGAGCTCGGCGGCGGTGCGCCCGAGCAGCGGGGTGAGCGCCGCCAGCCGCACCCGGTCCGAGCGGTGCGGCTGCTCGATCGCCTGCAGCAGCCACAGCCAGTCGCGGGCGGCGGGGGTGAGGAAGACGCTCAGCCCGCCGACGGTGACCGCGGGCACCCCGGCCCGGTCCAGCGCGTCGTGCACCAGGGCGACCTGCGCGTTGGTGCGGACCAGCACCGCGATGTCGCCGGGCTCGACGGGCCGCGGGCCGGGGCCCCGGTCCACCGTCTGGCCGCCGCCGAGCAGCCGCACGATGTCCGCGGCCAGGTCCGCCGCCACCCGCCCGCGCAGCGGCCCGACGGCGGGAAAGCCGGTCTTGCCCAACGGTCCCGCGCCCGCGCGCGGCAGGTGCCGCAGCCGCAGCGGTACCGCCGCGCCGATCCGCGAGCCCGTCTTGGCGGCGTCGACGGGGTGCACCACGATCTGCGGGTGGCCGAGCGCGGCGCCGCCGTGCAGGTGCGCGAGCGCGTCCAGCAGCGGGGCGTCGCTGCGCCAGTTGGTGGTGAGCTCCTGGTGGCTGTCGGCGGCGCCGACCGCGTCCAGGTAGGCCAGCACCTCCGCGCCGCGAAACGCGTAGATGGCCTGCTTGGGGTCGCCGACGAGGATCAGCGTCGACTGCCCGTGGAAGGCGCTGCGCAGGATCCCCCACTGCAGCGGGTCGGTGTCCTGGAACTCGTCGACGAGCACCACCGAGTAGCGGTCGCGGACCCGGCGGCAGGCGGCCGGGCCGTGCACGGGATCGGTGAGCACGCCGTGCAGCAGCGCGGGCAGGTCGTCGAAGTCGCGGACGCCGACCGCGCGCTTGCGGCGGTGCGCCTCGGCCCGCACGGCCGCGGCGAACGCGGCCGCGTCCGCTGCTGGTGTCCCGTCCGCGTCGTCGGGTGCCAGCGCGGCCTGCGGGTCGAAGATGGCCGCCCGCGCCGCCTTTCGTGCCTCACCGGGGGTCAGCGAGGGCGACCCGCCGCGGCCGAAGGTGCTCAGGTACAGGTCGCCGATCACCTCGGCGTTGAGGTCGGTGGCCTCCTCGACCAGCACCGCGTCGGGGTCGCGCTCCCCGGCGATGCCGAGGCCGTCGAGCATCCGCTGGCAGAAGCTGTGGGTGGTGGCGATGGTGGCGGCATCGAAGTCCGACAGGGCCTGCAGCAGGCGGCGCCTGCGCAGCGCCACGGTGTCGGGGTCGGCGTCGGCGAGGTGCGCGACGAGCGGGTCCCGGCTGCTCGACGGGTCCGCGAGCCCGGCCGCGGCGGAGGCGAACCGTTCCCGGGTGCGCTCGCGCAGCTCCTTCGTCGCGGCGCGGCTGAAGGTGACGAGCAACAGGCTCGCCGGGTCCACCCCGGCCTCGGCGACAAAACGCGCGGCCAGGCCGACGATGGCGTAGGTCTTGCCGGTGCCCGCGCTCGCCTCGAGCACCGTGGTGCCCTTCGGCAGCGGGCCGAGCAGGTCGAAGGCGGTGCGCCCGTTCACGGCTCTCCCAATGTCTCGGCCGCCAGCAGCGGATCCCACAGCTCGCGGGCCACAGCGCCGAAGACGCTGCCCTCCAACGGATCCGGCGCCGCGGTGAGCACGGACAGCGCGGGCGCGGCCCCGTACACGTAGCCGAGGTGCCGGTCGGCGGCGTCGCCGAAGGTGCCGCCCCACTCCTTGCCTGCGGCCTCCATCGCCATCTCCACGGAGGCGCCGCCGGAGCGGCGTTCCGCGTAGGCCGCCGACGCGCCGGTCGCCATCGGCGGCGGGGCCTGCAGGCCCCGGTCGCGCAGCTCGACGAGGCGCACCAGCTTCGCCAGCGCGTCCTCCGGCGCGGTGAGGGTCGACTGCCAGGTGGGGCGGCGGTACTGGCCGCGGCCGGTGGTCACCGCCCGCCACTGTGTGCCTTGCGCGGCCCGCCGCGGTGTCTCGCGCGGCCCGGCCGACGCGGCGACCGCCAGCAGCTGCGCCCACGCCGTCAGCCGGTGCTTGGCCGCCAGCCGCGAGAACGTAGTCCGCGCGATCACCGTCCCGTACACGCCGCCGACGGTGCCGGTGAGCCGCCGACCCGATCCGAGATCGACGTCCACGTCGATCGTCTCGGCGCCACCGGGCTGGCGTCCGGCGGCGGCGAGGGAGCGCACCGTCGCCTCGATCTCGCCGAGCGCGCTGTCCCCCAGGCCGAACGGCGGCAGCGTGCCGCGGCGCCACTCGGCGGCCCGGAAGTCCGCGACCCCGTCGGCAAAGTCCCGGTCGTCGGCGAGCAGCGTCGCGAGCATCCGTTCGCCGATGTCCCACTTCGCCAGCGGGTCCAGCTCCAGGTCCAGCGCGTCGGCGATGTCCTCGTCCAGCTCCGGCACCCGCAGCCCGAGCCGCTGCCGCAGGAACGCCTGGGTGGGGTGGACCAGGAACGCGACCAGCTCGGCGAGGTCGACGTCGCCCGGGGTGGTCGGCGGCAGCGGCTTCGCGAGGAACGCGGCCTCGGGTTCGGGCGGGCGCTGCGCGGCCCGCGCCCCGGCCAGCGCGGCGGCGTCGAAGCTGAACGGGCCGTCGGGCCGGAAATTGCGGGCGTCGAAGGGCTGCAACGGATGCCGCGTCAGCGCCGCGTCCGAACGGCCCGCCATGGTGTCGAGGACGTCGCACAGTTCGCTGAGCGGGATCGCCGGTGGCCGCCGGGAGCCGCTGACCGGGTCGGCGCCGGTGTAGAACAGCACCAGCCTCTCGCTGGCGGACATGACCGCGTCGAGCAGCAGCTGCCGGTCCTCGCTGCGCGGATCCCGTTCCCCCGGCAGCGGTCTGCGCGCCAGGACGTCGTCGCCGTCGACGCCCGCGCCGCGAGGGAAGACCTCGTCGTCGAGCCCGAGCAGCACCACCACGCGGTGCGGCACCGAGCGCATCGGCACCATCGTGCACACGGTCAGCTCGCCGGTGCGGAAGTTGGCGCGGGTCGGCCGCCCCGCCAGCCGGGCGCGGAGCATCGCGCGCACATCGGCCAGCCGCAGCTCGCGGTCGCCGCCGTGCTCGACGGCGGCGGCGAGCTCGCGCTGCGCCTGCCCCAGCTGCCAGGCGTCGCGCTCGCGCACGTCGACGAGCAGGTCCAGGGCGCGGGCCAGGCCCGCCGACCAGCGGTCGGTCGGCTGCGGGCCGCGCAGCCCGCGCAGGGACACGTCGAGCCGGTCGACGAACTCGGCGAGCCGGCCGGTGAGGTCGATGTCGTTGCTGTCGACGTCGTCGAGCGGCAGCGACAGCGAGAGCCACTGGCCGTCCGCACCGTCCGCGGCGGCGCCGAGCAGGATGCGGTCCAGCGCCGACCGCACGGTGTTCTGCGGGAAGTCGCCGAGCCCGAAGTCGGTGCGCTGCATGGGCCCGATCCCCCACCGCGCCCCGGCGGCGGTGGTCCACTCGCGCAGCCGCTCGAGGTCGTCATCGGTGAACCGGAAGCGGCGGCGGACGGGTTCGGCGGCGGCGAGGTCGAGCACCTGGCTGGCGGTGACGCGGCCGTCGGCCAGCCCGAGCAGCGTCGCGACGACGGCGAGCACCGGATTGGTCTGGTGCAGTGCGCGATCGGCGAGCCGCACCCGCAGCCGGTGCCCGGGGTGCCCCACCGATTCCTGGCCGAATGCGGCCCGCACCAGCGGCGCGTAGGTCTCCACGTCCGGGCACATGACCAGCACGTCGCGCGGCTCCAGCGTCGGATCGTCCTGGAACAGGTGCAGCAGCGATTCGCGCAGCACCTCCACCTGCCGGGCCGGGCCGTGGCAGGAATGCACCTGCACGCTGCCGTCGGCCGCACTTCCGGCGGTGGGCGCGCGGTCGGCGGCGATGTCGGCCTGCAGTCGGCCGAGCAGGGTGACCGGGGTCGGGGCGGCGCGGTGGTGCGCGTGCTCGATGCCGGGCTGGCTCAGCCGGGCCTGCAGCTCGCGGACGTCGCGGGCCAGTCCGGCCAGCAGCGGGTGCGTGACGGCGAGCGCGCCGTCGTCGTCGGCGCGGGTCGCCGCCGGTGCCCGATCGGCCAGCGCCGCCCACATGCCGGGGCTGGGGTGCGGAACCCACAGGTGCACATCACGATTCGTGGCGAAAGCGGACAACACGTCGATCTGGGCGGTGGTGAGCCGGGTGGGCCCGAACACCGAGATCCGGTCCGGCAGGTCGAGCAGACCGGGCTCGGCGACCAGCCGGGCGCAGGCAGCGACCAGGCGCTCGGCGGGGCTTTCGGCACCCACGGCCCCGCGCAGCCGCCGCCACAGCTCCGCCTGCCAGTGCAGGTCGTCGTCGAGCGGGCCGCCGGCGCCATCGGTGTCGCGTCCGGCAGCCCAGTCGACCAGCATCGCGGGCCGCTGCGCGCCGTAGCTGCGGAACAGCTCGGTCAGGTGCGCGGCGGTGCCGTAGCGGCGACCGCGCCGGTGATCGTCGGTGCCGTTGCTGAGGTGGCGCGCCAGTACCGACGCCCACGGCTCGTCGAGGACGTCGTCGATGACGCCGAGCAGCGTCCAGAGCAGTCGCGCCGGGTTCCACGGGTCCTCGTCCGCGGTCATCCCGGTCGCCGCGGCCAGGGCCTCGTCCACCAGCCGGGTCGGCGACGGGAACTCGATGTTCGCCGCGACACCGTCGCCGTCGACCGCTCCGAGGGTGGCCGACAGCCGCTGGGTGAGCCAGCGCTCGACGCCCTTGGCGGGGACCGCGATCACCTCGCGGGCGAACGGGTCGGCCAGCGGGCTCTTCAGCACGTCGGCGAGCGCGGAGGCCAGGGTGTCGGAGCGTTCGGCGCGGTGCAGCGTCAGCACGTACTCCCCCTAGGTTCGAAACTCCCCGATGGTCGGCTCAGGCTTATCACAGCGCACCGACTTCCCGGTGGACCGCTGGTAGACCGCCCCGAACCGGTGGCACTATGGAGTTCCGGAGCAAGGCCGGATCTGCTGCCGAGGTGAGTGCCGTGCCGCATTGTCAAGGACGCCATACGCGCGACAGGTCGGCGTGACCGATGGCCGGAAACGATCCGTCCGTGGCCCAGCGCGATGTGACCTCCTCGGTGACATCGGAGCTGGCCGCCGCCGGGTTCATCGATGCGACCGAGATCGGCCACGGCGGCTTCGGCGTCGTCTACCGGTGCACGGAGGCCACCCTGGACCGCACCGTGGCCGTGAAGGTGCTCACCGCCGACCTCGACGAGGAGAACCTCACCCGGTTCTTCCGGGAACAGCGGGCGATGGGCAGGCTCACCGGGCATCCCAATATCGTCAACGTCCTGCAGGTCGGCACCACCTCGAGCGGCCTGCCCTACCTGGTGATGCCCTATCACCCGCGACGTTCGCTCGACCTGCGCCTCCGAGACCACGGTCGGCTGTCGCTCGAACAGGCACTGCAACTCGGAGTGAAGGTTGCCGGTGCGGTGGAGTCCGCGCACCGCATCGGCATCCTGCATCGAGACGTCAAACCGGCCAACGTGATCCTCACCGACTACGGCGAACCGGCGCTCGCCGACTTCGGCATCGCACACCTGCCGGACGAGTTCGAGACCGCCACCGGCACGATCACCGCGACTCCTGCCTTCACCGCACCCGAAATCCTCGGCGGTGGCCCGCCCAGTGCCGCGGGGGACGTGTACGGGCTCGGTGCGACGGTGTGCTGCGCCCTCACCGGCCACCCGGCCTTCGAGCCCCGGCAGGACCTGCGCGAACTCGACATCCCCGACGACGTGGCCGCCGCCGTCGAGCGCGCCATGTCCGCCGATCCGGACGCTCGCCCGACGGCCGCGCAACTCGGCGACGTCCTGCGCGAGATCCAGTTCCGCCACGGTTTTCCGGTCGACGAGATGGCGCTGAAATCCGTCGCCACTCCGAAGCGCGGTCATCGTCGGCCGTCGACGAGCGACACGCGCCAGCTGACCGGACACTCGACGCGGGGCACGAAGGGAAACCTGCCCGCGGACCTGACGAGCTTCGTCGACCGTCGCAGCGAGCTGACCGAGGCGAAGGAGATGCTGACGACCTCCCGGCTGGTGACGCTCACCGGGATCGGCGGTGTCGGGAAGACCCGCCTCGCGCTGCGGATCGCGACGAGCGCCCAGCGCGGCGGCTTCCGCGATGGCGCGTGGCTGGTGGAGTTGTCCGACCTGCACGACGAGTCGCTGCTCGCCGGCGTGGCGGCGGCCGCTCTCGGACTGAAGTCCTTCTCTGCCCAGCCCATGCAGACGGTCCTCGCGGAGTATCTCGAGCCGCGCCAGACCCTGCTGGTGCTCGACAACTGCGAGCAGCTTGTCGACGCGGTAGCGGACCTGACCCAAACCCTGCTGCAGCGCTGCCCTGAGCTGCGCATACTCGCCACCAGCCGGGAATCGCTCGGCATCGCCGGTGAGGCGACAATACGGGTACCGTCGCTCAGCGCGCCTGCCCCCGACCGTCGGCTCGATCTCGGGGCGCTACCCAACTACGACGCGGTGACCCTGTTCGCCGACCGCGCCGTCGCGGTCGTGTCGGGATTCACGCTCACCGAGGACAACATGGCCGCCGTGGCCGGGATCTGCCACCGGCTCGAGGGACTTCCCCTGCCGATCGAGCTGGCGGCGGGACGATTGCGGGCCCTGTCACCCGAGCAGATCCTGCAGCGGCTCACCGACCGCTTCACGCTCCTGACCGGTGGCGGACGCACCGCCCCCACCCGGCAGCAGACCCTCCGGCTGTCCGTCGACTGGAGCTACGAGTTGTGCACGCCCGAGGAACAGCAACTGTGGGCTCGCCTGTCGGTGTTTGCGGGCAGCTTCGAGCTCGCTGCGGTGGAACATGTCTGCGGAGCCGACCTGACGCCGGGTGCGCTGCTCGATCTGGTTGCGTCGCTGGTGGAGAAGTCGATCCTGATCCACGAGGAATCGGCGGCCACCGGCCGGTACGGGCTGCTGGACACCATCCGCGAGTACGGCCTCGAGAAGCTGGCGGAGTCCGGCGAGTACGCGGAGATGCGCCGACGCCACCGGCACTGGTTCCAGCACCTGGCGCTGCGGGCGGAAACCGACTGGATAGGCCCCCGCCAGCTGGACTGGATCGCCCGACTGAAGCTGGATCAGCAAAACTTTCGTGAGGCACTGGATGCCAGCATGGCGGGGCCGAGCGACGCGGCGGTCGGTCTCCGGATCACGGCCGCGCTGTTCCCGTTCTGGCTTGCCAGCGGGCAGCTCAACGAGGGCGCACACTGGACCGAACGAATGCTGACCGTCGAGGGCCTGCCGCGGGGCAGGGAGTGGGTGCGGGCGGTAGGCCTCGGCGCGGTGCTCAACGGCTTCCGCGGCGACATCGCCGCCGGCACGGAATGGGTCGGATGGGCGCGCGCGGCAGCGGATCCGGACGACCCGATCGGTGCCGCGACCACCGACTACGCCGCAGCCCTTCTCGCACTGACAACGAATGACATACCCACCGCTGCTACATGTTTCGACTCCGCTTTGGAGAAGTGCCCCGCCGACAACGACCTCCTGCGGCTCGCCGTCCTGACCGGTGTCGAGGTGACCCGCGGGCTGCTCGGGCAGACGGCGACGGCGGCCGACTGCCTCCAGCAGATGCTGGACATCACCGAGCCGCGCGGCGAGGTCGTGTTCCGGGCGTGGGCCTTGCAGACGCTGGCGTTGACCGTGTGGCCGACCGACCCGCAGCGGGCGATGGTGCTGGTGGAACGGGCGCTGCGACTGTGCCGATCCTTCGACGATCCGTACGGCTCCTCGCTGTGTATCGACTGTCTGGCCTGGACCGCCGCGGCCGACGGCGACTACCCGAGGTCCGCGATGTTGCTCGGCTCCGCGCAGGCGATACGGCAGATGGGGGGCGTGCAGAGCATCGCAATCCCGAGCTGGCGCGCACACCACGACGAGTGCGAGCGACAGACTCGCAAGGCACTCGGGCAGAAGTCCTACGACGCGAGCTACCGGGAGGGTGCCTCCAGGAGCTTCGGGAAGGCCGTCGCGTACGCACTGGCCGAGTCCTCCGCGCCGCCTCGGAGCCCGGCCGCCACGGACAAACCCACCCTGACCAAACGCGAGCTCCAGGTGGCCCGCCTCGTCGCGGAGGGGCTGACGAACAGTGCGATCGCCGGCCGGCTTTTCATCTCGCAACGGACCGCGGAGGGACACGTCCAGCGCATGCTCGCCAAACTGGGATTCACCTCGCGAACGCAGGTCGCCGCCTGGATGGTCGAACAGGACCACGGCTGAGGCCACGTTCGGGTGGCACTATGGAGTTCCGGAGCCAGGCCAGCTCTCGCGGTCGGCCACGTCCGCTCCCTGCCCGTGAGGTGAGTACCGTGCCGCATCGTCGAGAACGCCACAGATCGGCATGACCGATGGTCGGTGACGATCCGTTCGCGACCCAGCGCGGTGTGCGCCCGTCGGCGACATCGGAGCTGGCCGCCGCCGGGTTCACCGATGCGACCGAGATCGGGCGCGGCGGCTTCGGCGTCGTCTACCGCTGCACGGAGGCGACGCTGGACCGCACCGTGGCGGTGAAGGTGCTCACCGCCGACCTCGACGAGGAGAATCGGACGCGCTTCGTCCGGGAACAGCGGGCGATGGGCCGGCTCACCGGGCATCCCAATATCGTCAACGTCCTGCAGGTCGGCACCACCGCGAACGGCCATCCCTACATCGTGATGCCCTATTACGAGCAGCGTTCCCTCGATGTGCGCATCCGCGACCACGGTCCACTGTCGCTCGAGCAGACGCTGCAACTCGGTGTGAAGCTGGCGGGCGCGGTGGAGTCCGCGCACCGGCTCGGCATCCTGCATCGCGACATCAAGCCGGCCAACGTCATCCTCACCGACTACGGCGAGTCGGCGCTCTCCGACTTCGGCATCGCACATCTCCCCGACGGGTTCGAGACCGCCACCGGCACGTTCACCGCCACCCCGGCCTTCACCGCGCCCGAGGTCCTCGGCGGTGGCCCGTCCAGTGCCTCCGCGGACGTCTACGCGCTCGGTGCCACGGTGTTCTGCGCCCTCACCGGCCACGCGGCCTTCGAGCGTCGCAGCGGCGAGCAGGTCGTCGCGCAGTTCGTGCGTATCACCTCGCAGCCCGTTCCGGACCTGCGCGAACTCGACATTCCCGACGACGTGGCCGCCGCCATCGAGCACGCCATGTCCGCCGATCCGGGCTCCCGCCCCGCTGCCGCGCAGCTCGGCAACGTCCTGCGTGAGATCCAGTTCCGCCACGGTTATCCGGTCGACGAGATGGCGTTGCAATCCATCGCCGTCAAGCGCGGCGATCGTCGTCCGTCGGCGGATGGCGGGATTCCGCCGACCGGGCCGTCGACGCGGGGCCGGAAGGGGAACCTGCCCGCGGAGCTGACGAGTTTCGTCAACCGCCGCAGCGAACTGACCGAGGCGAAGGAGATGCTGTCGTCGTCCCGGCTGCTGACCCTCACCGGCATCGGTGGCGTCGGGAAGACCCGCCTCTCGCTGCGGATCGCGACGAGTGTCCAGCGTGCCTTCCGCGACGGGGCGTGGCTGGTCGAACTGGCCGACCTGCGTGACGAGTCGCTGGTGGTCGGCGTGGTGGCCGCCGCCCTCGGGCTGCAGTCCTTCTCCCGCGAGCCGCTGCAGACGGTCCTCGCGGAATTTCTCGAGCCGCGCCAGATCCTGCTGGTCCTCGACAACTGCGAGCAGGTGATCGACGCGGTCGCGGAACTCGCCGAGACCCTGCTCCGGTACTGCCCCGAGCTGCGCATCGTGGCCACCAGCAGGGAAGCCCTCGCCATCGGAGGGGAAGCGACCCTGCGGGTTCCGCCGCTCAGCGCGCCCGCCCCCGACCATCAGCTCGACCTGGGGGCACTGCCCAGCTACGACGCGGTGACCCTGTTCGCCGAACGCGCCACCGCGGTCGTTCCGGAATTCGCGCTCACCGAGGACAACATGGCCGCCGTGGCCGGGATCTGCCACCGGCTCGACGGGCTGCCGCTGCCGATCGAACTAGCCGCGGGACGATTGGCCGCACTGTCCCCCGAACAGATCCTGCAACGGCTCACCGACCGCTTCACACTCCTGACCCGCGGCGGACGCACCGCCCCGACGCGGCAGCAGACCCTCCGGCTCAGCGTCGACTGGAGCCACGAGCTGTGCACGCCGCAGGAGCAACAGCTGTGGGCCCGCCTCTCCGTGTTCGCGGGCAGCTTCGAACTCACCGCGGTGGAGCAGGTCTGCGGCGCGGACCTGACGCCGGGCGCGCTGCTCGACCTGGTCGCGTCGCTGGTGGAGAAGTCGATCCTGATCCACGAGGAATCGGCCAGGGCGGGGCGGTACGGGCTCCTGGACACCATCCGCGAGTACGGCCTCGAGAAGCTGGCGGAGTCCGGCGAGTACGCACTCATGCGGCGACGCCACCTCGACTGGTACGAGCGCCTGGCGCTGAGGGCGGAAGGCGACTGGATAGGGCCCCGCCAGCTGGACTGGATCGCCCACCTGAAGCTGGACCAGCAGAACTTTCGCGAGGCACTGGATACCAGCATGACGGAGCCGGGTGAGGTGGCCGCCGGTCTGCGCATCACGGCCGCCCTGTACCCGTTCTGGCTCATCAGCGGACAGATCAACGAGGGCGCCCGCTGGACCGAGCGACTGCTGACCGTCGAGGACGTTCCGCGCGGCCCGGAATGGGTGCGGGCGGTGAGCCTCGGCGCGGCGCTCAACGGGTTTCGGAGCGACATCGAGACCGGCGCCCAGTGGATCGGGTGGGCGCGAGCGGCAGCAGCGGACACCGGCGACCCGGACGCCGCCGCGACCGCGTTCTACGCCGCAGGCGTTCTGGCGTTGGGCGCCAATGACGTATCCACCGCGGCAACATATTTCGACGCCGTCCTTGAGACCTGTCCGCCCGACGCCCACCTCCTGCGGGTCATCACCCTGACCGGCGCCGAGGTGGCCAGCGGGCTGCTCGGACAACCGGAGCGGGCAGCCGACTACCTCGAACAGGTGCTGGACATCACCGAGCCGCGCGGCGAGCTCGCGTTCCGGTCGTGGGCCGTGCGGACGCTCGGGTTGGCGGTGTGGACGACCGAGCCGGCGAGGGCGATCGCGCTGCTGGAACAGGCTCTGCGACTGTCCCGGTCCGTCGACAATTCGTTCGGCGCCGCCCCGAGCCTCGAGGGCCTGGCCTGGATCGCCGCTGCCGCTGGCGACCACACGAAGTCCGCGGTGTTGCTGGGCTGCGCGCAGGCCATGCGGCAGACCGGGGGCCTGCCGGAGATCGCCATCCCGGGCCTGCGCGCACAGCACGACGAGTGCGAGCGGCTGACCCGCAAGGCGCTCACGCCGAAGTCGTTCGACGCGAGCTACCGGAAGGGTGCGTCCGCGAGTTTCGGGGAGGCCGTCGCCTACGCGCTGGGCGAGTCCACCGAGTCATCTCGGGAGCGGGCCGACACGGGCAAGACCACCCTGACCCGACGCGAGCTCCAGGTCGCCGGCCTCGTCGCGGAGGGGCTGACCAACAGCGCCATCGCAGCGAGGCTCGTGATCTCGAAACGGACCGCCGAGGGACACGTCGAGCGGATCCTCGCCAAGCTGGGATTCACCTCGCGGGCGCAGGTCGCCGCCTGGATGGTCGATCAGAACCGGGGCTGACATCGACCCGTGCACCGTCGGGCCGATCCCGCCGCCCGGGACCCGGGTATGGACCGGCGCGTCGACGTCCGGTAATGATGAGGTCAAAGAGTTGAAACCAATTTCACTAGTGACGAGGTATCCCATGCTCGACGCGGCCGCCATCGGCGATGGCATTTTTCAGATTCCCGTTCCCATGTCCCACAACCCCCTTGGCACCACCCTCGTCTACGCGATGGAGTCCCCTGGTGGGATCGTCCTGGTCGATGCCGGCTGGGATGGCGACGAGGGGTGGGAGGGCCTGACCAGCGGACTCGAGTCGGTCGGGCACTCGATCTCCGAGGTCGAGGGCGTCGTGCTCACGCACTTCCACCCGGACCACACCGGTTTGTGCGGGCGGGTGCGCGAGGCCTCCGGGGCCTGGATCGCGATGCACGCCGATGACATGGACATGTTCGGGAAGATGTCCTCCCCCCACGACGAGGTCTGGCTCGCGGACCAGCAGGTGAACCTGACCCGCGCGGGCGCGACGCAGGCGGACCTCGACGCGTTCGCAGCCGTGGCGAACGGCAAGTCTCCGGCCGGCCCGGAATCGACTCCCGACCGGATCCTCGCCGACGACGAGGTGATCGCGTTGACCGGGCGCGGGCTGCGGGTGGTGTTCACGCCGGGCCACACCCCCGGCCACGCCTGCTTCTACCTCGATGATGCCGACGTGATGTTCACCGGCGACCACGTGCTGCAGAAGACCACCCCGCACGTCGGCAACTTCGTCTACCCGCTCGAGGAGCGCGACGCGCTCGCCGAGTTCCTGGACTCGCTGCGCCGCGTGCAGACGATGGACATCACCCGCGGCCTCGGCGCGCACGGCATCCCGATCGACGACGTCGCGGGCCGCGCAGGCGAGCTGATCGAGCACCACGAGGAGCGGCTCGAGCACCTGTACGCCGCGTTCGGCGACGACCAGATCACCGTCTGGGAGGTGGCCCAGCGGATGAAGTGGTACCGCCCGTGGACCGACTTCCATCCGATGGCCAAGGGCATGGCGTTGTCCGAGGCCGCCGCGCACCTGCGCCACCTGGTCGCGCGCGAGCAGGTCGCGCAGGTGCCGGGAAGCGAGCCGGCGCTGTTCGCGCGGCGGTAGCCGACGCCGAAAACTCGGTCGCGAAACCCGCGGGCTGTGGGCGAGAATCGCGACCATGTCTGTGGATGTCTCGGCGCCGGCCCGGCTGGGCGAATCGCGTCTCGCCGACGGGCGGGTGATCGGGTGGGCCGAATGGGGCCGCGCGGACGGGATTCCGGTGCTGCTGAGCCCGGGCGCCGCGACCACCGGGTCGCTCGGGTTCGGCGCCGAGGCAGTCGAGTCGCTCGGCGTGCGGCTCGTCGCGCTCGACCGCCCGGGCCTCGGCCGGTCGACGCCACTGCCCGGTAAGACCTTTCGGGACTTCGCGGCCGACGTGCGCGAGTTCGCCGCGCTGCGGGGTCTCGGCAACCCGGCGATCGTGGGCAACTCTCAGGGCGCGCCCTTCGCACTCGCGTGCGCGGCGGCGGGCGTCGGCGCCGCGGTCGCGATCGTGTCCGGCAGCGACGAGGTGGCGGCGCCGCGGTTCGCCGATGCCCTGCCGAAGCCCTTACGCGATCTCGTCGAACTGACGGCGTCGGACCCGGACACCGCGGAGCGCCTCTTCGCGACGTTCGACGCGGACGCCATGTGGCAGATGGTGATCGACTCCAGCCCCGCGTCGGACGTCGCCGTCTACCGGGACCCCGTCTTCGAGCGTGCCTACCGCGGCAGCATGCGCGAGGCGTTCGCGCCGGGCCCCGCCGGTTACGCCCGCGACACAGTGTTGGCGATGGGCCGCTGGCCCTTCGACCTCACGACGATCCGTGTCCCCGTGGACCTCTGGTACGGCGATCAGGACACCAGCCACTCACCCGACCACGGCGATTGGCTGGCCACCCGCATCCCCGGAGCCGTTCGCCATCTGGTGCCCGGCATCGGCGGCGCCGTCCTGTGGACGCATGCCGAACCGATCCTGCGCACGCTGCTCGGTCACCTCGACTCACGCACCTAGAGCGCACAGCTACTCTCGGCGACAGCCCTTCGAAGGCGCCGGTTGAACCAGCGCACGAACCGGAAGGGATGACCGAGCGCGCGCAGGAGGCATGGCCGTGATGGACCCGATTGACCGGCTCAGGGACGAGATCGCTCGGCGTGGGTTGCTGACGGACCCACTCGCCCACGACGGGATCGTCGTCGGGACCGCACTGTTGCGTGCTGCCGGGACCGACGTCACGGTGAACGTCGATCCCGAGCTCGATGAGCGGTCCGGCCTGGACACCGGTGCGCTCCTTTCTGCTGTCGAACGACTGCTCACGATCTCGACCACACAGTGGGGTCAGGTGGTCGACTCGATCGCCGAGGAGATCGAGGACGCGGTCGGCGATCAGAGCCTGATCGAAGCGACCGACCTGCGCAATGATCTGACCCTCAGGTCCGTGGCCGTCTTGCACGACGCTGTCCTGCTGTCCTTCCTCGCGCCGAAGCAGTTCCCCGACAGCTGGATCCGGGCCCAGCTCGACGAGGATCTCGTCGTCGAGGATGTCTTCGTGGATGAGATGGACGACGACCATGAGGTCGTTGAGTTCGAGTCGCTCGACGACCTCATGGACCACCTGAGTTCGGCCGACGACCGCTAGTCGCGTGATCCGGGCCACAATCGGGGCGGAAAAGCAACCCCTATCGCGATAGTTGGACGTCCGATAACCTGACGTCCATGAGTCTCGATCCGCGCACCAACACCGTCGACGGCGTGCTCCGCCGCTCGGCCGCCAAGTTCCCCGATCGCACCGCGCTGACCTTCGACGGTCGCAGCCGCAGCTACCGCGACCTCGACGACGCGGTGACCCGCGCCGCCGGCTACCTGCTGGCGCTCGGACTCGAGCCGGGCGACCGCGTCGCCGCGTACGGCACCAACTCCGACGCGTACGTCATCGGCTTCCTCGCCTGCGCCCGCGCGGGCCTGGTGCACGTGCCGGTCAACTACGCCCTCAAGGGCGAGGAGCTGAGCTACCTGGTGTCGCAGTCCGGGGCGCGGGCGGTGCTCGTCGACCCGGCGCTCGAGGGCACGCTTGCCTCGGTGCGCGAGAACCTGGCGATCGAGCACGTGCTGCCGCTGCGCGACGCGGACGGCTCACTGCTCGAGCTCAGCGGCGCCGGCGAGGTGCCGGCACTGGAGCCGCAGGCCGCCTCGACCGATCTGGTGCAGCTGCTCTACACCTCGGGCACCACGTCGAAGCCCAAGGGCGCCATGATGACCCACGGTGCGCTCGTGCACGAGTACGTCTCGTCCGTGATCGCGCTCGGCCTGAGCGCCGAGGACAACCCGCTGATCTGCATGCCGCTATACCACTCCGCCGGCATGCACGTCTTCGCGATCCCCTACCTGTCCGTGGGCGCGACCGTGAATCTGATGGCGGCGCCGGACATCCCGGAGATCCTGCGCCGGATCGAGGCCGAGAAGATCGGCTCGCTGTTCCTCGCGCCGACCGTGTGGGTGCCCCTGGCGAACCACCCGGACCTCGAGACCCGCGACCTGTCCTCGCTGACAAAGGCCCAGTACGGCGCATCGATCATGCCGGTCACCGTGCTGAACCGGCTGCGCGAGCGCTACCCGAACCTCGGCTTCTACAACTGCTTCGGGCAGTCCGAGATCGGCCCGCTCGCGACGGTGCTGCAGCCCGAGGAGCACGAGGCCCGGCCGTCCGCGTGCGGACGCGCGGTGTTCTTCGTCGAGACCCGGGTGGTCGACGCCGAGGGCAACGACGTGCCCGACGGCGAGTCCGGCGAGGTGCTGTACCGATCGCCGCAGCTGTGCCAGGGCTACTGGGAGAACCCGGAGGCGACGGCGGAGGCGTTCCGCGACGGCTGGTTCCACTCCGGCGACCTCGTCACCCGCGACGCCGAGGGCTTCATCACCGTGGTCGACCGCATCAAGGACGTCATCAACACCGGCGGCATCCTGGTCGCCTCCCGCGAGGTCGAGGACGCCGTCTACACCCACCCGGCGGTCGCGGAGGTCGCGGTGATCGGCACCCCCGACGAGAAGTGGATCGAGGCGATCACCGCCGTCGTGGTGCTGCGCGAGGACCACGAGCCGGTGACGGCCGAGGCCCTGATCGGGCACGTGAAGGAGCGGATCGCGCCGTTCAAGGTGCCGAAGAACATCCAGTTCGTCGACGCGCTGCCGCGAAACCAGAGCGGGAAGCTGCTCAAACGGGAGTTGCGGACGGGGGCGTAGGGCTGAACCTCAGCAGACCGCAACGGCGCCCCAACCCTCGGTCGGGGCGCCGTTGCGTGTCCGAAACCTGACACGCCACGTTTCGCGCTTCATTGCGCGGAGGCCGACCTGCGAGCAATGTGGTGGTCGGCGGGTGTACGGACGGAGGTGTCGCCGGTGGACTTTCAGGCCTGGTGGGACTTTGTGTTCGCGCGACGCAGCCAACTGGTCACCGATTCCTACCTCCATGTGAGCGCGGTCGTGCAGTCGATCGTGATCGCGACGATCATCGCCGTCGGCATCGGCATCATGGTTTACCGCAGCCCGATCGGATCCGCGGTGGCCACCGGACTGGCCAGCACCATCCTCACCGTGCCCTCGTTCGCGTTGTTGGGTCTGCTCATCCCGATTCTCGGCCTCGGCGTGCGCCCGACCGTCACCGCACTGGTGCTCTACGGCCTACTGCCGATCATCCGCAACACCATCATCGGTCTCGCCTCGGTCGACCCGGCCATCACCGACGCCGCGCGTGGGGTCGGGATGAACCGCCTTCGCGTGCTCGGGCGGATCGAGATGCCGCTGGCCTGGCCCTCGATCCTGGCCGGCATCCGGGTGAGCACCCAGATGCTGATGGGCATCCTGGCGATCGCCGCCTACGCCAAAGGCCCGGGCCTCGGCAACCTCATCTTCTCGGGCCTGTCCCGCGTGGGCAGCCCGACCGCGGTTCCGCAGGCACTGACCGGCACCGTGCTCATCGTCGTCCTGGCACTGGTCCTGGACGGGCTCTACGTCCTGCTCGGCCGACTCACCACCTCGAGGGGGATCCGGTGACCGACACCGCATCGCGCAAGGGCACCGCCGCGCACCACGACCACACCCACGGGGTCGAGATCGTCCTCGACGACGTGGTCAAGCGCTACCCCGGGCAGGTGGACGCCGCGGTCGACCACGTCTCGATGACGATCCCCGCCGGCGAGACCGTGGTGTTCGTCGGACCCTCCGGGTGCGGGAAGACCACCACCATGCGGATGATCAACCGGCTGATCGAGCCGTCGTCGGGACGGATCACCATCGGCGGCAAGGACGCGCTGTCGATCGACCCCGACCAACTGCGCCGCGGCATCGGCTACTCCATCCAGCAGGCGGGTCTGTTCCCGCACCTGACGGTCGCCAAGAACGTCGCGACCGTGCCCGGCCTGATCGGGTGGGACCGCAAACGCATCGCCGAACGCACCGACGAGATGCTCGACCTCGTCGGCCTCGACCCCGACACCTACCGGGACCGGTATCCGCGACAGCTGTCCGGCGGTCAGCAGCAGCGGGTCGGGGTGGCCCGCGCGCTGGCGGCGGACCCACCGGTGCTGCTGATGGACGAGCCGTTCGGCGCCGTCGACCCGATCACCCGGGGCCTGTTGCAGGACGAGTTGATGCGACTGCAGTCCGAGCTCGGCAAGACCATCGTCTTCGTCACTCACGACTTCAACGAGGCCGTCAAGCTCGGCGACCGAATTGCGGTGCTGGGCAGCCAGTCTCACATCATGCAGTACGACACCCCGGAGGCGATCCTGGCGAACCCCGCCAACGACATGGTCGCCGGGTTCGTCGGGGCCGACGCCTCCCTCAAGCAACTGACCCTGAGCCGGGTCCGGGACGTGCGGCTGATCGAATGCCCGACCGCCCACGAGGACGGTTCCGTCGACGAGATGCGCCGGGCCCTGCTCGCCCGCCGACGGCAGTGGGGCCTGATCCTCGACGCCCGCAACCGCCCGGTCCGCTGGGTCTCCCCCGCGCACCTGGCCACCGTGGACTCGCTGCGCGACGTGGGTGATCCGGTCGGCGAGATCCTTTCGGTGCAGTCCACGCTGCAGGACGCCCTCGAGGCCCTGCTCGCAGAGTCCAGCGCGTCCACGGTCGTGACCGGACGTCGCGGCGAGTACGTCGGCCTCATCACCATCGACACCCTGGTGGAGAACCTGCGCCAGCTGCGCGACGAGCACGCGGACGACCACGACGACCTTTCCGACCCGGGCCCCAGCGCGCTCGACGAGCCCGCTGAGGCGCAGCGCGCTCCCGAGGAGCTGGCCCCGTGAGCACCGAGACGTCCCCGCGGGGCTCCGCGCCGGGCGCGGGCGTCGCCGCCACCGATGTGGCCGTCGTCGACCACACCGCGGCCGCCGACCGCCGCGCCGAACGGATGCGCCTGCTCGCCCAGCCGGTGCTGGTTCTCCTGCTGACCGGTGGGGTCCTGGCGTGGGCGTTCAGCCGCGACCTGAACGCCACCCAGCAGGCCAGCATCAGCGTGGCCAATCTGGCGACCCTGACCTGGCAGCACGTGCTGATCACGGTCGCCGTCGTGGTGATCGTGGTGGCAGTGGCGGTACCCCTGGGCACGCTGCTCACCCGGCCGGGCTGGACCCGGCTGGCGCCGGTGTTCGTCGGCATCGCGAACATCGGTGCCGCCGCCCCGGCCATCGGCCTGTTGGTGCTCTTCTACCTCGCCACCCGCACCACCGGGTTCTGGATCGGGGTACTGCCGATCGCCTTCTACTCACTACTTCCGGTGCTGCGCAACACGATCCTCGGCTACCAGCAGGTGGATCCCATGCTGATCGACGCGGGCCGCGGCCAGGGCATGTCGGCGCGCACGGTGCTCCGCCGCGTCGAGTTCCCGATGGCGGTGCCGTACATCCTGGCCGGCCTGCGCACCTCGCTGGTGCTGGCGGTCGGCACGGCCACCCTGTGTTTCCTGGTCAGCGCCGGCGGGCTCGGCGTCCTGATCGACACGGGGTACAAGTTGCGCGACAACGTGACCCTGGTGGTGGGTGCCGTACTCGCGGTCTCGCTGGCCCTGCTCGTCGACTGGCTCGGCGCCCTCGCCGAGGTCTACCTCGGCCCGAAGGGATTGCGTTGACATGGCCGGACGCCGGAAGCCCCTGCTGCGTAAGGTCGCAGCGTTCGCGATGGTCGCGGCGACTGCCGTCACGCTGGCCTCCTGTGGGCTCGAGTCCGGCGGCGCGCTGCCCCTCAAGGTCGGCCCGGGCAGCATCACTCCTGTCCCCGAGCTCGAGGGTGTCCCGATCACGGTGGGCTCCAAGGACTTCACCGAGCAGATCATCCTCGGGTACATCATCGAGTTCGCCTTGTCCGCGGCCGGCGCGGACATCCGCGACCTCACCAACATCCAGGGCTCCAATAGCACCCGCGACGCGCAGGTCCACGGCCAGATCGACCTCACCTACGAGTACACCGGCACCGGCTGGATCAACTACCTGGGCCACGAGCACCCGATCCCCGACCCCACCGCACAGTTCGAGGCGGTGCGCGACGAGGACCTCACCCGTAACGGACTGGTGTGGACCGACCCCGCGCCGATGAACAACACCTACGCCCTGGCCACCAGCCGAGCCACCGCGGAAGCCACCGGGGTGCGGACGCTCTCCGAGTACGCGGATCTGGTCAAGCGTGACCCGGCCGCGGCGACCACCTGCGTCGAGACCGAGTTCAACGTCCGCCAGGACGGCTATCCAGGTATGGCCGCGGCCTACGACTTCGATCCGGCCAAGGCGCAGAAGCAGATCCTGCAGACGGGCATCATCTACCAGGCCACCGCGGACGGCACCCAGTGCAAGTTCGGCGAGGTGTTCACCACCGACGGCCGGATCATCGCGCTGGACCTGGTCCTGCTCGACGACGACCGCTCCTTCTTCCCGAAATACAATCCGGCACTGATCATGCGTGAGGGATTCGCGCAGGAGCACCCGCAGGTCGCGGAGGTGATGGCGCCAGTATCCGCGGAGCTGACCGACGAAGAGATCACCGAGCTGAACCGCCGCGTCGACGTCGACGGCCAGGAGCCGGCCGACGTGGCCCGAGCGTGGTTGGTGGACAAGGGTTTCGTCACGGCTGCCGACTGACCCGCCTACTTGGTATGGAACCGGATCTCGTGGATCTCGACATCGGACAGGTTCGGGATCACATCGCCGTAGATCGCCCGAATACTGCGGGCATCCTGTAGGAACTCGATCCAGCTCATTCGCCGCTGCTCCAGATTCCGGTCGGGGAGATCGAGACCTCACCCGGTGCGAAGCTGATGAAGTCTTCGATGTGAATCGCCGACCGCGGCCCAGCCAGTTCGACGAGGATGAGGCCAGGCCGTCCGAGTGCGGGCGCGCGGTGTTCTTCGTCGAGACCCGGATGGTCGACGCCGAGCCGCTCGATCACCTTGAACTCAACGCGCCCCTTCCGATCCAGCATGATCCCCAGCACGTCCGAGACCCCATCGATGAAGTTCGGTCGACTCTTGAGATGTCCCATCCGTTAAGTCACGCACCATCTTCCATCGAGCGTTTGCTAGATCGGGGTACCCCGGTTCCGACCCGGCGGCATGATGAGCAACTCGTCCCGCTCACGGCGCCTGCACTCAGCCGCAAACGACGAGGCAACGGCCGGGTCGGACAAGAAACGCGCGTAGGTTTCGGGGTCGATCTCGTAGTACTCCTCGTAGTCGACCAGTCCGTTGCTCACCGGGATCGACACGTAGCCTCCGCCTGTCACCAGATCGATGCCGACCGAGAATCGCTCGTCGCGCGAGACGTACGTGTCATTGAATCTCATGCTGCTCCTTTGCAACCCGGCCTCGCGCACCTGTTCCTCAGTTGAACATCAGCCGATCCTTCACGGACACTTCGGATCCGATCCCGACCTCGAGGAGTCCCGCCGCATCGTCGTACTCCACCGCGACGCGGAGCACAGCCGAACCAGGTTCCTGAGATACATCGAATCTCGTGGCGCCTTCACGGTAGACATCGACGAGTCGACGACCGTCCGCGATCCAGACGAGCCTGATCGAACGGCCGAGCGGATCGAGGGTCAGGTCGACATGGTCCCCGTCGTCGGACACCGCCCGGAGCGCCAGGACTCCGAGATCCCCGCCACCTTCCAGCAGGGAGATCCGGTCGACCTCCGACAAATCCGAGAGATTCGGGGTCTCGAACTGGCGGTATGACATGTCTCCCCCTCGTACTCGTCAGACGAAAGCCTCCCATCGCCTGGCCGTTCATCCAACCGTTCCGAACTAGGACAATGCCTGCTGCAGGCTGTCGAGTTCCGCTGTGTCGGCATAGATATCTATACCGACCACATGATCGTCGAACGACCCGAAACCCCGAATCAGCAGCCCGCCGGACGGGATGGAGGGCACGAGTTGTGGAACGAGCGTGTTGCCGTCGGCCGACACATCCCGAATCGCGCGGGCCGCGCGCTCCAGTCGGTCGATGTTCTCCGGCGGCGGCAGCACGAGGCAAACGGCCGACCGCGCGCGGCTGACTTCGATCGCGGTACCCAACTGCTCGAGATCTGTCACCAGCAATCCCCCGAACTGCACGTCCGTTCGCCCGGTCTGCCAATCGCGGCGCTCCCCGTGGGGAAGGGCCACGCCCTGGCTTTCCCACTGGCCCCAGAGCGCCTGACGCTCCATCGACAGCCGTCCGGTCCGGCTGTAGGGCCGAAGCGGCGGCGTCATCCCGACAAGCGCGACTCGACTGTTCGCGAAGCTCGACACGGCAGGCCGAAGCACCTCGAATGCCGACGCGACCGCACCCGATATCGAGCGGTCTCCTACCCGAGCAAACTCGATACCGAGCACACCGATGCCCGGATACGCGGATGCGACCGGCGCCAGAATGGGCACTGACTGCGCCGGTTCACGGTTCAGCGTGAAACGGTTGCCGTTCATTGCAGGGTGCATTCCCCTACGCCTCATTCCTGCCGGATTTAAGGGATGAGGCCATGACATCCAGGCCCTCGAGCGCGAGCAACCCCTGCCCACGTTGGTCCTCCTGGGAAACCAGAAACCGCACCCGCTCCAGTTCGAACTCGACATCGCGAATCCGATCGGCTACCGGCTTCAACGTGCGATCCAGCCCTCGCCCGCACCTGGCGAGCCTGCCCTGGACTTCGGCCACGTCGATCAGATCTCGTTCGAACTCCCTGATCGCATGCTGGTTGTCGGACAGCAACTGTCGAGACATCAGTCCACCCCCATGGCCATCCCCGTCACCGTACCCAGAGGGCCGGCCAGTCGTCGAACTCCGCGACAACCTCTCCGTCGAGAAGCAGTGTGTAGAGCGCGTCCGCCGGGAAATCGCCCAGCCGAATCGACAGCGTCTGGCCATCCAGTCTTGCGCGGTGTGGCTCGCGCGGGTCTCCGGTTGCCTCCCAGTGTATGCGCTGGTCCAGCTGTCCCACAGCCGTCATGGCAGCTCCCGATAGAGTTTCAGTAGTCCCTCGCTGAAGTACTCGACCTTCGCCCCACCAGGTGTCTCGGCCACGATGTCCCTAGCGAGTTCGCGCCCCTCCGAATCCAGCGAGGCGATCACCGACCGGATCTCCTCGGCGGCGCGTTCCGGCATCGTCAGCGCGATGATTTGCTGGTATTGCTCGTTCCAGTCCTCGATCCGCTGACTCAGCGCCTCGGACAATCCCAGTTCGGCCGCGGTTGACCGCCCCGCCTGCGGATCAACCAGGGACGGTTCGAGATAGTCGGCAGACAGTCTCAGGTATCTCATGCCACTCCTCCTCCCAGACCGGCACTCTGGTGAGCTGAGATCTTGCGAATCGCGATCCACCGCGCCACCATCTTCAGACGCGACGCGCCAATGCAGGCAACCTCATACCCCGAGCCCGGGGCCTCGTCGACGTGGAGGCTCGCCCGTCGCTCGGTACCCCAACCGCTCAACTCAACGCCTCGCACCTCGGAGAAGTGCAGTTCGATCTGCACCGTATTCGCTTGCTGCTCGACCCACTTCGGTGGCGGGTTCAGTGGATAGTCGGCCAGGTCGAGCCGCAGAATGACCGAACTCCCCCGCGTGTCGAACCGGATCTCGTGGACCTCGACTTCGGACAGGTTCGGGATCACATCGCCGTAGATCGCCCGAACACTGCGGGCGTCCTGCAAGAATTCGATCCAGCTCATTCGCCGCTGCTCCAGATTCCGGTCGGGTAGATCGTGACGTCACGCGGTGCAAAACTGATGAAGTCTCCGATTCGAATCGTCGGCCGCTGCCCGACCATTTCGACAAGGATGATTCCGAGCCGAACATCTAGCGCAACAACATCATCCGCCTCCAGAGCCTTGATCTGCCCGCTCACGGCAAGAACTCCGCTGCTCTCCGACACTTCGGCAACACCGCACTTGATGATCACAACGCTCCCCCACGGAACCGGGTCTGCGATCTCCAACTCGACATCCAACGCCCATCCGGCTTTTGCACGGACTCGCCCTGCCAGGTGGAGTTCAGGGCGATCACACGTGCCTCCTCAACGGTCGGGGAAGTGAGGTGACGACACACCCGAGCACCTCGGCGATCGCCGAATCGAACCAGAGGATGACCGCCCGCCCAGCGACCGCGGGCATCGCCATCCACACGGTTTCGCAGTCGGCGTTCTCGAGCCCGGACAGGAGATCTTGCGTTCCATGAACGACGGCCCCGGACTTCAACTCGCGGCGCCACCTTCGCTCGTAGATCGTGACCGCCACCTGCCGGTCGGTTTCGTGAACCTCGACGTGTTGATCTGCAGGCCCGACGCCCGCGAGCAAGCCATCGGCGATATCAACCGCTGTTCGGTCGAGGCTCGACTGAGCGAGCAGTCTTCTTATCTCCGTGATCGACACCGTCGTGACCGAGTCCGTCATCGACGCGGCCCCTCTTCGACATACTGTTGCGCCAACAGGCCGAGCATGAAGGTGCACGCGACCTCCTCGGAGTCAAAGCTCACGTCATCCCACCTCGAGCCTCGCTCGGAAAAGAACACGAGCCACTGGTCGCCTTCCTGCAGAAGGCAGAGCCTGTTCTCGACTTCGCGACCGATTGAATAATCACGCTCACCGAATCCGAGTCGCTCGAGATAGCCGTCCAGTCGTCGAACGTTGATCCGCACTGCCCACCCGCTTCCCGAAGTGTCCCGGCTCAACTCACAGAGCGCACGTGATTTGGACGCACGGACGGTTCGATCGGTTCCATCACCACCGAAGACGGGTGCAGGGCGACTCACAACCGAAGCTCGACCCCATCAGGACCGGCGCAGGCCCGGGCTCACTCCCGCCCGGCGCCGAGCAGCCGGTGGGCGCACAGCCCGACGTACAGCTCGGCGGCGTGCACCGGGTCGGAGAAGTCGCGGCCGGTCAGCTCCTGGATCCGGCGCAGCCGGTACAGCACGGTGTTGCGGTGATAGTGCAGCTCCGCCGCCGCGGCCGTCGTCGATCCGCGGGCGGCGAACCAGGCCTCGAGGGTCGTCAGCAGGTTGCGCTGTTCGTCGGCGGGCAGGGCCAGCACCGGCCCCAGGACCTGACGGGCGGCGAGCTGTCCGGCGTCCGGCTGACGGATCACCAGCAGCGGCACCGGGACCGCGTCGTAGCGCGTCGGGGCGCCCGCGCCGTCGGGCGCGCAGCTCCTGGCCTGCCGGGCCTGCTCCACCGCCGCCCCGATGCCGCCCGGTCGGGCGAACCCGCGGCTCACCCCGACGGGTCCGCCGCCGATCTCGCCCAGCGCGGCGAGTGCCGCGTCCAGCGCCGCCTCCGTCGGCGCCCACAGCAGGCCGAGGCGACCGTCCACCTCGGTGTCCCACACCGAGTCGACGCCGACCCCGCCCAGCCGCGATCGCAGCGCGTCCGCCGACGGACAGGACTCCGAATCCCGCACGGACACAACCAGAAAGGATCCTCGATCGGGGATCCGGAACGCCCGCACCGCATCCGCGACACCCGCCGGGTTGAGGGCATGGTTCGCGAACAGGATCCGGATCAGCCGCCGCCTCGCCTCGGCGTCCTCCCTGGCCCTCGTGTCGGCCGCCTTCCGATAGGCGTCGGCCGCGGCGTCGGAATAGACATCGACCAGCGCCCAGACCTGCTCGGCCATGTCCAGCAGCCAGCGACTGGCGCGACCGTCCGACCGCGCCATCAGCTCCTCCCAGATCAGCCGCCCGCCGAGCCGGAACGCGTGCAGCAGCGCGGCCAGCGACACTCCCCGTTCCGCCTTCATCCGCCCGGCCGCGCGGGCCGACTCGAGCCGGATCGGTGCGGTGCCGTCGAGGTTGCCGAGCATCGAGGAGAGGTTGTCCCAGCACGCGGACCGCAGTTGCTCCGGCGTCAGCAGCGAGGCGTCGGCGTAGTCCTGCTCGGCGGCCACGATGCGAGCGACCAATTCGTCGGCGAGCGCGTCCACCGAGGCGCGCATGTCGTGCAGCAGCTCGGCGGGCGTGGGTGGAGCGATTTCGGGGCTGACGACCATCGCCCCAGGGTAGCCGCCGGTGAGTGATCCACGCCATAGTAATTTGTGCGGTCGCACAACCGGCTGGTCGACATCGACGCCCTCCGCCTATGGCGCACGGCACCGGATGGGACGAGGATCACACATAGAAGATCCGACGAGTCGAAGATCCGACGAGTCCGGCCCCGCCCGACTCGAATCGAACGGAGTTGTCCCGTGTCTGATCACGACCCCGCCAGCACCCACCCGGCCATCGATCAGGCCCTGGCCGACCTCGTCGAGGGCGAGAAGGCCTGGGCGGGCCTGTCCCTTGGCCATAGGCGCCAACTGCTCGACCAGGTCCGCGACCTCACGGCGGCGCACGCGGCCGAATGGGTGGCGGCGGCGGTGCAGATCAAGCGACTCGACCCCGATTCCCCCCTGGTCGGCGAGGAGTGGATCTCCGGACCGTACTCCGTGGCCACCGCCGCGACGGTGCTGTCGGACAGCCTCGAGAAGCTGGAATCCGGCACCAGTCCGCTGACCGACGCCACCTTCGGCACCGCCCCCGGCGGCCGCACCACCGTGCGGGCCCTGCCGATGAACGTCTTCGACAAGCTGCTGCTGAGCGGGTTCAGCGCCGACGTGTGGCTGCAGCCGGGCGTCGATCGTGCGACGGCACAGCGCGAGGCGGGCCTCGCCCAGCTCGATCCGACCCGGACGCAGGGCGTCGGGGTGGTCCTGGGCGCGGGCAACATCACCTCGATCGCGCCGCTCGACACCCTGTACGAACTGTTCGCGCACAACCGCGTCGTCGCGCTCAAGCTCAACCCGATCATGGACCGGATGCTGCCGGTGTTCACGAAGGTGCTCGAGCCGTTCATCGCGATCGGTGCGGTCCGGATCCTGACCGGCGGCGCCGACGTCGGCACCTACCTGACCCGGCACCGGCTCGTCGACCACGTGCACATGACGGGCAGCGCGCTCACCCACGACGCGATCGTCTTCGGCACCGGTGAGGAGGGCGCGCGCCGCAAGGCGGCCGGCGAGCCGGTCCTCGACAAAGGCATGACCAGCGAGCTGGGCGGGGTGTCGCCGACCATCGTGCTGCCCGGCACCTGGAGCCGCGCCGACATCGAGTTCCAGGCCGAGCACATCGCCACGCAGCGCCTGCACAACGGCGGCTACAACTGCATCGCCTCGCAGGTGGTCGTGCTGTCCTCGCGGTGGCCGCAACGCGACGAGTTCGTCGCCGCGCTGCGCGCCGCCGTCGACCGCGCCCCCGCCCGGCCGGCGTACTACCCGGGCAGCGACGACCGGGTCGCCTCGGCCGAGCGGTCCTACCCGAAGGCAGAGCGCCTGGGCCAGAAGGGCGGCCGGGTGCTGGTGTCGGGCCTGCAGCCCGACGAGTTCGCCCCGCTGCTGCAGACCGAGTACTTCGGGCCGGTGCTCGGGGTGATCGAGCTGCCGCACGACGGCGAGCAGTTCGCGACCCGCGCCGCCGACGTGGTCAACGAGCAGTTCGTCGGGACGCTCGGGGTCAACATCATCGCAGAGCCCGGCACCATCGACTCGATGGGGGCGCGCTTCGACGCGCTGCTCGAATCGCTGCGGTACGGCACGATCGCGATCAACGCATGGACCGGGGTCGGGTACCTCACCCCCGCGGCGACCTGGGGCGCGTTCCCCGGCCACACCCTCAGCGACGTGCAGAGCGGCATCGGCGTGGTGCACAACGCGCTGCTGATCGACCGGCCCGAGCGCACCGTGGTGCGCGGGCCGTTCCGGCCGTCCCCGCGGTCGCTGATGCACCGGGAGTGGTCGATCTCACCGAAGCCGCCGTGGTTCGTCACCAACCGGACCGCGGCAGGCACCGGGCGGCGGCTGACCGAGTTCGCGGGCAAGCCATCGTGGACGAAGCTGCCCGCAATCTTCGCCTCGGCGCTGCGCGGCTAAGACCGACGGTTCCGCACCCGCGGCGAGAGCCGCCTCCCCCCAACACTTCCCGATGTGGAGATGAACGCATGTCCAGTCATCGTCAGTCGCCGACTACGTCATCGTCGGCGCGGGATCGTCCGGCGCCGCGCTGGCCGGCCGGCTCAGCTCCGACCCGCGCACCGAGGTCGTCCTCCTCGAGGCAGGTCCGCCGGACAAGGACAAGTACATCCACATTCCCGCGGCCTTCTCCAAGCTGTTCCGCAGCGAGGTCGACTGGGACTACCTGACCGAGCCGCAGCCCGGACTCGGCGGCCGCAGCATCTACTGGCCGCGAAGGAAGACGCTCGGCGGTTCCTCGTCGATGAACGCCATGATGTGGGTGCGCGGCTTCGCCGCCGACTACGACGAGTGGGCCGAACTCGCCGACGACTCCTGGTCCTTCGGCAAGGTGGTGGAGTACTTCCGCCGGATCGAGAACGTGGAAGGCGCCGCCACCGACGACGCCGGCACCACCGGCCCGCTGACGGTGAGCCGGCAGCGCTCCCCCCGACCGCTCACCGGCGCCTACCTGGAGGCGGCGCGGGAGACGGGAATCCCGGTGGAGCGCGCGAACACCGCTCAGCCCGAGGGCTTCTTGCAGACGATGGTCACCCAGAAGCGCGGCGCCCGCTGGAGCACGGCCGACGCCTACCTCGCGCCCGCGCGCAAGCGCGCCAACCTGACTGTGCTCACCGAGGCCGCCGCGACCCGGGTGCTGTTCGAGGGATCGGCCGCCGTCGGGGTCGAGTACGTGCAGGGCGGCGCGGTCCGCACGGTCCGCGCCCGCAAGGAGGTGGTGCTCGCCGGCGGCACGATCAACACCCCGCAGCTGCTGATGCTGTCCGGCATCGGCGACGAGCAGCAGCTGCGCGCACGGCATCGCCGTGCGTCACCACCTCCCCGAGGTGGGCCGCAACCTGTCCGACCACCTGGTGTCGATGCTCGGCTACCGCGTCGAAGCGGATACCCTCTTCGCCGCCGAGAAGCTCCCCGAGCTCGCCAACTACCTGGCCCGGCGCCGCGGGATGCTCACCTCGAATGTCGGCGAGGCGTACGGGTTCACCCGCAGCCGTGAGGATCTCGCGCTGCCTGACCTGGAAATGATCTTCGCGCCCGCCCCGTTCTTCGACGAGGGCCTGGTGCCCGGCACCGAGCACGCCGTGATCCTCGGGACGATCCTGCTCAAGCCGGAGAGCCGCGGCGAGATCACGCTGCGGTCGGCGGCGCACGCAGACAAGCCGATCATCGATCCGCGCTACCTCAGCGATGCGGGCGGCGTCGACCGCCGCGCGATGCTCGAGGGCCTGCGGGTGTGCGATTCGCTCGCCTCGGCCCCCGCGCTGAAGTCGCGGCTCGGCGAGATGGTCCGGCCCGCGATGACCTCCCGCCCACCGCTGGAGGAGGTGCTCGAGATCGCCCTCGAGCGCAATTCGCACACCCTCTATCACCCCACCGGAACCTGTCGGATGGGCAGCGACGCGGCCAGCGTCGTCGACCCCCAGTTGCGGGTGCGCGGCGTGGATCGACTGCGCGTGGCGGACGCGTCGATCATGCCGACCATCATCCGCGGCCACACCCACGCGCCGTGCGTGGTGATCGGGGAAAGGGCGGCCGACTTACTCCGGCAGTCGAACTGAGCGGGCCGGGCGTCGATCTCGGGCGCCCGGCAGCGGCTACAGCGACTTCGCGATGATTCCCTTCATCACCTCGTTGGCCCCGGCGTAGATCTTCTGGACGCGGGCGTCCTCGTACATCCGGGCGATCAGGTACTCGCGCATGTAGCCGTAGCCGCCGTAGAGCTGGACGCACCGGTCGATCACCGCACACTGCTGCTCGGTGAGCCAGTACTTGACCATCGCCGCCTCGGACGGGTCCAGCTCACCGCGCAGGTGCGACTGGATGCAGTGGTCGAGGAACACCTCGCAGGTGCGCGCGATGGTCTGGCACTCGGCCAGCTCGAAGGCGGTGTTCTGGAACTCGAAGAGGCTGTGCCCGAACGCCTGCCGCGACTTCGTGTACGCGACGGTCTCCTGCACGGCCCGGTTCATCGCGCCCGACGCCTGCGCGCCGATGATCAGCCGTTCCTGCACCAGCTGCGCCATCAGCTGACCGAAGCCCTGCCCCTCGGCGTCGCCGAGCAGGTTCGACACCGGCACCCGCACGTCGGTGAACGAGAGCTCGGAGGTGTCGGCGCCGTGCTGGCCCACCTTGTCCAGCACCCGCCCGACGACGAATCCCGGGCAGTCGCGCAGGTCGACGATCAGCAGGGACACGCCCTTGGCGCCCGCCTTCGGGTCGGTCTTGACGACAAGCACGATCATGTCGGCGGAGGCGCCGTTGGTGATGAACGTCTTGGAGCCGTTGACGATGTAGTCGTCGCCGTCGCGAATGGCGGTGGTCTTGATGGCCTTGAGGTCCGAGCCGGCGCCGGGCTCGGTCATGCCGATGGCGGTGAGGATCTCCCCGGTCGCCATGCCCGGCAGCCACGTCTTCTTCTGCTCCTCGGAGCCGTACTCGGCGATGTAGTGCGGGACGATGCCGCTGTGCACGGAGATCCCGAGGGCGAGATCGCCGGCGTAGCCCTGGGCCTCGAAGACGGCGAGGTCGTGCGCGAAGGTGCCGCCACCGCCGCCGTACTCCTCCGGGATGGAGCAGCACAGCAGGCCGAGCTCACCTGCCTTGAGCCACACCTCGCGGTCGATGCGGTGCTGGGCGTCCCACTTGTCGTTGTGCGCCACCACCTCCCGCTCGAAGAATCCGGCCGCGAGCTCGGAGAGCGCACGGACCTCGTCGTCGTGCCAGCTGGGGAGGTACTTCTTCACGACGTCGACCGCCTTCTCGGGTGTCCGAACCGGGCCGCGCCTCTCGGCCGGCCGCTACTTGGTGCCAATGCTAACGATGTACGGAGGGACGCCCGGACAGCACCGCCCGACCGGCGTCGGCACCGACACCCTTCCCCAAAACTGCAACACGTTCTAGCATGCAACGATGAGCCTCCTCATCACCGACGACAAGCGCGTCCGGACGATCACCCTCAACCGGCCCGACGCGCTGAACGCGTTCGACGAGGCGCTCTACGACGCCACCACCGAGGCCCTGCGCGCGGCCGCCGAGGACCCCGACGTCGCGGTGCTGCTGCTCACCGGCAGCGGGCGCGCGTTCAGCGCGGGCACGGACCTGCGCGAGATGCACGCCCGCACCACCGATCCCGACTTCCGGCCGGGCAAGCACGGGTTCCCCGGGCTGCTCGACGCGCTTGTCGAGTTCCCCAAGCCGCTGATCTGCGCGGTCAACGGGATCGGGCTCGGCATCGGCGCGACGGTGCTCGGCTTCGCGGACCTGGCCTTCATGTCGACCACCGCCAAGCTCAAGTGCCCGTTCACCGGCCTCGGCGTCGCACCCGAGGCGGCCTCGAGCTACCTGATGCCCCAGCTGGTCGGCAGGCAGAACGCGGCCTGGCTGCTGATGTCCTCGGAGTGGATCGACGCCGCGCAGGCGAAGGAGATGGGACTGGTCTGGCGGGTCTGCGAGCCGGACGAGCTGATGGGCGAGGCCCGCAGGCACGCCGAAGTGCTTGCCGCCAAGCCGATCTCCAGCCTGATCGCGGTCAAGCGCACGATGACCGAGCCGCTGCGGGCCGAGATCGACGCCGCACGCGAGCGGGAGAACGCCTGCTTCCGCGACCTGATGGGCGGCCCCGCCAACATCGAGGCCCTCACCGCGTTCGCGGAGGGCCGCCAGCCGGACTTCACGGCCCTGCCCGCGGGCTGGTGATCGAGCCGAGCCCGACCCTTTGCCCGAGTCCCCCCGCTTCCAGTAGCGTCTGGACATGTGTCTAGTGAAGCCAAGTTCGAATCCACTCGCCGGCGCCTGACCGAGCAGCAGGCCGAGACCGTCGACAAGCTGACCACGGCCGCGGTCGCGGTGCTGCGTGAGCAGGGATTCTCGGGCCTCACCGTCCGCATGGTTGCGGCGGAGGCGGGCGTCGCCGCGGCGACCGCGTACACCTACTTCTCGTCGAAGAGCCACCTCGTCGCGGAGGTGTTCTGGCGGCGCCTGAACGCGGTCCCGCGGGAGGTGCCCACCGACCTCGATCCGGTCGCCCGGGTCTGCCGGGTGCTGCGCGATGTCGCGCTGCTCGTCTCCGACGAGCCCGCCCTGGCGGCGGCGAGCACCACGGCGATCCTGGGCAACGACCCCGACGTCGAGCACCTGCGCCTGCGGATCGGCATGGACATCCGGGGCCGGCTGATCGCCGCCCTCGGCCCGGGGCACGCCCCGGAGGTGCTCGACGCGCTCGAGATCGCGTGGTCCGGGGCGCTGGTCCGCGCGGGCATGGGCTACGAGTCCTACGAGCAGATCGCCGACCGGCTCGAGACCACCGCCAAGCTCATCATGGCGGGGCAGAAGTAGCCCCGCGCCGCTACCAGGCGCTCGCCCCGACCAGCGGCAGGTTCAGGAAGCTGGGCCGCTCTGGCGACAGCTGCACGTGCTGCGGCCGGTTCTGGCCGTCGGCCATCATCGGGCCGAGCGGCAGGTACCGGGGGACGCTGGCGGCATAGACGTCCACCCGCAGCCGGTGCCCCGGCTTGAGCAGCGCGTCAGTGGGCACCAGGTTGATGTCCACCGGCGTCACCTGGCCCGGGATGACGGGCTTGCGCGCGGACACCGTCAGCTTGTGGTGCGGCTCGGCGTAGTCCCCGTTCGCCGACCGCTGGCTCTGCGCCTCGTCGACCTCGCGCAGCGACGCGGTGAGGGCGCCGTTGGTGAGCGTGGTCGAGGTGCCGTCGGGCGCAACGTCATTGAGGGTGACCGCCCAGAAGCCGTCGGGTGCGTCGAGGACCGTCTCCAGGTGCAGGTTCACCGGCCCGGACAGTTCGGTCGGCTCCGCGACCGGGGCGCTGGTGAACGCGAGCCCCTCGGCCTCCTGGAACCGGGAGTCCTTGCTGCACACCGAGCCCAGGATCACGGTCATGCCCGCGGTCCCCTGCGCGCCGTCGCGGGAGCAGAACCCGCGCAGCCCGGGGGCGGCCGTCAGACGCGCCGAACTCTGGGGCGTCGCCGCGACGAGGCTGCCGTCGCGCGCGGCGTGGCCCGCGGTCCCGCTCGGCGCGTCCGAGAGGTACATCCGCTGGTACTCGACGCCCGCACGGGGGAACTGGTCGGTGGTCGTCCAGCCGTTGCCCTGCTGGTACAGCGTGACCGGGCCGTAACGGTCGATGCCGTTGTCGATCCCCTTGAGCCACTTGTCGAACCAGGCCCGCTCGAGGACGTCGAGCCGCGGCGGGGCGCCCGCCTCGCCGAATCCGCCGCCGAAGGTGACGTGGTAGTTGTCGCTCATGATCAGCTGCTTCTGCCCGGCGGGGAGCGGGATCGCGTTGTAGACGCGGGGCTCGCTGTTGGCGAAGATGTCGTGCCAGGCGCCGTAGAGCATGGTGGGCACCGCGATGTTCTCCACGTTGGCCTTCCGCTCCTGATAGAAGGTGCCGTCCTGCGCGACGCCCAGCGTGGTGGGATCGAGATCGTTGACCGTCGGGGCTGTCATCGCCTCGCGGAGTTCGGCGATCAGGGTGAGCGGGTCGCGCAACCGGTCCTGCAGCCACTGCTGGTCGAACCGCCCCTGCACGAGGGACTGCACGTCGGGAATGAGCTTGGTCCCGTTGACGAGCGCGAGCCACAGCGGCATGAAGCCGACGCCGAGTCCGCCTCCGGTTCCGACGATGTCGCGGAGCAGGTCGTTCCCCGGCTCCATGGGGAAGATCGCCTTCAGCGCGGGCGGGCGGTAGCCGGCGGCCTGGAGGGAGTTGATCCCGGAATAGGACACGCCTCCCATGCCGACCTTGCCGTTCGACCACGACTGCTTGCTCATCCAGTCGATGATCTCGACGGAATCCTGCTGCTCACGCGGGCCGAGTGTCTGCCAATCTCCCTGGGAGAACCCGGTGCCACGGGTGTCGACGACCACCTGCGTGTAGCCGCTGCGGATGAGGTCCCGGTTCACGGCGAAGACGCGCATGCCGCCGCCGGTGAGCACCTTCGCGGTCTCGCCGACGCCGTCGAGCGGGGTGCCGGCGAGGTCGTAGGAGCTGACCAGGTCGACGAGGGTGTCCTCGAGTCCGGGCACGGCCATCATCGAGTCGACCAGGTTGCTGATCAGCTTGGTGTACGGCGTCACGTTCAGGATCGACGGCATCTTGGTGTCGATCGGCTTGCCGGACGCGTCCGCGGGGCGGTAGACGTTGGCCTTGAGCACGGTCCCGTCGCCCATCGTGATCGGCACGTCCCAGTCGATCGCGACGACCGGGTACTCCGGCGCGGCGTCGGCGGTGGCCTGCCACTTCGCGCCGTCCGCTCCCCCGCTCGGGTCGGCGGACGCGACGCCGCCCGGCGCGACGGCGAGGCCGATCGCCAGGGCGCCGACCAGGGCCAGCGTTCCGGTCCGCGCGAGCGACCCTCGTCGAGCCATCCGTGTGCGCATCGCTACTCGAACCCCCCATGGATTCTCCGGTGACGCTCGATCGCCCGGGTGGCCGCCGTCACAAACTTACTGGATAGTAACCACCCATATACCCGCCGTCAATACTGAAGTTAACCTCAATTCACCACCGTCGTAAGCACCTATTAGCGTTGCGCGAGAACACAATTCGTTCCCATACCTAGGCCCAGCCGGCTCCCCGCCGCCCGGACTGATGTTCGACCAGCCGCTCGACGAGCGCGATCAACGTCTCACGCTCCCCCGCGCCGAGCGGCGCGAGCAGATCCTCCTGCGCCTCGACCGCCAGGGCCTCCAACCGCCGCTGGTGCCGACTCCCCTCGGGGGTGATCGTGACGACGTTGCGGCGCCGGTCCACCGGATCCGGTTCGCGCACGAGATACCCGCCGCCCTCCAATTCGCCGACCACGGCGGCGATATCGCTGCGATCGAGGCGACAGAGACGGCCGAGCGAGGCCTGACTGAGCGGACCGTTCTCGGCGAGCGCGGACAGCACCGAGTAGTGCCAGCGGTGCGCCCCAACCTCGGCCATCCGCTCATTGAGCAGCCGCTGGGCGTGAATGCCCGCCTGCCCCATCAGCCAGGTCGGCGAGCGTCGCAGCGCGGTCGGCGGGCCGTCATCGATGGACTCCATGCGCACCATCCTAGTAACCGTTGGCGCTACCAACAAGTTCTGTTATCGTTGGCGTCGCCAACGATCAACGCAGGAGGTTCCGATGCCCGACACGACCATCAGCCCGTCCCGGATCGACATCCCGCAGTCCGCGCTCGACGACCTGCGCGACCGGTTGGCCCGCACCCGCTGGCCCGACGAGCTCGACGAGGCCGGCTGGGACTACGGCATCCCGCTCGGCCGGATGCGGGAACTGGCCGACTACTGGCGCGACGGATACGACTGGCGCGCACACGAGGCCGCCCTGAACCGCCACCCGCAGTTCGTCACCGAGATCGACGGCGCCACTATGCATTTCCTGCACGTCCGTTCCCCCGAGCCGGACGCGACGCCGCTGATCCTCACCCACGGCTGGCCGGGCTCGTTCATAGAATTCCTCGACGTCATCGGCCCGCTGTCCGACCCCCGCGCGCACGGCGGCGATCCCGCGGACGCCTTCCACCTGGTGATCCCGTCGATCCCAGGCTTCGGGCCGTCCGGCCCGACCCGCGACCGCGGCTGGGACACCGCCCGCGTCGCCCGCGCCTTCGCCGAGCTGATGAACCGGCTGGGATACGAGCGATACGGCGCACAGGGCGGAGACTGGGGCTCCGGAGTCTCCCAGCAGCTCGCAATCGCGGCGCCCGAGAACGTGATCGGCGTGCACGTCAACTACCTGCCGCACGGACCCGTCGCGACCGAGGGGCTCTCCGACGGCGACGCCGCGCGGGTCGAGGTCATCCGGAACTTCCTCGCCAACAGGCCCGGCTACATGCAGATGCAGGCCACCCGCCCGCAGACCATCGCCTACTCCCTCACCGACTCACCGTCCGGGCAGCTGGCCTGGATCGCCGACAAGGTCAGGGAGTGGACCGACCCGGCGCACCCGCTGCCGGACGACGTGCTGCTGACCGACGTCTCGCTGCACTGGTTCTTCGGCACCGCCGGATCCTCGGCGCGGCTGACGTTCGAGTCCGGCGGACCGCGCGGCGACGGACCGACCGGCGTCGCGCCGCTCGGGATGGCGGTGTTCGCGCACGACATCGTCCGTCCGGTCCGCAGCGTCTCGGAGAAGGCGCACCCGACGCTGGTTCACTGGAGCGAGTTCGACGAAGGCGGGCACTTCGCGGCGCTGGAGGTGCCGGAGTTGCTGGTGGGCGACGTGCGGGCGTTCTTCCGGTGCCTGCGCGGATAGGAACGGCGTCAGGGCCGACGGTGCAGGTACAGCTCGGTGAGCAGGCTGAACACCGCCCGGCCCTGCGCGTCCGCCAGCTGACCGGTCGTGGTCACCAGCCCGCGGCCGCGATCGTCCAGTTCGACCTCGTCGATCACCAGCAGTCCGGTCAGCACGTCACCGGGACGCACGGGGCGCAGGAACCGGACGTCGCGCAGCCCGCGGGCGCCGATCACGCTCCAGTACCGATAGGCGCCGAGAACCGCGAGCCGCTGGTAGACGGCGGTGGTGTGGATCCCGCTGGCGATGAGCCCGCCGAAGTAGCCGTCGGCGGCCGCCGCCGCGTCGAGATGGGAGTCCTGTGGATCCCACACGGTCGAGAAGTCCACCATCTCGGCCTCGCCGACGGTATGCGAGCCGAGATCGATGACGTCGCCGACCATCAGGTCCTCGGCGTACTTCACCTCGTCCATGACGTCCATCGTGCCAGGACGCCGGCCAAATGCCGTCAAACTCGCGATCCCGTCTCACAGTGTCGGACGTGACTGCCACACTGCGCGCAACCGACCGGAGGGGGCATCACGATGCGGGGACTGGTGGCAACGGCTCGAACTCAGGGGCAGCGAGACAACGACTTCGATTTCTGCGTCGAAGGCGAACTCGTGTGGATTGGCCTCGTATGTGCCAGGGACGAAGCCGATCCCGACGGCGGCTGCGGTTGCGGACGGGCATTCAGCGGCCTCAACTCGCACCGCGCCACCACCACTGCCCGAGTGGCCGAACTCGCAGGGTTCACAGGAGACGACTACGTCGAGGCACTCCGATCCGGGCTCGCGCAGGCCGGGTGGCCGCCGAACCTCGCAGGCGAGCTGGCGGGCGACATGCTTGCGATCGCGGCGCACTGGCCGGCGGGAACCGTGATCGAGCGGCGACTCGACCAGTTCCAGGCACGAGGGGCAACCTAGAAGCCTGGGCACGCCCGCTCGCCCGACCATCGGAGCAGGCGAGCGGACACCCAGGCCGTTGCTAGACGCTCGCGACTGACCGGGCCGCCTCCACCGCCTCACCGATCCACGGCACCACCGCGGCGCGCACGTCGACCGGCCTCGACAGCAGCCCGTTGGCGGCCAACAACTCCCCCGCCCGCTGCTGCTCGTCGAGGAACGCCTCGCTGACCCGGTTCAGGCCGAACGGGCGGCCGCGCAGCGCGCGCTCCCAGCGGTCCAGGTCGGCCCGATCGCCGCGGGCGAGGGCATCGTCGACGAAGTACTGCGCGGCCTCGCGCGGGTTGGCCTCGATCCACGCGTCGGACTCCTGCAGGGCCGCGATGACCGCCTCGAGCGCCTCGCGGTTGTTCTCCGCGAAATCCCGGCGGGTGAACCACAGCGACGGGTGGCTGAACAGCGACTCGGTGTCCACGAGGATCTTCAGCTCGTGGGACTTCTCGAGCGCCTCGAGGCCCGGGTAGGCGCCGACCCAGGCGTCCAAGTCGCCGCGCAACAGCGCCTCGGCGCCGTCGTTCACGCCGGTGTCGACCGGTTCGACGTCTGCCCAGCTGAGCCCGGCGGTCTCCAGCGCGAACAACAGCAGCGTGGTCTGCCAGGAGCCGTGCGCGATCCCCACCCTCTTGCCACTCAGGTCCGCGGCCGTCTCGATGCCCGAGCTCGCGAGGGCCACCAGCCGGCCGTTCTCCACGCGGGGGCCGGAGATGCCGATGTAGACCACGTCGTGGCCCTTGGCGAGGGCGGTCAGCGGCGGGGTGAAGCCGGTCCCGATGACGTCGTAGCCACCCTCGGTGAACAGCCAGTCGGAGTGCAGGCTCGGCAGACCGGTCTTGGGATTCACGGCCTCGGCCTCCGGAAGGGCGCGCAGGTCAACCCATTCCACCTCGGGCAGCGCCTTTTCGAGGATGCCGCGGTGACGCAGGACGAACAGGGAGTTGTTGTGCGGGAAGTAGCCGACACGAACGGTCATGTGAAAGTTCTCCTCGAAAAGTGGGTTGGGAAGGCGCGACGCGCCTGTGCGCGGTTGACGAGTGTGGGGACTAGTCAACCGCGCACGGGCGGCGGAGCCGCCTAGATGTACTGCCCAGGCAGGTTGGTTGAGGGATTGCGACGACACGCTGTGACTGGTCGTTGAACAGGGAAGGTCTCCTGTCGTGAAGTGGAAGTTGCT